>CALVMB010000011.1 GCA_944341895.1 uncultured Clostridia bacterium
AGAGTTCCGAACTCGGAGAGTTTATAAAAAACAAATCCGAACAAGGGTGTTCGGATTTGTTAGCAGATGGTGACCCCATCGGGACTCGAACCCGAGTTACCGCCGTGAAAGGGCGATGTCTTAACCGCTTGACCATGGGGCCGCTTTGGCCGGCGCGAGCGCCGTATGAATTTCCGCGTTCCGCGGGTGTTTTTCAATGGTAGCGGCGGTGGGATTCGAACCTACGACCTATCGGGTATGAACCGATCGCTATAACCAACTAAGCTACGCCGCCATTTGGTTGCGGGGGCAGGATTCGAACCTGCGACCTTCGGGTTATGAGCCCGACGAGCTACCGAACTGCTCCACCCCGCGATATGCGCGCACCGCGAAAAAGCCCTCTTCCGCAAAGGTGCTTTATAAGAATAAAACATCGCTTGCATTTTGTCAACTGTTTTTGCCGCCGTTTGAAAATTTTCTCGCGCGGCGCGTCGCGATATTCCCGAAAATGCCCCTTCCGCACCCGCCTGCAGCCACGCCGCGCTGCCGAAATACTTGACAGCCGCCGCGCGTTTATTTTATAATGACAGACTGTAAACTGTGCATTTTGCCGCCGCATCCGCGGCGGAGAGGAGTTGTTTCATGCAATACAGCGGCGCCGAGATCCTCATTCGCTGCCTCAAAGAACAAGGCGTAGACACCGTGTTCGGCTACCCCGGCGGGTGCGTGCTCGACATTTACGACGCGCTTTACCGCGACGGGAGCCTGCGCCATATCCTCACCGCGCACGAACAGGGCGCGGCGCACGCCGCCGACGGCTACGCCCGCGCGACGGGCAAGACGGGCGTGGTGATCGCCACTTCCGGCCCCGGCGCCACCAACCTCGTGACCGGCATCGCCACCGCGTACATGGATTCCGTTCCCCTCGTCGCCATCACGGGCAACGTGACCGTTTCCAACCTCGGCAGGGACAGTTTCCAGGAAGTGGACATCGCGGGCATCACCATGCCGGTGACCAAACACAACTACATCGTCAAGGACGTCTCCACCCTCGCCGATACCGTCCGCGAGGCGTTTTACATCGCCTCTTCGGGCAGAAAGGGCCCCGTGCTCATCGACATTCCCAAGAACATCCAGACCGAAAAGGCGGAATTTGCGCCGCAGACGCCCGCGCGCTATGCGCCGCGCCCCGTGGCTCCCGCATCGCTGGGCGACGTGTGCGAGGCACTGGAACGCGCCAAACGCCCGCTCATCATCGCGGGCGGCGGATGCGTGGGCGGGAACGCCGCCGAAAGCCTTGCCGCGTTCGCCAAAAAACTGGATGCGCCCGTGTGCTGCACGCTGATGGGACTGGGCGCGTTCCCTGCCGACGACGATGCCTTTCTCGGCATGATCGGCATGCACGGGACGGACGCCGCCGCCAAGGCCTTCCGCCGCGCGGACGTCGTGATCGTGTGCGGCATGCGCTTTTCCGACCGCGTGGCGGGAAACCGCGAAAAATTCCGCGCGGGCAAGACGATCATCCAACTGGATATCGACGCCGCCGAGATCGACAAGAACGTGCGCGCCGACCTCTCGGTGCTCGCCGACCTGAACGAGACTTTCAAAGCGCTGCTTCCCCTGCTCACGCAGGCGGAACGCGGCGAATGGCGCAAAGAAGTTGCCGCCTACCGCGATTACGGAAAAGCGAACGCCGATCCCCTGCCCGCGGCGCGCATTCTGCAGGCGGCGCAGGCGCTGTGCGACGCGGACACCCCCGTCGCCACCGACGTGGGCCAGCACCAGATGTGGACGGCGCAGTATTACGCCTTCCGCAAGCCGCGCACCCTCATTTCGAGCGGCGGACTGGGCACCATGGGCTTCGGCATGGGCGCGGCAATCGGCGCCTGCGCGGGCACGGGCAAAAAGACGGTGCTGGTCACGGGCGACGGTTCCTTTCACATGAACTGCAACGAACTGTGCACCGCCGTCACCTACCGCCTCCCCATCGTCATCCTGCTCATGAACAATAACGTTTTGGGCATGGTGCGCCAGTGGCAGACGCTGTTCTATGGCAAGCGCTATTCGCAGACCACCCTCGACCGCGAGACCGATTATGTGAAACTGGCCGAGGCGTTCGGCGCCAAGGGATATGTGCTCGGACGCGCCGAAGACGCGCCGAAGGTGCTCGCCCAAGCATTCGCGCAGGACGGGCCCGTGCTCGTCGACTGCCGCATCGGGCAAGACGATAAGGTGCTGCCCATGATCGCGCCCGGCAAGAGTTTTGAAGACATCATCACCAAACTTTGAGGAGGCGGCTATGCAACATTACACCATTACGGCTCTGCTTGCCAACAAGAGCGGCGTTCTGACCCGCCTTTCGGGGCTGTTTGCGCGGCGCTGTTTCAACATTCACAGCATCACCGCCTGCGCGACGGAGGACGAACGCTTTTCGCGCGTGACCATCCTGCTCGACGGCGACGAGTATGCCCTTTCGCAGATGACCAAACAACTGGACAAACTCATCGACGTGAAAAAGATCACCGTCGCCTCCGAGGACGATTCGGTGCTGCGCGAACTGCTGCTCGCCAAGGTGAACGCGCCCGCGGACAAGCGCGCCGAACTGCTCGCCGTGAAGGACATTTACAAGGCGAAGTTCGTGGACCTCTCCCCGACCACCGCCGTGCTCGAACTGACCGCCGAACCCAACAAACTGGACGGGTTCATCCGCGTATTGCAGCCGTACGGCATCCTGGAGATGGCGCGCACGGGCGTGACGGCGCTCTCGCGCGGCGAAAAATGCCTCAACGACCTCGTGGACTACAACGAGCGCATCTGAGGCGGCGCCGACAGGCGGCGCATCCCGAAAACCGACAACGAACACACTTCGTTTTATTTTTTCAGATTCAGAAGGTAAAAGACAATGAACAACATTTTTTCGGAAGGAACGGCAATGTCCTCGCAGCGCTCGCTCATGCGCGCGCTCGGCTGGACGGACAGCGAGATGAAAAAGCCCATCATCGGCATCGTCTGCGCGCAGAGCGAGATCATCCCGGGACACATGTACCTCGACCGCATCGCGGAAGCGGTGAAAGAGGGCGTGATCGCCGCGGGCGGCAAGCCCGTGGTGGTGCCCTCCATCGGCGTGTGCGACGGCATCGCGATGGGACACGCGGGCATGCGCTATTCCCTGCCTTCGCGCGAGATCATCGCCGACAGCGCCGAGATCCTGGCGCGCGCGCACGCCTTCTCGGGCGTGGTGTTCGTGGGCAACTGCGACAAGATCGTGCCCGGCATGCTGCTTGCCGCCGTGCGGCTGGATCTGCCCTGTGCCTTTGTTTCGGGCGGGCCCATGCTCGCGGGGCGCATGCACGGAAAACGGCTTTCCCTCTCCTCCATGTTCGAGGCGGTGGGAGCCTATAACGCCGGCAAGATCGACGAGAACGAACTGCACGAATATGAATGCTCTTCCTGCCCGACCTGCGGCTCCTGCTCGGGCATGTTCACGGCGAACAGCCTCAACTGCCTGACCGAGGCGCTGGGCATGGCCCTGCCCGGCAACGGCACCATCCCCATGGTGTATTCCCGCCGCCTGATGCTCGCCAAAGAGACGGGCGAAGCGGTGATGAACGCCGTCCGCAAGGACATCCGCCCCTCCACAGTCCTCACGCCCAAGGCGATCCGCAACGCCGTGGCGGTGGACAACGCGATCGGCGCTTCCTCCAACAGCGTCCTGCACCTGCTCGCCGTTGCGCGCGAGATGGGCATGCCCGAGAGCGAATTTTCCATCGACACCTTCAACGAAGTGAGCGCGAAGGTGCCGCACATCTGCAAACTGGCGCCCGCGGGCGAACATTACATCGAGGATCTCAACGAGGCGGGCGGCATTTCCGCCGTCATCCGCCAACTCGAAGCGGCGGGACTGTTCGACGGCTCGGCGATGACCGTTTCGGGCGTTTCGCAGCACGAGCGGGTCAAGAACGCGCGCGTGCTGGACGACAACGTCATCCGCCCCATGAACAACCCCTACTCGCCGACGGGCGGGCTCGCCATCCTCAAAGGCAACATCGCCGCCGAAGGCGCGGTGGTGAAAAAGAGCGCCGTCGACCCCGCCATGCTCCGCCACAGCGGGCCCGCGCGCGTGTTCGACAGCGAAGAGGCCGCCATGGAAGCCATCTCCACGGGCAAGATCGTCAAGGGCGACGTGGTCGTCATCCGCTATGAAGGACCGAAGGGCGGCCCCGGCATGCGCGAGATGCTCTCCCCGACTTCGGCAATCGTGGGCGCGGGACTGGGCGCGGACGTCGCGCTCATCACCGACGGCAGGTTCTCGGGCGCGACGCGCGGCGCGGCGATCGGGCACGTCTGCCCCGAAGCGGCGGCGGGCGGGCCCATCGGCGTCATCCGCGAGGGCGACATCATCGACATCGACATCCCGGGCGGCACCATCGACCTGCGCATCCCCGCAGAGGAACTCAAAGCCCGCCTCGCCGCCTTCAAGCCGCTGGAAAAACCCGTGGACGGATATCTCAAACGGTACCGCGCGCAGGTGGATTCGGCGAGCAACGGCGCTGTGTTCAAAAAGTAAGCCCGAAACGCGCCGCATGCGCGCGCACGGGCGCACCGCAGAGAAAATTTAACCCACGCCGCACATGCGGCACGAGGTGTTTATGCAAAAGTTGCAGATCTTTGATTCCACCCTGCGCGACGGCGCGCAGGGCGCGAACATCTCTTTTTCCGTCGACGACAAGATCAAGATCATCGAGACGCTGGACAAACTGGGCGTGGACTTCATCGAAGCGGGCAACCCCTACTCCAACCCCGCCGAAATGCAGTTCTTCCAGCGCGTGAGCGGCATGAAACTCGAACATGCGGCCATCGTCGCGTTCGGTTCCACCCGCCGCAAGGGGGTGTCCGCCGAAGAGGACGCCAACCTCGCTTCGCTGATCGCCGCAAACACCGAATACGTCGCCATCTTCGGCAAGAGCCACATCCGCCATGCCACCGACGTACTCAAAGCGACGCCCGAAGAGAACATCGCCATGATCGGCGAGAGCGTGCGGTTTTTGTCCGCGCGCGGCAAAAAGGTCATCTTCGACGCCGAACATTTCTTTGACGGGTACAAGACCGACCCCGCCTACGCGATGCAGGCGCTCAGCGCCGCGTCCGAAGCGGGCGCGTACTGCCTGTGCCTGTGCGACACCAACGGCGGCATCTTTCCCGACGAGGCGTACGAGATCACCAAAAAAGTGACGGACGCCTTCCCCGACACCGTCGTCGCCATCCACTGCCACAACGACGGCGGGCTGGCGGTCGCCGATTCCATCGAGGCGGTCAAGGCGGGCGCGCGGCAGGTACAGGGCACCTTTCTGGGGTTCGGCGAACGGTGCGGCAACACCAACCTCGCCACCGTCATCTGCAACCTGCAATTAAAGCGCGGCTACGAGTGCATCCCCGCCGCAAATATGCCCCGCATCTACGAGAGCGCCATGGCGATCGCGGAGACGGCGAACACCGCCATTCCGCAGAACCAGCCCTATGTGGGCATGAACGCGTTCGCGCACAAGGCGGGCATGCATGCGGACGGCGTGCTCAAATATTCCTCTTCCTTCGAACACGTCGACCCCGAAGCGATCGGCAACAAGCGCAAGTTCCTGCTCTCCGAGATCTCGGGCAAGAGCGCCATCTACGAAAAACTCAAAAAGTATTTCCCCTCCCTCGACAAAAACGGCAAGGAAATGGGCGAGATCGTGAGCGCGCTCAAAGAACGGGCGCTCTCGGGATACCAGTACGAGGCGGCGGAAGCGAGTTTCGTGCTGCTCGTCGAAAAGATCCTGGGAAAGTACAAGAGTTCGTTCGACCTGATCAACTATAAGATCATCAACGAACAGCCCGCCATCGAGGGCAAAGTCGCCTCCGCGATCGTCAAGATCCGCGTGCGCGGCGAGGCGAAGATCACCGCATCGGACGGCGAAGGCCCCGTGCATGCCATGGACCTGGCGCTCCGCTCGGCGCTCGCCGACTTCTACCCCGCCATCGCGGGCGTCTCGCTCATCGACTACAAGGTGCGCGTGCTGGATTCGGACAAGGCGACGGCGGCAAAGGTGCGCGTTCTGATCACCTCCGCCGACCGCACGGACAGTTGGACGACGGTGGGCGTTTCCGAAGACATCATCGAAGCGAGTTGGATCGCGCTGACCGATTCCATCGACTACGCGCTCCTGCGCCGCGAGCGCTGAACGCAACAATCCTGCCGATACGGCCGCGCCGCAAAACATTTGTTTTGCGGCGCGGCTTTTGCTTTATGATGCGCCTGCCTTGTTCCGCCTTCGCAAGCGGCGCTTGACAGATACGCAGATCTGTATATAATATAAAGAAAATCGCAATTTTATCGCGCGCAAACAGACAAGTCCGCGCGGCGACGAACGTACAGGAGGTGCGGCCGAATGCAGCAGAACAAATCCCACGGGCAGACCGCAAAACGGGCGGGGATCGCACAAAAGATCGATGCGATCTGCCGTTCGGCGCGTCTGGAAGAGATCCCCGAAAAATTTCGCCCCGCCGTCATTGCGGACGACTATTATTTTGTGAGTTATTCGCATAAGGATTATAAATCGGTTTATCCGGACATGTTGCGCCTGCAGGAAGAGGGACTGGAATTCTGGTATGACGGCGGAATGGTGCCCGGCATCAGCTGGAAGGAGATCGCCCGCCGCTATATCAACCGCTATTGCTGCCGCGGGGTCATATTTTATCTGAGCGAAAATTCGCTCGCTTCCGCCGCCATTCACGAAGAGATCGAATTTGCACGCAGGCACGGAAAGGACTTTATCCCCATCGTCCTTCCCCTCGCGCGCGATCGCGAACTCGACGGAAAGACCGTGCGCGCAGGCGAATACATATCGACGGAAAAAATGCTGCGCCTGCTGAGCGAACAGGGCATACAGATCGCGCCCGACAAGCGCGATTCGCTCTTTGAAATTTTGGCGGACGATGTGCTCGTTTTGCCGTTGCAGGAAGATGCTTCTGTGCGCGCGCGCAAAATTCGGGAAAAACTCAAAAAACAGCCTCTGCTGGCCATTGAGCGGGATACCGTTACCTCCATCAACGACCTGGACGCCATTTCGATCCGCGCAGACGATTTCCTTGCACCGATCGCTCCCGAAACCATCTCCGCATGCGCCTTTTCCAACTGCCGCGGACTGGCTTCGGCGGAACTGCCGCCCTCCGTCCGATTCATCGAAGGATACGCTTTTTATAATTGCTGGTCCTTAAAAGACATCGATCTGCGCCGCACCCGTCTGCTGGCGGTCCGAACCAGCTGCTTTCAGGGATGCCGCTCGCTGGAAAGCGCGTCGTTTCCGCCGCAGACGCACACACTCGGCAAAGAAGCGTTTGCGTATTGCTCTTCCCTGCGCAAAGTGCTGTTTCCGGAGCACCTGGAACGCCTTGAAGAGGGCGCTTTTCGGGCTTGCTGTTCGCTGGCCGAGATCGCCCTGCCGCCCGCGCTGCGCACGATCGGGGATGAGGCTTTTGAAAATTGCATTTCTCTGCGTGAAATACAGTTTCCGAAACACCTGCGCACGATCGGACGGGGGGCGTTCGGCGGTTGCGAGGCGCTTTGTTCGGCGTTGCTCCCCAAAGAACTGCACGCCGTCGGGGCGGAAGCGTTTGCCGGTTGCGCTTCGCTCGAAACGATCGAACTGCCCGCAGGCGTGACCGTACTGGAGGAAGGGACCTTTGCGGATTGTACCGCCTTAACGCAGGTCCTGTTGCCCGCCGCGCTCGTTCGCATCGGAAAGGAGTGTTTTGTCCGCTGCGATGCGCTGGAAGGCATCCGATTTCCCGCAGCGCTGCAAAACATCGCCCCCTGGGCTTTCTGCGACTGCGGTTCGCTGGAAGAAGTTCTCTTCGGCGGGGCAGACACGCAGATCGGCGAGCGGGCGTTTGCCAACTGTTCGGCACTGAAAGGCGTTGCGCTGCCGACACGGCTGAAAACGATCGCCGAAGCAACTTTTTACGCCTGCTCCTCGCTGCGCACGGTATGCGTACCGGCATCTCTTTCCGAAATCGGTGCAGGCGCGTTTTTCGGATGCTTCGGTCTGCAGGCCATTCGCTTTTTCGGAACCACAGCGCAATGGAAACAGGTCGAAAAGGGAAAAGACTGGGACGGCGAAACGGGAAATTACACCGTCTTCTGCACGGACGGCGAAATCGGAAAAGGTTTCTGAACCGAACATGCAAACGATCGCGTAAAAGATCCGCTTTTTTTCCGCGCCGCAAAACAGAAGTTTTGCGGCGCGGCTTTTTCTGCAATGCGCCTGCCGCGCTTTACACTCCTTCCCCGCCGCCGCGCACCCCTTGCCGCGCCGCCGCATACAATATACAGCAGGGCGGTTTTCCGCCCGACGGAGCGCAAAAGAAACACAATGGCAACACTGGGGCTTTGCATGATCGCAAAGGACGAAGAACAGGTTTTGGGCAGGTGTCTGGAAAGCGCGCGCCCGTTCGCCGACGAGATCGTCGTCGCGGACACGGGCTCGCACGACCGCACCAAAAAGATCGCCGCGTCGTACGGCGCGGCGGTGTATGATTTCCCCTGGCAGGACGATTTTGCCGCGGCGCGGAATTTTTCCTTTTCGCGGGCGCATACCGATTATATCCTCTGGCTGGACTGCGACGACGTCATCGAGCCGCAGTTTTTTGCGGCCTTTGCCGCCCTCAAACGCAGCCTGGACGGTTCGGTCGACGCCTATATGCTTCCCTACCGCGCGGGCGTGGACGATCGCGGAAACGCCGCGCTCGTCTTTTTCCGCGAACGCATCGTGCGGCGCGCGTGCGGCTTCGTATGGGAAGGCGCCGTGCACGAGGCGATGTCCGTCGGCGGCAACGTCGTTTGGGGCGATGCCGCCGTTACCCACCGCAAGCCCGACGGCCGCGCCGCGGGCGATCGGAACCTGCGCATTTTCGCCAAAACCTTTTCCAAAGGCAAGATGCCCTGCGAGCGCGAAAAATTTTACTTTGCACGCGAGTTGTTCGAAAACGGGCTGTACGACACAGCCGCCTGCGTGTACGAGTCGTTTTTGCGCGGAAACGGTTGGACGGAAAACAAGATCTGCGCCTGCCGCGATCTCGCCGCATGTTATCGGCAGACGGGCAGGCGCGAGCGCGAGCTCGCCGCGCTGTTTTGCAGTTTCGATTTCGCCCCGCCGCGGCCGGAGGTCTGTTGCGACATCGGCGCATTTTTCATGCGGCGGCAGGACTGGAAACAGGCGATCTTCTGGTACAAACTCGCCGTCAACGAAAAGTCAGGCGCCGAACAAGGCGCGTTCGCCTTTCCCGATTGCAGCGGCTACATCCCCTACATGTGGATGTGCGTATGCTATGACCGCCTCGGCGACTATGCGCGCGCACGGCAATGCAACGAACGGGCCGCCGCCTGCAAGCCGAACGATGCAAACGTTCTCTACAATCGGCACTACTTTCAGTTGAGATTACAAAACCAAGGAAAAACACTATGAAATATCCGAACGACAGCGATCTTTTCGACCTTTTCGGTGTCTGCCCGCAATGCGGCTGTTGCAACTGCTGCTGCGGCCAGACGACCGTCTATATGCGCGGAACGATGGGCCCGCCCGGCCCCACGGGCGCGCAGGGCCCCGCAGGACAAACGGGCCCCACGGGTCCGACAGGTCCCACAGGGCCGACAGGTGCAACAGGCCTCACAGGCCCCACTGGTCCCACAGGTGCAACGGGTCCGACGGGGCCGAGCGGCGCCACGGGCGCAACGGGTCCCACGGGGCCGACGGGTGCGGACGGCGCAACGGGTGCCACAGGCCCTGCGGGCGACGCGGGCGCAACGGGGCCCACAGGCCCGACGGGTGCAACAGGCCCGACGGGCGCAACGGGCGCCACAGGCCCTGCGGGCGACGCGGGCGCAACGGGCGCCACAGGCCCTGCGGGCGACGCGGGCGCAACGGGTCCCACGGGGCCGACGGGCGCAACGGGGCCCACGGGTCCGACGGGCGCAACGGGCGCAACGGGCACCGCGGCGACGCTTGCCGTAGGCACCGTGACCACGGGCGAGCCCGAGGATGCCGCGTCCGTCACCAATTCGGGAACAGAAAATGCGGCCCTGTTTGATTTTGTCATTCCGCGCGGTGCGACGGGGACCAGCGGCGAGACGGGCGCAACGGGTCCCACGGGTCCGACGGGCGCAACAGGCGCAACGGGTGCGGCAGGCCCGACGGGTGCCACAGGCGCCACAGGCGCGACGGGTGCCACGGGGCCGACGGGCGCAACGGGCGCAACGGGGCACACCACATATGGGACAGCAAAAAAACGATTCGGCAAGCCGCTTTATTTTCGGAAAAATACAACGCCGAACGCACACAGCCCGCAGGACATGCCTGCGGGCTGTGGATACAATTGATTCAGAGCGATTGCCGTGCTCACATCCGCCGATCGGCGCCGACATGCGACCTGAAGATCGACGGCGCATTTTACGGCCGATCAGGGTTCAAGGGTGACTTTGATCTTGGCGGCTTTGCCGTACACGCCGCGCGAGGATTCGGGCCGAACGACAAAACAGAACGTTCCCGCCGTTTCAGGCTCAAACTGATACCCCGTTTTTGTGTCCGTCGTGAGCAGATCGAGATGCGACAAGCCTTCGCCCTCCTCGACCATGAACACTTCATACCGCCAGATATCGCCCTGCGAAGGCTGCCAAGAGAGCAACAGGCTCCCGTCCTGATAGGTCGCCGTCAGTCCTTCGGGCTTGGAAGGCGCGGCGGTGGAAAGCGGCTCCAGCGTGCTGTTGAGGTCACGCTTTTGCCAAACGGCGAATTCGTTGCAATACCCGCCGGGTAAAGCCGTCGCTTCCATGTTGATCAGGAACCCGTCCGTCATGTCGACGCAGGAAAAAGCGCTGAGTTCATTGTTATAATAACGGTTGTTTTCGAATTGATACCAGGGAGTATCGCCCGAAACAAACACATAGCGCGGCATTTCCGCCTTAAAATCGTTGACGACGTGGTTGCCGAGGAAGCGGTTGTTTTCCCAGTTGGGCAGGCCGCCATCCAGATGATAGACATAGAACGGATACGCGCTTTCCCTGTCGTTGACGATCAGATTGTTTTCCACGAGCAGATTTTTTGTGGCAAACATCTCGGGATCCAGGCTCTGATACACCGCGGTAAAATCGGTGATCTGCAACTGTCCTTTCTGATTGCCGAAGCACTCGTTGTTCTCGATGCGGTTATCGGCGATCACGCAATTGACGTTTGCCATGGTCGCGATGCCCGACCCCTGGTTGTTGTAGCAGTGGTTGTAGCGCACCTCGATCTCGTTGCAGTTCCAGTCGATATCGATGCCCATCCCGTCAAACGTCATGCCTGCCGTACGGCAATCGTATATCACATTGTTGTTCATCTGACAGTTGTCGCAACTGAGCGTCATCATGCCGCAATCGCCTACCGAGACCCAGCCGTCGTCGTTCATGCCGCAACGGTACACGAGATTGCGGTTCATGGTGCTGTCGCTGCAACAGCAGATGTACATGCCGATCTGCCCGATATCGTAGACGATATTTTCATCCATGAAGATATTGCGGTAGATCTCGACGTCTGTCGCAGTCAGATTCAGATCCAAAAACCAACTCGTGATCGAAATTCCGGTCACGCCGATGTTGCTGACTTCGTTATTTTTGATATAGACGTTGCTGAGCAGATCGTGCGGTACCGCACTGCCGTCCGATCCGTAGTTGAACTTGGAATTGATGACGATCCCGTTTGCCAGCGAACGGAACCCGCTGCCGCTGATCTTGTTGCCGAGCAGGTAAATATTTTTGCTGTTGACGCCCTCAGCGGTATACTCGCCCTGCAACGCACCGGGAGCGGAACCGCCGTCCGAGGTACGGTCGGGCGCCTCGATGATCAGTTCCAGATTTTCCACGACGATATTGGAGACGTCCTGGAAATAGACTGCCGCCACCGATCTCGTGCGGATGGTCGCGCGCCCTTCGCCGTAACTTCCGTAGCGGATGGGATTGTCGTCGGCTCCGCTTTTCAAGACCCGCAGGGGCGTGCCCTTAAAGACGTCGCCCGCCTTGAACAGCACCACGTCCCCGGGCTGCAGATCGAGACGATTGACGGCGCTCACCCCGGCAAGCGGGGCGTCTTCGCTCTTCCCGTCGTTGTCTGTGCTGCCGGAAACGGAGACGTAATAGGTCGTTCCGCGGCTTTCGGGGTAGAGAGGCTGCGCTTCGGGCAGCCCTGTCTGAAACCGGAATTCCGCGTCCGCGGGAGCGGAGGCAATGTCCTCATACTGCCCGTAATCCTGCGCCCCGGAAGGGTCGTTTTTTGCGGGAGAACACCCGAACAGGCAGGACGGGATCAGACAGCCGACCATCATATACAGGAACAATTTTTTATACTTTCCCATCCGGATACAACTCCTTGGCACTGGCGTTCATGGCGGCAACATAGTTGCTGCCTTTCAGTTCGTAGTACTTGACAAAATCATCCCAGATCTTTTCGCGCGTTGCCGCTTTTTCTTCGGCAGAACCGCTGATCTTGGTCACGATCTGTTTGAAAGCAATCGCCGTTTTGTCCTCCAGTTCCGCCTGCACGGTGGCAAAGCTCGAATTGACGGAAACAAAGGTCAGCTCGTCGCGGATCATATACTTGGGATCCCACGCCGTCATCAGCTGGTCGGTCACTTCCGGCTGCGGGCGCGGATCGTTGGTGAATACGGTTTCCCAGGAAGCAAGCCCTTTCAGGCGGTAAACGCCCCACGCGACCGTATTGTCGACCAGCGTCTTCTGCCTGCCTTTCTGATCCAGCGGAAGCAGGCTCTTTTTCACGCCGTCTGCGCCCACTTCATAGTGCCGCCCCTCGATGCCCCACGTGAGCAGGGTGTCGCCTTCGGGCGAAAGAATGTAATTGAGCAGATCGAGGATGACCCTCTTCTTGTTTTCGGAAATATCGTTGTTGATCGCCATGTACCCGTAATTGTTCACGGCGCCCAGGACGCGCTTGACGCCGTCCCTGCCCGTCACGACGGGCATGCCGCGCACGATGTCGGACATGGTCTTGGAATTTGCGACTTTGCCGAGGAACCCTTCCATCGAGTCCACGACGCCCGAGCCCATGGTCGCCGTGCAGTTGCTGACCACTACGCCCGCCTTGCCGTTGACGAAGTTGTTTTTTGCCGCATCGAAGGTCGCGGTCGTGTTATAGTCGGAATTGATGAAGCCGCGGTCATACATATCCGCCATGAACATGACGGCATCGTGCATGTTGTCCGAAATATCTTCGGGGACCCATCCGCCGTTTCCGTCCGGCGCCCAGCCCTGGTGGAAGGCGTTGAACATGTTCAGCACGGGATACCACCAGAACACGCCCTCATCCTTGCAGAGGCTGTATCCGTATGTATCTTTCTGTCCGTTCCCGTCCGGATCCCCTTCCGTGAACCCTTCGAGCAGGTCATAGAAGTTGAGATAGTTGAAATCGGGATCTTCGGGATCTTTGAGCGGACGGCCGCTGGACGGCGTCCAGTTTTTGTTGACGAGTGCCTGATACCAGTCGCGGCGGTAGAACATGGCGATCTCCGTCGTCAGGGCGCCCGATTCGGCATTGTTATGCACGATGATGGGATAACTGTACAATTTCCCTTTCAGGAAACTTTTGACTTCCTCTTGCGTTCCCAGCGCCGTGAAGGCATTTTTCAGGTACGGATAATCGTCCAGGTAGGGTTCATAATCCATCAGATACGCCGAGTCGATCCAGTTGGAATAGGCGGGCTCGTCTTTGAAATGGATAAACATGTCGGGCACGTCGCCGCCGCCGATCAACTGGTTGAGCAGCGTGGGCGAGTTCGCGACCGTTGTCGTTTCGATCTTGAGATCGATGTTGAATTTATTTTCGACGATCTCGAGAATATCCGCCGTATCCTGGCTCGGGCTGATCAGCGGGTCCATGTCGTGGCCGTACACGTTGATGATCAGCCTGCCGTCTTCGTTGTATTCGTCCGGGACCTCGAACGACTTCTTGCCCGTGCACGCGCAGATCCCGAGCAACATTGCGCAGGTCAAAAACAGCACCAAAAATCTTTTCATCTTTTTCCTCCCGATTTTAATCTTTGAGCGAACCGATCATGACGCCCTTGACGAAATGCTTCTGAAAGAACGGGTAGACGATCATGACAGGAACGATAGTGACGACAATGGCGGCGAACTGGATACTCTTGCCGATGACCTGTACCTGCCCGCCGATGGTATCGTTGGAACCTCGGCTCTTATCGATGATCACCTGCAGCGCATACGCCAGCGGGCGTTTATCCAGATCGGTGATGTACAGCATCGCCGTATACCAGTTGTTCCACTGCCCCACCGCGATGAACAGGGCAATGGTCGCCAGGATTGCGCCCGAAAGAGGCAGGACGATGCGCAAAAAGATCTGCGCGTTGCCCGCCCCGTCGATGCGGGCAGCCTCTTCCAGATCCTTGGGGAATCCGACAAAATAACTGCGGATGATCAGCATGTTGAACACGCTCAGAAAGGACGGGATGATCATGACGGCAAGTTTGTTGCGCAGGCCCAGGTCGCGGATGACCAAATAATACGGGATGAGCCCGCCGCCGAAATACATTGTGAAAACAAAGTAGAACAGCAAAAACTTTTTGCCGGGAAGGTTCTTTCTGGAAAGGGTATAGGCGGTGCACACGGTGATCGCCAGTTGGTAGACGGTATCGATGACGGTGATGAGCACCGAATTGAAGAACGCGCGCCCGAAATTGTACACGCTGTCCGTAAAGATGGCGACATATCCGCTGAACTGAAAGGCCTGCGGCCAGAGCGCGAGTTTGTTCTGGATGATGTCCAGATCGGACATCATGGATTTGACGACGATCATCCAGAACGGATAGACGACCAGCAGGCACATGACCGCCAGGCTCACGCCGTTGAGGATGAACAGCGTCCAGTCCAGCGGACCGCGCTTCATGCCGTGCGTTTTGATGCGGAAGTTTTTCATCAGTACATCCCCTCCCCGCCGCACAGACGGACCGCTTTGTTTGCGATCAGCAGCAGCGTAATGTTGATGAGGTTGATGAACAGACCGATCGCCGTGCCCTGGGCAAACCGCCCCGCGGCAACGCCGTAGCGGTACAGGAAGGTATCGATGACGTCGATGCGGTCGTAGATGAGTTCGTTGTACAGGTTATAGATCTGGTCGAAGTTGCCGCCCACCAGCCCGCCGACGCGCAGGATCAGCATGATCGAGACGGTAGGCATGATGCAGGGCAACGTGATGGAAAAGAATTTGCGCACGGTATTTGCGCCGTCGATGGATGCGGCATCGTACAGTTCGGGGTTGATGCCGACCAGCGCCGCGAGGTAAATGATGGCTCCCCAGCCCGTCTCCTTCCACAGATCGGACAAAACTACCAGCGCGAGCGCCGCGTTGCCGTCGCTGAGCACGTTTGCGTTTTCCAATCCCAACTTGGTCAAAAGTTCGTAGATGGGCCCGTCGCTGTCCAAAAGCGCAAAAATGATGCCCGTGATGACCACCCAGGACAGAAAATGCGGAAGATACAGGATGGTCTGCACGGTACTGCGGATAAACTTGGTGCGCACGGCGTTGATCATGACGGCGAGCAAAATGGGCGCAGGAAAGCCGACCACCAGTTTCAGAATATTGATGATGAACGTATTGCGGAAAGAGATCCAGAACTGATCGACTTCAAAGATCTCCTTAAAGTTGGCAAAACCGACCCACGGGCTGCCCCAGATGCCGAGACGGAAATTGTAATCCTTGAACGCAAGAATGATGCCGTACATCGGCTTATAGGCAAAGATGAACAGCAGAACGACCGCGGGAGCGATGATTATGTAGAAAAACCGATTTTTCCAAATCGTTCGGCCCAACTTTTTGATCTTACTTTTCCCCGACATGATCCTTTTTCCCCCTCCCGTCCGTATTATACCACACCTGTCGGCGGAGGAAAATGTCACTTTCCTTTCTTTGCTTGTGATTTTTTAACATTATTCGCCCTGTATTCCCTGGGCGAACACCCCATATATTTTTTGAAGATCTTGCTGAACTGGTAATAATCGGCATATCCGACCGCCCAGCCCGCTTCTTTGAGACTGACCTCCCCGGCGGCGATGAGCGCCGCGGCCTTATTCATGCGGTAACGCACGACGTAATCGATAAAACTGCATCCCGTACTGTTTTTGAACAGCCTGCTCAGGTAAACCACGGTGTAATGGTATTTTTCGGCATAGTCGGTGAGCGAAATGCGGTCCTTGTAGTTGCGTTCGATATGTTCGAGCATGTCGCGCACGACGTCCGACCGCACTTCCGGCGGTTCCTCCTGCGGCGCCCGCCCGTCCTGCGGCGCGCCCTCCCGCTCCGCGCCGTCCAACTCCTCCTTCATCCGCAAAAGCAGTTCTTTGAGGCGTTCTTCCTGCACCGGTTTGGTAAGATATGCTTTCGCACCGAGATCGATCGCGCGCACGGCATAATCAAATTTATCGTACGCGCTCAGAAAACAGATGACCGCACGCACGCCTGCCCGGCGCAGGCGCTCCGCAAGCGACAGTCCGCTCATCCCCTGCATGTTCACGTCCAGGATGACGACGTCGGGCTGCATTTCGGCGATCTCCCGCTCTGCCGCGGCGGGATCGTACGCCCAGCCGACGATCTCATACCCGAAAGACTGCCAGTCGATCAGGATCTGCAATTCGCGGATCACATAACTCTCGTCATCCACAAGATACACTTTATACATCCGTCTCCTCCCCCTGCACGATCCGAACAAGGACGGTCACTTTGAATCCCTTGCCCTCTTCGCTGTCCAGTTCCAGCGTTCCCTGTGCGGACGGCACGATGCGCAGGCGCCTGTCGATATTGCGCAGCGCGATGCCGTCCGAACCCGACTGCGCACCCGCCGACAGAAGATTTGCGCGCAGCGCCTCCAACTTGTGCGCGGGAACGCCGCACCCGTCGTCCTGCACTTCGATGCGCAGCATTTCGCCCTGCTGCGCCGCGCGAATGGCGATCGTGCCCTTTTCGCCGCTGAATCCGTGCGCGTAGCAGTTTTCCACGATGGGTTGCAGGATGAATTTGGGAATGCGCACGTCGAGGCAATCCTCGGCGATCTCCATGGTCACGGCAATGCCGGGGCGGCGCAGCGTCTGTATCCTCAGATACGCGGCCAGCGAATCCAATTCCTCGCGCAGCAACACGATATCCTTTGTGCTCAGCGTGTACCGCATGACTTCGCACATGGAATCGATGCAGGACGACGCCTTTTTGCTCTCCCCCGTATTGACAAATGCGCGGATCAGTCCGAAAGTGTTGAACATGAAATGCTTGTTGATCTGCGAATTGAGGTATTTGAGCAGGTATTCGTTTTTTTCCAGTTTCAGTTGCAGGGAAGCGACCTCGGCATCCACGACCTGGCTGTTCAGGTCGTTGATCGCATCCATCATGGAATTGAACCGCTCGGCAACTTTGTTGATCTCCGCATCCTTGCCGTACGGCATCTTCTGCCGCAGATCGCCCGCCTCGATCTTGCGGAACGTTTCCTGAAAAAGATAATATTGTTTGGAATGAAAATAATTGAACAGAAGCATGCAAAGCGAAAAGAGGCACATGAGAAGCAGCATTTCCGCGATAAAGGCGATGGCGGTGCCCCCGAAGGTGGACCATACCGTGCCCGCGTTATACAGGGTGAGCAATTTCCAGCCGAAATTTTCGAGCGGATAAGCGACTGACTTTCCCTGCGGCACGAATACGCCGCCTTCGACCGAACTTTCGATCCCGCCCGCAAACACCGCGTTCATCTGCGCGTCCGCAATGCCGGCAGCGGCACCCGTCACTTCCATGTCGTTCACGCTTTCGAACAAAGCATTGACGTTGACGATTACGGCGCCCAACCCGACGGGTTTTAGGTAGTTATCGTCCAGCATGCCCGTCACCACGCGCGTGAATGCCATGAACATATCGCCCTGTCGGGTGACGATGCCCAACTTGCCGCGGCGGTTTTCGGGCGCCGCGGCAAAGGCTTCGAAAGACTCGCGTTTGTCCGTCATGAATACAGCCGTGCTGCCCTGGATAATGTAGTTATCAAAACGCATGCCGCCACCGTCGTCGAACGGCCAGAAATAGACGTCGACGATCAGAGAGGAAAACGTGACCATCTGCGCAAAGATATTGCTGATCGCCTCATAGTATTGCTGGTTGTCGGCATCGTCCAGATGCTTCAATGCTTCCTGAAATTCGGCGTTGAGAAAGATCTGCGAGCTGAACCGCGAAATATTGAGGACCTTGTAGTCCACGTCGTCCGCCACCGATTCCGAAAGCATTTCGATCTGCCGTTCCAGCCCTGCCGCATTGGCGCGGTACAGAATGATCAGCACCGCGCCCGTGCAGACGACCAAAAACAGTGCCAGTATGACGGCGTTGTACCGTACAAGTTTCCGAATGCCGTTTGCTTTTTTCATTCTCTTTCCGCCTCACAGAAAAAATACACTCTCTTACAGTATAACACATTCGCCATACGGTGTCGAGAGTGTATTTTCGGCTTTTTGAAACACGTCATCGTGCAGGATACCGATTGTAATGCCCGCAAAGGGGCACGCCGACGATGCGGACGTGCCCGATCACCGTCATGCCTGTTGTACGAAGGCGACGTCGTCGATGTAAACGACGGGTTCGGAGGATTCCGCCGCCGCCTGGCCGTCCACCCAAATTCTGGAAACTGTCAGTTGGAAGGTGCTGAGATCGGTCGGAACGTCGCATTCCACGCGGATCCATTCATTGAGCACGGGTTTTTCCGCAACGGTCACTCCGTCTGCTCGGTAGAATGCGGCATTTGCGGGCTTTTCGATGCTATACGCCCCGCTCTGCGCTGCGCCGTCTTTGACGCAGGGAACATAGATCCAGAAACTCATGCGGGTCGCACCCTGCGCATCGATGTCCTTAGAAAACAAGCGGCTGACATCGAGCCAACTGTTGCTGCCCCACGCCTGCATCCGCAGCGAATATTCGCCGCCGTGCTTCTGCTCGGAAGAGATCTCCGCACGCGCACACCCCACATTGGTCAGCACGGCATCCGAAGGTTGTTCAAAATCGGCGATCACGGGGTATTCGCGCGTACGCACGAACTTGACGTCGTCGATGTAGACGCTGAGCAGATCTTCCCCGAGTACTTCCGGCGTAAGTTGCTGTCCGTTCACCCAGAACGATTCCACGATGACGGTCACTTCGGAAATGCCGTACTCGGGCAAATCGAATTCGATGCAGAACCAGGTGTTCAGCGGTATCGTGGTATACCAATCCTGCGAAGAAGCACCCTGCTGGGTCACCAGAAGGCTGAGCGTTCCGTCCGCATTCATCTTGTACGCCTTCTGATTGGTCAGCGACGGCCCCTGATCGCTGCCGTCACGCAGGCGCACGGCCGCCTCGCCCGACTCGCCGTACGGTACATACATCCACATCATCGCGCGGGTCGCGCCGTTCGCGTTCGTCGCGCGGAAGATCTTAGAACCCGTGACCCACGTATTTGTGGGATACCCCGTCAGTTTCAGAGACCAATCGCCGCTGAATATCTGTTCCTGCGATCTCTCTGCGGACTTGCATGTCGACGTAGACACGACGTCTTCGGGGATCTCATAATTGGCGATCACGTCGCCATCGTGATATGTGACATATTTTTTGCCCTTGCTGCTCGGGCCCCAGTTATCGGCGAGGCTCTCTTCCAGCAAGGCATCGTCCGCGATGCACTGCACGTCGTCGATGTACACGGGAACTGCATGCAGCGCGTTGTTTCCGATGTCGATATCCCAGACGCCGAGGTTGACGCTGTACTCGCACAGATCCTGGAACGACGCGCGGTCGCTCGGCAGAACGCCGTCCGCACCCGCGATCACTTCCGTCGTATCGATCACCCAGCGGTACCACATTCCGTCCGAAAACTCATACAAGCCGTCGGTCTCTTCGCCCCAGCGGGGAAGGATCTCGTTGCCGCGTTCGTCGTAAAAACGGCTGTTGTACTGATTATCCTTGACCAGCACGGTCCCGTTGAACCCTGCCCCCTCGACATCAAAATAGACCCAGAAAGACAGGTATTTATACTGCGAATCGAGCAGAGTGGTGCATTCGCCGAACACCGCTTTGTCCGAGAACCAGTTGACATTCGGGCCGAACAGGTCTACTTTATACGAATAGTCGCCCGTACGGGCATATTCGTCGCTGATCTCCGTGGCATACCACTCGTTGCTGAGCGGAACGCCGTGTTCGGCATCCAGTTTGGAGATGGCATGAACGTTGTATGTCGCTTCGGCACTGTTCCCCGAAGAATCCTGCGCCGTCACCTCGATGGTATAGATGCCCTGCGTGCTCAGGTCGAGGGTATTGCCCACGTTGTCCAGCACAACGCCGTCACGCGAAACCGTGATCTGCGGGCGGATATCCTCTCCGCTGTTATCCTTGACGGTGATCTCGCTCAGATCGATGCTCCCGCCCTGCGGGGCAAAGATGTCCTTTGTAAGATCGGTCTCGATGGTCGGATCGGTCAGGTCGAAAATGTTGACGGTGCTCGTCTTGGTCTCCGTCTTGTTCCGCCCGTATTCGACGGTATAATAGATGGTATACGGATCCAGCGTGGTCGGAATAAAAGTATAGTCGGTCACGGTAACGGTATTGCCCGCGCTGTCCTTGACTTCGACATCTGCCTGGATCTTGTTGTCCCGACTGTCGATCGCGGTCACCCGTTCGATCACGTACACCGTTCCCACTTCGCCGTTGCCAGCCGCAGGAACTTCAAACTTTGTAAGCGTCGTATTGTCGCTGCACGCGGCCATAGCCGCAAACAGAACCGTTCCCAGGAACAACGCCGACAAAGTGAGCAAAATTTTTTTCATCGATTTCCCTCCTTTCCCTGACTCAAGTTTCATGCGCTTTTTGTCACATTGAACTATGACCATTATAGCATAGTCCTTTTCAACACTAAAATGTTATTTTTTTACTTTTATTTGTCATTTCTTTCGAAATTGCACCGTTTATATGCAAAAAACACCCCGCGGTTTGGACACAGGCGCGGGAGAACACAGGTGCGGGCGCAGGAGAACGCGGGTGCGGGAGAACACAGGTGCGGGCGCGGATGAACGCGGGTGCGGCGGCATACCGCGGGCATGCGCGCCATATGATAGCAACGGCGGAGCTTTACACATCCGCACAGTAAAAAAAGGAACAACGCTTTTGACGCATTTCACCCTGCAACAACTGCAAGCCCGTTTCCGCGATTGCCCCGCCGCAACGTGCAACGCGCAGGCAGGCGGAAAACCGTTTGCCGTGACGCGGCATTTTACGGGCAGTGCCGATCTGCGCGCGCTCGCCGCGCAGATCGCGCGCGAACAGGCGGAACGGGAAACGGTATGCCCGCCGACGCGCTGAACAGAACGGCACTGTATCTCCGCCTTTCGCGCGACGACGAAAAGGCGGGAGAATCGCTGTCCATCGAAAACCAGCGCGCCATCCTGCGGCAGTACGCCTCCCAAAACGGAGGGCGCATCGTCGGCGAATACATCGACGACGGCTGGTCGGGCACCGACTTTGACCGTCCCGCGGTGCAGAGGCTGCTGCACGACGCCGAGAGAGGGACATTCGATACCGTGCTCGTCAAAGACCTGTCCCGCTTCGGGCGGAACTACATCTGCGTAGGGCAATATATCGATTACATATTCCCTGCCTGCGGCATCCGTTTTATCGCCCTTGCGGACCGCGTGGACACTGCCGACCGCACAAGCGCAGGGATGGATATGATGCCCATCCTGAACGTGTTCAACGAGTGGCACGCCGCCAATACGAGCAAGAAGATACGCGCCGTGCTGGAAGCCGACTGGAAACGGGGAAAATACACCAACTGGGCGTACCCCTACGGATACAGGGCGGGCACGGACGAGAACCGCACAGCGATCGTCGACGAAGAAGCGGCAAAAAACGTGCGCAGGATCTTCGACCTGCGCCTGCAGGGCTGTTCGGTGCGCGCGATCGCCAGAACGCTGACGGAGGAAAAGGTGCCCAATCCGACGGCGCACTACACGCGGCTGGACGGAAAAAGATCCGAGCGGCGCTGTTCGCCCTGCTGGTCTCCCAAGACGGTCGCCGCCATTCTGAAAGACAGCACATATATCGGAACGATGACCCAACACCGCACGGCGCGCTTTTCCTACAAAAATCATGCAGCGGTGCGCATTCCCGCAGAAGAACATTTCGTAAAGGAAAACGCGCACCAGGCCATCGTGGACCGCGAGACCTTTGCAAAGGTGCAGGCGATCGGCAACGGCGTCTCGCGCGGCAGAGCAGACCGAACAGAGCAGGTGCATGCCCTTTCGGGGCTTTTGTTCTGCGCGGACTGCGGAAAAAAATTAAAATACAAACGCGGCCGCCGCGCACGGGGTGCGGGAGGCGGGTATTACCTGTGCCGCACCTATGCGGACCTCGGCAAAAAGCACTGCTCCTCGCATGCCCTCTCCGAACGGCAGATCGAAAGCCTGCTGTTGCAGGATATCCGCTCCATGCTCGGCGAGGTGCCGCTGGACGAGCGGAAAGAGGCGGAGCGCTTTCGGCGGCGGGCGGCGGACCGCGGCAAACAGACAGAAGAATGCGGCGAAAAACACATCCACGCGCTCCGCGGCAGGCTCGCGGAACTGGATAAACTCATCAAAGCCGCCTTCGAAGACAAGGTGAAGGGAACCCTGCCCGAATGCGTGTGCCGCGATCTCTGCGAACAGTACCGCGCAGAGCGCGAACGCGCGGAAAGCGTGCTCCGAGCGGCGGAAGAACGGCGCAGCGCGGAAACGGCGGACAGTGCGGACGCCGAAGAGTACATAAAACACCTTCGGCACGCCCTGCGTTTCGGGCGGCTGACGCGCGAAATCTGCCTGCAACTCGTCCGCTTTATCGTGGTCGGCGAAAAACCCGCGGACGGCGGGGCTCGGCAGATCCATATCTATTATCATTTTTCCCCGCCCGATCTGCCGCCTCCCGAAAACCGCTGAGCCGCCCGCTCTGCTTTTGCGATCCCCCGACCGTATGCAAACGCAAGCGGCGCTCTGTCGCATTTGCGGCAGAGCGCCTGGCATAAAAAGTGCGCCGCGCCTCCCCTTCCGTGGAGGCGCGGCGCCGTCCGTTTGTTCCGCCGCCCTATCGTCCTGCCCGCTTTTCCCGCAAAAGATCGGTGCGCGCCGTTCCGTCGCAATCGTAAAACGCGATGCCCAGCGCCGCCGCCAGCGTGGGCGCGAGGTCGCAGATGTGTCCTTTCGGCCCGACGTAATTTTCCCGAAATGCGGGACCTTTGGCGCAGAACACGGGCTGCGGGCCCTTTTCCGGCATGTGCCCGTGCGTTGCCCAACCCTGCCGATAATCGGAGCGGTCCCTGCGGCGCGCAACGCTCGGATGCCCGGGATCGTCGCCGAACCCCGTAAATCCGTCCGTTTCGATGACAAAGGAAAAATCTCCCCACAGTCCGTACCGCTCCCGCGACTGCGCGGCGTCCAGGATCTCCCCGAACCCGCACAGCCCGTCCTGCGCCATCGCGGCAAGGGTGCTCCCGACCTGCCTGCGGAACGCCTCGTCCTGCGGGTCGCGCAGCAATACAAACGCGGAAAACCCGCTCGAGACCGACCATGCCTTCCAGTCGCGCACGTTGCCCTGTTTGTCCGCTTCGATCCAGCCCAGATCGGCAAACAGCGCGTTGACGTTGACCATCCGCTTCATGTCCATCTGCCCGTGGTCGCTGACAAGGAGAAAATTGAACCTGCCCGCATACCCCGCCGCCTCCATCGCGCGGCAGACGGTGCCGATCATGTCATCCGTTTCGCGCACGGCGCGCGAAACTTCTTCCGCAAACACGCCGTATCCGTGCCGCGCGTCGTCCACGTTGGCGGGGTGGATGAGCGTCAGATCGGGCGCGTGGCGGCGGATGATCTCCGCCGCGCAGTCGGCGACAAAATAGTCGCAGTGCGGGTGGTCGCCCGTGCGCACCATCTCCCGCGCGTACAGGCGCGCGATCTCCTGCATCTCCGCCGAAGAGCCCTGCGTCGCCAACGCCTCGTCAATGGGGAGATCGGGCGCACAGCCCGGCCATTCGTTCATCAGAAAATCGACGTCGGGGTGGTTGCCAGTGACCGGCCAGAACACGCTCGCCGTCGTAAGTCCCGCCCGCTTTGCCGCCGTAAAGATGTCGGGGCGGAGCACCTTGTCGCGCGTCAGGACCCATGGATGATCGGACACGGCGGGTTCCAGTTTTTCGAAGTTGCAGAGAATACCCGTCTTCCCCGGCAGACAGCCCGTCGCCATCGACGTGTGTGCCGCATAGGTGACCGAGGGGTACACCGAGAGCATGCTCTCGGTGCGCGCGCCGCCCTCCACATACCTTTGGTAGTTCGGCAACGTTCTGAGAAGCTGCAGATCTTCCGTGACCAGCGCGTCCGCCGACATCACGATAAATTTTTCGTTCATGGAACCTCCCTTGCGGCAAACACATTCTGCCCCGAACACGTTTTTTGTGCGCACTGCCGCGCGGCTTCTGCCGCCCCGATCGGGCGAAACATAGCAGCCCGCGGCGTTCGTTCCCGCCGCATTCCTGCCCGGGGCGCTTGCGGAGCGCCGCTCAGACGGAAGGGCGCGCGCCGTCCGCCCTTTGCACGATGTCCGCGATCTCGCACATGCGGTGCGCCCTGTAGGTGCACTGCGCGTACGTCTGCTGCAATTTTGCATACGGCGCGGCGTCGTACCCGATGCAGGGAATGCCCGCCGCGGCCGCCGCTTTCGCGCCCGTATCCGAATCCTCCACGGCGAGCGTCTCGTCCGCCGCCGCGCCGCACAGCGCCAGCGCGCGCAGGTATACGTCGGGCGCGGGTTTCGCGTGCGCTACCTCGTCGCCGCACGCAACGGCATCGAAATATTCCCGCAGACCTGTCAGCCTGAGGATGTGTTCCACATAGTTGCGATCGGACGAAGACGCGACCGCCGTCCGGATGTTCCTGTTCCGCAGAAACACGAGCAGATCGCGCAGGCCCTCGGACGGACGCAACGCCGAACGTTCCGCGATGTCCATCAATACATCGAATTCCCGCACCGTGAGTTCGTCCGCCGTATACGGAAGCGCATACCGCGAGACGACTTCCCCCCAGAACGTGCGCTTACTGCGCCCGATGGCGCGGGGAGAGATCGTCTCCACGTCCAGTTTCAGATCGGTCAGGAGCACGTTCCGCGCCTTTTCGTGCAGCGGTTCGGTGTCCGCGATGACGCCGTCCATATCGAATATCACAGTTCTGATCATAACCGCACCAAATTTCCTTTGCAACGGGCACGTATGCGGGCGCATCGGCGCCCGCACCGCGGCGGCAGACATACAAAATCGCCGTCCCCGTTTCCGCGCCATTATACGGCCCGTGATCGTTTTTGTCAATATCGGCGCGCATTGTTGCGCGTTTTGCTCATATATTGATCGATCCACGGATAAAAAACAATCATACCGATCAAAATAATTTGCATTCTCTGCACGCGGCGGTTGACAAGCAAGCGGCCATGCAATATAATTTTACACAGGGAGGGGCGTATGCAGACTTCGGCGCGGGAAACCGAGATCCTGAAAATTCTGGACAAAAACTACAGCGTGAGCATCAAAGAACTCGCAAAAACGCTCTTTGCCAGCGAACCGACCATCCGTCGGGATCTGAGCAGGCTGGAAGAGAAAAAACTGGTCATCCGCACGCACGGCCGCGTGATCGCCAACCCGATCGCCGCGGACGCGAACATCGCGCTTTCCGCGCGGGAACAGCAGATGTACGGCGTGAAACGCGCGCTTGCCGAAGCCGCCGCGGCGCTCGTTGCCGACGGATCAGTCATCATGCTGGACGCCTCCACCACGGCGTCGCATCTCGTCCGATATCTGGAAAAGCGCAGCGAGATCATCGTCATCACCAGCGGGATCAAGACGGCATACATGCTCGGGCAGACCAATATCAAATTCATCTGTACGGGCGGGGAAGCCATCAATGCATCCTATTCGTTGATCGGGCCTTCCGCCCTGCACACCGTCGGAACGTACAATGCGGACATCTGCTTTGTTTCCTGCCACGGCCTGTCGCCCGAAGGGCATGTGACGGACACCTCCGTGCCCGAAAATGAGGTGCGCCGCGCCATCCTGCGGCAGTCGAAGCGCAAAGTACTGCTTCTGGACAGTACCAAGATCGGGAACGGATGCTGGCACAATCTATGCGACGTCTCCGAATTCGACGACGTCGTCTGCAACGCGCCTCTGCCAGACGGGCTGCAGAACAAAGTAAGGCATTTTATCCTTGCATGAATGCAAGCGTTCCGCGCCAAAAAGATGCGCCGCGGAAAGCAACTTTGCCGATGCGGCTGCATATCCCATACGGCACCTGCCCCACTGGTGCCACGGGGGCGACAGGCAGCGTTCCGCTGAATACGCTGACGACGTACACCACGCCCACTTCGCCCGCAACGACGGGCGAAGCGCTGGATTTCGACCGCAACGCCACCGTCAACGGCACGGCGATCTCGCATACCGCGGGCGCCTCGACGGTGACGCTGGCGCAGACGGGAACGTACTATGCGCAGTATGCGGGCACAGCCGCCCCCGCCTCCGGTTCCTCCTATCCCGTCACGAACACGCTGCAATTTGCGCTGAACGGAACGCCCGTCACGGGGGCGGCGGTACAGCATGTTTTCCCCGCCGCGGGACAGACGGAAACGCAGTCCATGGCGGTGATCTTCAACGTGACGAGCGCACCCGCGACGCTGAGCGTCGTATCGAGCGGCGGCAACTTCAATTATTCCAACTACAACCTGAACGTATCCAAGATCGGCTGAAACGCCGCAAAAAACGGGGGGCTTTTGCAAGCCCCCTCTCTTTTGTTTGCTTGACAGCGCCGCGCAAAAAGCGTATCATACAGCCAAACAAGGAGACCCCCACGATGATCGAAACCGACCTCCATACGCACTCGTTTTTTTCCGCCGACGGGCGGTGTTCTTTGGACGACCTGATCGGGCAGGCGATCTCCGTCGGACTGCGGCAGTTCGGCATATCCGAACATTTCAACTACGATTACGACCGCCTACACCTGGAAATCGACGGGGAACCCGTTCCGCCCATCGACGAGGCGGCGTATTTTGCCGCCGCACGCGCCGCGCGCGAGCGGTATGCGGGCAAAATCGACCTGTACATCGGCGCGGAATTCGGCTACGACCATGACCCGCGCACGCAGGAGCGCTACGAACGCACCCGCAAGACGTACCGCCCCGATTACGTCATCAACAGCGTACATACCTGTCTGGGCGCAGACTGCTACTTTCCGCACTATTGCGACGGAAGGAGCAAGGCGTTTGCCTACAACGCCTACCTCTACCGCGTTCTCGAGAGCCTGGACGCCGCCTATGAATACGACATCGTGGCGCACATCGGGTACTGTTCGCGCAACGCGACCTACCCCGACCCCAAACTGCGCTATGCCGACTTTGCGGACGTGCTGGACGAGATCCTGCGCCGCATCGTCGCCAAAAACAAGATCCTGGAAGTAAACACCTCTTCCCGGACGGCGGGCAGTCCCTTTCTGCCCGACACCGACATCCTCTGCCGCTACTTCGAACTGGGCGGGCGGGCGGTCTCCTTCGGTTCCGACGCGCACGATACCGCCCGCGTCGGCGAAAAGCGGGATGTCGCGGAAGGCGCTCTCCGAGCGATCGGTTTCACGCACCTCACACTCCCCTGCCGCGGCAAACGCGTTCTGCTCCCGCTGTGACCGCCGCAACGGACGCGGGCTGCGCCGCAAAAGCGGCAGCGAAACCGCCTGCCCCGCAAATCAAAACCGCTCCGCGCCGCACCATCTGCGGCGCGGTTTTTTGTGCCCGCCTTCGCCGCGCGAAAGCATATGTCCGCGCGTGCATTCGTCGAAATCTTACACAAAATTTGCGCAAAAAGAAACGGTCTGCCTTTCCGCACACATGTGCGGAAAGGCAGACCGACCTTGCAAGGAAATTATTCTTTGGGTTGATCTTCGGATTCGGTTTCCTCCTTGGCAGGCGTGCCCTGTTCGGGCTGTCCCGCACGCTGTCCGCCTCCGACCAGTGCCATGACGGTGAACACGGCAAAGACGGCGACGCGCGCGAGCGTCTCAAAGAAATCGAACCAGCGCAAAAAGTCGGCAAACCCGCCGCTGTAAGACAGGCCCAGGATATTGTTGAGGATGAGCACGAACGCATCGATCGCGGCAAAGATGAGCACCACGATGAAGCAGGTCTTTGCCGAACGGCGCAGGTCCTGATCCTCGCTCCTGACGATGATGTATCCGCCCACCACCGCGAACGCGATGATGCTCAGATACCCGCTCAGCCACAGAAGTGCCTTTTTCCAGTTTTTTGTCCAGAATTCTTTCATGCATTCACTCCTTTCGGTTTCGTGTCGGGAAAACCCCCATTATCAGTATACAGGGCGGAACGCACTTTTGTCAATACCCTTTCCTTTTTTCATGCGGAAGCGTCTCGCGGTAAAGGTCGCTCTTGGATACGCCGCGGTCGCGCGCGGCGGCTTTGAGCGCCTCTTTGCGCGGCATCCCCTGCGCCTCGTAGCGGGCGACGTGCTCCTCGGCGGTCAGCACGTTGAGCGGGTTTTCCGCCGGCGGCGCGCCCCGCACGAGCAGGACATACTCGCCCCGTTTTTCCCCGTCCAGCCCCTGCGCGAGGGTGAAATGCCGCACTTCCTCGTGCACCTTGGTGATCTCGCGCACGGCGCAGGCAGGGCGGTCGCCCAGCACTTCGCACAGCAAGCGCACGTCCGCATCCACGTCCTGCGGGGCGGAATACAGCGCGAGTGTGCCGCCGAACGAGGCATACTTTTGCAAAAAGGCGCGCTTTTCGCCGCTTTTCCCGCGCAAAAAACCCAAAAACGCGAACTGTTCGGCAGGCATGCCCGAAAGCACGAGCGCCGCGACGAAGGCGCACGCGCCCGGCGCGAGGGTGTACGGGATGCCCGCCTCGCGCAGGGCAAGCACCAGGCGGTTGCCGGGGTCGGAGATGACGGGCGTGCCCGCATCGGTGACGACGGCGACTTCCTTCCCCTCTTTTGCGAGCGCGACGAGTTTTTCCGCCGCCGCCTGCTCGTTGAATTTGTGGCAGGAAACGAGCGGTTTTTTGATGCCGAAATGGTTGAGCAGTTTAAGCGAATGGCGGGTGTCTTCGCAGAACACGGCATCCGCCGCGCGCAGAACGTCCAGCGCGCGCAGGGTGATGTCGCCCAGGTTGCCGATGGGCGTGGCTACGAACGTGACCATGCTTTATTCTCCTTTTGCGCCCGAAGCGGCACCGCCTTCCGCGGCGGCATCCGCAGATGCGGAACAAACGCCTGCGGGCGAGTCTTCGCGCACGTTGACGATGTCAGGCAGGATCTCGGTGCCGGGGCGGGCGCCTTTGACCGCCTCAACCATCAAAAGATAGGGCTTTGCGCCCGCCTTGCCGCGCACGAACTGCACGCGCTTGGGTTCCAGCCCACCTTCTTTGAGGGTATAGAGCACCTCGGCGAGGCGGTCGGCGCGGTTGCACAGCGCCAGCCTGCCGCCGAATTTCAGGACGCGGCGGGCGCTTTGCACGATCTCCACAAGGCTGACGGTGATCTCCTTGCGGCAGATCGCCTTTTTGTAGTCCTCTTTTGCGAAGCCGCCCCGTTCATAGGGCGGATTGCACAGAACGAGCGAAAACGCCTCGGTATATTCCGCGCCGATGTCCTGCACGCGCCCGCAGACGGCGCGCACGTTCCGCATGCCGTTGCACTGCGCCGAGCGCGCGCTCATGTCCGAAAGTTCGGGCTGCATTTCAAAGAGGGTGAGCGAGGCCGTGCGCGGATGCAGCGCCAGAAAGTGCATGCCGACCACGCCGCTGCCCGCACAGAAATCGGCGACGACGTCCCCGACCTTGCCGCGCGCAAAGCGCGAGAGCAGGACGGAATCGCTCGTAAAGCGGTACAGGGCAGGGTTTTGAATGATGTGCAGTTTTCCTTCAAACAGGTCCTCGAGCACTTCGCCCGGGCGCAAAAGTTCGTTCATCTCCCGCCTATAGTACCACAAACGGCGGCAAAAGGCAACCGATGCCGCCCTTGACAAACGCGCAAAAACGCGGTATACTTTTTACAAAAGCAGGAGGAACCGACTATGCAACTGAGCGAAGGCATCCGCGCGCGCCGCAGCGTGCGCAAATATAAGGCGGGATCGGTCATTCCCGAAGAACACATCCGCGCCATGCTCGAAGCCGCCATGATGGCGCCGAGCGCGGTGAACAGCCGCCCGTGGGAATTTTATGTGGTACAGACGCGCGCGACGCTGGAAAAACTCATGCAGGCGCACCCCGCCTGCAAGATGCTGGAAACGGCATCCCTCGCCATCGCCGTGTGCGCCCGCCCCGACTTGCAGCCAGGGCGCGGGTTCTGGCCGCAGGACTGCGGCGCGGCGATCGAAAACATCCTTCTGCAGGCGCTCGACCTCGGGTACGGCACCTGCTGGTGCGGGTGCTACCCCGCCCAGCCGCGCGCGGACGAGGTGCAGAAGGTGTTGGGATGCACGGGCATTCCCGTCGCCCTCGTGGCGGTGGGCGTCGCGGACGAATCCCCTGCCGCCAGAGGGTTTTACGACCCCGAACGAGTGCATTTTCTGTAAATCGCACCCGCGGCACATCCATTGGACAAGATCTGTGCGGACGCGCGCCTTTGGCGCGCGCCCGCTTTTTTGTATCGCCCGTTTTTTGTATCGCCCGTTTTTTATATTTCCCGTCTACGGGCGAAGCAGGCGGAAGGTGCTCTTGTGCACGTCCAGCACGCCCTCCCGTTTCAAGCGCGACAACACCGCGGAAAGCGCACTGCGGTCACAGCCGAGATAATCGGCGAGTTCCTGCCTGCCGAGCGGGAGCGTGAAAGTGCCGCCGCCCGCGCGGCGGCTCGCCGCGCGCAGGCAGGACAGCACCTTTTCGCGCAGGGAATGGCGGGTGAGATGTTCGATGCGCTCGGTCAGAAAGAGGTTTTTGCGCGCCGCAAGGCGCAGAGCGTTCGCCGTGAGCGCGGGGATATGCCCCGCGACGATCGCCGCCGCATCCAGCCACAGCACGCGCGCATCCTCCGCCGCCGTGACGCTGACGGTAAGCGGCTCGCCCGCAAAGGCGAACGCCTCGGCGAAGAGTTCCCCCTCCCCCACGCGCGCGACCACCGCGAGATCGCCGCGCGCATCTTCCTTGACGATGAGCGCACCGCCTTCCAGCAGGACGCCCGCCGCGGCGCAGCGTTCCCCCGCGGAGAGGATGCGCTCGCCCTTCCGATAGACGCGCACGCGCGGCTTGCATGCCGCGAGTGCCCCCTCCGCGTCCGTCCCCGCAAACAGCGGCAGGGCGGCAATTTCCTCGTATCCTTCCATTTTCCCTCCGTTTTGTTGTAACGACAACGGAAATTTTGCGTTCAGTATACTATACTGACGGCGAAAACGCAAGCAAAGGAGGATATTGCGATGAAACGGAAGATCATCCGCATCGACGAAGAAAAATGCAACGGGTGCGGGCTGTGCGCGGCGGCATGCCACGAGGGCGCCATCGGCATGGTGAACGGCAAGGCGAAACTGCTGCGCGAGGACTACTGCGACGGGCTGGGCGACTGCCTGCCCGCCTGCGAGGCGGGAGCGATCACCTTTGAGGAACGCGAAGCCGCCGCCTACGACCATGCGGCGGTGCAGGCGGCACAGCGCGCCAAACAAAGCGCAGGCGGGCGGGAAGCATCCGCACCCCTGCCCTGCGGTTGCCCGGGCACGCAGGCGCGCGCCATCCGCCGCGAACAGGCGTCCGACCATGGGCAAACGCCCGCCCGCGGGAACGGATACGCCGAAAGCGAACTTTCGCAGTGGCCCGTGCAGATCCGACTGGTGCCCGTGCGTGCCCCCTACTTCGACGGGGCGAACCTGCTCGTCGCCGCCGACTGCACGGCGTACGCCTACGGGAATTTCCACGCGCGGTTCATCCGCAACCGCGTGACGCTGATCGGCTGCCCCAAACTGGACACGGCGGACTATGCGGATAAGTTGGAGGCGATCCTCCGCGAAAACGATATCCGCAGCGTGACGGTGGTGCGCATGGAAGTGCCCTGCTGCGGCGGCATCGAACAGGCGGCAAAGAACGCCATCCGTGCGAGCGGCAAATTCCTGCCCTGGCAGGTGGTGACCGTTTCCACCGACGGGCGCATCCTGGAAGAGTGAGCATGCCGCGGCCTCTTCGCGCCGCGCCGCAACGGCGCGGCAGACCCGCAGCAAAAAGCCGCGCACGGGCGCTTGCGCCCGTACGCGGCAGACAGACATACGGCGCCGCGCGGCTTTCTGCCGCGCGGCGCATTTGTTTTTCCGTTTTTACAGCGGACGGACTTTGCCCGCGAACAGCGATTCCAGTTGCGCGAAGGTGCCCTTTTTGAGCAGACGCCGTTCGCATACAACGGCGTTGGCGATGTCGCCGAACACGATGAAATAGCAATATTCGCCCTTGTATACCCGCTTGGCTTCGGCGATGCGGAAGGTGCGTTCGCGCGTCTTTTCGCCGAGATACTGCGTAAAGACGAGCGACTCGCCTTCGATGCGGACGCGCAGCAGCCATGCCCCGCGCAGGCGCGGCGCCTTGAAAAACAGCCACGCGGAAACGCCGCCGAGCAGAGCGGTGCACACGAGCGGCGCGACCCAGCCCCATCCCCCGCCGAAGGCGGTGCCGACGGTGACGGCTGCCGCCAGGGCGGCAAGCACGAGCAGCCAGCGCGCGAAATAGCGGCGGCGGAGCCGCTCGGCGAGCCGCTGCGTGGGGGCGGACACTTCGCCGTAAAACTCGATCATTTCCGCGCACCCGCGAGCGCGTCCGCATACAGCGCCGTATTGGAAAAAGCGATGCGCGCCTTCCCCGCCTCGATGTCGTGCACGATCTCCACCGTGCGCGCGTTGCAGGGCGTGGGCACGCCGAAGCGCGCGCCGTACTCGCACACGACGCCGTTGATGAAATCGATCTCGCACGCCTTGCCCTTGCGCAGATCCTGCAGCATGCTCGATTCCAGCCGCGCATGTTTTTTCATCGCCACGGGAATGAGGCAGAACGAGATGGCGCGCTTGATCGGGCCGCGATAGTCAAACAGTTTGTCGATGCGGTGCCCCTGCACGGGCTCGACGGAAATGCCCGCCGCCTTGGCGACGTCGATGCATTCCTTGATGATTCGCTGGGCGATGCGGCGGGAGGCGCGGTTGCGCGCGACCTCGCCGAAGGTGGCGCCCAGCACGGCGGACAGCCCCGAAAAGGCGCTGTTGATGAGCAGTTTGGACCAGCGCGCGCCGATGAAATTTTCCTCGACGGTGACCTCGCCCATCTTCGAGAGCACGTCGCGCGCGTCCGCAAGGCGCGGGCAGTTGCCGAACGCGCCCAGCAAAAAGGTGAGCGCGGCGGGGTCGGACGTGAGTTCGGAGACCCCTTCCCCGCGGAAGGTCGCGCCCCAGGCGATGGCGCACCCGAGAGTGCGTTCCTCCCCGATGATCGCGGCGATCTTGGGTTCGGGCAAGCCGTTCTGACAGGTGCACAGCGCGCCGTCCTCGGCGAGATAATCGCGCAGAAAGGCGACGATCTCGGCGTTGAAGCGCTGTTTCGTCATGAGAAAGATGAGGTCGTATTTTCCCTGCATCTCGGACGGGAGCAGGGCGGACACGGGCTGAACGAACTCCACCGTGCCGACGATGTGCGCGCCGCCCGCTTTGAGCGCGGCGATGTGCTTTTCGTTGCGGTTGATGAGATCGACCTGCACGCCCGCGCGGGCCAGATAGGCGCCGAGCACGGTGCCCATGGCGCCCGCGCCGTAAATTGCGATGCGCATAAATTTTCCTCCTTCGGCTTACAATGTGCGCAGGACGGCGCGCACGGGCGCGCCGTCCGCCCCGCCCAGTTTGAGCGGGAGCGCGATCAGTTCGTATTCCCCGTCCGGCACGTCGGTCAAAACCAGTCCTTCGAGCACGGCGACGCCCGCGCCCAGCAAAAGGGCATGCACCTGCGCGTCGCCGACCGACTGCGCCTCTACGCCCACAAGCCGCACGCGCGCAGCGAGCGCACGCGCCTGCTTTGGCGTGAGCGCGCCGCCGCGGCAAAGGACGCGGGGCGGAAGAGACGGGGCACGCATTGCCTGCTCTGCCGAAAGCACGGCGCACCTGCCGACGAACACTTCGGGCGGGAGGCTTTCGACGGTCGCGCCGCCCGCAAGAAAGTGGGCGGGCGCGTCCGCATGCGTGCCGTTGTGCGCACACATGGAAAAATCGGTCACCGTGCACAGATCGCCGCGCGCAATATCCTGCGCGCGGCGATAGGCGGGGGCGCTGTCTCCCGGGTAGACGGCGCCCGAAAATACTTCCTGCGTGATGTCGTAAAACATGTTCTTACACAAACTGCACGGGGTTGTGCTCGTACAGCGTGCCGAGGAACGTTCCGTCCAGTTTGGAAACGAAATCGATGACGCCCGCTTTGTCGCCGAAGACCGCAACGACCGCAAACACGAGCAGGACCAACAGAAGCACCGCCGCCACCATCAGCACCATGCCGAGGATGCGGTTGATGACGCGCACGGGCGCGGCAGGCGCGGAAAAGGCACCCGCCAACAGGCGCACGATGAGCACGCGCAGGATCTGCACGATGAGAAAGAGCAAAATGTAATAGATGATGGTCGCCGCGTGGATGGTCTGCAAAAATCCGGGCATGGCGTCGTTGAGTTTTGTAAACCATTCCTGCACGGGGCCGATGCCCTGGATCATGCCGCCGAACGTGGCACATACGAACACGGACAGGATCACGCCGAAAATTCCGTGCGTGAAAAATCTGAGCGTGCGCGCAAACCCGACGGCAAAGCCGAGCCCCGCCAGAACGATCGCAACGATCAGAGTGATGGAATCGGTTGCGTTCATACTACCTCCGTTTATGGGAGAACCTCTCCCTGACTGCCCCCATTGTAACACAACTGCCGCAAAAACACAACCGATTCGACGGGGGCGCGCACGTCGGCGCGGGAGGCGCACGGCTCCCCTGCCGACAGCGCCCTTTTTTTGGTGCCGAACGCCGCAAAAGCCGAAGCGTGCGCCGCGGAACATATGCTTTGCGGCGCAAAAATACCGAAGAAGCCCCGCAATTTTGCAAAATAACATACAGATGCGCCGCCGCACAACTGTGCGGCGGCGCATCTGCGTTTTTTCGGACAGGATGAATTGTCAAACTAAGTGCAACACTTAGCGAGATTTTCTTGGAACAAATCTTGCGGTGTTCGGAAATGCAAAA
>CALVMB010000012.1 GCA_944341895.1 uncultured Clostridia bacterium
ATATTCGACAGGCATGCGAACTTAAAATACAAGTACGGGAGCAGAAATTTCTGGTGCCGCGGGTACTATGTCGATACGGTAGGGCGAAATGAGCGGGTAATCCAAGAGTACATCAAAAAGCAATTGGAGGAAGACCGAATGCATGACCAAATCAGCATGAGTGAGTACATAGACCCGTTTACGGGTATCAAGAATAAATAAGGCAAAAAAGACAGCCGCGACATAGCGGCTGCCAGAGAATAGTGATGCGTTGCCAAATTTCGGTACCCGTTGACGGGTGCGCCGGCATTAAACCCTTTTAGGGTCTGTGCAAACCACCAGTTTACTGGTGGTTTTGACTTTGCCCTGAGTTTTGCAGATGAGACAAATGGTTGTTGCACACCTATCAGAAAGGGGTAAAATGAGGCAATAGGTAGCCTTCAGCCACGTTGAGACGCTGGTTTTGCTATGTCGAAAATAACCATATAATGTATTTAATTTTAATATTGACCACAATATATTGTATGCAATGAATTAAGCCATAATCGAAAAATCTGTGTGATTCATCTGCTACCGTATTTTTAGAACTGTCGGGTAGATTGCTTCGATATGTCAGATAAAATACAGGTAGTTTGCTTGGATATGTAAAAAACGGGCATTTTAATCGAGCGTATTTTTGCGGTATTCGGCATAAAAATGGAGATAACTAAACCCGTGATACATGGTAGAATGGGTATATCGAAACAAAACAGTCAAGCATATATCTAAAATATCTCAATCGGGGTGACGATATGGGTGGAGACGCTGGTTTTGCTATGTCGTGTATAACTATATATTGTATTAGTGTATCGAATTAAAACACTATATATTGATTTTAATGAAATGCAGTGAGAGCACTTTTCTTTAGGAGGGCGCTCTTTTCGTTTATTTTTGTAAAACGGGTAGTTTGCTTGGATATGAAAATGATGGATAATATAGTAACTTTGGATATAAGGACAAAAAGTTTAATACAGGGAAATCCAAAGCCGCTCTTATAAACAAGCATAATAACGCAAAGTTTGCGCGCATGCCGTTCGTTTTTACAATGTATAGAATGGGCGTGAAAAAGCACATGGCAAAGAACTTCCCGCCCGAAGACTGGAAAACGGAGTGGGTGCGCTGTGACGGAAAAAAATACACTTCGATCTTCGTTCATGCTTGTATCACGATATTTGCGTTGAGAAGGGTTGCCTTGAACTTTGCCAAATATATTGTGAAAATGACAATAAAGAAAGTTCTGTTCGGCGTATTTCGCTCGCGGAAAAATTGCGCAAACTGCCGCTGTCCTTCTTCGGAAAGCGTGACCTCTCCGACCTCACTACGACCATTATGGCGGATTGCACCACGCTCGAACAGTCCTTTTCGCACTGGATACCCGAATTTTTCGGTTCGATGATCTCCACGGTCATCATCGCCGTCTGTCTTTTTATCTTCGATTGGCGAATGGCTCTTGCCGCGCTGTGGGTGCTGCCCGTATCGCTCGCCATCGTCGCATTTTCAGGTAAGGTGCAGAACTATTTTACCCGCCGCCAGACGGAGGCAAAACTCGCCGTTGCGGACGGCATTCAGGAAGCGCTCGAAACCATGCGCGACTTAAAGTCCAATAACGCGGAAGAAAAGTACCTGAAAGGCTTGGATAAAAAGATAGATCTGCAGGAAAAGCGCATGATAGCATCTGAGCTCGGCGGCGCTCTGTTCGTCGTTCCCGCGGGGATGATACTCAAACTCGGCATCGGCACCGTCGCGCTCGATCTCACCGTCAATTCGGGAGGATCGCTCGCCGCCATGGTCGGCGCGCTCGGGTTCCTCACCGATGCGCCGATCCCGTATTCCTGCGGCGATCTGATCACGGGGAGGAATACCGTCGAATATTATCTTGTGGATACGGACGGCGACGGCGATTACACGGACGCGGACGCATATGACATGTATGACTGGTATGTGCTGACCTCGCCACTGACGTTCAGCGCGGCGAACTTCTTTGCCTCGATCGTGCAGGATACGGGCATCGCAACCGTAATCGGCGAACGGTCGGGCGGCGGGACATGTTCGGTGTTTACCCTCGTGCTTCCCGACGGGACCACGGCAAACATCAGCGGTTCCCGCACCGTGTTGCAGTCGCCCGTGTACGAAGGGGGCGTCGTCGTGGGCGCCGAATTGGTGGAAAGCGGAATCGCGCCCGACATCGCCCTCGAAAGACAATATTTTTATAATGATGCGTCGCTGGTTGACGCCATTCAAAAAGGAGCAGATCAATGAAAAAGTTTTTTGTATCGCCGTGGCGGCGCTGACGGCGGCGCTGTGCGTGGGGCTTGCCGCCTGCGGCGGGAGCGGGGAAGTTGTCTCGCTTTCCGCCTCCAATAACGTATATTCGCACGGCGAACAGACTGTGCAACTCACCTTTTCCGCATCGGAAAGTAAGGAATACACCTTTGCGGAGGATATCTCTGCGGCGGATATCGCCGTCGGCGGCGGGCTTGTCGGCAAGGAAGTCACGGCCGTTTCTTATGTGGACGATTCCGCGATCCGCGTTACTCTCTCGGGTACGGTCACGGGCACGGTCGGAAACGACGGGGTGCTCGGTTCGCTCACCGTGAACGGCGGCATCTCGGACAAGGCGACGGGCACGGCGTATCTCACCGTATATAAGCCGCAGATGACCGTGAGCGGAACATCCTCTTCAAACATCGGGAGCACATACAATTTCTCCTGCACGTTCACATTGCCGTACGGGAACTTTGTGGAAGAAAACGTCGATACCGACCACATCACTCTTCCCGATGCAAACGGCACGCTCGAAGTCAGCCTGACGGAAGGGGGCGGCCGGTATGTCCGCGTCAAGGGATTTGTCCGCACGGAGGAAGGTTCGTATCCCGTCGTACGCATTGCGGCGGAAGTGACTACGTTCAATAAAGAATTGTATGTCTATGTCGGCGTTGCCGCGGTCGGACAGGGCGGCGGCTACGACCTCGTGTAAGCAGACATCGTCGCGTTCAAACGCCTTTTTGCCCGTTTGGCGCTGAACGTCGGCTGCCCGCAAGGTGATGCCTTGCGGGCGCTTTTTTGCCATGCCGCGAGCGCTCGCGGCGCCGACGGGGCAAACAGGGCATCGGGAGGACGCGGGCGGTCCGCCGCGAACGTGCGGCAAGCAATTTTGCAGGCAGGCATTGACTTTATGCGGCCATTTGAGTATAATGTTGCAAACGATGTTTTTCGGTATCGCGATACCGATATAAGGAGAAAGCCATGAAAAAGTATGATGCCGTCGTGATCGGTGCGGGCAACGGCGGGCTTGCGGCGGCGGTCCGCCTTTTGCAGGGCGGCGCGCGCGTGCTCGTTGTTGAAAAACACAACCTTCCCGGCGGATTTGCGACGAGTTTTCGCAGAGGCCGTTTCGAGTTCGAAGCGTCGCTGCACGAACTCAACGATTTCGGCACGGCGGATAACGCGGGCGACGTGCGCGTTTTATTCGATGAATTGGGAGTTACGGATAAGATCGAATGGATGCAGATCCCCGAGGCGTACCGCGTCATTTCGCGGGAAGAAAAATTGGATGCGACCATGCCTTTCGGGGTCGCCGCGTTTGTCGACCGCATGGAGCAATATGTTCCCGGCAGCCGTGCGTCCGTGCAGAAGTTTTTCGACCTTGCCGAAGAGGTGCGCCTGGCGCAGGCGTACAGTTCTTCGGTCAACGGGAATACCGATTCCAAATACATGGTCAGCCGTTTCGGGAACTTTGTGCGGAGCGGGTCGTATTCCGTCAACGAAGTTCTGGCGGCGCTGAAGATGCCGAAAAAGGCGCGCGACATTCTCAATGCCTATTGGTGCTATCTCGGCGCGCACTGCGACGATCTCAGTTTCGTTCACTACGCATCCATGGTCAACCGCTATATGATGCGCGGTGCAAGCATGCCGAAAATGCGTTCGCATGAGATTTCGCTGGCGTTTGTCGAGCGCATCCGCGAACTGGGCGGGGAAGTCTGGTTCAATACCGAAGCGGTGCGCATTCTCACCGACGAAAAGGACGGCGGGGTTGCAGGAGTCGTGTTTGCGGACGGAACGCAGGTCGAGGCACGGCATGTGGTGGCAAACTGTGCGCCGCACGTCGTGTACGGTAAGATGATGGATAAGGTCCCCGCCGAAGAGGTGCGCGCAACCAACGCGCGCAAATTTGCGGGAAGAGGATTTTCGATGTTTTTGGGGCTGGACCGCAGTGCCGACGATCTCGGGATCGAGAACCATAACTACTTCCTGTACGACACGATGGATACTGTGCGCCAGTACGAGCGCATGCGCACCATCGCGGACAATGACGTGCAGGCGACTGTCTGCCTCAACCGAGCCGATCCCGACTGTTCCCCCAAGGGCACCTGCATGATGTATTTCACGACGCTGTACATGTCCGACGACTGGGCAAACGTAACGCCGCAGGAGTATTATAAAGTCAAAAACAGTGTTGCAAGCCGAATGATCGATCGTTTCGAGCAGGATACGGGCGCAAAGATCCGCGACCATATCGAGGAGATCTCCGTTGCAACGCCCATGACGTATGCGCGCTATTGCGGGCACCCGCAGGGCGTGATCTACGGATACGAGTCGCAGTATTGGGACGGGCTGATGCCGCGCCTTCTGATGATGGGCGAAGATCACCGCATCCGCGGTCTGCGCTTTGCGGGCGGATATGCCATGCGCCTTTCGGGGTATTCGAGCGCCTACTTTTCGGGCGAGATCGCGGGGCGGCAGACCGTCGGCGATATCAAGAGGGAGGGCTGAACGATGGCTTTTGTATTCAAAAAACAAATTTTCGGCTTCATGGACCTTCTGCGCTTCAAAAAACTTGTCCCCAATCGCCGTAAAATGCTGGCGCTCGGGGCGGATACACCGCTTCCCAAGACGTACCGTGTCAACGAAACGGCGCACATTCTGCACCCTGGCAACCAAAAAGCGGAACTGATCGGGATCGAACTTGTCGCGCCGGACACCAAGACGTATACTTTCCGCATCGAGCGCCCGCTCTATTTCCGCGCGGGGCAGTATGCGACGCTGGGTTGCCGCGTGGGGGAAAGTCTCCTTTCCCGTCCGTATGCCTTTTCATCCGCGCCCGCGCAGGGATTGCAGTGCATCGTCTCGTTCACCGTCAAAAACGCGGGATTTTTCAGCGGGTACCTCTTTGAAAGCGCAAAGATCGGCGATGTGTTCACGGTCGGCGACCCGTCGGGCGAGTTCTGCTACGAACCGCTCAAAGACGCAAAGCACGTCATCGCGCTCGCGGGCGGGAGCGGGATCACGCCCTTTTACAGCATGGCGCAGGCGATCGCGGACGGGACAGAAGATTTTCGTCTGACCATATTGTTCGGCGCGCGCCGCGAACAGGATATCATCCTGCGCGGGCAACTGGAAAAATTGCTTTCCGATCGCGTCCGCGTCGTGTATGTGCTCAGCGATGAAAAAAAGGCGGGCTACGAACACGGGTTCATCAGTGCCGATCTGATCCGCAAATACGCGGAAGGGGATTTTACGGTCATGATGTGCGGACCTTCGGCGATGTATGCGTATGAGGACGAGCAACTGGCGGCGTTCGGGTTGCCGCCCCGCCGCGTGAAGAAGGAAGCCAACTGTGTCGCTTCGCGCGATGCGGCCCCCAAGCAATATACGTTGACCGTCCACATCGGCGCAGAGACTTATACCGTTTCTGCCGATGCGCGCGAGACGGTTCTGACCGCGATGGAGCGGGCGGGGCTGCGTGTTCCCGCAAAATGCCGCGCGGGCGGCTGCGGCTTCTGCCACAGCAAGTTGCTCGCAGGTAAGTTCACGATCGCAGGCGCCGATAAACGCCGCCTTGCCGATGCAAAGTTTTCTTATCTGCATCCCTGCTGTTCTTATCCCGATTCGGATATGGAACTCATTGTTCCGCAGGGCTGAACAGCATTTCCGCATGCGCGAAAATGTGCATGTACACACATAAATGTCCATAAAAGTTCTTGATGATTATTTATCGGAGGTTAACGGTATGCAGAACATCCCCAACATCAAAGTCGGTATCGTCGCGGTCTCGCGCGACTGTTTTCCCGAAAGCCTGTCCGTGAACAGGAGCAAGGCGCTCGTTGCGGCGTATGAGAAGAAATACGGCAAGGGGGACATCTACGAATGCCCGATCTGCATTGTAGAGAGCGAACTGCACATGAAACAGGCGCTCGCCGACGTAAAGGAGGCGGGCTGCAACGCGCTCGCGGTGTACCTCGGAAACTTCGGCCCCGAAATTTCGGAGACTATGCTCGCCAAGGAATTTGCGGCGGAAGTGGGCGGCGCGGTGCTGTTTTTTGCGGCGGCGGAGGAGGATATCCCCACGCTCGCATCTTCGCGCGGCGACGCGTACTGCGGCATGCTGAACGCCTCGTATAACCTGAAACTTCGCGGCGTCAAGGCATACATCCCCGAATATCCCGTGGGGGATGCGGACGAATGCGCGGATATGTTGCACGAATTTTTGCCCATCGCGCGCGCCGTGTATGCGTTGAAGCATCTGAAGATCATCTCTTTCGGCCCTCGTCCCATGAACTTCCTCGCGTGCAACGCGCCGATACAACAGCTGTACAATTTAGGGGTAGAGATCGAAGAAAATTCCGAACTGGATCTTTTTGAATCCTTCCACAAACATGCAGGGGATAAGCGCATTCCCGAAGTCGTGAAGGACATGGAACAGGAACTGGGCAAGGGCAACAAAAAGCCGGAGATCCTTTCCAAACTGGCGCAGTATGAACTCACGCTTTTGGACTGGGTGGAATCGCACAAGGGGAGCCGCGAATTTGTTGCTATTGCGGGTAAATGCTGGCCCGCCTTCCAGACGCAGTTCGGGTTTGTTCCCTGCTATGTGAACAGCCGTCTGACGGGCAGGGGCATTCCCGTGTCCTGCGAAGTGGATATCTACGGCGCTTTGTCCGAGTTTATCGGGACGGTGGTGAGCGAAGATGCGGTGACATTGCTCGACATCAACAACACGGTGCCCAAAGATCTGTACAAAGCGGATATCGAGGGGAAATTCCCGTATGCGCTCACGGATACGTTCATGGGATTCCATTGCGGAAACACATGCAGTAAAAAACTCTGCTTCTGCGAGATGAAGTATCAGCTCATCATGGCGCGCTCGCTGCCCGAAGAGGTGACGCAGGGCACGCTGGAAGGGGACATCGCGGCGGGAGACATCACTTTCTTCCGTTTGCAGAGTACTTCGGACAACAAACTGCGCGCGTATGTGGCGCAGGGCGAAGTTTTGCCCGTACGCACCCACAGCTTCGGTTCGATCGGCATCTTTGCCATCCCCGAGATGAAGCGGTTCTACCGCCATGTGCTCATCGAGGGCAATTATCCGCACCACGGCGCGGTGGCGTTCGGGCATTTCGGAAAGACGTTGTACGAAGTGTTCAAGTACATCGGCATACCCGTAGAGGAGATCGGTTACAATCAGCCTGCGGGCGTGCGGTATAAAACGGAGAATCCTTTTGCGTAATATGAATACATACATCGGGATCGATTTAGGCACGAGCGGGACGAAGTTCCTGCTCGTCGCCGCAGACGGAACAATTCTGTCGGAAAACACGCAGACCTATGAAGTTTGTTATCCGCACAGCGGCTGGAGCGAGCAGAGCCCCGAACTGTGGTTTTCGGCGGCAATGCAGGGGTTGAAGAAACTTCTCGACGGGCAGGATAAAGCCGCCGTCAAAGGCATTTCTTTCGGCGGGCAGATGCACGGGCTGGTCGTTTTGGATAAGAACGACGACGTTATCCGCCCCTGCATCCTGTGGAACGACGGCAGAACAGAAAAGCAGACGAAATATCTGAACGAAGCGATCGGCAAAGAAAAACTTTCCGCATATACGGGGAACATCGCGTTTGCGGGATTCACGGCGCCCAAAATTCTCTGGATGCAGGAGAATGAGCCCGAAAACTTTGCTCGCATCGCAAAGATCATGCTTCCCAAGGATTACCTTGCCTACCGCTTTTCGGGCAGTTTTTGCACTGATTTTTCGGACGCGAGCGGTATGCTCCTTTTGGACGTGAAAAACCGCAGATGGTCGGCGGAAATGTGCAAAATCTGCGGTATTTCACAATCCATGCTTCCCGAACCGTACGAAAGTTATGAAGTTGTGGGAACGCTGAAAAAGGAAATTGCCGAAGAACTGGGACTTTCCGAAACGGTGAAGATCATCGCGGGCGCGGGGGACAACGCCGCGGCGGCAGTCGGCACGGGAGTTGTCGGCGAAGGCGGCTGCAACATCTCTCTCGGCACGAGCGGAACTCTCTTTGTCTCCGCAGAGGAATATAAAGAGGATAAAGTCAACGCCCTGCACAGTTTCTGCCATGCGGACGGCGGCTGGCATCTGATGGGGTGCATCCTGTCGGCGGCGTCCTGCAATGCGTGGTGGTCGGATAAAATTCTGCAAACGACCGATTACGCCAAAGAGCAGGAAGGGCTGGAGGAGGAACTCGGCAAAAACGACGTGTATTTTCTTCCCTATCTGATGGGCGAACGCAGTCCGCACAATGATGTCAACGCGCGCGGCGCGTTCATCGGGATGCGTCCCGACACGACGAGAAAGCAGATGACGCTTGCGGTGCTGGAGGGGGTGACGTTCGCGCTCCGCGACTGCCTGGAAGCGGCGAAAAAGAACGGCATCGAAGTAAAAAAGACAAAACTCTGCGGCGGCGGGGCGAAAAGTCCCTTGTGGCGGAAGATCGTGGCAAACGTGATGGATATGCCCGTGGAGATCCCGCAGACGGAGCAGGGACCTTCGTTCGGCGGCGCGATGCTTGCAATGGTCGGGTGCGGGGAATATGCTTCCGTATCCGTCGCCTCGCAGGCGATCGTAAAGGTCAGGGAAACCGTTTTGCCCGACAGGGAAACCGCCGCGCTGTACGAAGAGCGCTATCGGGTCTTCCGTTCGCTGTATCCGGCGCTGGCGGAAAGTTTTAAAAAAATGCGGAAACAGTGACCGCAGATCGTATCATCCGCCCGCCGCAAAGCGGGCGGATCCTTTTTGCGGTTTATGCGGATACTTGCAAAAATACGCAACAAAATCGCGGCAAAACTGCCAAAAAATGCGGGCAGTGCTTGAAATGCGGGCATGCGTATGGTATAATGAGCGAAACGCGGGCATGCGTGCGCGCGAATTTTACAGGAGCAATTTGTATGGTTCAACTCAATGCGGCCGAATTCAACAAAAATGCCCCCGTTCTGTACGTGATCGTCTCTATCATTTTGGCGGTCGTCGTGGCACAGGCGGTGTTTTTTCTTGTGCGCGCCTATCGCCGCGGCGTAAAGATCGGCATGTCCAAAGCGGTGCTCAACAAGACCATGCTTCGCGCGGGGATCTTTACGATCGCGCCCGCCGTCGCCATCCTGGTCGGCATCGTCGCCCTTTCGCAAAAACTCGGCATCCCGCTTCCCTGGCTGCGTCTGTCCGTTATCGGCAGTTTCAGTTACGAGACCATCGCTGCCGAGGCGGTATACGCGGGCAACGTTTCGGATGCGACCGTCTATGCCACCGTCGCGCTGGTCATGACGTGCGGCATGCTTGTTTCCATGTTTTTGCCGCTCATTACCGGCAAAAAGATCCAAAGAGGGCTGATGCGCATTCGCCAGAAGGATAAAAAGTGGGGCGAGATTTTCATGAACGCGCTGTTCCTCGGCATGATCTCCGCGTTTTTGGGATATGTGTTCGGAAACGTGGGCGAAGGGGCGTCGGGCTGGATCCCCGTCCTCGTCTTTCTCGTTTCCGCGTTGGTCATGGCGCTGTGCGGTTTGCTTCTGAAAGTCACCAAATGGCGCTGGATCAACGATTATGCGCTTCCGTTCTGCATCATCGTCGGCATGGCGGCGGCCGTGCCCATCACGATGTTGTTGGGCTGACAGGAGGGAACCGAAATGAAAAAGAATACAGTCCTTCGTTCGTTTGACGACAATACGCACCTGTACGGCAGGATCTGGGGCGTCGTTGCGGCGGTGCTCATTCTGTCCTATCCCTTTATTTGCATGGCGATCTTCGGCGCGGGGATCGACTGGGAGGTGTTCGCCAAAGGCATCTCCATCATCGTGATGTATTGCGCGGTCGGCGCAGTGGAGACGTTTACCTACACGCCCATGCTCGGTTCGGGCGGGACCTATCTCGGATTCGTGACGGGGAATCTTTCCAACCTCAAAGTGCCTTGCGCGCTCAACTGCATGGACCAGGCGGGCGTGGAAAAGGGTACGGAAGAGGCCGAGGTGATCTCGACCATCGCCATCGCCGTCTCGTCCATCGTCACCATGCTCATCCTCGTACTGGGCGTGGTCCTCATCAGTTTCCTTACGCCCGTGCTCGAAAACGAGAGTCTCGCTCCCGCCTTCGACAACGTGCTCCCCGCATTGTTCGGCGGCATGGCGGTCGTCTATATATCGCGCAACTGGAAAATTTCCGTCATTCCCTGCGTGCTCATGCTGCTGGTGTTCATTGTTTCGTCCTATATCGTCGGCAGCGGCGAACTGGCGGGCACACTCATCGGGGTCATGGTGCCCGTCGGCGTCGTCGTAACGCTCGTCTCTTCGCGCGTGATGTACAAAAAAGGCTGGCTGAGCGAACGCGGAGGAGCGCTTGCGGAGACGTCGGCAGCCGCAGAGACTTCGCCCGATCAGGCGGAAATTTCCGACAAGACCGAACGTGCCGAAGGGGCTGTGCCTGTGGCTGACTCTTCCAATCCTGTGTCGGGAACGAACGGACAAGCGGAAGACGAAGAGGAGGAGAAAAAATAATGGCGTGGTATCTGTGGCTTCTCGTTGCCCTGGCGGCGGCTGTGGTCCTGTTGCTCGCAGTCGTGCTCGGCAGGGTGATCGCATTCCGCCCGCGAAAGGAAGAGGCATTTCCCGCCTTTCCCGTACAGTGCGACGAGGCGAAAGCGGTTTCCGACCTCGCGGAAATGATCCGCTGCAAGACGGTTTCGGATACCGACGAAAGCCGCGAAGACGACGCGGAATTTGCAAAATTCGAAGCACTTCTGCCCCGCCTGTTTCCCGCGGTGTACAAGGCGTGCCCGCTGACAAAGCCGAGTAAGCGTTCCCTGCTCTTTTACTGGAAGGGGAAAGACAGTTCGAAAGCGCGCGTTCTGATGGCGCATTACGACGTCGTTTCGGTGGAACAGTCGCTCTGGCAGAAACCCGCGTTCGACGGTATCATCGAGGACGGGGTGCTGTGGGGGCGCGGCACACTGGATACCAAGGGCACGCTCAACGGCATTCTGCAGGCGGCGGAACAGTCCATCCGCGCGGGGTTTGTTCCGCAGAACGATATCTACCTCGCCTTTTCCGGCAACGAAGAGACCAACGGGTACGGCGCGCCGTCCATCGTTCGGTATTTGCGCGAACAGGGCATCCGCCCCGCGCTCGTGTGCGACGAGGGGGGCGCGGTAGTGGAAAAGGTGTTCCCCGGCGTGAAAGAGCCGTGCGCGCTCATCGGCATCGCCGAGAAAGGGCTGTGCAACCTCCGTTTCACCGTGGAGGGGAAAGGTGGGCACGCGAGTGCGCCGCCGCCGCATACGGCAGTGGGCGTGCTCAGCCGCGCCTGCGTGCGCGCGGAGCAAAGGCCGTTCCCCGCGCGGCTCTCCGTGCCTGCCAAGGAGATGTTCGACGTGCTGGGCAGGCGTTCGACCTTTGTGTACCGCCTGATCTTTGCGAACTTATGGCTGTTCGGCGGATTGCTCAATGCGATCTGCAAAAAGAGCGGCGGCGAACTCAACGCGCTCATGCGCACGACGGTCGCGTTCACGCAGATGCAGGGGAGCAAGGGCATGAACGTCCTTCCGCCGCATGCCGAGATGGTCGCCAACCTGCGCATCCTCTGCGGCGAGAGCGTGGAGAGCGCAAAGGCATATCTGCAAAAGGTGATCGCGGACGATTCGGTGAAGATCGAAACGGTATACGGCATGGATCCGTCCAATGTCTCCGAGACCGAAGGGGAGGCGTGGGAGATGATGAAACGCGCCGTCTCACAGACCTGGCAGGGCGCGCTCGTCTCGCCCTATCTGATGCTCGCGTGCAGCGATTCGCGGCATTACGGAGAAATTTCCGACCGCGTATACCGCTTTTCGGCAATGGCGCTCTCCAAGGAAGAACGCGCGTCCATTCACGGAAACGATGAGCGCATCCCGCTCGAAAAGGTGTGCCGCACGGTCGAATTTTATCTTCGCCTGATCGCGCAGTTTTAAAAACCGCCTGCCACGCAAGGCGGCGAAAAGGCAGGCCGCCCGCAAAGAGGCAGGGAGTATGTCCTGCGCAAAAAAGCGGGCGCATTGACCCGCGCAAAAAACGGCGAGCGCATCATAGGACAACGAAAAAGAGAGCGCATCATGCGCTCTCTTTTGTCGTTTTGTATGGACGGATCAGTCTTCGCTGTCGGAGACGACCGAGATCTGTGCGGTCGCGCAGAAGCGCTTGACCGATTCGATGGCGTTTTCGCAGCCGCTGCGCGAGCTGTATGTTTCGCCCGTGCACAGCAACTGCTTGGAGCCGCTGAGCAGTTTGAAGTAATACGAACCGCCTTTGCTGCGCGCGATGACGATGTTGTCCTTTTCGATGTTGGATTTGTACGTCCTGATGCCCGATTTTGCGCCCTGTACCGAGGCGTAGTCGTTGCTGCCGAGCAGGCGCTCGCCGTTGGAGGCGCGCAGTTCAAAGCGGTAGGTCCCGTTTTTGTTTTGCAGGATCACCCATTTGCCGCTGTAAATGATCTGGCGGCGCGCCCGTTCTTCCTCGGTCAGTACGCGCGGTTTGCGCGTCGGCTTCTTTTCGGCGGGGGCGTCCGCGGCAGGGCTGTCGCTTTGCGCGGCGGCGTTTTCCGCCTGCGGCAAAGCCGCATCCTGTGCCCGTTCTTTCGTTTGCGCGGCGGTTTCTTCTCGTGCGGCTTGCTCCCGCGCGGCGGGTGCGGGCGGTTCCGCTTCCGTCTGCGGCGCTTCCTCTTGCATTGCGTGTTCGCTTTCACCTTCTTCGGGCTCTTCGTCTTCCTCTTCGCTGAACGACAGTCCGCGGCGTTTGCGTGCCTTGGCGATGATGATCACCGCGATCACCGCGACGAGCAGAACGACGATGCCGATCAGAATGTAAAAATACAGGGGATTTTCCTTGAAATAATCGGAAATTTCCGTAAAAAACGAGGCCAGAATCGCTGTCATGCCTTTGCATCCTCCTATGTCTTTTTTACATCCGTATGGTAATATAAAATCGCCAAAAAGTCAAGTCTTTGGAAATTTTCACGAAAAATTGACAAAGCGCAAAAAATGCTTTACAATGGAGAACGAGGAAACGGAAATGCAAAAATATCGAGTCATCATCGTCGGCGGCGGCGCGGCGGGCATGTACTGCGCGTTGCGGCTCGCCGATCTGGGCGTGCGCGGCGTTCTGCTGTTGGAACGAAACGAGCGCCTGGGCAGAAAACTTTCGGCGACGGGCAACGGGCAGGGTAACATCACCAACGCGCAGATCGCGGCGTGCAATTATTTTTCGCAGACGGCGGCGCCCGGCGCGGTCGAGCGCGTCTTGCGCCGCTACGGGCGGGATGACGTGCTCGCGCGCCTCGGCGCTCTGGGCGGGCTGTTTTCGGAAGGGGAAGGCGGCAAGATCTATCCCGCTTCCCGCCAGGCGGCGTCCGTGACCGACCTTTTCCGCTTTGCGCTCGCGCGCGGCGGGGTATCCGTCCGCACGAAGGTGCGCGTCCGTTCCGCCGCGCGGGAGGGCAACGTGTTTTCCGTGCAGGCGGGCGAACGCTTCCTTTCGGATGTGCTCGTGCTTGCCTGCGGCGGATGCGCCGCTCCGCATTTCGGCACGGAAGGCGACGGCTATGCGCTTGCAGGCGCATTCGGCCATACCGTCACTCCCTTGCGTCCGTCGCTTGTGCAGTTAAAGGCAGATCCGACGTCCGTCCGCGGCCTGAAAGGGGTGCGCGTGGAGGTCGAGGCTGCACTGCTCCGCGCGGGAACGGAGATCGCGCGCGCCGCGGGGGATATCATTTTCACCGATTACGGGGTCAGCGGCGACGTCGCTTTCCGCCTGTCCGCGTTCGCCAAAGAAGGAGACGTGCTTTCCGTCGACTTTCTCCCGTCGTTTACGGAGGAAGAGATCCGCGCGGCGCTCGAAAACAAGGCGGCGGACCGCGCGCTGGCGGCGGGCGATCTGTTCCGCTGTGTGGTCAACAGCGCCGTCGGGCGCTGTATTTTGCGCCGCAACGGCATCAGGGAAGAGGAAGCGGCGGCGCGCTTGCCCGTGCGGGCGCTCGCGCATGCCGCCAAGTCGTTTGCGATCCCCGTCGCGGGCAACCTCGGTTTCGACGCCGCACAGGTCACCAAGGGCGGCGTCAGCATGGACGAACTGGACGAAGATCTCATGAGCCGCAGACAGGACGGGCTGTACATCGTCGGCGAACTGGCGGACGTGGACGGGGAATGCGGCGGGTACAATTTGCAGTGGGCGTTTTCGAGCGGCGCCGTCGCCGCCGAAGCCATCGCGCGGAGGCACTGATGCGCATCGACGGACTGAAACTTCGCCTTGGCGAGAGCGAAGAAAAACTTTTGGAGCGCGCCGCGGCCAAGATGCGCGGCTGTCGCTATATCCGCATTCTCAAAAAATCGCTGGACGCGCGCGATAAAAGGGACATTGCTTGGGTATACAGCGTGGAGGCAAGCAAGTCGCCCATTCCAGAACCCGTGCGCACATATCCGCAGGTCACGCGGCAGCCGCGTCGGGCGGTGGTGGTCGGGAGCGGTCCCGCGGGACTGTTTTGCGCGCTGCGTCTGTTGGCGGGCGGCATCCGTCCCCTTGTCGTCGAGCGCGGCAAGCGCGTGGAAGAGCGCGCGGCGCAGAATGCCCGCTTTTTTACCGAGCGCGCGCTGGACGAAGATTGCAATGTGCAGTTCGGGGAAGGGGGCGCAGGCACCTTTTCGGACGGAAAACTCAATACACAGACCCGCGATCCGCGGAATGCGGAAGTGCTCGAGACCTTTGTTCGGTTCGGCGCGCCGCCCGAGATCGCCTATCTGAACAAGCCGCACATCGGCAGCGACAATTTGCGCAAGGTCGTCGCCAATATGCGTCGCTATATTTTGGAGCAGGGCGGCGAAATGCGCTTCGGCTGTCGGTTTGAGGGGACCGTCGTGCACGGCGGAAAGTTGCAGGCGGTGCGCCTGCGCGACCTCGCGACGGGACAGGAATACGAAGAGGCGGCGAGCGACGCGGTGCTCGCCATCGGACACAGCAGCCGCGATACCTTTGAGGCGTTGCGCCGCGAAGGGTATGCGATGGAGCCGCGCGAGTTTGCGGTGGGGGTGCGCATCGAGCATTTGCAGAGCCGTATCGATACGGCGCAGTACGGCGCGGCGTCCGCGCTGTTGCCCGCGGCAGATTACAAACTGGTCAGCCATGCGGGGGCGCGCAGTGCGTTCACCTTCTGTATGTGCCCCGGCGGCGTGGTCATCCCCGCGGCGAGCGAGCACGGCGGCGTGGTCGTCAACGGGATGAGCGATTATGCCCGCGACGGGAAAAACGCAAACAGCGCCCTGCTCGTGCAGATCAGAAAGGAGGACTTTGCGAGCGGCGATGTTTTGGCGGGCGTCGCCTTTCAGCGGCGCATCGAGCGCGCCGCGTTTGCTTTGGGCGGGGGAACGTATGCCGCGCCCGTGCAGCGGGTGGAAGATTTCCTTGCGGGGCGCGCCACGCGCGCCTTCGGCGAAGTTTTGCCGACCTATGCAGCGGGCGTCGTTCCCGCCGACGTGAGCGGGCTGTTTCTGCCCGACGTTGCCGATTCCATGCGCGCCGCGATCACGGATATGGACCGCCGCCTGCACGGGTTCGCGCATGCGGACGCTCTCCTGACGGGTGCGGAAACGCGCTTTTCTTCGCCCGTGCGCATCCTGCGCGGGCAGGATCTGCAGAGTCCTTGCGCGCAGGGCGTATATCCTTGTGGGGAGGGGTGCGGCTATTCGGGCGGGATCACCAGTTCCGCCGCCGACGGCATCCGCGTCGCCGAAGCCGTGTGCGCGCGGTATTCGTAAATTTTTTTACGCATATCATGCCTTTTTCATGCAACCAACATAAAGGCGTGGTATACTGCAACCATCAAGACCGATACAGGTCTTGCACAGATCGACCACACTACTTTTTTCATATTCTCTCACTATAATATAGCGGTACGCGCAAGCGTGCCGCTATATTATGGTTTTGCGCAAATGTTCCGCATTCGAGGAGGTGCGGGAGACTTACGGAAAAATGCCAAAACCGCCGCGGCCTCCGTTTCGGACGGCGTGGGGCGGCCAATGCGGAAAAACGAAAGCCGCCGCGCATTTGCGCGGCGGCCGGTCCGTTTGCCGGAATTATTTGGATTCGGGCGTATGCCATACCCAGTCTTTGACTTCGGGGATGTCCTCGCCGATCTCGGCGATATAGTTCTTATGCTTGACGAGCAGGTCGTTCATCTTCTGGAAGAGCGAAGCGCCCGTGTTGCCGAGTTGCGGCAGAACGGTGATCGCCGTCTTGACGAGGTCGAAGCGGTCGATCTTGTTCTGAACGCGCATGTCGAACGGGGTCGTGATCGTGCCTTCTTCCACATACCCGAACACGTGCAGGTTCTTGTTGTGGCGCGTGTAGGTGAGTTCGTGGATGAGGGTCGGATAGCCGTGGAAGTTGAAGATGATGGGTTTGTCCTTGGTGAAGATCGCGTCGTAATCCGCGTCGGTCAGGCCGTGCGGGTGTACGCCGTGGGGCTGCAACTTCATCAGGTCGACGACGTTGACGAAGCGGATCTTCAGATCGGGCAGGTTGTCGCGCAGGATGGTCGTCGCGGCAAGCGCTTCCAGCGTCGGCGTATCGCCGCAGCAGGCGATGACGATGTCGGGTTCTTTGCCCGCGTCGTTGGACGCCCAATCCCAGATGCTCACGCCCTGCGTGCAGTGCTTAACCGCCTGGTCCATGGTCAGCCACTGGAAACTCGGGTGTTTGGAAGCGACGATGACGTTGACGTAGTTCTTGCTCTTGACGCAGTGGTCAAAGCAGGACAGCAGGCAGTTCGCATCGGGCGGGAGATACATGCGCACGACGTCCGCCTTCTTGTTGGCGATGTGATCGAGGAATCCGGGATCCTGGTGCGTAAAGCCGTTGTGGTCCTGCTGCCAGACGTTGGAGGTGAGCACGAGGTTGAGCGAAGCGATGTCCTGTCTCCAAGGCAACTGGTTGCAGACCTTCAGCCATTTCGCGTGCTGTGCCGCCATGGAATCGACGACGCGGATGAACGCTTCGTAGGAAGCGAAGAAGCCGTGGCGGCCGGTGAGGATGTAGCCTTCCAGCCAGCCTTCGCACATATGCTCGGAGAGGTACGCATCCATGATGCGGCCGTTCTTGCTGAGTTTGTCGTCCGTTTCGTAGATCTGAGCCTGGAAATCACGGTCGGTCACTTCGAACGCGCGATAGAGGCGGTTGGACATGCATTCGTCCGGTCCGAACGCGCGGAAGTTCTTGCTGTCCTCGTTCAGTTTGAACACGTCGCGGACGTAGCCGCCCAGTTCCAGCATGTCCTGCGTCTTGACGGCGCCGGGGGAAGGAACGTTGACCGCATATTTTTTGAAGTCGGGCAGGCGCAGGTCGCGCAGCATCTTGCCGCCGTTGGCGTGCGGGTTCGCGCTGATGCGGCGGTCGCCCGTCGGCGCGAGCGCGCGCAGTTCGGGAATGAGGCGATAGTTCTCATCGAACAGTTCCTCAGGCTTATAGCTGAGCAGCCAGTCTTTGAGCATTTGCATGTGCTCGGGCTTTTCCATCGTGATGGGGACCTGGTGCGCGCGGAAAGAGTTTTCGATCTGCAATCCGTCGACGACCTTGGGTCCCGTCCAGCCCTTCGGTGTGCGCAGGACGATCATCGGCCAGAACGGACGCTCGGCAGACTTGCCTTCGCGCGCGTCTTTCTGGATCTTTTTGATCTCCTCGATGCACTTATCCAGCGTCTTTGCCATGAGTTTGTGCATGGTCATCGGATCGTCGCCTTCCACAAAGTAAGGTTTCCAGCCGCAGCCATGGAAGAAACTCTGCACTTCGTCTTTGGAGATGCGCGCAAACACCGTCGGGTTGTTGATCTTGTACCCGTTCAGGTGCAGGATGGGCAGCACCGCGCCGTCCGAAGCGGGGTTGATGAATTTATTGGAATGCCAGGCGGTCGCAAGGGGACCGGTCTCGGCTTCGCCGTCGCCGACGGTGACCGCGGCGATGAGGTCGGGGTTATCGAACACGGCGCCCGTCGCATGCGCGATGGAATACCCGAGTTCGCCGCCTTCATTGATGGAACCGGGCGTTTCGGGAGCAACGTGGCTGGAAATACCGCCGGGGAAAGAGAACTGTTTGCACAGTTTCTTCATGCCTTCGTAATCCTGTCCGACGTTCGGGTACACTTCGCTGTACGTGCCTTCCAGATACGAGTTGGCGACGAAGAAGTTTCCGCCGTGGCCGGGGCCGGAGAGCAGGATCATGTCAAGATCATATTTCTTGATGGCCCTGTTCAGGTGCACGTAGATGAAGTTCTGCCCGGGAACGGTGCCCCAGTGACCGACGATCTTCCTTTTGACCTGGTCGCGGGTGAGCGGCTCTCTGAGAAGAGGGTTGTCCAGAAGGTACAACTGTGCGGCTGCGAGGTAGTTCGTGGCGCGCCAGTAAGCATCCATCTTCTTGAGATACTCGTCCGTCAGAGGACCCTTTTCGGGACAAGTCTGCGATTTGCTCATGTCAATAACTCCTTTTGAATTTTTTTCAACTAACATATATTATAAACGAAATTTCTGAAATTTCAATAGTTGTTCAAAAAAAATCCGCCAAAAACAAAAAACGACAGATTTTCACACCTTTCACATCTCGGGGAACGTTCCCTGACAAAATGCGCGGAATCGGGGCGGTCGGCAGACGTCGGCTTCGCGCGGAAAAATGTGAAAGAATGTGAAAAAGCGGCGAAAAATACTTTACTAATTTAGCGCAATAAAGTAAAATAAAAGAAGTGCCGCGGGATCGCGGCGGATCGGAAAGGAGAAAGAAGATGAAAAAGATTCTGGCAGTGATTTGCTCCCTCGCGCTCTTGGCGGCGACCGTTACCATGTTGACCGCGTGCGGCGACAAGACCATCCCGTATCCCAATGAAGACGGGTACGTCGTCAAAGTGGGTGTCACGCTGTATGAGCCGATGGATTATAAAGACGCAGACGGCAAATGGATCGGCTTTGACGCCGAACTGGCGGAGAAGGCGTTCGGCGAACTGGGATATGACGTCGAGTTTGTCGAGATCGTCTGGGAGACCAAGGTGATGTCGCTGGATTCGGGCGAGATCGACTGCATTTGGAACGGCATGACCGTCACCGCCGAATTGCAGGAAGCCATCGAACTGACCGACCCGTACCTCGTCAACCAGCAAGTCGTCGTCGCGCGCAAGGCAGATGCGGAAAAATATGTAACGACTGCGGATATTGCCAAAGCGTCGAGCGTTGCGTTTGAGGGCGGCTCCGCCGCGCAAAGCGTGCTTGAAGGGCTTTCGCTCGAAGAAGGGAAGCAAGTCTCCTGCGATAAGCAGATCGATACGTTCCTGGAAGTCAAGACCGGTTCTTCCGATATCGCCGTCGTGGATAAGACGCTTGCGCAGAGCGTGTGCGGACAGGGCGACTATGCCGACCTGACCTTCATCGACGTCGGTTTTGCGCAAGAAGAGTTTGCCGTCGGGTTCCGCAAATCGGATGCCGAAGTGTGCGGCAAGATCAACGAGTTGCTTGCCAAGTATGCGACGGACGGCACCATCGACGCATTGAAGACCAAATACGATATCTGATTTTGCCATGAATTTCTTTTTTGAAGTCACGCTGAACCTGCTGAGCGGGTTCGGCGTGACCTTATTGATCTTTGCGGCGACGCTGGTGTTCGCTCTGCCGCTCGGGCTGGTGCTGTCGTTCGGCTCCATGTCGTCGTTCAAGCCGCTCAAAGCAGTGGTGAAAGTGTTTGTCTGGATCATCCGCGGCACGCCGCTCATGCTCCAGATCCTCGTCGTTTATTACGGCCCCGCGCTCATCTTCGGGTGGGGCTTTTTGGAGCGCGTCGTCGCCGTCATTGTGGCGTTCGTCATCAATTATGCCTGCTATTTTTCGGAGATATACCGCGGCGGCATCCAGAGCATTTCCAAGGGGCAGTACGAAGCGGGACAAGTGCTGGGCATGACGCGTTCGCAGATCTTTTTTCGCGTGGTGCTGCTGCAGGTCATCAAGCGCATCGTGCCGCCCATGTCCAACGAGATCATCACGTTGGTCAAGGATACTTCGCTGGCGCGCATCATCGTCGTGGAAGAGATCCTGAAAGTTGCCTACGACTATACCATCAAGGGCACGATCTGGCCGCTCTTCTATACGGCGGTGTACTATCTGATCTTTGTCGGTATCCTGACCCTATTGTTCGGGTACATCGAAAAGAAACTCAACTATTTCCGGGTGTGACGCCATGGCATTTCTCGAAATCGAAAACTACACAAAACGGTTCGGCAATACCGAAGTGCTCAAAGGCATCTCGTTCACGCTGGAAAAGGGGGAGGTACTCGCCATCATCGGTTCTTCGGGCGGCGGCAAGACCACCCTTTTGCGCTGTCTGAATTTTCTGGAAATGCCGGATACGGGCGTGTTGCGCCTCAACGGCGAAACGCTGTTCGACGCCGAGCAGGACAGGCGCGCTTCCGATGCCGACATCCGCGAAAAGCGCTTGCATTTCGGACTTGTTTTCCAGCAGTTCAACCTGTTTCCGCAATATACCGTCCTGCGCAACATTACGCTCGCGCAGACCCTGCTCGCCAAGGCGGATTACCGCGCCAAATGCGCGGAGTGCAGGGCGCAGTTGCGCGCCGCGCCCAAGGACAAGCGCGCCGCGCTCAGGGCGGAACAAAAGCGGGTGCTCGCGCAGATCCGCGACGGGCAGAAACAGCGCATCGAGGAAAACGCCCTGCGCCTTTTGGAGCGCGTCGGGCTGACCGAAAAGAAAAATGCCTATCCGTTCGAACTTTCGGGCGGACAGCAGCAGCGCGTCGCCATCGCGCGCGCCCTTGCGCTCTCGCCCGATATCCTGTGCTTTGACGAGCCGACAAGCGCGCTCGATCCCGAACTGACGGGCGAGGTGCTTAAAGTCATCAAGGGGCTCAAATCTTCGGACAGCACCATGATCGTGGTCACCCACGAGATGGAGTTTGCCAAGAACGTCGCCGACCACGTCATCTTTATGGCGGACGGCGTCATCGAGGAGGAGGGGACGCCCGCCGAAGTGTTCGAAAACCCCAAGAGCGAAAAGACGGCGGCGTTTTTGCGCAAGAGCACGGAAGACCTGTTCGACTGAGGCGCGCCGATGAAAGAAAGCCAAGCGATGCATGACATTCTTTGCCGCACCCTGCTCAACTGCAAGGACGAACGGGAAATGGCGGCGCTGCTTTCCGATCTCTGTACGCCGCAGGAACTGGAACAGATGGCGCAGCGCGCCGCGGCGGCGCAGTTGCTCCTGGCGGGCAAGACGTACGCCGAAGTCATCGCGGCGACGGATATTTCTTCCGCGACGCTCTCGCGCGTGTCGCGCGCGTTGCACCATGGCAGCGGTGGGTATCGGAACAACGTCCCCAAACTCTGAACAAAATACGGGCGCGCCGCATGCGGCGCGCCTTTTCCGTGCGGCGCGGCATGCCCCGCACAGAAAATTTCGTTTGACCGGCGGAAATTTCCCGAAATGTGTTGCCGCCGCGCGAAAAATGTGATAAAATTGATTTTAAGTGTTACAAGGGAGGCGGATCATGTTCAGTCCCGAAATCGAAAAGGCAGACAGAAAGACCATCCGTGAAATGCAGTTGGAGCGGCTCAAACATATCGTTGCGTACGCGTACGAGCGCGTGCCGATGTATAAAGAGCGCTTTGATGCGATCGGACTCAGGCCCGAGCATATTAAGACGCTCAAAGACATCGAACATATTCCGTATACGACCAAGGACGACCTGCGCGACAACTATCCGTTCAAGTTGTTCGCGGTGCCCATGAAGCAGATCATCCGTCTGCATGCCTCGTCGGGCACGACGGGCAAACCCGTCGTGTGCGGGTATACCCGCAAGGACCTGGACAACTGGTCCACCTGCATCGCGCGCATCCTGACCATGGCGGGGGCGACGGACGAGGACATCTTCCACGTCGCGTTCGGGTACGGGCTGTTCACGGGCGGATTCGGCCTGCATTACGGCATCGAGAAACTGGGCGCGACCGTCGTTCCCGTTTCGTCGGGCAACACCGAGCGCCAGATCATGCTTTTAAAAGATTTCGGCGCGACAGCGCTCATCGCCACGCCCAGTTATGCGATGTACCTCGCGGAGACGGCGAAGAAGATGGGCGTTCTCCAAGACCTCAAACTGCGCCTCGTCTGCATGGGAGCCGAGGCGTCCACGGCAGAAATGCACCGTTCCCTGCAGGAGATCTTCGGCGCATTCCCGACCGAAAACTACGGGCTGACCGAAGTGGGCGGCCCCGGCGTTTCGGGCGAATGCCGCGAAAAGGCGGGCATGCACATCAATGAGGACATGTTCTATCCCGAGATCGCAAACATCGAGGCGGGCAAGACTCTTCCCGAGGGCGAACGCGGCGAACTGCTCATCACGACGCTGACCAAAGAGGGGATGCCCGTTCTGCGCTACCGCACCAAAGATATCACTTCGCTCACCTACGAACCCTGCAAATGCGGCAGGACGACAGCGCGCATGGCGCGCGTGGTGGGTCGGACGGATGACATGCTCATCATCCGCGGCGTGAACGTTTTCCCGTCCCAGATCGAGAGCGTGCTCATGGCGATGCCCGAACTGGGCAAGACGTACGAGATCATCGTCGACCGCGTCAACTATATGGATACCATCGAGGTGCGCGTCGAGGTCGGGGATACCGGGCTTCTGACCGATTATTCCAAACTGGAAGAACTGGTCGCGCGCATCAAGCACAAACTGCGCGTCGTCGTGCAGTTGGATGTCAAGGTCAAGTTGGTCGAGCCTTTTTCCATCCGCCGCGCGGAAGGGAAAGTCAAGCGCGTCACCGACCTTCGCAAAAAATAATTATCGGAAAAACAATATCAGGCAGGTTCTACTATGAAAAAACTGTTGTTGGGCGATTTCGCCGTCGCGCGCGGCGCGTGGGAAGCGGGCGTCAAAGTTGCCGCCGCTTACCCGGGCACGCCGTCGACCGAGATCACGGAAGAACTGGCGCGCTACCCCGAAGTGTACAGCGAGTGGTCGCCGAACGAAAAAGTTGCCCTGGAAGTGGGCGTCGGCGCATCCATCCGCGGCGCGCGCACCATCGTGTCCATGAAGCACGTGGGGCTGAACGTCGCCTGCGATCCGCTCTTTACCGCGTCCTATACGGGCGTGAACGGCGGGCTGGTCATCGCCGTCGCGGACGACCCGTCCGTGTTCTCTTCGCAGAACGAGCAGGATACGCGCCTGACCGCGGTCTCCGCGCAGGTGCCCGTGCTGGAACCCTCGGACAGCGAGGAAGCCAAAGAATTTACAAAGCACGCTTTCGAACTGTCCGAACAGTTCGATACGCCCGTCATCCTGCGCGTCACCACCCGCGTGGCGCATTCGCAGAGCCTGGTCGAACTGGGCGAGCGGCAGGAACTGCCCGTGCGTCCCTATGAGCGTGACATCAAAAAATATGTCATGATGCCCGCGAACGCGCGCGTCAAGCACGTCGCGGTAGAGGAGCGCATGCGCAAAATGAGCGCAGCCGCCGAAACGATGCCGATCAACCGCATTGAAGAGGGGAGCAAAGATCTCGGCATCATCTGTTCGGGCGGCGTGTACCAGTTCGTCAAAGAGGCGCTGCCCGAAGCGAGCGTGCTCAAACTCGGCATGGTCTATCCTCTGCCTTTTGAGACGATCCGCAAATTCGCGGCGGGCGTCAAACGCTGCATCGTTGCCGAAGAACTTGCGCCGCATCTCGAAACGCAGATCAAGGCACAGGGCATCGCCGTCGAGGGAAAAAACGTATTCCCGCGCTGCGGCGAATTTTCCGCAAAACTCATCCGCAAATGCGTGCTCGGGGAAGAGACGAGCGTCTCGCCCGCCGAAGTTCCCGCCCGTCCGCCCGTGCTGTGCGCGGGATGCCCGCACCGCGGCGTGTTCTACGTCCTTTCCAAACTCAAACTCAACGTGCTCGGCGATATCGGATGCTACACGCTGGGCGCGGTGCCGCCGCTCGGCTCGATGGACGCGGTCGTCTGCATGGGCGCGAGCATCGGCATGGCGATCGGATTCGATAAAGCCGACCCCGAAGCGCACAAACATTCGGTCGCGGTCATCGGCGATTCCACGTTCATCCACAGCGGCATCACGGGGCTGATCGACGCGGTCTACAACAAGGCGAACGTCACAGTCATCATCCTGGACAACCGCACGACGGGCATGACGGGGCATCAGAACCATCCCGCAACGGGAAAGACCATCAAAAACGAAGAAACATACGAACTCGACCTCGCCGAGGTGTGCCGTGCGGTCGGCGTCAAAGACGTGCGCACGGTGGACCCGGGCGACCTTGCCGCGGTGGAAACGGCGGTGCGCGAAGAACTTTCCAAGGACGGCGTTTCCGTCATCATCGCCAAAAAGCCGTGCGCGCTTCTGACCAAGCGGCTGTATAAAGGCTTTGCCGTCAACGAAAACTGCAAAAAATGCAAGGCGTGCATGAAGTTGGGCTGTCCCGCCATCGTCAACGGCAAGGACGGCATCACCATCGACGTTTCGCTGTGCACCGAATGCGGATTGTGCAAGAGCGTGTGCCGCTTCCATGCCATCGAGGAGGTCAGATAATATGGATATTCTCATCGTCGGCGTCGGCGGGCAGGGGACGCTCCTTGCCAGCCGCGTGCTCGGAAAATACGCGCTGGAACAGGGTTTTGACGTCAAACTCAGCGAGGTGCACGGCATGGCACAGCGCGGCGGCAGCGTCATGACCTATGTCCGCATCGGGCAGAAGATCGCTTCGCCCATCATCGATGAGGGCGGCGCCGATCTCGTGCTCGCCTTTGAAAAACTGGAAGCGCTCCGCTACGCGCACTATCTCAAAGCGGGCGGGAAGATGCTGTATTCCACGCAGGAGATCATGCCCATGCCCGTCGTCACGGGTGCGGCGGAATACCCGCAGGGCATCGAAGCGGTCCTGGGCGGCACGCCCGTGGACGCGCTTTCGCTCGCATTGCAGGCAGGCAACGCCAAAGCGGCGAACTCCGTCATGCTCGGCGCGCTCTGCAAACTCATGAACTTCGACCGCGCCGCGTTCGAAGCCGCTCTGCTCTCCAACATCCCGCAAAAGACGGTGGAGATGAATCAGGCGGCGTTTGCGCTCGGCTATGCGGCAGTATAAAAGCACAGGGGGAATTTATGGCAGTCAAAGATTACATTTATCGTCCCGAATTCGAGTGCATGACGCGCTCGGAGATGGAGAATCTGCAGAGCGAGCGTCTGAAAAAGACGGTCGAACGCGTGTACAACAACTGCAAGCCGTACCGCGAGAAGATGGACGCGATCAAACTCAAACCTTCGGACATCCGCAGCGTTTCCGATCTCGTCAAGTTGCCGTTCACCGTCAAGCATGACCTGCGCGAGGCGTATCCGTTCGGGTTCTATTCTTCGCCCGCGAGCGAGATCGTCGAGGTGCACGCTTCGTCGGGCACGACGGGCAAACTCACCGTCGTCGGCTACACGCAGAACGACATCGACGTGTGGGCGGAAGTCGCCGCGCGTTCGCTCGCCATGGCGGGCGTGTCCAAAGATTCGCTCGTGCATGTCGCTTACGGCTACGGCCTGTTCACGGGCGGGCTGGGCGCCCATTACGGCGCGCAGAAGATCGGGGCGAGCACCGTCCCCGCGAGCGCGGGCAACACCATCCGCCAACTCACGCTGCTGCGCGATTTCGGCGCGACGCACCTGTGCTGTACCCCTTCGTATGCCATTTTCCTGGGCACCGAGATCCAGAAAGCGGGCATGGACATCAAGGACTTCAACCTCGTCGGCGGCGCGTTCGGCGCCGAACCGTGGACGTATCAGATGCGCGCGGAACTGGAAAAACTGCTCGGCATCGACGCCCTCGATATCTACGGCCTGTCCGAGATCTGCGGGCCCGGCGTCGCCATGGAGTGCATGCAAAAGCACGGTTCGCACGTGCAGGAGGACCATTTCATCCCCGAGATCATCGACCCCGAAACGCTCGAACCGCTGCCCTTTGGCAGTGAGGGCGAACTTGTGTTTACCACCATCACCAAGACGGGACAGCCGCTCATCCGCTACCGCACGCGCGACCTGTGCACCCTTTCGGACGAAAAGTGCGCCTGCGGCAGGACGACGGTCAAGATGAGCAAGGTCAAGGGCCGCTCGGACGACATGCTCATCATCCGCGGCGTGAACGTGTTCCCGTCCCAGATCGAGGCGGCGATCATGAACGTGGCGGGCGTTTCGCCGCATTATATGATCTATGTCGACCGCATCAACAACCTCGACGTCATGCAGATCGACATCGAGCTGGAGGGCAACATGGCGCCCGACAAAGTTTCCGACATCGAATCCATCAAGAAGAAGGTGGAGACGGAAGTCAACTCGTACATCGGGCTGAGCGCAAAGATCAAACTTTGCGAGAGCGGCTCCATTCAACGCAGCGAAGGCAAAGCGGTGCGCGTCATCGACCGCAGGGAATAAACGGCGCAAAAGGAGGAAATGATTATGTTGGTCAAGCAACTTTCCGTATTTATGGAAAACCGCCCCGGCAGGCTGTACAAACTCACGCACGCGCTCGGCAAAGAGGGGATCGACTTCGTCACCCTCTCCATTGCCGATACCAAAGATTTCGGCATCGTGCGCTTTATCGCGCGCGACAACGAGCGCGCCTACGAGATCCTCAAAAACGAGGGGTTCACCGTCGGCATCACCGAACTCATCGGCGTGGAGGTAGACGATAAGCCCAACGCGCTCGCCGAGGTGGTCGCGCTGATGGAAGAAGCGGACATGAACATCGAATACCTGTATTCCTTCGTTCTGACCAATCACAATACGGCAAAGATCCTGATGCGCGTGGAGGATACCGATCGCGCCGTGCGCATGCTGCAGGAAAAGGGCATCAAACTGTTATCCGAAAAAATTCTGTAAAACCGGCATCGGTGCGGGCGGCTTCAGCGAGCCGCCCGCCTTCGTCAGTACTTGGGAGGGACAATTAATATGTGGTTTGACGAAAGTACTTTTTACCAGATCTATCCGCTCGGTTATTGCGGTGCGGAACGCGAAAACGACTTCGGCGCCGTCCGCCATCGCTTTTCCGCCATTGAACGGCGCATCCCGTATATTCGGGACATGGGCTTTACCGCCGTGCTGTTCAACCCGCTGTTCGAGAGCGAGCGCCACGGTTACGACACCGTCGACTTTTTCAACGTCGACCGCCGTTTGGGCGACAATGCCGATTTTAAGCATCTGGTGCAAAAGTTTCACGAGGCGGGCATCCGCGTCGTGCTGGACGGCGTGTTCAATCACGTCGGCAGAAGGTTTTTTGCGTTCGAGGACGTAAAACAGCGTCGCGAAAATTCGGACAAAAAAGATTGGTTCAACATCCGCTTCGACGGCAATACGGGCTATAACGACGGGTTCTGGTACGAGGGCTGGGAAGGTCACATTGAACTGGTCAAACTCAACCTCGGCAACGAGGCGGTGCAGGATTACATCCGCCGCGCCGTCGAATTCTGGATGGATGAATTCGGCATCGACGGGCTGCGTCTGGACGTGAGTTACCTGCTCCCCGAATGGTTTTTCGAGTTTCTGCGCCGTACCGTGCGCCTCAAACGCCCCGACTTTTTCCTGATGGGCGAGGTCATCCACGGGCAGAATTTCGGCAAGAACATCACGCCCGACCGCCTCGATTCCATCACCAATTACGAGTGCTATAAGGGCCTCACGTCCGCGCTCAATTCGGATAACCTGTTCGAGATCGAACATTCGCTGGAACGCCTGTTCGGCAGTCAGCCGTGGTGCCTGTATACGGGCAAGAACCTGTTCAGTTTTGTGGACAATCACGATGTCGTGCGCGCCTATACCGCGCTCGTCGACAAGCGCAAACTGCCCGCAATGTATGCTATTTTGTATTCCATGCCCGGCATCCCGTGCGTGTATTACGGCTCGGAATGCGGCGCGGAAGGGGACAAATCGGACAACGATTATAAACTGCGCCCCGCCGCGGCGGATATCGACTTCAAAAAATGCCCCGAACTTTCGGCGCTCATCCGCAAACTCAACGCGATTCGCACGCGCGAACGCGCGCTCGCGTACGGCACGTACGATAAGTGCGTCCTTTCCAACAAATTCATGTGCTTCAAGCGCGAGAAAGAGGGCGAGCGCATCTATTGCGCTTTCAATATTTCGGACGGCGACGTCACCGTGCGCGTCGAGGAAGCGGAGGGAACCGATCTTCTGACAGGCGAGATCCGCAACCTCAACGACATTTATCTGCCGCCTTTCTCCGTCAAATTGTTCAAAAAGAATTATTGAGCGTTTTCGGCAATGCACGTGCGCCGCGCGGAGAGGCTCCGCGCGGCGTCCTTTTTTGTGTTTTTGCCTCATCCGACTCGAAAAATGAAAAAAGAAAATTGTATTTTCTTGCAGATTCCCGTTGACAAAATGGGGGATATACTGTATAATTATTCTCATGCATGAATAAATATACTTTTTATGCAGCAGTGGGAGGAATAGAACGAAATGAAAGTCGTGTTATATATCGCGGTTCTCGTGTTGTTCTTCGCCGTGATGATTTTGATCGGCGTGCGCAGCCGCCGCAGTGCGCGCTCGGTGCAGGGATTTGTGCTGGGCAGCCGTTCGGTGGGACCGTGGCTTTCGGCGTTCGCATACGGCACGTCTTATTTTTCGGCGGTCATTTTTATCGGCTATGCGGGGCAGTTCGGTTGGAATTTCGGGCTCGCGGCGACGTGGATCGGCATCGGGAATGCCGTGCTCGGTTCTCTGCTCGCGTGGGCGGTGCTGGGCAGGCGGACGCGCGTCATGACCCAGCAACTGGATTCGGCGACCATGCCCGACTATTTCGGCAAGCGCTTTGCGGACGATAAACTCAAGATCGCGGCGTCCGTCATCGTCTTTATTTTTCTCATCCCGTATACCGCATCGCTGTACAAGGGGCTGGGAAGCCTGTTTGAGATGGCATTCAACATCGATTATTGGGTGTGCATCCTTATTATGGCGGCGGTCACGGCGGTGTACGTGCTCATCGGCGGCTATATGGCCACGGCGTGGAACGACTTCATTCAGGGCATCGTCATGCTGTTCGGCATCGTCATCGTCGTCGCGGCAGTCCTGGCGAGCCAGGGCGGCCTGAACGAGGCGATCGCGGCGCTGTCGCAGACGGCGGCGGGCAACCAGCAGGGGGCGTATACCTCCTTTTTCGGCCCCGATCTGTACGGGCTGATCATGGTCGTCATCCTCACCAGCCTGGGGACGTGGGGCTTGCCGCAGATGGTGCAGAAATTCTATGCCATCAAGAGCGAATCGTCCATCCGCAAGGGAATGATCATCAGCACGCTGTTTGCGCTGATCGTGGCGGGCGGCTGCTATTTCCTCGGCGGATTCGGCCGCCTGTTCGTGACCGACGTCGCGGCGGGCTACGATTCCATTATTCCCGCCATGCTGCAGGAAAGTCTCTCCGCCGTGCTCATCGCGCTCGTGCTGGTGCTGGTCGTGTCCGCGTCCATGAGCACGCTTTCGTCGCTGGTGATGAGTTCGAGTTCGACCATCACGCTCGACCTCATCAAGGGGGTCAAAAAAGATCTCTCCCATAAGAGCCAGATGTTCTGGATCCGCTTCTTCATTGCGCTGTTTATCGTGATCAGCGCGGTCATCGCGATCTTGTATGAAGAGTTCAAACTTTCCTTCATCGCCCAGATGATGGGGGTGAGTTGGGGCGCGCTCGCGGGCGCGTTTCTGGCGCCGTACCTGTTCAGCCTGTACTGGAAACGGACGACAAAACTCAGTTGCTGGGTATGTTTTGCGTTCGGCGTCGCCACAGCGATCGTCGCGCTGGTCATCTCGCTTTGCAATACATACGGCGCGCTGCCCGCGTCCTTTACGGGCTCGTTTATCTACAAGTATCTGTTCAGTTCTTCCATCTATGTCGGGGCGTGGACCATGATCGCGGGCTTTGTCATCGTTCCCGTCGTGTCCCTGCTGCAAAAGCGCAACCGCACGGAAGAGGCGCGGCTGCAATCGCTGTTCAGCCCGTTTGTCGGGTTGAGCGAAGCGGTCGAACACGCGGCGGATCCCTACCTGGAAGATCGCCCCGTCGAGGTGGGCGCAGAACGTCCCGAGGTTTCCGAAGACGTCGCGGAGGAGGATGCGCCTTCCGCGGAAAACAAAAACTGACATAGGCGTCTCTTTGCGGGCGGGCACGGCTGTGCCCGCCTGTTTGTCATCTTTTTTGGCGCTTTGGTACTGTCGCGCGGCGGATCGTCGGCCGGCGGAGGGGCGGAATGCGGCAAAATTTTTTTCGGTTTGTCATATCTTCGCGCGCGCGGGTGCAGTCTACTGCACCCGCGCGCGCGTATAATAAAGGACACCGATGAAAAAATTTTAAAAATGTCATAAAAAACCATGATATTGTTTGACAAACGGATTATTTCACAATATAATGGCACTGTCATGAAAAACAGTGACAGAATGTGACGGGTAGCACAGGGCAAAATAAACAGGAAAGAGGTTTTGTGGATTATGCCTCACATGATTCGCAGAAAACAAAAAAGAAGATTTCTTTTATGGGCAGGCGCGCTGCTGCTGGTCGTGGCGTTGGGCGCCACCTTTTTGTTTGCATGCAGCGGCAGCGTCAAGACGGACTCGGTTCCGCCTTCGAACAGCCTGAGTATTTCGCTGACGCCGCCGACGGACGGCAGTAAGCCCGGCGATCATACCGCACTGGAAAATGTGGGGTATATTATCGGCAGGCTTTCTTCGCGTCCCTATTATCATACCGACACGGTGGGAACGGTCAGCGCCAAGGTCGGCTTTATCGCCGCGAACCAGGACATCATCGGCACCAAGGACTATAAAGACGGCATCCTGATCACCTCTTCGATCAGCCTGAGCCACAGCACGTTCGTTTCTTCCCGTGCCTTGCAGAAATTCTTCGGCGACGAGACCGTCGTCGTCCGCTCTGCCGCCAGCGACAGCGATGCGGACTGGGCGGGAAAGGACACCGAGTGGGCGACGGGGGAGCCGGACGAGATCCTCAACGCCGAGCAGTACGAAGAGCGCTACGGCTTGTGGGCGGATGAGTTTTCCGATTACGTCATCAACAAGGAGACGCTGCTCTCTTCGACGGATATCGTCTGCGAGGACGGCGTGTATACCATGACCATCTCGCTCGACCCGGAAGGCTCCACGTATTACTACAAAAAGAACATGTGCACGATGGGCAACCTGAAGCAGGACCCTACGTTCGAGACGGTGGAACTCACTCTTCGCTATACCGAGGACTGGACCATCCTTTCCTACGAGATCAACGAAAAATATGACACGGTGATGGGCGTGACCGCCAAATGCACGGGCAATTCGACCATCACGTTCAGTTACGAAGAAGCGGACGTCGATGTGTCCGCATACGAATCGTACTTTGTCGAGTATGCGAACGCCGCTCCGACGGGTGCGGCCGATGCGGAGATGGGCGTCACCGATTACCTTGCGGAAGGGTTTGGCTTTGCTTTGAGCGGTGAGAACGCATTCGAAGTGAACGCCGTCCTTGCCGGTGTCGAAGTCAAGGGGACCGCCGTGCTCGCGATGCAGGATATGCAACTGACAGGTCTGCGCTTCAACCTCGGCGGCGAGGACGGATTGGATCTTCTGTATGAGGGAGATATGCTCTATGTCCGCTACGACGGCGCGTTCGGCAAGATCGCCGTTTCCGATCTGGGCGGACTGCTCGGCGGCAACGCGGGCGGCGCGGGGCTGGATACCGACGCGCTCATGAGCCAGATCATGAACGGTACGATCACCAAGGACGGAACGTCCGTCACGGTGGATTGCCCGCTTAACCTTTTGGGCATGGATCTCGGCGTGCAGTTCCGCTTTACCGAAGAGGGGAACGCCGTCAACTTTGAATCTCTCTCGGCGACCGTCGACCTCGGTTCGCTCATCGACGGGCTGGATCCCGTCCGTCTGTCGGTGGTCCGCGCCGAAGGCGACGTCAGCCTTCCCGAACTCGATACCGACGACGCGGTCGACCTCAAACCGTTTGCGGAACAGATCGCTCAATTGATCGAAGGCAAAAACTATCGCCTGACCGTCGCGTACGATGGCGAGTTCTCGCTGAACGGCACTTTGGACATCGTGCTGACGGACGGCATCGCCCTGCAGGCAGACCTGACGGTCGGCTACGGCAAGACGGTCGTGCCCGTCACTGCAAAGATGATCGGGAACGAGATCTTTCTCGACGTGTACGGCCTGCACGTTGCGGCAAACACAGACGAACTGGGAGACGTGATCGGCGCATTGCTTGGCAGTGCGGACGGCGCATCCCTGCCGCAGAACGTCAAATTGGATGTGGCGGCATTGCTCGCATCGCTGAAAGAGATCGACCTCGGCACCGTGTTGCAGGGCGTTACGCTCACGGGCAACGGCTTCGGGGTGACGGTCGATGCGGACGCACTGCGTCCTCTGCTTGGCTCCTTTGTGGAACTGCCCGCGGATCTGAAACTGGGTACGTTCACCGCGAACTATGACGCGGCGACGAACAGCCTGACGGCAGGCATTTTGGGCGCGACGCTCACCTTCGCGGCGGGCAATGCGGCCGTGCAGGCGCCCACTGAGGCGGAACGCGCGGAATATGTCACGATCGCGCGCATTCTCGAATACGCGGAAAAGATCGGTGCGCTGATCGAAAGCAAAAACTATCGCCTGACCTTCTCGTACGACGGCGAGTTTTCGCTCGGCGGCAGTGTGGACATCGTCCTGACGGACGGCGTCGCCTTGCAGGCAAACCTGACGGTGACCTACGGCAAGACGACCGTGCCCGTATCGGTGAAGATGATCGGGGAAGAAATTTTCCTCGACGTATACGATCTGCACGTTTGCGCGACGACGGACGACTTGACGGAACTGCTCGGCGGGTTGCTGGGCGGCACGGACGGCGCGGCTCTGCCGCAGGGGATCGATCTGGACGTCGCGGGTCTGCTCGCGTCTCTGAAAGAGATCGACCTCGGCGCGGTGTTGCGCGGCGTGGTGCTCACGGACAAAGGATTCGGCGTGACGGTCGATGCGGACGCACTGCGTCCTCTGCTTGGCTCCTTTGTGGAACTGCCCGCGGATCTGAAACTGGGTAC
>CALVMB010000013.1 GCA_944341895.1 uncultured Clostridia bacterium
TCAAAACTTTTTGCGTGAACACAATTCTCTGCGCGAGCGAAAACCGCGCTTTTCGCGGAGCGCACCCCATTTGCGCGTCAGCGCTCACGGAAAGGGTGAATGCGGCGCGCGTGGTGGCGGTGTGCCCTTACACCGCGCGCCGCAGAGGGAAAAACCGTTCGGGTTTCCCCTCAAATCACGGCAAAAAGTTTTGTCAGCTCAAAACTTTTTGCGTGAACCCTTTATTGCTTCCCCTTCTTCCCCAGCGGGATGTGCGCGCAGGCGTTGAGGGACAGATCGGCAAAGTTCCGCGCGCGGTACTGCACCAGCCCTTCCGCCGCGATCATGGCGGCGTTATCCGTGCAATACTTCTTTTCGGGAAGCACAAGACGCACGCCCGCTTTGGCGCAGTTTTGCGCGAGCAGTTCGCGCAGATAGCCGTTGGCGATGACGCCGCCGCCCGCCGCGACCGTTCCGTACCCCTTTTCCAGCGCCGCCGCGACCGCGCGTTCGGCGAGAGCGCCGCACGCCGCCGCCTGGAAGGACGCCGCCACGTCCGCGCGGCTGTACGCCTCCCCCTTCTGCTGCTTGGTATGGCAGTAGTTGATGACTGCCGTTTTCAGACCGCTGTACGAAAAATCGTACCCGTTGCCGCGGAACATTTTGGGAAATTCGATATCCGCCTTTCCCTCGCGCGCGAGCCGCTCCACGCTGGGTCCGCCGGGGTACGGCAAACCGAGCACGCGGGCGCATTTGTCGAACGCTTCGCCCGCCGCGTCGTCGCGGGTGGAACCCAGGATCTCGAACTCCGTCTCCGTGTGCGTGGCAATGACGGCGGTATGCCCGCCGCTGGCGAGCAGCATGATGAAGGGCGGCCGCAACTGCGGATCCGCCAGATACGCCGCCGCCATGTGCCCGCGGATATGGTTGACGCCGATGAGCGGCACCCCCAGCGTATAGGCGTACGATTTTGCAAAGGACAGCCCGACGAGCAGGGCGCCGAGCAGTCCCGCGCCGTAGGTGACGGCGACCGCATCGATGTCCGTTTTTTGTATGCCCGCTTCGCGCACCGCCTGTTCCACCGCCTCGCCGATGGCGTCGGTATGCGCGCGCGAGGCGATCTCGGGCACCACGCCGCCGTATTTTGCCTGTTCGGGCGCGGACGTGAACACGACGTTGGACAACAACCGCCTGCCGCGCACCACGGCGGCGGCGGTCTCGTCGCACGAACTTTCGATGCCGAGAATGACGGGCTCGGCTTTCAGCCGAAGATCTTCGAACCGCTTTGCGTATTCCATAAAACACCTCTGCGACGGCGCACCGCGGCCGTTTGCGCGCGCGCCATACAAAAAATGAGGGGTCAGCCCCTCATCGCTTGCCCGCAAGCACCTGCGGGATGCGTTCGTACACGACCACCCGCCCGTCGCCCGCGAAGATATCGTCCAGCACCGGCTGAAACTGCGCGTACATCGCCGCCGAAACGTACATCTTCCCCGCGAAGGGCGAAGCCCAGAATTCGCGCAGGAAATCGAAATCGAGCAGCATATCCGCGATGACCTGCCCGCGGTTGGACAGCCGCGTGTTCAGGCGGGTATCGCACATGTCCAGTTCGTCCTCGTTCACGCTTTTGAGCAATACGAGCGCGGGCAGAACAAAGGTGCGCCCGTCGCCGCTCTGTACCGTAGCGGGCAAAAAGCCCTTGCCGCGGCGGTATTCGTCGTATGCGCAGAGCACGGCGGCGCCCACCTTGTCCGCATCGACGGTGCGCACAACGCCGAGTTTGGTATAGCGCACGCGGCTGCCCTTCATGCGATAGCGCGCGAAGATGACCGCCTGCGGCAGTGCCGCAAGCAGGACGCCGAAGCCGACGACCGCCCAGCCGGCGATGCGCCAGCCCTCGACGGCAAAGACCGCGAACACGCCGATGCCGGCAAACACCGCGCCCATCACGAGGAAAAACACCATGTTGGGCACGCGGCGGTTCTGTTTGAAATATCCTTTCATGATCAGACTTTTTTGAGGTAGTCGATGATGAACGGCTGGATGTCGCCGTCCATGACCGCCTGGATGTTGCCCACTTCGTACCCCGTGCGGTGGTCCTTGACCATCGTGTACGGGCAGAACACGTAACTGCGGATCTGGCTGCCCCACTCGATCTTTTTGATCTCGCCCTTGATGCTCTGCTCGTTGGCGAGGCGCTCGCTTTCGCGCAGTTCGGTGAGTTTGGAGCGCAGCATCTTCATCGCCATTTCGCGGTTCTGCATCTGCGAACGCTCGTTCTGGCAGGAGACGACGATGCCCGTCGGGATATGCTGGATGCGGATGGCCGATTCCGTCTTGTTGATGTGCTGGCCGCCCGCGCCCGAAGAGCGGTAAGTGGTGACTTTGAGGTCCTCCGGGCGGATCTCGATATCCCCTTCGTCCTCGATCTCGGGCATGACTTCCAGCGAGGCGAAAGAGGTGTGGCGGCGCTTGTTCGCGTCAAAGGGCGAGATGCGCACCAGGCGGTGCACCCCCTTTTCCGCTTTGAGGTAGCCGTAGGCGTTTTCGCCCTCGATCTTGAAATCCACGCTCTTGATGCCCGCCTCGTCGCCGTCCAGGCGGTCGAGTTCGGTGACGCGGAAGTTGTTGCGTTCGGCGTAGCGGGTATACATGCGGTAGAGCATGGCAACCCAGTCGCAACTCTCGGTGCCGCCCGCGCCCGAATGCAGGGTGAGCAGGGCGTTGCTGTTGTCGTACTTGCCGCGCAGCAGGGAGCGTATGCGCATGTCCTCGAGGTCGGTCTCCACCGTCTGGATGAGCCCGTCCAGTTCGGGAACGAGGTCTTCCTCGCCCGTTTCCTCGATGAGATCGATGACCTCGTACACCTCTTCCAGCGCCTTTTTGCCCTTTTCGTAGGACGCGACTTTGCCCTCGACGGCAGAGATCTCGCGCCCCAGTTTTGCGGAGCGTTCGATGTCCTGCCACACTTCGGGCTTTTCCTGCTCGGCTTTCAGCCCGACCAGTTTTTCGCGCAAGATGTCGATGTCCAGCGCCTCTTTGGTCTCCTGCAAGGTGTCCGAAAGCGCCTTGGCGCGCAGCCTGTAATCGTCTGCCTTAAACATGGGATCCTCCCGCCGCGGGCGAACTTACTCGTTCTTGCCGCAGCAGTTCTTGTATTTTTTGCCGCTGCCGCAGGGGCAGGGATCGTTGCGCCCGGGCTTTGCCGACGTGTTCACGCGCGGCTTTGCAGCGCCTTCGGGCGAGTTGGTGACGAGATCTTTGCCTTCGGAAAGGTCCTTGGGCGGCGCGACGGGCTGGGCCGCGGGACGGTTGACCTCGATGCGCACTTTCAGGAGCATGGCGATGGTGTTGGTCTGGATGCGTTCGATCATCTCGTCGAACATCTCAAAGCCTTCCTGCTTGTAGGAGATGACGGGGTCGACGTTGCCGTACGCGCGCAGGCCGATGCCCTTGCGCAGTTGGTCCATCGCGTCGATCTGGTCGATCCAGTTGCGGTCGACGTTCATGAGCAGGAAGCGGCGCTCCACGTCCGAATAGTCGATGCCGAATTTTTCCTTGACCTCGGCGATGCGCTCGGCATACGCCTTTTCCGTCGCCTTGGTAATGCGCTCGAGGGCGTAATCGGAATCCCAGCGCGCCAGTTTTTCGGGGGTGACGAAGTTGCTCCCTTCGGGAAGCAGGCGGTTTTCGAGGGCGCGGTTGAGCACGTCGGCATCCCATTTTTCGGGGATGGCGTCGATATCCACCGCCTCGGACACCACTTTGCGCACGAAATCGGGAATGTACTTGACCACCTGTTCGTGCACGTCTTCGCCCTTTAAGACCTTCATGCGCTCGGCATAGATGACCTCGCGCTGTTTGTTCATGACGTCGTCGTATTGCAGGACGTTTTTGCGGATGCCGAAGTTGCGGCCCTCGATGGCTTTCTGCGCATTTTCGATGCCGCGCGAGAGCATTTTGGATTGCAGGCAGGTATCCTCGTCCTTGCAGAACATGCCGTAAATGCGTTTGAGGCGTTCGCTGCCGAACCGCTTCATCAGGTCGTCTTCGAGCGAGATGAAGAAGATGGACACACCGGGGTCGCCCTGGCGCCCGCTGCGGCCGCGCAACTGGTTGTCGATGCGGCGGGATTCGTGGCGCTCGGTGCCGAGGATGCACAGCCCGCCCGCGGCGACGACCTGCTCCTTTTCCTTGTCCGTTTCCGCCTTGTACTCGTTGTACAGCGCGCGGTAACGGGCGCGCATCGCCTCCGCCTCTTCGTCCAGTTCGGCGTACGAGGTGGCAAGTTCGATCATCTCGTGTTCGACGCCCTCCTCGCGCATGCGCTTTTTGGCGAGGTATTCGGGGTTGCCGCCCAGCAGGATGTCGGTGCCGCGGCCCGCCATGTTGGTGGCGATGGTGACCGCGCCGATGCGCCCCGCCTGCGCGACGATCTCCGCCTCGCGTTCGTGGTTCTTTGCGTTGAGGATGTTGTATTTGATGCCGTGTTTGCGCAGCATCTTGGCGATCTCTTCGGATTTTTCGACGGTGACCGTACCGATGAGGATGGGCTGCCCCTTTTCGTGGCGGGCGACGATCTCGTTGAGCAGGGCGCGTTTTTTGCCCTCCACGGTGGGATACACCGCGTCCGGCATGTCCTTGCGGATGACGGGGCGGTTGGTGGGGATCTCCAGAACGTCCAGCGAATAGATGGTGCGGAACTCCCCTTCCTCCGTCTTGGCGGTACCCGTCATGCCCGAAAGTTTTTTGTACAGGCGGAAGAAGTTCTGGAAGGTGATGGTCGCATACGTCTTGTTCTCGTTGCGCACCTTGACGCCCTCTTTCGCCTCGATCGCCTGGTGCAGGCCGTCCGAATAGCGGCGCCCGATCATGAGGCGGCCGGTGAACTCGTCGACGATGATGACCTCGCCGTCGTTGACGATGTAGTTGTCGTCGCGGTGGAACAGTTTATGCGCTTTGAGCGCCTGCTGGATGTGGTGGTTGAGGGAAGCGTTTTCGATGTCGCCGAGGTTTTCGATGCCGAAGAAGCGCTCCGCCTTCGCCGCGCCCTTTTCGGTGATCTGCACGCTGCGGTCCTTGCGGTCGATGACGTAGTCCCAGTCCCCGTATTTGGCGCCCTTGGCGATGTCGTCGTAGTCGCCGTACTTGGATTCGGGCTCCTCGCTCAACTCCTCCTGCGCCTGTTTTTTCTTCTTTTTGGTGTCCTTGTCCTCTTCGCCCTGCGAACCTTCGTCGTCGAACCCGCCTTCGAGGGTGCGCACGAAGCGGTCCACGCGCTCGTACAGTTCGCTGGATTTATCCCCCCTGCCCGAAATGATGAGCGGGGTGCGCGCCTCGTCGATGAGGATGGAGTCCACTTCGTCGACGATGGCGAATTCGAGGTCGCGCTGGACCATCTTTTTGAGGTCGGATTTGAGGTTGTCGCGCAGGTAGTCGAAGCCGAGTTCGTTGTTGGTGGCGTAGGTGATGTCGCAGTTGTACGCGACCTTTTTCTGCTCGTCGTCCATGCCCGGCACGACCACGCCCACGCTCAGGCCGAGGAAACGGTGCACCTTGCCCATCCACTCCGCGTCACGCTTGGCGAGGTAATCGTTGACGGTGACGATGTGCACGCCCTTGCCCGTGAGCGCGTTGAGATAGGACGGCAGGGTCGCCACCAGCGTCTTGCCTTCGCCCGTCTTCATTTCGGCGATACGGCCCTGGTACAAAGCGATGCCGCCGATGATCTGCACATGATAATGTTTGAGCCCCAGAACGCGCCACGCCGCTTCGCGCACGACCGCGAACGCGTCGCACAGGATGTCGTCCGTCGTCTCGCCCGCGGCGAGCCTGCCTTTGAGCACATCCGTCTGTGCGCGCAGTTCCGCGTCCGTCATGGCGGCGTATTTGGGTTCGAGCGCCTCCACCTTCGAAGCCGTCTTATCCAGTTTTTTCAGGCTCTTGCGCCCGTCGCTGTTGAACAGATAATTGATCAGTCCCATGCCTTCTACTCCTTGTCAGGCGCGCCGCGGCGGCACCTGCCATTTTTCGGTATCCTCGTTATTGTACAATATTTCACAAAAAAAGTAAAAGAAAAACGCGGACGATTGCAAAAAAGTTCGCCCGCCGTCCGCGTTTTTATGGTTTTTCGAGCAACTTCGGCTCTTTTTTCGGCTGTGCGCGGAAGGGTACACTCGCCGCCGTGAGAAGTCCGACCTGCCGCGCGCCCGCCCGCAGGAGCGAAGCCGCGAGCGCGCTCGCCGTGGCGCCCGTGGTGAGCACGTCGTCCACGATGACGATATTTTTGCCGCGGCAGGCCTTGCGCTGTGCAATGCGGAAACTGCCCTGCAAGTTCTTGAACCGCTCGCGGCGGGAAAGAAATTTCTGCGCGGCGGTCTCGCGCGTCTTGACGGCGACCTCGCAGACGGGCACGCCCGTGCGCTCGCTCAGCGCCGAAGCGAGCAGCAGCGACTGGTTGTAGCCGCGCTTGCGGAGGGCGGCGTCCGTCATGGGCACGGGCACAAAAAAATCGGCGCCCGCAAAGCGCCCCGCATACACCGGAAGCAGGCTGTCGGCAAAGGTCTCCGCGAGATACCGCTTGCCCGTCTTGAACGCCTTGACCAGGCGCACGATCTCCCCTTCGTAGCGGAAGGCGCTGCGCGCCGCCGTAAAGGCGGGCATATCCGCCTTGCATTCGAGGCAGACGGGATAGTCCTCCCCGATCGCCCTGCCGCACTTGCCGCATACGTACCCGTTGTTGAACGGAAGCGTGCGCATGCACCGCTCGCAAAAGGGCGCGTCGCCGAATCGGTCGGCGCCGCAGCAGGCACAGACCAGCCCGCAGCCCAACAGCAGTTTCGCCGCGCGTCCCGCCGCGGCAAACAGCCCTTCTTTTCCCTTACCCATTTCTTTCCCGCCTGTTTTTCCCGATTTACGGCAAAACGGGCGGAGCCATGCTCCGCCGCCCGTTACAGATATTTGCGCAGGGAATCGGCCCGATCGGTCTTTTCCCAGGGGAACTCTTCCCTGCCGAAATGCCCGTACGCCGCCGTCTGCCGGAAGATCGGCTTGCGCAAGCCGAGCGTGCGGATGATCGCGTTCGGGCGCAGGTCAAAGTTCTCGCGGATGATCTCCGCGAGCCGCTCGTCCGAGACCTTGCCCGTGCCGTAGGTGTCGACGAACAGCGAGACGGGATTCGCCACCCCGATCGCGTACGCGAGTTGCAGTTCGCACTCGTCCGCCAGTCCCGCCGCGACGATGTTCTTGCAGATGTAGCGCGCCATGTACGCCGCACTGCGGTCCACCTTGGTCGCGTCCTTGCCCGAAAAGGCGCCGCCGCCGTGCGCGCACCTGCCGCCGTAGGTATCGACGATGATCTTTCTGCCCGTCAGGCCGCTGTCCCCCGCGGGGCCGCCGATCTCGAACCGACCCGTCGGGTTGATGAAATATTTTGTGTCCGCGTCCAGATAGCGGCCCCCCATCACCTCGTCGATGACGTACTTGCGGATATCGGCGCGCAGTTGTTCCTGCGTGACGTGCTCGTCGTGCTGGGCGGAGACGACCACCGTATCCACGCGCACGGGGACGCGGTCCTCGTACTCGACGGTGACCTGCGTCTTTCCGTCCGGGCGCAGATACGGAAGCATGCCGCTCTTGCGCACGAAGGCGAGCCTTGCCGCGAGTTTGTGTGCGAGCACGGCAGGAAGAGGCATCAATTCCTCCGTCTCGTTGACGGCGTACCCGAACATCATGCCCTGATCGCCCGCGCCGATCTGGTCGTCCGCATCCCCGCCTGCCTTGCGTTCGGCGGAACTGTCCACGCCCAGCGCGATGTCCGCGCTCTGCCCGTGGATGGCGGTGATGACGGCGAGCGAGTTGGACGAAAAGCCCTGCCCGTGCGTATAGCCGATCTCCTTGACGGTATCCTTGACGATGCGGGAAATATCCACATAGCAGGAGGTGGACAGTTCGCCCATGACGAGCACCATGCCCGTGGTGGCACAGCATTCGATGGCGACGCGCGCGTCCTCGTCCTGCGCGAGCACGGCGTCGAGCACGGCGTCCGAGATCTGGTCGCAGATCTTGTCGGGATGACCTTCGGTCACGCTTTCACTGGTAAAAAAATGGCGCATATCTTCCTCGTTTGCGGCGGAGATGCCGCCGCAGTTTCGTAAATTCCGCGCATATTATATCTTTTCCCGCCCGAAAAGTCAATGCTTTGCGCGAACGCTTTGCTTTTGCGCGCAAATATGGTACAATTTCCGCAGGTATGAACGGATCTTGCAAACTTTGCCCCGTCCGATGCGGGGCGGACCGCACGACGGGGCGCGGCGTATGCGGCGCGGGCGACAAACTGCTCGTCGCAAAATACGGGCTGCATCCCTTCGAGGAGCCCTGCATCTCGGGAGAGCACGGCTCGGGAACGGTATTTTTCGGCGGGTGCGCGCTGCGATGCGTGTTCTGCCAGAACTACGAACTTTCGCACGCCGCCGCGGGCAAAACGATGGCGCCCGAAGAACTGGCGGGCGTGTTCGAAGCGCTGGAAGAGGCGGGGTCGGAGAACATCAACCTCGTCACCGCGTCGCACTTCGTGCCCCAACTGATCGAGGCATTCCGCATCCGCCGCCCGCGCATCCCCGTCGTGTACAACACGCACGCCTACGAGACGCGCGCGGCGCTGGAAGCGCTCGATCCTTACATCGACGTGTACCTGCCCGACCTGAAATTCTATGCGCCGAAGGTCTCGGCGCGCTATACGGGGCGGGCGGATTATTTCAAGGTCGCCTACCCCGCCGTCGCGTTCATGGCAAGGCGCGAGGCGGAATTTGACGGCAAAAAGATGGTGCGCGGGTGCATCGTGCGCCACCTCGTTCTGCCGCTGTGCACGAACGACAGTCTCGAAGTCATCCGCGCCTTTGCCGCCCTGCGCTCTCCCGCATGGTTTTCTCTGCTGCGGCAGTATACCCCCTGCGGGGACATCGCGGGCTTTCCCGAACTGCAGCGCCCCATCACCCCGCGCGAGTACAAAAAGGTGTACGACTTCGTGCTGGAAAGCGGCCTCGAACGGGTATTCGTGCAGGAAAAAAGCGCGGCGGACAGACAGTTCATCCCCGACTTTTCGGCGGACAAGCCGCTGTTTTGAGCGCGGACGGCTGTCAGGCGGCTTATGCGCGGCGCCAAGGCGCACCGCAAGGCGGGCGCGCGCGGAAAACGCAGGCGCGGCGCCGCTGTGCGGACCGTTCCGCGTGCGGGCAACGCAACGCAGGCGCGTACGATACTCGGCGGGCGCGAATCGCGCCGCCGACCCTGACGCAAGTCGGGTTCACTGCCGCAAAAACAGGCGCTTGGCTCTGACCAAACGCTTGACGAGCGGCGCGACCTCGGCGGGCGGCGCGGCGGCGAGCCTGGCTTCCAGTTGCTCAATATCCTCTTTCCGAACAGTTTTCATGCCCGCAGTTTGCGGCATTTCGGTGGTTTTTATGTTGGTATCTTTTGAAAACATCCGCTTCGGCTACGACGACAAGGTGCTCCTCGACGGGGTATCCTTTACCATCGCGGCGGGCGAACGCGTCGGGCTGATCGGGCCCAACGGCGAAGGAAAGACGACGCTCATCCGCCTGATGACGGGCGCGCTTTCCCCCGACGAAGGAAAAGTCTATAAAAAGAGCGGACTGCGCATCGGACTGCTTGAACAGAGCGGCGGGCCGGAAGCGGACGGAACGGTGTACGAAGCCATGCGCGCCGTATTTTCGGACGTGTTTGCGGCGACCGAGCGCCTGCGCGCCATCGAGCGCGAACTGGCAGACGCGCGCGAAGGCGAGGCGCGCTACCGCGACCTCGCGGCAAAATACGAGCAACTGGAACGGTTCATCGCCGCGCGGGACGGCTACAACGCGGACGTGAAGATCCGCACCGTGCTGGGCGGCATGGGGTTCGGCGAAGCGGGCGGACAGACCGTTTCCACCATGAGCGGGGGCGAAAAGACGCGGCTCAAACTGTGCCGCCTGCTGTTGGAAGAACCCGAACTGCTCATCCTCGACGAGCCGACCAACCACCTCGACGTGCCCACCCTGTTCTGGCTGGAAGAATACCTCAAAAGTTACCGCGGCGCGCTGTTCATCGTCTCGCACGACCGCTATTTTCTGGACGCGGTCACCGCGAAGACCTTTGAACTGGAAAACCGCAAAGTGACGGCGTTCCGCGGCAATTATTCGGCGTACAAGGTGCTCAAAGCGGAAAAATACGAGCACGACCTGAAAGAATACGAAAAACAGCAGGAAGAGATCGCCGCGCTCGAGGACTACGTGGCGCGCAACATCGTGCGCGCCACGACGGCAAAGAGCGCGCAGTCGCGCGTGAAAAAATTGGAGAGCATGGAGCGGCTGGAAAAGCCCGTTCCCCCGCCCCGCCCGCCGAAATTCTGCTTCGAACGTATGGAAACGAGCGAAGAACGCGCCCTGACCGTGGACGGGCTCTCCCTCTCCGCGGGCGGAAAAACGCTGTTTGCGGGCGCGTCGTTCGAGGTGCGCCGCGGCGAAAAGATCGCGGTCGTGGGTGAAAACGGAACGGGAAAATCCACCCTCATCCGCGCGCTGGTGGCGGGGCACGACCCCGCCGTGCGCTGGGGCAGGTTCAACAAGATCGGCTATTACGACCAGGAAACCGCCGACCTCGACCCCGAAGAGACGGTGCTGGGCGCGCTGTGGCACAAGTACACGGCGCTCTCGCAGACGCAGGCGCGCGCCCTGCTCGCCCGCGCGGGGCTGACGGACGAGGACATGGAAAAAAAGGTGCGCTCGCTCTCGGGCGGGGAACGCGCCAAACTCGCGCTCGTGCTGCTGGAAGCGCGGCGGGGGAATTTTCTCGTACTGGACGAACCGACCAACCATCTCGACCTGCCCGCGCGCGAGAGCCTGGAAGGGGCGCTCAAAGCGTTCGACGGTACCTTGCTGTTCGTCTCGCACGACCGCTACTTCATCCGAAGCATCGCGGACAAGATCCTGGAGATCGAGGGCGGGCGGGTGACGCTGTACCCCTGCGGGTACGGAGAATACACGGCGCAGAAGACGGCGCAGAGCGAGGCGAAGCAGGCGCAGGAAAAGGCGGCAAAGGCGCAGGAACGCGCGGCGCAGGCGGCCTCTTCTTACCGCTCCAAAGCCGACCGTGCCGAAGCGGCAAAGAAAAAGCAGAAGATCCGCGAGACGGAAGCCGCCATCGCCGCCGCCGAAGAGGAGATCGCCGCGCTCAACGCGCAGATCGCCGATCCCGCCTTTGCGGCGGATTACAGGCGCATGAACGAGGCATGCGCGCGGCTGGACGAACTGCACGCCGAAACCGAACGCCTGTACGAAGAGTACGAGACCTTGCTCTGAGCCCTATAAAAATTGTCACTGATCCCGCGTTTATAATCGGTTCTCTGTTATACTGAAACTGCGGTGAAAATTTTTAGAATTTACTTGACAAATTCTATATTTTGCATACATTCAAAATACAGATATACGGCTCAATAAAAATTAATCCAATAATTGTTTTTCGCAAAAGCGCCCCGCGGCAATTGCCGCGGGGCGCTGTGTTCCGAGATGCGCCCGTGCGGGCGAAAAGCCGCTTGTTTTTTACGGACGCGGCGGGGCGGCTTCTTCCTGCTTTGCCAGCGTTTCCGCCACCAGGACAAGATTGCCGCGGGTCCGTCCGTCCAGACGGCGGAAGCACTCGACCAGGCGGCGTTCCTCCTCGCGCAGACAGTTCTCCTCTTTCCAGTATGCGATCAGCATGGCTTCGCAACTGTCGTACCGATCGGTCGCCAGACCCAGCGCCCGCGCGACGGACACAGCCGTTTCGCTTGCCTGCGCCGCCTTTCCGCCTTCAAAAAAGCGTATGACCGTACGCCTCTGCCTTCCGGTGCGCCGCGCGATCTCCTCGTACGTCATTCCCTTTTTTACGCGTATTTCATTCAGAAATGCAACGATCTCTCTTTTTGTCATCTTTCGTTTTTGATGATTGTAATACAACCAACAGGCGTATGTCAAGTATAATAACACCCATTAGATGTATCCTTTTTTGCAGAGAGGTATCATCGATGATCACGCAAGAACAGATACGCAAACGCATTGCCGAAGAGATCGGGCGCAGCGGCATGACGCAAAAACAACTTGCCGCCTGCCTGCAAGTCAGCCAGCAGACCATTTCCGCCTACCGCTGCGGAAGCAAACTGCCCGCACTGGACACGTTTGCCAACCTGTGCGCCGCGCTGGACGCCGACCCCGCCGAACTGCTCGGACTGAAAGACTGAACGCCGCACCCGCCCCCTCTTATCGTCCGCCGGACGATCGCGCTCGCCGCCCGTATGCCGAGCCTGCCGAACGATCGCCGCGCGGGCGGACAGCACGCCGCGCCTGCGGCGATCCCGACGCCAAAAGCGCCCCGCGAACATTTCGCGGGGCGCTTTTTTGATGCGGATATATATTTTCTAAAACAGTTGCAACAGGTCGACCAGCACGGCGAACCCGAGCAAAAGCACGAATCCGACGACGTGGATGATCGCCTCCACCTTGCGGTTGATGGGCTTGCCGCGCACCCATTCGATGCAGGTAAAGATGATCTTGGAGCCGTCCAGCGCGGGGATGGGGAGCAGGTTGAACACGGCAAGATTGACGCCGATGAACGCGGCGATCTCCAAAAAGGGCTGGATGCCGCGCGAAGCGACCTGCGAAGTGAGTTTGATGGTCGTGACGGGGCCGCCGAACGCGGACAGGCCGAGATGCCCCGTGAGCAGTTGTCCGAGCACCTCGAAGATGGTGCCGCCGATGCGCGCGGAATAGGTGAACGCGCGCCCCAGCGACTGAAAGAACCCGAATCCGCGGTACGACGCCGAATAAATGAGATAGTTGCCGTCCTCCTGCGCCACGCCCAGACAGTTCCACAGCGCGTCGGTATCGGTGAGGTTGGCAAAATCCGCGTCGGCGCGGAGCATGACCGAAACGTCCTGCACGCTCCTGCCCTCCTCCCCCTTGCGGGAGACGGTGAATTGCACGAGGTCCCCTTCCTTTTTCCCTTCCAGAACGCCCATGAGGTCGGCGGTCAGGTAGATCCCCTTGCCCTCGCAGGCGAGGATGACGTCCTCGTCGTGCAGGACATATCCCGCAACGGGAATGCCGCTCTGCGTGGTTTCGGCGGCTTCCACGCGGTAGGTCATGAGCAGCAGTTGCCCGCAGGCGAGAAAGGACACGACGATGAGCAGGAGCGCGAGCAGGTAGTTCATGAACGCACCCGCAAACAGAACGATGATGCGCTGCCACGGCTTTTTGTTGTTGAACGCGCCCGGGTCGGGCATATCCGCATCCTCGCCCTCGAAGGCGCAGAACCCGCCCAGCGGAAAGGCGCGCACCGAAAAGATCTCGCCGTTTTTCTTGGTATAGCGAAACAGCCGCGGCCCGAAGCCCACGGCAAATTCGTTGATCTTGAAGCGGAAGATCTTGCCCGCGATGTAATGCCCGAACTCGTGCACGGTGACCATGACGAGCAGGATGAGGATCGCCAGCAGGACGCCCCCGATCGTGCGCCAGACGTCCGCGGCGGACAAAAGCAAAAATTCCATGCGTTTCCCTTATGGCGGGCGGCCGTACCCGCGTGTCAACCGAACGCGTTACAGCCGCGCGCGCGCTAGAGCGCGCGCGGCGGCATCCGCCTCTTCCAAAGCGGCGTAGTCGCCCGCCTGCCCCCACCGCCGCGCGGCGAGGGTACCTTCTATAATGTCCGCAATTTGCGGATATTTTATTTGCCCGCGCAAAAAAGCCTGCACGGCGATCTCGCCCGCCGCATTGAGCGCGCAGGGCGCGGTGCCGCCCGCCTGCGCCGCGGCGAGCGCGAGCGCAAAACAGGGATAGCGCCCCTCGTCCACCCCCTCGAAATGCAGGGCGCCGAGCCGCACGAAGTCCACCGAGGGCAGGGCGCAGTCCAGCCGCTGCGGATAGGTGAGCGCGAGTTGGATGGGCAGTTCCATGGACGGCATGCCCATCTGCGCGAGCACCGCGCCGTCCGCAAATTCGACCATGGAATGCACGATGCTCTCGCGGTGCACGAGCACCTCGATCTGCTCCGCCGCCGCGCTGTACAGGTGCATCGCCTCGATGACCTCGAACCCCTTGTTGAGCATGGTGGCGCAGTCCACCGTGATCTTGGGTCCCATGCGCCAGTTGGGATGGGCGAGCGCGCGTTCGGGGGTGACCGAACTCAGTTCGGACAGCGGCACGTCGCGCAGGGCGCCGCCGCTGGCGGTGAGCAATAATTTCTTATACGGCGCGCGGCGGTCGAAATGCAGGCACTGCCACAGCGCCGAATGTTCGCTGTCCACGGGCAGAATTTCCACCCCGTTTGCCGCGGCCAAGGGCATGACGAGACTGCCGCCGACGACCAGGCTCTCCTTGTTGGCGAGCGCGACCGTCTTGCCCGCGGCGATGGCGAAAAGCGTCGCTTTCAGCCCCGCGAAGCCGGACACCGCGACGAGCACGACGTCCGCCTCGGGATACGCACACGCTTCCTCGAACGCGCTTTCCCCGCACGCAAAGCGGATGCCCTGCGGGAGATCGGCAGACGCGCCTTCCTGCCGCAAAACGGCGAGCGAGGGGCGCAGGAGCGCCGCCTGCTCCGCAAGCCGCACCGCGTCCGTGTTCGCCGCCAGCGCGACGACGCGGAAACGGTCGGGATAGCGCCGGCAGACGTCCGCCGCCTGCCTGCCGATGGAACCGCTGCAACCGATGATGGCAATATTTTTCATGGTGTTCCCCTATCATTGTACGCGGACATGCGCCCGCAATATGCGTTGAAAAGAAAACCTGCAGGGCGAGCGCCTTGCAGGAACTTTTCGCCGCGCCTTATACGACGAATATGATGAATACGAACCAGACGAACACGCTCGCAAACAGCGTGCCGTCGATGCGGTCGAGCACGCCGCCGTGCCCGGGCAGCAGTTTGCCCATGTCCTTGACGCCCGTCTTGCGCTTGATGATGCTCTCCACCAGGTCGCCGAATTCGGTGAACACGGCGCACAGCAGTCCCGCCAGCGCAAACAGCACCCACGGCGTGCCCGCCCATGCCGCGCCGACGCCCGTATAGACGTAATCCGTCGTCAGCGTGTACAGCCAGTACAGGAGCACGCTCGCGCCCGTGCCGAACACCACGCCGCCCACCGCGCCCGAGATGGTCTTGTGCGGGCTGATGTTGGGGCAGAGTTTTTTGCCCTTGACGAGGCTCCCCACCACGAACGCAAAGGTGTCCGCGACGGGCGAGATGACGAAGATGAGCAACAGCGCCAGCGTGGACGCCTGCGCAAAATCGTTGGCGAGCATCATGGCGGCGAGCAATGCGTTGGGGTACACCGCCGAAAAGAGCGCCGCGCCCGCGCCCGTGAGTTGCGCGCGGGTATGATCGAACACGAGCAGGCAGAGGTTGACCAGCGCGAACACGAACAGCAGGCCGCCGAGCGCGCGCAGACCCCAGCCCGCGCCCGCAAACTGCTCGCACAGATAGTACAGGGGCACGAACGCCGCCGCATACACGCCGAGCGCGATCTGCTGGGAACGGCACAGCGGCGCCACCGGTTCGAGCGCCTCGCCGCTCTGCGAGACGGGCTTCGTGAACGCGCGCGCGATCTCAAAGGTGCCGATCAGCGAAAACGCATAGATGAGCACGCCGAACAGGCGCACGTCGATGCGGCGCAGAAAGAAGAACCCGACGAGCAGCGCGACATAGACGATACCCGTCGCAAGACGCTTTTTCATGCTTTGCTCCCCCGCACGTTGCCGTAGCGGCGCTCGCGCGCCGAGAAGTTTTCGATCGCCTTTTCCAGATCGCGCCGCGAAAAGGCAGGCCACATGCGATCGGTGAAATACAGTTCGGTATACGCCGCCTGATACAGCAGGAAGTTGGAGAGGCGCACCTCGCCGCCCGTGCGGATGATGAGGTCGGGATCGGGCAGATCGCCCGTCATCAGCAGTTCTTTGAAACTGTCCTCATCCACGAACCTGCCCGCCGCGACGGCGGCGTTGGTCGCGCGCACGATCTCCTGCCGCGCGCCGTAATTGAGGCAGATGTTCAGAAGCCCTTTCTGAAAATCCTTGCTCTCTTCGGCGAGTTCGACCAGGCTCTGCTGCACGTCCTCGGGCAGCGGCGAGACATCCCCCACCACGTTGAATTTGACCCCCAGTTCCAGCAGCCTGGCGCGCTTTTTTCCGAAATAGGTGCGGAACAGTTCGAACAGTTCCTCCACCTCTTCGGGCGGACGGCGCAGATTCTCCGTCGAGAGCGCGTACACCGTGACGATGCGCACGCCCAGTTCGAAGGCGTGTTCGCAGATCTTGAGCATGTTCTGCACGCCCGCGCGGTGCCCGAATGCGCGCGGACGGAAACGGCGCTGTGCCCAGCGGCCGTTCCCGTCCATGATAAACCCGATATGAACGGGCAAAACGATCTCTTTCATACCGATTATACGGACATGATATCCTTTTCTTTTTCAGCCGCCGCCTTGTCGATGGCTTCGATGCGCGAAGAGACCGTCTTTTCGACGTCCTTCTCGCAGGAGGCGCATTCGTCCTCGGAGATCTCCTTGGCGTTTTTCATCTTTTTGAGCGCGTCCATCGTGTCGCGGCGCACGTTGCGCACGGCGACTTTGGATTCCTCCGCGAGCGCCTTGATCTGCTTGGCGAGGTCGCGGCGGCGTTCCTCGGTCAGATCGGGGAAGATGAGGCGGATGACCTTGCCGTCGTTGGTCGGGTTGAGCCCGATGTTGGAGGCGAGGATCGCCTTTTCGATGCTTTTCAGAAGGCTGGTATCCCAGGGGCTGATGACCAGGCACTTCGCGTCGGTGACGGCGATGTTGCCCACCTGGTTGATGGGCGACATGGTCCCGTAGTAATCCACCAGCACTTTATCCAGCACGTGCGGGTTCGCCCTGCCCGCGCGGATGTTGGCAAACTCCTCGCGCAGGACGCGTTCGGTCTTTTCCAGTTTGTCTTCGAGGACGAGCATCAGTTCCTCGACCTTTTCGTTATCGATCATTGGGTTTCCCTCCTGTTATTCGTTGGTGATGAGCGTTCCCGTCTTTTCGCCGCACACGGCGCGGACGATGGCGTCCTTTTCGGACAGTGCAAACGCGAGCACGGGGATGTTGTTGTCCATGCACATGGTGATCGCCGTCGTGTCCATCGCTTTGAGGCCGCGGTTGATCACTTCCATGTGCGTGATCTTGTCGATCTTTTTGGCGTTCGGGTTGGTCTTGGGGTCGCTGTCGTAAATGCCGTCCACGTTTTTGGCGAGCAGCAGGATATCCGCGTTGGTCTCGCAGGTGCGCAGCGCCGCGCCCGTGTCCGTCGAACAGTACGGGTTGCCCGTGCCGCAGGCAAAGATGACGATCCTGCCCAGTTCGAAGTGACGGATGGCCTTGCGCAGGATGAACGGCTCGGCGACGCTGATCATGTTCAGCGCCGTCTGCACGCGGGTCGGGACGCCCTTTTGCTCGATGGCGTCCTGCATGGCGAGCGAGTTGATGACGGTGGCGAGCATGCCCATGTGGTCCGCCGTCGTGCGGTCCATCTTGGTGCCCTGCCTGCCCCGCCAGAAGTTGCCGCCGCCCAGCACGATACCGATCTCCACGCCCAGCGCGTGCACGCGCACCAGTTGGTCGACGACGCCCTCGATGATCTTTTCGTCCAGTCCGAAGCCGCGTTCGCCCGCGAGCGCTTCCCCCGAAAGTTTTAAGATGATCCGCTTATACTTTGGTTTTGTCAGATCCATGACGACCTCCGTTCGTTTTCTTTCCCCCTTGCGAGGCGGATTGCGAAAAGGGCACACAACTATTGCGTTGTGTGCCCCTTGCGGTTTTTCAACCTTTCATCTTCGAAACTTGTTTTTCGACTTCTTCGGCGAGGTCATCCTTTCTCTTTTCGATGCCTTCGCCCATCTCGTAACGCACGAAGCGGCGCACGGTGATCTTTTCGCCGATGGCGGCGATCGCCTCGGTGATCAGCCCGGAAATGGTCTTGGAAGGATCCTTGACGAAGGGCTGCTCCATCAGGCAGAAATCTTCGTAGTATTTCTTGATGCGGCCGAGGACCATCTTTTCGGCGATCGCTTCGGGCTTGCCCTCGTTCATCGCCTGGATCTTGAGGATCTCTTTTTCTTTATCGAGAACGTCCTGCGGGACTTCCTCTTTGGTCACGTACAGCGGTTTGCTCGCCGCGATCTGCAGCGCGATGTCGTGCACAAGCGCCTTGAACTGTTCGCCGCGTGCGACGAAGTCCGTTTCGCAGTTGACTTCGACGAGCACGCCGACCTTGCCGCCCATGTGGATATAACTGTCGACCACGCCTTCGGCGGCGATCCTGCCCGCCTTTTTGGCGGCGCTCGCCATGCCCTTTTCGCGCAGGATCTCGATCGCTTTATCCATGTCGCCGTTCGCTTCGGTCAGCGCCTTTTTGCAATCCATCATGCCGACGCCCGTCTTCTGGCGCAGCAAATTCACATCACTTGCGGTAATTGCCATTTCTGTATTCTCCTGCTGATTATTTTCGTTGTTGCCGCGCGGACATTACTCTGCGTCGGCGGTAGCCGCTTCTTCGGCGGGAGCCTGCTCTTCGGCAGCCGCTTCCTCGGCGGGCGCTTCCTCTTCCGCGGGCACGGCGGCAAACGCTTCGCCCTGGTTGGCTTCGATGACCGCGTTGGCGATGACCGAAGAGAGCAGTTTGACCGCGCGGATCGCGTCGTCGTTGCCGGGGATCACGTAGTCGATGAGGTCGGGGTCGCAGTTGGTATCCGTGATCGCCACGATGGGGATATGCAGTTTGCGCGCTTCCTGCACCGCGATGTCCTCGTTGTGCGGGTCGACGATAAACATGGCGCCGGGGAGCGTCTTCATCTCCTTGATACCGCCGAGGTTGGCTTCCAGTTTGTCCATCTCCTTTTTCAGGTTGAGGACTTCCTTTTTGGGAAGCAGGTCGAATTCGCCGTTTTCCTCCATCTTTTCGAGGCGGTTGAGGCGGTCGATGCGCGAGCGGATGGTCTTGAAGTTGGTGAGCGTGCCGCCCAGCCAGCGCGAATTGATATAGAACTGGCCGCAGCGCTCCGCTTCCTCGCGGATGGCTTCCTGCGCCTGTTTCTTGGTCCCGACGAAGAGGATCTTCTTGCCCGATTTCACCGTGTCGACGATAAACGCGTACGCCTTTTCCACCAGCCCGACCGTCAGCTGCAGATCGATGATGTGGATGTCGTTGCGCGCGGCGAAGATGTACTTCTTCATCTTGGGGTTCCATTTCCTCGTCTGGTGCCCGAAATGGACGCCCGCTTCGAGGAGTTGCTTCATCGTGATGACTGCCATAATAAAATTCCTCCGTTTCTTCCTCCCCCCTGCGCCGATGCCCGCGTCAGCCCGCCCGATTGAGATTTTGGCGGGAACGGATCCGCGGAACGCACGAGGTGTGAATTTCAGCCTTATCATTCTACCATACGCGCAACTTTTTGGCAACTGATTTTGCGGATTTTTTTCGCAAATTCGGCGGCGCGCGCCGCAAAAACACGCCGCTCGTTTCTCCCGCGTTGCCGCACGGCACCGTCCCTGCACCGCGGCGGACCGCCACCCATCCCCCCCCCACGCACGGCGCACACGCCGCCGCCGCGGCGCGGCAAAAACAAAACGCCGCCCCGCGCATCTGCGCGGGGCGGCGCGCCGCAGGCGGCGCCTTACTTTTCATTCTTGTGGTCGTGATGCTTGCAGCCGCAGCCGCAGCCTTCCTCGTAATCGGTATCCAGCGACGCCGCTTCGTCCGCGTCGTCGTCCTCTTCCATCACGCGGCAGAATTCGTCGAACACCTCGTCCAGCAATTTTTCGTCCTCGACGGGGATGAGTTCTTCCTCCCCTTCCTCGCCGACGATCTGCAAAATGGTGATCTCGGGCTCTTCCGACTCCGCCTCTTCCTCGGGCTGGAAAAAGGCATACCAGCCGCCCTTGTATTCGATGGTGCCGATGTGCAGGCATTTATGCACGTTCCCCTCGTCGTCGATGAGTTCGACGAGGTTTTCCGCCTCGTCCTCGCAGCCGCAGTCGCAATGTTCGTGCAGTTTCTTTTCTTCGCTCATGGTTTCACTCCTCGCTTTTTTATTCAGATACCCTTCCAGGATATAGGAAGCGGCGATGCTATCCACCGATTTTTTTCGGTCTTCCCTGCGCACGCCCCCCGAAATGAGCACCCGCTCCGCTTCGACGGTCGTGAACCGCTCGTCCTCGAATTCGACGGGCAGATCGGTCGCCGCGCGCAGCAGCGCGACGAAGCGCCGCACCTTTTCAGTCTGCACCGAATCGGTGCCGTCCGCATTGAGCGGTAGCCCGCAGACGATGGTGCCCACGCCGCGCTCGGCGGCGACGGCGGCCAGCGCCGCGGCGTCGGCGGCGGCGTCCTTGGTGCGGTGATAGGTGGAGACGGGAAGCGCAAATGTATTGAACGGGTCGCTGACCGCGATGCCCACGCGCCTGTCTCCGATGTCGAACGCGATGATCCTGTGCATAGTACCCTGTCCCTTCCCCTGCGGAAAGGGTCGACGACAGTATACCATATTCGCGCGCCGCCGTCTACAATTTTTATTTCATTCGCGCAACATTTTTGCCGCGCGGCCGCGCGCCCCGCAAAATGCGGAAGCCCGCGGCGCACGAATGCGCCGCAGGCTCCGTAGGAAAAAAGGTTTCGAATGAGCGTATCGGATCGCCCGCACTGTGCGTTTGGTCCCCGTGCGGGCGCTCACGCCGCGGCAATCGGTTTCCCCCGCAGCGCCGCGCGCGGGCAAACGGCAATTTTGCGGCGGAATCGTTCCGCGCCACTTGCCCTTTGCGCTTTGAGTATACCGCACATTTGTATTTTCTTTGTCGCGATCTTGTCACGCTTTTGTAAAATTTGCGCCCGCGCGCCGGAGCGCGGCGTCATTTCCCTTCCGCATCGCCGCCTTCGGGGCGGACGGTGACGGGGTCGGTCTCGCCCAGCGACACGGGGTCCGTTTCGCGCAGAGGATTGTCGCGGGAAACGGGAACAGACTTGTCCCGTTCGGCGCTGCGAGCGGCGGTCTTTTTGCCGACGCGGACGGTGAACACGAACAGCACGAACCCGATGGCGAACATGACGGCGAGCGCGCCCACGCCGAGGTTTTCCCGTCCCGTCAGGTCGGCGACCAGCGCGACGAGGAAGGTGCCCAGAAAGGATGCGCCCTTGCCGAAAATATCGTACACGCCGAAATATTCGCCCGCCTTTTCCTGCGGCACGATCTTGGCAAAATAGGAGCGCGACATCGCCTGGATAGTTCCCTGGAACAGCCCCACGCAGACGGCGAGGATCCAGAACTCATAGACGCGGCTGAGAAAGATGGCGTACACGGTGATGGCAAAATACGCCGCGATGCAGACAAGGATGAGCGTTTCGGGCCTGACCTTACGCGAGAGCAAACCCAGCAGAAACGCCGCGGGAAAGGCCACGATCTGGGTAACAAGCAGAGCGAGCAGGAGCAGGGCGGAATTCAGCCCGAGGTCGGTGCCGTACGCGACGGCGAGGTCGATGATGGTATACACGCCGTCGATGTAGAAAAAGAAGGCGAGCAGAAACAGCAGGATGTGCCTGTTGCCGCACACGCCGCGCAACACCGAACCGAGGCTGCGCATACCCGCGCGGACGGGGTGGCTCGCCGCGTCCACGTAATGCGTCTGCTTATAATGGCGGAGCAGCGGCAGCGAACAGCCCACCCACCATGCCGCCGTGAGCAGAAAGATGATCGCCATGGCGGGCAGAAGGGTCAGCCAGCCGATGCCGACGGAGGGATCGTACAAAATATACACGACCACGCACAGGACGAACGGGATGCAACTGCCGATGTACCCCAGCGCGTAGCCGCGCGAGGAGATCTCGTCCATGCGCTCGCGGGTGGTGACGTCGCAGAGCATGGAATCGTACACGACCAGGCTGAGCGAATAGGCGGATTTGGCGAGTACGAACAGCACCAGAAACCACACCCAATGCTGGATGAACCCGAGCACGCCGCACCCGAGCGCGCCGACGAGCAGGGCGCCCGCAAAGATTTTTTTGCGCATGCCGCCGAGGTCGGACGCCGCGCCGAGCACGGGGCCGAGCAGGGCGACCACCGCGGTGGCGATGCTCGTAGCATAGCCGAGAAACACCGTTGCCGACGCTTCGCTGTCCCCCGCGATAATGTTGAAAAAGATGGGGATGAGCGTGGAAACGAGCAGGGTAAACGCCGAGTTTCCCACATCGTAGAGGATCCACTTCCATTCGAGGGGCGTGGTCTTGGTCCACCGCGTGCTTTGGGCGGCGTTCGGTTCCGCGTTCAAAGACGTGCCTCCTTTTCGGACAATACGGATACGTCCCCCTCCCCCGCGGGATCGAAGGTCCCTTCGAAGGCGGCGGGCAGAGGCGCAATCTTGTCCAGATAACGAAGATAATCCCGCATGAGCGGGGCGCAGACTTCGAGCGCCGCCGCATACAGCGCATCCAGCCGCGCGTTGCTTTCCGCGCAGGCGGGAACGGGTCGTTTGGCGATCATCATGCCGTGCAGGCTTTGGTATTTCCCCGAAAAGCGGAGCGCGGCGTCTACCAGCGCGCGCTTGGGCGCGTGCGGAGCGCGGAGCATGCCGCTGTAAAAGAGCACGGAACGCAGCGCCTTTTCCGCCTGCCGCGGCGAGATCTCCAACAGCGGCGCAATGACGCGTGCGTTTTCCGCATCCGCGCGGATGTGCGCGGTCAGACAGGCGGAAAGCGGCTCTTTCCCCTCCCGCAACAACAGGGTGCGGTCGAACTCACTTTCGACGGCCGCGTGCGACACGCCCGTCGCGCGCACGAAATCGGCGATATACCCGTGGCAGGCGGAATCGAGCGCGAAGTGGCAGACGAACCCGAGCAGATAGGCGCGCGCAGCGGTCTGCTCCCCGTTCGGGATGCGCTCGCGCACAGCGCCGAAAAAGCATTTTGCCGCCTGCGCGTGCATGTGCGAACCCAGCGCCTTGACGGGATTTTTGCGCAGGGGCTTATAGTAAAACAGGAGATCGGGCCCGTGCAGGCCGATATCGTACAGACTGCGATGGGCGCGGATCAGATCCGCCGCTTCCGCGGGGCACCGCTCCGCCATTTCCTGCCCGAACCGATAATGCGCATATGTAGACGGCATGGTTTCCCTCCCATGCCGACATTGTAACATATTCCGCCCGCCGAGAGCAGCCTTTTTTATAAATTTGTTGTCATAAATTTGTAAAAATTTTCCGCCGCACGAACAGCAGCCGCGGAAACCGCCACGCCGCGGGCGGCACGGGCGTCGCACGGGCAGCGGCACGGCATAGGCGACAGGGCACGGCGGCACGTCGCAGACGGAAGAACTCGGCGGCGCGCGGCGGCCAAACGGAAAAGAGAGCCCGACGTAGCGGGCTCCCCTCTCCTCATTCCGTGCGGGATCTCTTTTTGCGCGCGGGCTCTTCCTCCTCGCCTCCCATGGAAGCGAGTTTTTCGTCGATGTACGCGTCCAGTTTTTCTTTGCATTCTTCCTGGCCGCGCCGCACGAGCGCGCGCGTCTTGTTGCTGTTGGTGACCCACAGGGCGCCCAGCATCATGCCGGCCGCCATTCCCGCGATGAATTTTTCCATAGTCCTCCTCCGCAGCGGCGGCAGACCCGCCGCTCCCTTTCAGTATGCGCTAAGGTGCGCGTTTTATGCGGCGTTCGGCGCCTTTTTTCGCGCGGCGAAAACCTTCGCCGTTTTCGCTGTGCGGTTCGGGCAACTTTGCGCGCCCGATCGTTTCGCCGTGCGGTTCAGGCGCGCGACTGCGTTTCGTCTTCGGGCGGAAGCAATGCCTTTTTGACGCGCGAAGCGCGGCGAAGCAGTTCGTTCTCCTCGGTCAGGCGGTGCACGGTGCGGCGCAGCCTGTCGTTTTCCTCGCGCAGGGACAGCGCAAGGCGGTCGTACAGCGCGTTGATCTCCGATTCCAGGCGACGTTCCAGCGGGGATTTCATCGCGCGCGAAGGGACTGCGGGCATGCCCAGCCGCTGTGCCGCCGCCCCGATGCGTTCGGGCTGTTTTTTGAGCAGGTTGCGGTATTTGTTCTGGTAGCGGAGCGCCTTTTTGGCGTCGCCGCCGCACAGATTGCCGATGGCGCGGCGCACCGAACAGCCCTTGCCGCATTCGGTCAGGATGCTTTCGAGCATCTCGTCCGTCTCGCGCTCGGTGAACGGGCGCACGCGCGCGGCGCTGAGTTGCTTGCCTTCGAGCAGGGCGCGCGCGTCCTGTTCGGGGGAGTGCAGCAGTTTGTAGTAGTAGTTGCGCACGCTCCCGCTCGCCCTGCCGTGCCGCTTGCCGTATGCCGCGAACAGCGAGGTGAGCGTCTTTCCCGCCCGCCTGCCCGCGGCGATGTCCTCGATGAGTTCGCGCGCCTCGGCGGCGGCGTACCCGTTGATCTTTTCCATAGCCAAACCCTCCTTTCGGTTCGGCAAGGGTATTGACATAAATATATTGTTTTATACATATGGTATGGGTGAATGTTCGAACTTTGCAAAAAGGAGGATCAGCATGCGCATCCATTTCCGAAGCGCGCTCCCCTGCGCCCTGCGGCTGGGCGGCGCCGTCGCGGGATACTGCGGCGAAGCCGACAAGTTTGCGGACGCGGAGGAGGGCGTGCCCCTGCTCGCCGAATTCCTGCCCGCGGACGGGGACTTTCTGCCCCTCTCCTTTATCCTAGACGAGGCGTTTTTTGCCTCCCCGCCCGCCTGCTGCGACGTGTACCTCTACGACGGCGGCGCGGACGTGATCGCGGCACGCTTTGCCCCGCGCACCCCCGCCCTGCGCCCGCTCGCCCAGGGGCGCGCGGGCAACATGCTGGCGACGGTGCTCGACGCTGGCGTGCCGCAGGCGGCGATCGAGCGGGACGGGCGGCTGGAACTGTACGCACTGCCCCGCGCCGCGGGGTACGAGATCTCCGCCGAACAGGTGGGCGGCACGCCCTTTCTGTGCCTGCGCGCCAAGGGCGAGGAGCGCGACCTGCTGTGCCTGTTCGCCGAGGACCTGACCTGCGCCCTGCGCGCGGAAGTGACGGACGCGGCGTTCGGCGAACAACTGCACACCGAACTGCGCCTGAGCGACCTGGCAAGGCACACCGTGCGGCGCACCTTTGCGGCGGCGGGGAACAGGCTGGAGGAGCGGGGGCGCGAAGTCGCCGCCGACCCCGCATTCGATCGCGCGCGCCTGCACGAAAAACTGCTGCCGTTCGCCTTTTTTCAGGAACTTGCCGCGGGCGGCGATCCCGCGCCGTACCTGGCGGAAGAACTGCTGCCGCAGGCACAGAAACTTTCCGACTACCTCGGCCCGTTCTGCGACGTGGTTTTGCCCAAAGAGATCTTTTATCTGCGGCACGGCGAACGCAACGCCGCGGGGCTGGTGTACCGCAAAGCCGAAAATCGGTTCGAGGTGAAATTTTTCGAGGCGGTGTGCCGCGGCGGGCGCATCGCAAACATTCTGCCTGTCCCCTAAAACGGTTGTACTTTCGCGCGAAATGCGGTATACTGCTTGCGTAGCCGCAATGCGGCGACGGAGGTTTTCATGTTTTCCGACCTATATCTGGTCTACCTGATCTCTGCCCTTCTGCTCCTGCCCTGTCTGTTGCTTTCGGTGTGGGCGAGCGTCTCGGTGCACACGACCTTTTCGCGCTATGACAAGATGATGTGCTCCTCCGGGTTCACGGGGAGCGAGGCGGCGCGCCGCCTCCTGCAGGCGGGGAACGCGGGTCACGTGGACGTCGTTCCCGGCGCGGGAACGCTGACGGACAACTTTAACCCCAAGACGATGGCGGTGACGCTGTCGCAGAGCACCTTTTCTTCGGCGTCCGTTTCGGCGGTGGCGGTGGCGGCGCACGAAGTCGGGCACGTCATGCAGCACGAGGACGGGTATCTCCTGCTCCGCCTGCGCGCCGTGCTCGTGCCCGTGACCAACATCGGCACCATGCTCGCCCTGCCCGTCGTGCTCCTCGGCATCCTGCTCGGATGGCTGACGGCGGTCACCGAGATCGGCAACATCCTCGTGTTCATCGGCGTGTGCCTGTATGCGCTGAGCACGGTGTTCATGCTCGTGACGCTGCCCGTCGAACTCAACGCGTCCCGCCGCGCCAAGGCGATGCTTGCCGAACAGGGCATCATCTGCACGCGCGAAGAACAGCGCGCCGCCGCAAAAGTTCTGCGCGCCGCGGCGATGACTTACGTTGCCTCCCTGCTCGTCTCCCTCGTATACCTTTTGCGCTTTCTCCTGTTTGTCCTGCTCGCGCGGCGCAAACGCTGAACCCCGAAAACGGGCGGTCCTGCCGCAAATTCCCCGTCCGACGCAGAGCGGGCAAACGACAACAGATCTCCTGCCCGCCCCAGAGCGGACGGACCGCCGCAAATTTTTCGTCGGTCATAAAAAAACGCCGCAGGCTTTTTTTGCCTGCGGCGTTCGCATATCCGATCAATATTTGATGACTTTGATCTGCTCGATGACGATCTTGACCACGGGGACGGCGAAGCCGCTGTCCACTTCGTAGTAGCCGCCTTCGGCAAATTCGTCCTCGATGCGCACATCTTCCTTCGCCTGCGTAAAGGAGAAATCCTCGTCCGTCTCCTGCTGTGCCGCGACGTAATCGGTGATGGCGGTCATCAGTTCGCTGAAACGCGTCGAGGAGTCGGTGTCGGCGAGCACGCCGAACACGCAGTTGGCGGAATCGGACGAGCCCGAAGCGCCCGTGTAAATCGAGAACAGGCTTGTCACGCTGTTGTTGGTGTAGCGCACCTCGCGCGCCGTGCCGCCGCCCGTCGCCTTGCCGAACACCGACAGGGCGGAGTTTTCCTTGGCGATGTAGGAATACGTGCTCAGCGCACCGTACGAATTGGTCAAACCCGTGCCGTTTTCCACGCTGAACCCGTTATTGCTCGTTTCGCCGTACAGGCGGTTGGTCGCCTCCGTCAGGGCTTTGTCCGTCCAGACGGAGATGTTTTTGAGGGTGATATTCCCGTCCGCGTCCTTGGTCGCGCCGTCATAGTCCAGCGCCTGCAGTTCGTCGACGTCGCTGGCGGTCATGTCTTCGTAGGTGTAGCCGCCGCCGATCATGCGCGAGGACTGATAATCGTGGATGACCGTGCCGTCGTAATAGCCCGCCTCGGCCAGTTCGAGGTAGTGCGCGACCGTCTGCGGGTACAGTTTGCGGTACAGTTTGTACGTGAGGACATACTCGTCCTCCGTGTCGGTGTTGTTGTCGTTGAACGAAATGGTAACGGTGATCTTGGGATAATTGCTCTCGCACCCGACGAACAGGCACGCGCAAGTGACCAGGACAACCGCCGCAAGCAAAACAGCGATGTATTTGCTGATGCGGGAAAGCGTTTTAGCCATACAGTCTCCTCTGCAATTCCAAAAAATGCACGGGCGGCACTGCCGCCGATACCGTTTTATTGTACCCGTTCTTGGCAAAATCGTCAAGCGATTTTGCGCGGGGCGCCGAAATTCCCGCCGATTTTCCGCGTTTGTTCACAGTAGACGCGCCCGAACGGGGGAATTTGCGCGCCGTGCACGCAAAACGCCCCCGCGGTCGCGGGGGCGGACGTTTTGCGAAACTCAGACGAGTTCGATGATCGCGACTTCCGCCGCATCGCCGCGGCGGGTGCCGAGGGGAATGATGCGGGTATAGCCGCCTGCACAGTTCTTTTCGTCGTTGCGCTGTGCGTATTTGGGAGCGATCTCGTTGAAGAGTTTTTCGATGAGCGGATGCGCCACGTCTTTGGTGCGCGCCTTGTACGCGCTCTTGCTCTCGTTGAACGCCTTGATCTCCTGCAGGTCATACAACTTGCTCATGATGCGGCGGCGTGCGGCGAGTTTCTTCGGGCCGTCTTTGACGACGGTGACGGTGACTTCCTTCTCCTTTTTCTTGCCCGCGTTTTCCTTGACGACCTTGGTGCCTTCGACGGTGTCGTCATAGGTGTTGATCGCGGCGGTGATGATCTTTTCGACGTACGACTGCAACTCTTTGGCGCGCGCCTTCGTCGTCTCTATCTTTCCGTACCAGAGAAGGCAGGAAGCCTGGTTGCGCAGCATTGCGTCCCGCTGTTCGCTGGTTCTGCCCAATTTGCCCGGCATAGTATTAGTCCTCCTTTTTGTCTAATGAAAGCCCGTAGGACTCGAGTTTGAGAATGACCTCGTCCAACGACTTTCTGCCGAGGTTGCGCACTTTGAGCATTTCTTCCTCGGTCTTTTTGGTCAAATCTTCGATGGTGTGGATGTTCGCGCGTTTGAGGCAGTTGTAGGAACGGACGGAGAGGTCCATGTCCTCGATCGCCATGGCGAGGATCTGCTGTTTGTCGTCCTCGTTCTTGACGAGGATGTCCATCCCTTTGATGGAATCGCTGAGGTTGACGAACAGCCCGATGTGATCCTGCATGATCTTTGCCGCAAGCGAGACGATCTCTTTGGCGGAGAACGCACCGTTCGTCCAGACTTCCATCACGAGTTTGTCGTAATCGATGCTCTGGCCGACGCGGGTGCTCTCGACGTTGTAGTTCACTTTTTTGACGGGGGTGTAGATGGAATCGACGGGGATATAGCCGATAGGATGGTTCTTGTTGGAACCGGCGCCCTTATAGCCCCTGCCCCTGCCGATGGTGACTTCCATGTCGACCTTGCCGTCCTCGTCCACCGTGCAGATGTACTGATCTTTGTTGATGATCTCCACCTCTGCATCCTGTTCGAGGTCCGCGCCCGTGATCGTGGCAGGTCCCTGCTTGCAAACGTGCAGCGTCTTGCTGTAATCTTTATCGGTCGAAGTGGTCTGGATGGCGAGCGTTTTCAGGTTAAGAATGATCTCGGGAACGTCCTCTTTCACGCCGGGGATCGCCGAAAACTCGTGCTTGACCAGCCCGTCGGGATAGAAACGGACGCCCTGCACCGCCGCGCCCGGAAGCGCGGAGAGAAGGATCCTCCGCAAACAGTTGCCGATGGTGAGACCGAAGCCCTTTTCGAGCGGTTCGACGGTGATCTTGGCGTAACTCTTCGCCTCGTTCTCGTCTACGTCGATTTTGGGCATATCCATTTCGATCATGCGTTTTTACCTCCTTATCCAAGAGCCCGAAGGCTTACTTGGAATACAACTCGACAATCATATGCTCAGCGATCTGACTGTCAATGTCTTCCCTTGCAGGAAGCGCGAGAACCTTTCCTTCCAGTTTTTCGGGGTCGAATTCCAGCCATTTGGGCATGTTGCCGACCTTCATCGTCTTGATCTGTTCGAAATACTTGTCTTTTTTGCGGTTCTCTTTGACGGCGATCACGTCGCCCGCCTTCACGATGTAGGACGGGATGTTGACGGTACGGCCGTTGACCGAGAAATGCGCATGGTTGACAAGTTGCCTTGCCTGCGCGCGCGACCCGCCGAGCCCCATGCGGAACACGACGTTGTCGAGACGGCGTTCCAGAAGGGAGAGCATGTTTTCGCCCGTGATGCCCTTCATGCGGTCAGCCATCTCGTAATATTTGCGGAACTGGCCTTCCTGCACGCCGTAGATGCGCTTGGTCTTCTGCTTTTCGCGAAGTTGCAGGCCGTATTCGGAAACCTTTTTCCTGCCCGCGCCGTGTGCGCCGGGAGGCGTGGGACGTTTTTCAAACGCGCACTTGGAAGAATAGCACCGATCGCCTTTAAGGAAGAGTTTCGCACCCTCTCTGCGGCAAAGACGGCATTTGGAATCTCTGTATGTTGCCATGTTCGTAGTCTCCTTGTATTATACTCTGCGGCGCTTCGGAGGCCTGCACCCGTTGTGCGGGATGGGCGAAACGTCGGTGATCAGCGTCACTTCGAGATCTGCCGCCGCCAGCGCGCGGATGGCGGATTCCCTGCCCGCGCCCGGGCCTTTCACGTACACTTCGACGGAGCGGAGGCCGTGTTCTTTCGCCGCTTTCGCCGCGGTGTCCGCAGCCATCTGCGCCGCGAACGGCGTGCCTTTCCTCGAGCCCTTGAAGCCGAGGCTGCCCGCGCTCGACCAGGAGATCGCGTTGCCGTTCATGTCCGTGATGGTGACGAGCGTGTTGTTGAACGAGGACTGGATATGCGCCTGACCTTTGTCGACTTTTTTCAGTTCTTTGCGGCGGCGCGTCTGAGCCGCTTTCTTGGTTACTGCTGCCATGATTTACTCCCTCCTCGCTTATTTCTTCTTCTTCGCGACCGTGCGGCGGGGACCCTTCCTCGTACGCGCGTTGCGCTTGCTGCTCTGTCCACGGACAGGGAGACCCTTTCTGTGACGGATGCCGCGATAGCAGCCGATCTCCATCAGCCTCTTGATGTTGAGGTTGACTTCGCTGCGAAGTTCGCCTTCCACATGGTAGTTGTGGTCGATATATTCTCTGAGTTTGGATACGTCGTTCTCGTCCAGATCCTTGACGCGCGTGTCGGGATTGATGCCCGTCGCCGCGAGGATCTTTTTGGACGTGGTCAGGCCGATCCCGTAAATGTAGGTAAGCCCGATCTCTACACGCTTTTCTCTGGGTAAATCCACACCCGCAATACGTGCCATTGCCTTATGACCTCCGTTTGGATTTTCTGATTTTGTGTTGATTTATGGATTCGTTCGCCGCCGGCACGCCGCCTGAATTCGGAATGCGCGGCACGCCTGCCGCGGCGCGATTGTTTTCGATGTTAGCCCTGGCGCTGCTTGTGGCTCTTGTTCTTGGAACAGATGACCATGACCTTGCCGTTGCGTTTGATAACTTTGCACTTGTCGCACATAGGTTTGACCGACGGTCTGACTTTCATTTCCTTATTCCTCCGAATTGATCGTTCAAGTTTTGTTTGCGCGGCGGCACACTCTGCGGCGCCGTTCGCCGAACGCGCCTCTTCGGCGCCGATGTCAGTTTTTGCTTCGCCAGGTGATCCTGCCCTTGGTAAGATCGTACGGGCTCATCTCCAGTTTGACGGTGTCGCCCGGGACGATGCGGATGTAGTTCATACGCAGTTTGCCCGAGATGTATGCCGTGATGACATGCCCGTTGGAAAGTTGCACGCGGAACGTCGCATTGGGCAACGCTTCGATGACTTTGCCTTCCGTTTCGATGACGTCGTCTTTGGACACAGATGGTTCCTCCGAATTTTGCTTCCCGCCGCGGCGGGCTTATTGCGGGACGGACCCGCGCTCCGCTTCCAGCGACAGCAGCGCCGCCCGCACGGAACTGTTTTCGTCTTTGCCCGCCGCGATGCGTTCCGCGATCGCCGGGTAAAACCGCGGCAACAGCCGCACATGTTTCTGGTTTTTGCGCTTGGGACTTTCGACCGGTTTGTACTTTCCGTCGGCAAGCAAGAGTGTTTCGTCCGCCATGCCCACGATCAGATACAGCCTGCCTTTATCCCTGCCGGCAAGGCTCTGTGCCGCGCCGCCGCACACCGCTTCCTGCACTTTCATACTGCCTCTTTACAGGGTGAGGATCTCGACGCCGTCCTCGCGGATGACGACGGTGTTCTCGTAGTGCGCCGCAGGACTCCCGTCCTTGGTGACCGCCGTCCAGCCGTCGTCCAGCACGCGCAGGTCGCGCTTGCCCGCAACGACCATCGGCTCGATGCACAGCACCGTGTTCGCTTTCAGGCGGACGCCCGTGCCGCGCTTGCCGAAGTTGGGAACGGACGGATCTTCGTGCATTTCCCTGCCGATGCCGTGCCCCACGTACTCGCGCACCACCGAAAAGCCGTTCGCTTCGGCGTGCGCCTGCACTTTGGCGCCGATATCGTACAGCGGCGTACCCGCGCGCAGCCCCTCGATCGCACGGAAGAAACATTCTTCGGTCACGCGGATGAGTTTGCGCTTGTTCTCGTCGATCTCGCCCACCGCAAAGGTGCGGGCGCCGTCGCCGTGAAAGCCGTTTTTATACGCGCACAGATCGATGCTGACGATATCCCCCGCGCGCAGGATGCGCTCGCCGGGGATGCCGTGCACGATCTCCTCGTTGACGGAAGCACAGACGGATGCGGGATAGCCGCAATAGCCGAGGCAGGACGGAAGGGCGCCGCGCGAACGGATGTATTCCTCCGCGTACGCGTCCAGTTCCGCCGTCGTGATGCCGGGGCGCACTTTCGAACCGACAAAGGCGAGCGTGTCGCGCACGATGGCGCACGGCTCGCGCATGGCGTCGATCTCCTGTTCGGTCTTGACGACGATCATTTGTTGTCCAGTGCCGCACAGATGCGCGCAAACACTTCGTCGATAGTGCCGACGCCGTCGATGTTGAGCAGGACGCCCTTGTTCTTGTAATAGTCGATGAGCGGAGCCGTCTGGTCGTTGTACACTTTCAGGCGGTTGCCGACCGTCTCTTCGTTGTCGTCCTTGCGCTGGTACAGTTCGCCGCCGCAACGTTCGCAGGTGGTCTTACCGTTCAGGAAGTTGACGTGATAACTTTCGCCGCAATCCTTGCAGACGCGCCTGCCGCACAGGCGGTCCATCAGGAGCGAGAGATCGATATCGATGTTGATGACCGCATCGATCTTGGAGAATTTGTCCAGTTCCTGCGCCTGGAACAGGTTGCGCGGGAACCCGTCGAGCAGGTACCCCTTGGCGCAGTCCGCGTTTTCCAGCCTGCCTTCCACGATCTTGCAGGTGACTTCATCGGGAACGAGTTGCCCCTTGTCGGTGTACGATTTGGCGAGCAGGCCGATCTCGGTGCCGCGCTTGATGTTGTCGCGGAAAATGTCGCCCGTGGAAATGTGCGGCAGACCGTACTTTTCGGAAATCCGCGTTGCCTGCGTGCCTTTGCCGGCGCCCGGAGCGCCCAAAAGGATAATGTTCATACCAAACCTCCCCTCTCGATGATATTCGTGCGCGCACGGCGCGCCGCATACGAAGATTGTTCTGTTTCAGCCGCGCCCATTCGCCGCCCGACAAAGTCTGCCGCGATGAGCGCGAACCTTTCCGTTTTCGGCAAGCGATCGCGCGGCAGGCGCGGATGGCAAGCCGCCCGCAAGGGGAGCGTACACAGACGTACGTGACCCGCGGCGGCGGCGCCGCCCGACAAAGTCTGCCGCGATGAGCGCGAACCTTTCCGTTTTCGGCAAGCGATCGCGCGGCAGGCGCGGATG
>CALVMB010000014.1 GCA_944341895.1 uncultured Clostridia bacterium
GCCTTTTCGCCCATCTTCGGGAAGGTGTACACCCTCTTGCGGATATCCATGAAGCGCATCGCCATGTCGAGGAAGTCCACTTCGGGATGTTCGTACAGCACCCACATGATCTTGCCGGCGTCCATCGCGGAGCCGCCGCCCAGGGCGATGATCACGTCGGGCTGGAACTCGGTCATGAGTTTTGCGCCCTCTTTCGCGCAGGCGAGGTTGGGGTCGGGCGCGACGTTGTAGAAGCAGGTGTGGCGGATGCCCATTTCGTCCAGTTTGTCGGTGATGGGCTTGATATAGTTGTTTTTGTACAGGAATTCGTCGGTGACGATGAACGCCTTTTTCTTGCCCATGACGGTTTTGAGTTCGTCGAGGGCGACGGGCAGGCAGCCCTTCTTGTGGTAAACTTTTTCAGGCAGTCTGAGCCACAGCATATTTTCTCTCCTCTCCGCTAAGGTCTTGATGTTCAGAAGGTGTTTGACGCCGACGTTCTCGGAAACCGAGTTGCCGCCCCACGAGCCGCAGCCCAGGGTGAGCGAAGGGGTGAGTTTGAAGTTGTAGATGTCGCCGATCGCGCCCTGCGAGGAAGGCATGTTGATGAGCATGCGGCAGGTCTTCATCGCCTCGCGCCACTTTTCGATCTTGGCAGACTCGGTGACGGGGTTGATATACAGCGAGGAAGTGTGGCCGTAGCCGCCGTCCGCGATCAGGCGCTCCGCCTTGGCGACCGCCTCGTCGAAGTCCGCGGCACGGTACAGCGCGAGCACGGGCGACAATTTTTCATGCGCGAACGCTTCTTCCAGTTCCACGCTCTCCACTTCGCCGATGAGGATCTTCGCGGTCGGCTCGACGCTGAACCCGCAGATCTCGGCGATCTTGGGTGCGCTTTGGCCGACGATCTTGGCGTTGAGCGCGCCGTTGATGATCATGGTCGAGCGGACTTTGTTCTTTTCCTCGTCGTTGAGGATATGGCAGCCGCGCTTGACGAACTCCGCCTTGACCGCGTCGTACACCGAATCTTCGGCGATGACCGACTGCTCGGACGCGCAGATGAGGCCGTTATCGAAGGTCTTGGAATGGATGATGGAGTTGACCGCGACGGTGATGTCCGCCGTCTCGTCGATGATGGCGGGGGTGTTGCCCGCGCCGACGCCCAGGGCGGGTTTGCCCGAGGAGTACGCGCTGCGGACCATGCCGGGGCCGCCCGTGGCGAGGATGATGTCCGCCGTCTTCATCAGCGTGTTGGTCATGTCCAGCGACGGCACGTCGATCCAGCCGATGATGCCCTCGGGCGCGCCCGCCTTGACGGCGGCGTCCAGCACCACTTTCGCCGCGGCGATGGTGCAGTTCTTCGCGCGCGGGTGCGGCGAGATGATGATGCCGTTGCGGGATTTGAGGCAGATGAGCGTCTTGAAGATCGCCGTAGACGTCGGGTTGGTGGTCGGGATGACCGCCGCGACGACGCCGATGGGCTCGGCAACTTTTTTGATGCCGAACGCCGCATCCTCTTCGATGACGCCGCAGGTCTTCATATCTTTATATTTGTTGTAGATATACTCGGCGGCATAGTGGTTTTTGATGACCTTGTCCTCCACGATGCCCATGCCCGTTTCGGCGACAGCCATCTTTGCGAGCGGGATGCGCTGGTTGTTGGCTGCGAGCGCCGCGGCGGCAAAGATCTTGTCCACCTGCTCCTGCGTGTAGGTAGCGAAGATCTCCTGCGCCTTCCTGACCTGACCGATCTTCTCCATCAAGGCTTCGACCGAATCGACGATCTTCTGATTTTCCATGTGACCTCTCCTTCCTTAAAATTTATTTTTCGTTGCTCAATATTTCCGCGAGGCGTTTGGACAGGATCGCGAGCGATGCCGCCATGTCCTCGTTTTTGACTGCGATGTTTGCGGGCAGCGACAGATGCACGGGCGCAAAGTTCCAGATCGCGCGCACGCCGCCCGAAACGAGCGCGTCCGCCGCGCCCTGCGCCGCCTCTTTGGGCACCGTCAGGATGCCGATGCGCACGTTCAGCCGCCGCACCAGCCGCGTCAGTTCGCCCACGTCGAACACGTGCACGCCGTGCAGCGTCGTGCCGACGAGCGACGGCGACGAATCGAACGCCGCGACGATGTTCAGCCCGTAGTTTTTGAAACCGCCGTACCCGACCAGCGCCGAGCCCAGCCCGCCCGCGCCGACCAAAACGGCGTCGGACACGTTGTCGTATCCCAAAAACCGATCGATGTCCGCGATCAGATCTTCCACGTCGAACCCCAGTTTGGGTTTGCCCGCGACCGAACTGATGAGCGCCAGATCCTTGCGGACCTGCACCGCGTTGAGGTGCAGATCTTCCGCGATCGCCGTGGACGAGATGGTGCGCTCCCCTTCCGCCTGCTTCTCTTTGAGATAGCGGTGATAGGCGGGGAGCCGCCCGATGGTCGCCTTGGAGACGGTCGCCATCTCTTTATTGTTGCCCATCGCCGCCCCCGTTCCGATACTTGGTGCCGTAGCCGGGGTTGCTCTCCGGGCGATAGGCGTTCGGGAACACGATGTCCGTCTGGATGTCCGAAACCACGCGTTGGGCAACTTTGTACGCCTCGTACGGGTTTTCGATGTCGAAGAACACGTTTTTCCTGCCGCGCTGTGCGTTTTCGAAATACAGGTCGCCCACTTTGAGCATCCTGTCGATCAGCCCCACGCGCAGGTTGACGTTGACGATATCCTTATAGCCGACCGACTCGAAATCGATGCCGATCAGTCCGCTGCGGATGATAACGCGGCGGTTGGTGAGCGCGTAATCCATGTTTTTATAGCGGCGGCTCGCCGTGATCACACCCGAAAGCCACATCCAGAACGGGAGCAGGTGAACGGCTATGAAACAGGTCACGAACACGCGCACCAGGGTGGGCGTATCCAGGATGTATACAACGCAGAGCAACGTCACGTCGATGGCAAGCCAAAGCAGCACGACGGGCAGCATGTACAGCACTTTGTTGAGGATGTACGCCGATTTTTTCGGCTTGCCCCGCCAGAGCACTTCCTCCCCTTCGCCGAGAAGAGCATCCAGGCTGTCCGACGCGAGCGGATAGGATCGCTCGTTTTTTTCGTATTTCATGGCTTTCCCTCCCGCGTTCTCTTTCGATATTTTTTTATCGATAAAATAATATCAAATCGGCGGCGGAAAGTCAAACGCGTTCCCGCAAAAATTATTTTGTGCGCAAATTTTACAAAAATGAACGGGAAGTGTTGTTTCCTTTCATTTCCCCGCGCCGCTACGCGAACAGAATAGCACATTTTTGCCGCTCTTTCAAGACTTTGGCGAAAATCGTGCGCATTTTTTCTTGCGAAGCGCGCAGGCACGCCGCGCGTGCGGCAACGGACGCAAGGCGTACGGGCGGCGGCTTGCGTCAGCCGCTCCTTGCGGAGGCGGAACACGGAGCAGTCGCGCGGGGGACGGCGCGGGGGACGGTGCGAGGGACGGCGCGAGGGGCCGCGCGGCGGGCTAGGTTCGGCGCGGCATTCCCCGACCGTACCGTCGCCCAATGCGCCATGCGGGACGGCGCGGGGCGTACGGGCGGCGCAAAAGCAAAACGGCTCCTCCCTGCCGACGGGCAGGGAGGAGCCGTGCGTTCACTGCTCAAAATCTTCGATGACGGAGCGGATCAGTTCCGCGCGCTCGGCGAGTTCGTGCGCCTGTTTGCCCGCCTCCGTGGTGCCTGCGCGGCGGTTGCGGGCATACGCGGCGCGCGCGGCGGCATACTGCTTGCAGAAGAGCGCCGCGGGCACGAAAAAGCCGACGGCAAACACGCTGCACACGACGGCGGGGACGAGGATCACCGCGCCCTCGACGTTGTTGATGAACGGCCACAGCGCGGCGGCGGCGATGAGAAAGACGCCGAACAGCGCCGCCAGCGCGATAAACCGCACGGTATGGGCGTGCAGTTCGCGCGCGCAGTCGGGCGCGGCGGCTTCCCGCTCGCGTTCGTCCTGTTCGGCGAGCGCTTCGCTCTGCCGTTCGAGCGCTTCCGCCTGCGCGGCGAGCGACGGGGCATACTTTTCGGCGATCGCGGCGCGCTGTTCGCGGCTCATGCGGCGCAGCGCCTTGTCGTACGCCTGTTCGCAGTCGTAGACCTGCGAAAAGTCGGTCAGGTCGCGCGTCTGCACGCGCACGACGCCGAACCACGGGCGCCAGTCTCCGCCGTCCAGCGCGGCGCTGTCCAGAAAACAAACGCCCGCTTCGTCGTATTTCCCCGCGGCGAGCAATGCCTCGCCCTCCGCGCACAGTTCGCGCGCGCGGTCTTTGCGGGCGCTTTCCTCCCGCTCGCGCGCGGCGCGGCGGCGCAGATATTCTTCGTCCGTGTACTGCTCCGCGCTTTCCGCCTCTTCGCTTTCAAACGCGGGCGTTTCGATGACGATCTCGCCGTCCTCCTCCCGCTCTTCGCCTTCCTGCGGCAGGGCGCCGCCCGTGCGGATGCGGATCTTTCCGTCGTCGTCCAATTCGAGGTTTCTCTCTTCCATGCTTCCTCCTGCCGATTTGCACGTTCAGGGCCGTGCGCCCGGTTCTTCGGGATCCAAAACGAACGGACTGCGCCACGGGCGCCCGTGGGGCTGTACCGTCTTTGCGACGCGCGTCCGGAATTTGCCGCGATAGCGGCTCTTTGCCCAGCGGCAAAGTTCTTCGCTTTCAAACAATGCGAACACCGCGCTCCCCGACCCCGTGACCGCGCACGCGGCGGGGGAAAACGCCCGCGCCTCTTCCAGCGCTCGGGCGACATCGGGATTCAGCGCGCAGGCGGGCCGCTCCAGCGCATTGTAGACGTTTGCGGCGACCCCCGCGAAATCCCCGCGTTCCAGCGCCACGGCGAGCGACGCCGCATCGGCGCGGAGCGCATCCGGCGCGGCGTCGTACGCCGCGAAACAGGCCGCCGTCGACACGGGCGAGGGGGGGATGAACAGCAGCACGGCATATCCGCGCGGGGAACGCAGCGGCTGCACCCGCTCGCCCCTGCCCGACAGGCGCGCAAACCCGCCGCCGAGCATGTAGCCCGTATCGCTGCCGAGGGAGTCCGCCAGCACTTTGAGCGCCTGCCCGTCCTCCACGCCGTACAGCCTTGCGAGCGCGTTGAGCACCCCCGCCGCGTCGGCGGACGAACCGCCCAGCCCCGCGCCCACGGGGATATCCTTCTGAATGAAAATGTCCGCGCCGTCGGTGCCGAAGGCGGAAACGAACGCTTCCCCCGCGCGCACGGCGTTGTTGCGTTCGGGCGGGATGCGTTCGCTGCCCTGCCCGTGCATATATACGTTGATCAGCCCGTCCCTGCGCGGGCGGGCGAGCACGGTATCATAGATATCGACGGACGCGAGCACGCTGTCGAGCAGATGATACCCGCCGCGCGTGCCCGTGATGTTCAGCGCGAGGTTGACTTTGGCATAACTGCGCAGCCGTACCGCCGCTTTCGCCTTCATGGCTTCACCTCCGCGCCGCACATTTTTCATATTATACCATGTTTTTCACGGTTTGTAAACGGCGCGGGACGAAATTTCACCGCACTTTCGGAAAATCCTGCGGCAAACCGATGAAAATTTCCGAAAAAAACGGGCGGCGCCCCGTACGGGACGCCGCTCCTCTTTGCCGGACTTGCGCGGCGGAGACCGTTTTGCCGCGGCGGAGACTGATTGCCGTAGCGGAAACCGCTTTGCCGCCGTGCCGCCCGCAATGCGGCGCTCAGCCGATCTCGCGGCGGCGGTACACCACGATGCGCTCTTTGCCCGTGAGCGGAAAGGCGAGGTCGGGATTTTCCGCGCGCACCTGTTCGGGCGCTTTGCCCAGTTTTTTGGAAGTATCCCACAGCGTGTCGCCGGGCGAGGCGAGGTACACGCCGAGCGCGGCGCGCGGGGGAGGGAGCGCCTCGCCCGCCTCAATCTCGCACACGCACGCACTGCGCATTTCGCCGAGCAGGACGATGTACAGTTTGACGGTGCCGTCCGCTTCCAGTTCGCCCTCGCGCTTCTGCCGCGCGGATACGCCGCAGGCGAGCGCCTGCACGATCGCCCGATCGCCCGCACGGGCGCGGTCGCTGCGCACGGGGAAGGAGAAGGGCAGGCTGACGCGCGCGCTCTGCGCCGCGCCGCCCCCGTCCCGATAAAACACGGTGGTGTTGAGCACCCCCTCGACGCGCACTTCGCCGTCGGCAACTTCCGCCGCCGCTTCTACGCCGCTGAGCGCCGTCGCCTGCAGGGTGCAGGCAAAATCCACGGTGCCGTCCAGCGCGGCCGTTCCGCTCACCCGTTCGGTGGCGGTGAACGCACACAGCGGCTCTTCCGTCTGCCAGTCGGCGCGGCGCACCGCCGCGGCATAGCCGGGGCAGAACGCGTCCGCCGCGGCGCGGAGCTCCTCGCTGCGCCAGACCTTGCCGCGGATGTCGAGAGTGATCTCGGCGAGCAGGCGGCAGCGGCCCTTATCCTCGTCGCAGGCGGCGCTCAGCCGCACTTCCGCGACGGAGACGCGCGCATCGCAGGCGGCGCCGGACACGGCGTCGTCGCAGGGGATCTCGGCGCGGAACGGGATCATGCGCTCGTAGGATACGACGTCGTTTTCCCCTTCCCTCTTGGAAAGGACGCAGAGGTTGAGTTCGCCCGATACGTCCAGACAGCCGGGCGCGGCGACCACGCGGGTCAGCCCGATCTGTTCGCCGTGCAGGAGCACGTCGCCCACGTAATCGGTATCGAACTCTTCCTCGATCTCTGCACTGCCCGCGCACAGGGCGGCGCGGCTGACGCGCACGGGCTGCAGGTCGCACACCACGCCCTCCCCGCCCGCAAGGTAGCGAAGGGACGCGGGCGCGTACAGGTCGATGTCGGCGGCGACGATGGCGGAAAGGATGACCGCCCTGCCGTCGCGGCGCACTTCCACCTTGACGACGGACAGCGCGGCTTCCGCCGTCTGGGCGGGCGCGGCGGCTTCGCAGGCGGCGCGGTGCGAGAACTCGGCGCCGCGCTCGGCGCCGATGACGGTGCCGTCCGCCGTGCGCGCGACCACCGAAAAGTACAGTTTGCCGCCGTAGCGGACCTCACCCGAAAGCGGTTCGGCGGCGGCGGGAACGACGGTGGGGCTGACGGCGAGGATCTTGTTGTCCGACCAGTCCGAAAGGCGGCACTCGACGATGGATTGCGCCGAGACCTGCGCGGCGCGGACGGTGCGGGAATATTCTTCGTATTGCGGAGTTACAGACATGGGGTTCACCTCCTGCGGTTTTCCTTATCCATTGTATGCCCCGCCGCCGCGGGATATGCGCAAAGACAGAGGTTTTTCGGCGCGGATTTGCTCGGATCTGCATACTTTTGGCGCAGAACGGGAACACTTTCGGTATGGGCACGCACGCGCGCGTGCAAGGAGGAAGACCATGATCCGACCGACGGGAAATTACCATCGCATCAAACAGGAGATCGTATCCTATCTCGAACGGGAGGTGCGCGTGCACGTCGATCTGGGCCGCAACAAGAGCACCGACTTTACGGGCAGACTGACGGGCGTGTACCCCGCGCTGTTCACCGTGACCCCCGACGACGCCAATTACCGCGGCAAGACCGCCTATTCCTACGCGGAAGTGCTGTGCGGGAACGTGCGCGTGACGCCGCGCTGAACCGCACAGCGCGTTTGCCGAACATGGAGCGCGTTCGGGGCGCACGGCAAAACGGAATAGGGACAGACAAGGCGGCGGCGCACCATTTGTGCGCCGCCGCCTTGTTCTTATTTTTTTGCGCGGCGGGGCGATGTCCCGCCGCGTGCCGTTTCGCGATGCCGTCCGATCGCGTCGCGATCAGAAATCTTCGTTCTCTTCCTCTTCTTCCTCTTCGTCTTCGTCCTCGAAGTCGTCGCCCAGGTCGCCGACATACTCGAAGTCATCCTCCGAAGATTCGCTCTCCTCGTCCTCGGTATAATCGTCCTCGAACCCGTCGTCGAAGTCGTCGTCGGTGAGGTCGTCGCCGAAATCGATGCCGTCGCCCTCCAGCGGGAAATCGTCCGTCTCCTCGTCGAGGTAGTTGCGCCATTCCTCGTCCTTCTCTTCGCCGGGCGCCTCTTCCTCTTCGTACTCGGCGTTCTTTTTGCACGCTTCGCACATCTTTTCGCCGGGGAGCATATAGTTCTCGTTGCAGACCGGGCACAGTTCCGTCTTTTCGACTTCTTCCTCGTCGTCCAGGTCGGCAAATTTCAGTTTGCCGCCCTGCATCTCGGCGAGGCACACGTCGCAATAGTCTTTGGATTCTTCGATATAATTGAGTTCACACCGCGGACATTTCTTATACTTAGGCATGCTGTTCTCCCTCTCTCATCGGTCGTTCTCTGCCGCCGACTACCCTATATTTTATGGTATGCGCCGGAACGTACTATGTGCAGTCTGTCCGAAAAAATGCGCCTTGTTTCCGACGCGACGGCGCGCCGCAGGGGCTCCCTGCCGCATTACACCGTAAGATTATATCGATTGCCTTTTGGTTTGTAAAGGGTTTTTTATGGAAATTTTCGCTTTTTTTGGTTTTTTTTGCAGGATATGCGTTTGCTCCTTTTTGCCGCCCGCACGCCACGGAACGCAATGCAAGGAAGCGGCAAAGAAAAGCGGCGCAAAGGCGCCCGCGCGGCGCGGACACGTTTGCGGCAGGTAGGTTTGCAACAGGCGCGTTTGCGGCGGGCGGCCTTGCAACAGCCGCCCGAAAAATCTGCGAGCGGTGATCTTTCGCTACGGCGCGGACCTGCACCCAGCGGACAGATAAAAACGGACGCGGCAAAACCGCGTCCGTCCGTTTTTTGTTGTTTGCTCCCGCTCAGCGGCGTGCCCTGCGGCGGCGCACCAGCACGATTGCGACCACGACGCCCGCGATCACGACCAGCCCGACGGGCACGAAGATGGCTGCCCACTGCCAGGTCCAAGGCGTCTCCTCCGTCGTCTCGGTGCTGTCGTCCGCTTTGAGATAGGTGGTCGCCAGCGTATCGGCGATGGTCTCCGCATCCTCTTCAGCGACGGTGCCCACCACACGGTAGAACGCGCTCTGCACGTTGTACGCCGTTTCGCCCTCTTTGAGGGTGGTGAAATCGAAGTGATACCCTTCGGGGACCGCGCACTCCGCATACGCATTGGCGATGACGAAGTCCTCTTCCTGATAGCGCTCGAAATACTCGTCGTTCTCGTCCTGCGGCAGGTCGAGGTTGCCCGTATAGTAATAGTAGCGGGCGAGGTTCGCCGCATCCGCGAAGTCGGTATCCAGTTCGGCGATCTTGTCCTGCGTAGCCTTGTACTGCTCGTTCAGTGCGGCGAGCGCGGCGTTGTCGGCGGGATTTTGCATCGCGTAGACATAGGTGTCCGCGTTGGTCTCGGCGTTGCAGAAGAACAGCGTGCCCGCCACGATCTCGGGTTTGTACCACGAAGAGTTGTAGTCGATCTCGAGGTATTTGGTGGGTTTGTAGTCGTCGTTGTCGTACGCGGCGCCTTCGAATACGTTATAGTCGGCGGCGGTGCCGTCGCAACGCATGCGGTACAGCGCGTTGCCGTTGGTGCCCGCCATCGAGAAGTAGAGGTATCCGTCCAGGACGTACAGCAGCGAAGCGTCCGTCTGCCCTTTGGCGAGGGTGACCGTTTCACCGACAAAGTCCTCGGTCGCGTTCTGCGAGACGCGCACGCGGACGATGGCGCCGTTGGAAACGTAGATGTAATACTGCGCCGTGCTCCCCGCATACGGTGCGCTGAAATAGAGCGCCGCATCGGTGACGTTGGTGGACGAGACGGACAGGGGCAGGATCGCGCCGTCCGCGCTCGCCGTGAAGGACGCGGGATTCGCCGTGATGGAATTCCATTCCTTGGCGAAACGGAATGTCTCGGTATCCAGCGCGAACACCGACGAGGTGGTGGACATGTCGAGGTCGGTCAGCGTGAACAGCAGTTTGCCGTCCGTATACTTGACCAGCGTATAGGTGTACCCCTGCGCGCTGTTGATGACGGTGTCCGCCGTCCAGTCATGGTTGAAGGGGGTCACGGTGTACTCGTCGCGGTCGGCGCCGATGCCGTCCAGCACGATGGTGCCGAGGTTGACGTAGTCGAGCATGTACCCTTCGTCCTCTTCGGTCAGCGAGGAATCGACGTAGCCGTCCGAAAGGTCGAGGTCGTACGGGCTCTCGGTCACGTCCGCGCGGACGCGGTAGAGTTGCTGATAGGAATAGGTCTCCCCGCCCGATGCCTGCGTGTAAGTATTCTTTTTTACGACGGACATCGTATAATATACCGTGGGGTCGGTGAGATCGTCGGCGTTGAGTTCGTAATCGGCATAGCCGGAAACGAGCACGGTATCCACGCCCGTCTCGGTGTTGTACGAGTGGATCTCGGTCGCGGCGGAATCGACATACAGCAGATACACGATGCCGTTTTCGCCCTGCACATAGCGGAACACCGTTGTGTTGTCGCTGACCTGGACGTAGTAGTGGCTCATGGTTTCCGAGCCGTCCAGTTTGCTGCTCTTGAAATCGAGGTACGAACTCTGCACCTCGCCGCTCATGTCGCCGATGACGTTCGGCGTCGCATAATACACGCGGTCGCCGTAGATATAGAAGCCCGAAGTGTAGTCCTGCGAGACGACGAGCGCGGGGACCACCGTCTGCACGGCAGACATGTCGCCCGCGGCGAGATCGGCGCTCTTGATGCGCATGAGCGAGCCCTTGACGACGTCGCCGAAGGTGTTGTCGGCGGAGTAGTCCTCGGCGCCGTTGATGAAGTAGACGTAATCGCCCTTTTCCACGACGAAACCGCCGTTGGAAGAGACCTCACCTTCGGGCACGCCGCCTTCGAGCGGGGACCGCTTATACTGGGCGCCGCAACCGGCAAGCACGCCGAAGCAAAGCGCGGCGGCGAGCAGAAGCGGGATCAGTTTTTTGCAGATCTTCAGCATATGATCAAAACTCCTTGTTGCAGGGCGCGCCGCAAGCGGCACGCTCCTCCCGGCAGTATTTTCGAGTTTGCCTGCAGTATCTTCTATTATATACTAAAAAGCAAGTTCGCGCAATAAAAAAACATCGTCTGACGATGAAATTTTTCGCAAAAACGGATGTGCGGCGGGGTTTTCCCCTGCCGCGGGAGGGGTCATGGAAAAATTCGGCATCTTCAACCTGCTGGCGGCGCTGTCCGATTTCGCCGTCGGAACGGACGCCCGCGGCGGCGAAAGCGCGCCCGATCCCGCACGGCATGCGGAGACGGAGAGCGGCAGCCCCGCGCGGGACGGGGACGCGGCGCGCCGCGCGGCGGGCGCCGGCGCACTGCTCGAACGGCACGCCGCCATTTCGCGGCGCATCGACCGCCGCAACGGAAAATAGCCGTCTTCCCCGACGGGAAGGGATATCCCCGCCGCGTTCCGCGCAAGAAACAAACCACCGCCCTCCGCATAGAGCGGGGCGGTGGCGTTTTGCGTGCTGTTTGGCGCGCGGCAATTATCTCTTGGAGAACTGCGGTGCGCGGCGGGCTTTCTTCAAGCCGTATTTCTTCCTTTCCTTGGCGCGCGGGTCACGGGTGAGGAAGCCCTCTTTTTTGAGCGCGGGGCGCAGTTCGGGCTGTGCCTGCACGAGAGCGCGGGCGATGCCGTGGCGGATGGCGCCCGCCTGCCCGGTGTAGCCGCCGCCGCAGACGTTGACGATAATGTCATACGCCGCTTCGGTCTGCGTCAAAGCCACCGGCTGTTTGACGATGTACTGCAACGTGCCCTGCGGGAAATAATCTTCCAGCGCGCGGTCGTTGATGACGATGGTGCCCGTTCCCGCCGGAATGAGGCGGACGCGCGCGATCGCTTTTTTCCTTCTGCCCGTTCCCCAGAACTGCAATTTCTTTTTCAGATTCGCTTTAGCCATGGTCTCACCTCATTAAAATAATTTCAGTTCTTCGGGCTTCTGTGCCTCGTGGTTGTGCTCGGCGCCCTTGTACACGCGCAGTTTTTTGATCATCTTTCTGCCAAGCGAGTTTTTGGGGAGCATTCCCTTGACGGCTTCGTAGACGGCGACGTCGCTCTTTTCGGCGATCATCTTGCGGTACGAGATCTCCTTCAGCCCGCCGATGTAGCCGGTATGATAGCGGTACATCTTTTCGTCCAGTTTTTTGCCGGTGAGAAGCACCTTGTCGGCGTTGAGGACGATGACGAAGTCGCCCGTGTCGACGTTCGGCGTGAACGTCGGCTTGTTTTTTCCGCGCAGGATGGCGGCGACTTTGGAGGCGAGCCGTCCCAGAGGGACGCCCGCGGCGTCTACAACATACCATTTCCTCTCTACCGTCTCGGCGTTTGCCATGTAGGTCTTCATGTTGTTGTTCTCCTTATTTTTGTGGTATCAGTACGGAGAGAAGCGTGCCATAGACGCTTTCCGTTGTTTACTCAATAAATTTTAGACTATAAGAAAAAACCTGTCAAGCGGTTTTGCTTCCGCTTTTGCTACTTTTTTGAAAAAAATAAAAAGAACTTTTGCCCCGCCTCGGGCGGGAAAGAAGGCGCACATATTTTGCGCGGACGCCTCCTGTTTGGGAAATGCGCCCTTTCTCTCCCGCAGACGCAGAGCGGGCGCCCCGCGTTTTTCGGGGCGCCCGCCGCATGACTGTGTAGGTAAAAGGCTCTTCTTGCCGCGCCCCTATCCGGGCGCGGCGCTCCGCCAAAGCGAAAGATCACTTATTTTCTTTGGGCGCGCCCTTCTCGCGCGCGGAGGGGCAGGAACAGCACCCGCCGCAATGCGAGCAGTCACAGCCGCAGCCCGTTTTGCCGCGCTTTTTCTGCACGAAGTGCCAGACGATCGCAAAGACGACGATGCCGACGGCAAGCACGCCGACCGCAGCGGTGACCGCCGTTCCGACGGCCGAAAGCAGCAATCCGTTCATGATCCGCTCCTTTGCGCGGCGTCATTGCCGCGCCGCTTTGTTTTTCTTTCTGCCGAGATCGATCTTTCCCTTGTTGCGGAAGACGAAATACAGCACGACCAGCGCGATCGCCGCCGCGACGATGAACGCCGTCCACCACCACGAAAGAACCACGAATACCAGCGAGGAAGCGATGTAAGACGTCAGCAGCCAGAACGCGAGGGTGTACTTGAACTTGCCTTTGGGGAGTTCGCCGCGCACCGTCGCCGCCGCCGCAAAGCAGGGCACGGTGAGCATGTTGAACACGGTAAAGGAGATGAGCGCCTGCCAGGTGATGCCCGTCTGTTCCATGAGGAAAAGCACTTCGGCGATGCCGTCGTCCGACTGCCCTTCCGCGCCCGCCAGTCCGCCCAGCGCCTGCGCGAGGATGAAGAAGGTGGCGATGACGTTTTCCTTGGCGATCAGCCCCGTGACCGCCGCCACCACGAACACCCAGCCGAACTGGTTGAGTTTGGCGGTGCCGTAGCCGAAGCCCATGGGGGTGCAGATCCACTGGAAGAAGGACCCGATGTCGTGCAGGATGCTCTCTTCCATGCCCACCATCTTCCATTCCCAGGAGAAATTGGACAGGAACCAGATGACGATGCAGGACGCGAGGATGACGGTGAACGCCTTTTTGACGTAATGTTTGAGTTTATCCCACAGGTGCACCATCAGGTTGCGCAGCTGCGGCGCGTGGTAGGCGGGCAGTTCCATGATGAAGGGCGCCACGTCGCCGCGCATGCTCGTCTGGCGCATGAGCGCGACCATGAGCACCGCCATCGCCATGCCGAACACATACAGCAGGAAGACGAGCAGGCCCGCATCTACGCCCGTATAGCGGGAGGCAATGGCGCCGCAGACGGCGGCGAGGATGGGCGCCTTGGCGCCGCAGGTGAAGAACGGGATGACGCGGTTGGTCATGACGCGCTCTTTTTCGTCGGCGAGGGTGCGGGTGTTGATCGCCGCGGGCACCGAACAGCCGAAGCTCATGATCATGGGGATGAACGCCCTGCCCGACAGCCCGAATTTGCGGAACGCGCGGTCGAGGATGAACGCGACGCGCGCCATGTAGCCCGAATCTTCGAGGATGGAGATGAGCAGGAACAGGAACAGGATCTGCGGCACGAAGGAGAGCACGCTCGCCACGCCGCCCCAGATGCCGTCGTTCACCAGCCCCTGTGCCCAGGGCGCGGCGCCCGTGGCTTCCATGCCCCTGCCGATGAGCCCGCCGATCTGATCGGTACAGAATCCCATCAGATTGAACAGAATGGCGCCGGGTGTGGAGACGCCCGCCGAACTGTAAAAGACGGCGACGAACGCATCGAGCACGGCGTTGCCCGTGGAGACGTCGTTTGCGAACCCGAAAATGGCGTTCAGGTACAGCAGATCTTCCCCAAACGTGAGGTGGAACACCGCGAGCAGGATGACGAGGAAGAGCGGGATGCCCCAGATGCGGTGGGTGAGCACGCGGTCGGCTTTATCCGACTTGGTCAGTCCTTCCTTGCGCGGGGCGCGCACGAACGCCGCCGAAAAGTTCGCGGATATGTATTTATAGCGCGCGTCGGCGACCAGCGCCTCGAAGTCTCCCTCGAACACCGAATCTTTGAACTGTTTTTTGAATTCGTCCACCATGCCGACGGTATCGGGATGGGCGGCAACTTCGATCTCGTCCCCTTCCGCCAGTTTGACGGCGTGGAAGAGCGGATTGTCCACCCCCTTGCAGCGGAGCGCGATCTTCACGTCGTCGATGACGTGCGCGAGCGGAGAACTTTCCAGCACGGTGCTCCCGCTCCTCTTTTCCTGCGCCGCCTCGTACGCCCGCTGCATCAGTTCGTCGATGCCCTCGTCCTTGAGCGCGGAGATCTGCACCACGGGCAGACCAATCTTTTTTTCGAGGGTGGCGGCGTCGATCTTGTCGCCGCTCTTTTTGACGACGTCGATCATGTTCAGCGCGAGCACGACGGGGACGTCGATCTCCATGATCTGCGTCGTGAGGTAGAGGTTGCGCTCGAGGTTGGTCGCGTCCACAATGTTGATGACGCAGTCCGGCTTTTCATCGAGGATGAAATTGCGGGAAATGACTTCCTCGGGGGTGTACGGCGACAGCGAATAGATGCCGGGCAGATCGACGACGGCGACGGGTTCGGAAAGTTTTTTGTACACTCCTTCCCGCTTGTCGACGGTGACGCCCGGCCAGTTGCCGACGTGCGCCGTGCTGCCCGTGAGCGCGTTGAACAGCGTCGTCTTGCCGCAGTTGGGGTTGCCCGCCAGCGCGAATTTAAGCATCCTTCACCTCCATCCGCACACATTCCGCCTCGCTCTTGCGCAGCGTCAGTTCGTACCCGCGCAGCGTCACTTCGACGGGGTCGCCCAGCGGCGCCAGTTTGCGCAGCACGATGTCCGCGCCCGGCGTCACGCCCATATCGAACAGACGGCGGCGGATCCTGCCTTCCCCTTCGATGCGGACGACGATGCCGCGCTCGCCGGGGATAAATTCGTTGAGTTTCTTTTCCATGGTTCGTTCCTTTTCTAAGATATGCTTTTTTTGACTTTTTTTTGACCGTTTTTTGTCCTCAGACGAGGATCTTCATCGCCAGCGACCGATCGATGGCGAGCCGCCCGTCCTTCACGCGCACGATGACGCTCCCGCCGACCTGCGAAAGGAGCGTCAGCCTGGACCCGATGGTGATTCCCAGGTTTTCGAGATGGCGCTTGTTCTTTTCGTCGGCGATCACTTTTTTTACGGTAAATTCCTCCCCCGCAGGGGCAATGGGCAACGGCATGACCGCTCTCCTCCCGAGGCAAAGCCTCCATAAAATATTAACCTTGGTTAACAAATAGAAGAATATCACTTCCTTTTCGCGTTGTCAAGCGTTTTACGGCCGTCGAACAATTTTTTTCGAAAAAAAAAGACCCGTCACAGGTACTGGACGGGCACGCCTTTTTTTTCGGCATAGCGGACGGTATAATAGGTGCCGCCCCTCGGGGCAGTCAGGTAGGCGAGCACGCAGTCGGCGCGGTCGACCATATAGCGGTTGCGGGCGAACATACAGCCCTTTTCGTAGGCGGGAAAGAGCACGACGCGCTCGTCGCAGGCGGAAAGCAACGCTTCGTACCGCCTGCGCAGAGACAGGGGGAACCGTTCCGCCTGATCGGCGCAGGGAATGCACGCGACGAGGCGCAAAGGATATTTTTTGCGCAGGCGGACGAGCAATTCGCCCGCGGCGAGGTCGAACCCCATCGCCATGCCGCAATAAAAGGTATCCGTCCCCTCTTTTAGGAGAGATTCGAGGGCGCGCCGCAGGCGGGCGGGAGAAAATTCCTCGCCGAGCGTGCGGTGTCCCGTCAGCGCACAGGCACTCACAGCGGTCTGCTCCTTTCCTTTCCCCTGCCGCGCGGATAGGCGGCGGGAGTATCCTTATATTTTTCCAACACGCAGACGGTGCGTATGCCAGCCTCTTCGGACAGCAAAAAGGAATGCGCCCCGACAAGTCGCACGCCCAGCGTGCGGAAGGCGTTTTCCGCCTCGGCAAGTTCTTCCTCCGCCCTGCCCTTATATGCGATGAACCGTCCGCCCGTGCGCACCAACGGCACGCAGTATTCGGCGAGCGTATTCATGCGCGCAACGGCACGGGCACAGCACACGTCGAAGCGCGCGCGGAATTCCCCTTTGCCCGCATCTTCGGCGCGCAGCGCGTGCACGCGGGCGGGCAGGCCGAGTTCCGCGGCGACTTCGCGCAGAAAATTGCACTTTTTTTCGGAAGATTCAAACAGATCGAAGCGAAGGTCGGGCCGCACGATCATGAGCGGCACGGACGGAAAGCCTCCGCCCGAACCCACTTCGGCGCACTGCGCTCCCTGCGGAAAGAACCGTTCGCCCGCGAGGCTGTCCAAAAAATGTTTGACGTCGCATTCCTCTCTGCCCGTGATGGCGGTGAGATTGAATTTTTCGTTGGCGGCGCAAAGAAGTTGGTAAAAGCGCGCAAACTTTTTACCCGTCTCCCCTTCGTATAAAAGGGCGCGATATTCGTTCATGCTTTTCAGTATACCACATTTTTCCGCCGAAATCCACCGTTTGTGACAGGGATGTTCGAAATGTCGATACTGTCGATTTGTGTGTACAACTTCTGTTTGTTTCTGCACAACTTCCTCTATAAACGGACATCGCTTGCACCCTTTCCCCGCGGGCGTCTCCCTTCCCTTTGCGGCGTTGTCCACTTTTCCACGAACGCCCCACAGCGGTGCGCACAAAAAAATCGGCGTTGCCCACACCCTTTACCCGCTCGAATGACTTGCTTTTTCCCTTTCTTTTTAATATAATACAGAAGACGTCTGCCGCAAAAGGCGGCGGATATCCACATTTCCACGTCCCTTATTATTAGTAATACTATATCCAATCTAAAAGAAAAAGAGTGATATCATCGACGGGAAAACCCCCGGGGAGGAAAAAAGCATGAAGATCGTATGCGAAGGCATCGCGCTGTCCGATGCGCTGGGAAAAGTGGTCAAGGCGTGCAGCGTGCGCACGACTAATCCCATTCTGGAAACGGTGAAACTGACGGCGGAGAACGACAGCCTTTCGCTGCTCGCGACGGACGGCGAGATCTCCATCCTGAAAAAGATCAAGGCGGATGTGCTCGAAGAGGGTGCCGTATGCGTGCCCGGCAAGTATTTTGCCGAATTTATCAAGAGGCTGGAACGCGAACAAATCGCGTTGCAGACGGAAGAGAGCACGCTGCGCATCGAATACGCCGATTCGCAGAGCGCCGTGCAGACGCTTTCGGCGGCGGATTTCCCCGCCATCGATTTTGCCATCGACGAAACCAAGATCCGCCTGACGGCGAAAGACCTGAAAGACCTGATCGCCAAGACCTGCTTCTGCTGTGCGCAGGACGATTCCCGCCCCGTGCTCAAAGGGTGCCTGATCGAGGCGCAGGAAGGTTCGGTGCGCTTTACCGCGCTGGACGGATACCGCATGGCGACCTGCCGCAAGAACCTGACGGCGATGCGCGGCGGGATGCGCATCATCTGCCCGGGCAGGACGCTGGGCGAGATCGCGCGCATGCTGGGCGCGGACGACGAGGAGATCGAGATCTGCGTGCGCAAAAACCTGCTTTTGGTGGAAGTGGACGACACGGTGCTGACCAGCCGCCTGTACGAAGGCGAGTTCGTGAACGTTTCGGGGATCGTGCCCCGCGAGTTCCAGACCGAAGTGATCGCCGACCGCGCGGCGCTTTCGGAGAGCGTGGAGCGCGCCTCCGTGCTCGCGCGCACGGACAAGAGCAGCGTGATCGTGTTCGACGTGAAAGAGGACAGGATGGGCGTCACCTCCAACACCAGCATGGGGAGCGTGGACGAGAGCGTGAAGGTGATGACGGACGGCAAGGACGTGACCATCGCGCTCAACTGCAAATATGTGAGCGACTGTATGAACGTCATTTCGGACGAAAAAGTGCGCATGCGCTTCAACGGCGCTGTGTCGCCCTGCGTGATCACGCCCGCCGACGGGGACGGATTTTTGTATCTGATCCTGCCCGTTCGCACGACAAACGGATAAAAACGGTTGACAGGCGGCAAAAATATTTTGTATAATGGAACGCAATCTGTAAAAAATCTGTATCACAGGAGTAAAAAAAGACCATGAAAAGGACGTATCAACCCAAAAAGAGGCAGAGGAGCAAGGTGCACGGGTTTCGCCAGAGGATGAAGACGCAGGGCGGGCGCAAGACGCTGAAGCGCCGCCGCGACAAGGGCAGAAAGAAAATTTCCGCGTAACGAGCGCAGGAAACATCCGTGCTGTATCGCAGGATCAAAAAGAATAACGAGTTCAAACGCATGTTTACAAGGGGAAAAAAGTGTTTTTCCCCTGCTTTAATTGTGCTGATTTTGCCGGCGGAAAAGACGTCGCTGGGCGTTTGCGTGAGCAAAAAACACGGAAAGAGCGTGCAGCGCAACCGCATCAAGCGGCTGCTGCGCGAAGCGTTCCGCAGCGTCTGTCCGCGGCTGAAAAAGCCGTGCGCCGTCGTGCTCTTGCCCAAGGAGGCGCCCGCCTATTCGCTGGCGGCGTTCCGCAAGAGCCTGTGCATCGCGCTCACAAAGGAAGGTTTGCTGGATGCAGAACGTCCGTGCCGTGTATAGAAAACTGCGGCGGACGGTGTTCCGCCCCTATATCAAGATGCTGTGCATGCGGGCGATCGTGTTCTACCAGAAGTATTTTTCCAGGCATACCTGCCTGTACCGCCCGACCTGTTCGCAGTATATGCTCGAAGCGATCAACAACCACGGCGTGATCGTGGGCATTTTGCTGGGGTCGTGGCGCATCCTGCGCTGCAATCCGCTGTCCAAGGGGGGGTATGACCCCGTGCCGGAGAACTATTTCAAGGTTCGCTGGCTCTATTAAATTTTTCGGGACAAAACAATGCTGAATTTTCTCAATCAAGCCATCACGCTGTATACGGGCGGGTTCGGGCAGGATCTGAACTGGCTGGGTAAACTCATCCAGTGGATCGTCGAACTCGGGCTGGGCATCGGCGGCGCATGGGTGGGCATCATCCTGTTCACGCTCGCGCTGCGTACCATTTTGCTGCCTCTGGACGCCTATTCCAAGGCGGCGATGCGCAAAAACAGCCTCAAAATGGAAAAAATGAGGCCGCAACTGGAAAAGTTGCAGAAACAATACAAAAACGACCAGCAGGCATACAACCGCAAGATGATGGAGTTGTATAAAAAGAACGGCTATTCCATGCTCGGCGCCTGCCTGCCCATGATCGTGACGATGGTCGTATTTATCGTCGTGCTGTCCTCCTTCTCCTCCTATTCCGAGTACGCGAAAGTGCAGGTGTACGAGAAGATGGCGGATTCGTACAGCGAAGCGGTGCTCGAATACAGCGCCGGAGAGAGCGTATTCGGCGAATGGACGCTGCAGAGCGACGGGACGTATGCGCGGACGGAGACGCGGGACAGCGACGAAGCGCTCGTGCGCACCACGGTGACGTGGACGCTGCGCGCCGCCGAAGGAGACAACTCGCAGGAAGCGCTCAACGCGCGCGCGGAAGCGGGCGAAGCGACCGTCTCGGCGCCCACCTACACCGTCAAGACGGATGCCGTGATCGCGGCGCTGGGCAGCGACGGGACGCTGGACGTTGCGCGCGAAAAGGTCGCCGCAAAGGATACGGCGCTGGCGGGCGATCCCGCGGCGATGGACGCGGAGACGCGGGACATGTTTGCGGCAAAGATCATGCAGCAGGTCGGCAGCAGCGCCGCCGCGCAGGCTTATTCCGGGGTGCAGGACAAGTTTTTCTGGGTGAAAAACATCTGGCTGTCCGATACCTCGTATACTCACCCCGTGAAACTGGAGCAGGGCGTTCCCGAAGAGGCGTACGAACAACTGACCGCTGACCTCGGCGCCGAAAAAGAGCAGGCGAACGGCTACTACATCCTCATCGTCATTTCCATCGGAACCATGTTCCTCTCGCAGTTCATCCTTTCCAAAGCCAACAAGGCGCAGAACGAATTGCAGACGGCGGACGGCCGCGGTAAAAAGACGCAGCGCATTATGATGATCGCGATGCCGATCATTTTCGGTATCTTCTCGTTCATGTACAGCGCGGGGTTCACCATTTACATGATCATCGGCAACATCTATAACATCCTGAGCACGCTGACGATCAACCTGATCATTGACCGAAAATTCCGGAAACTCGAAGAGCGCGAGATCCAGGAAAAATATAATAAGAGGATCCCGCAGGCGGTGCGGGACGGAGGGAAGAAGCATGAATGACTATGAATTCAGCGGCAAGACGGTGGAAGAAGCCATCGAAGAGGGGCTGAAGACGCTGGGATTGACCCGCGAAGAGGCGAGCGTGGAAGTGCTTGAAGAGGGCAAAAAGGGAGGCCTGTTTTCCAAAGGCGTGAAGGCGCGCGTGAAGGTCGGCAAAAAGAAGACGGACGGCGAACGCGCCGTGGCGTTTCTGGAAGGGATGTTCGAACGCATGAACATCGCCGCCGCGACCGAACTGGACGAGAGCGGCGAACACATCCGCATCAACGTCGTTACGGCGAACAGTTATGCCGTCGTGGGACACCGCGGCGAGGTGCTGGACGCGTTGCAGGTGCTCGCGGGCGCCGTTGCCAACATCGGCAGAGAGGAATACGAGCGCGTCGTGGTGGACTGCGAAGGGTACCGCGACAAGCGCGAGGCGACGCTCAAACGCCTTGCCGGCAAACTCGCCGAAAAGGCGGTGCGCACGGGCAGAAAAGTGTCCGTCGAACCCATGACCCCCTACGAGCGCAGGATCATCCATTCCGCGCTGGCGGACAACGCTGACGTCAAGACGGTGAGCGAGGGCAAAGAGCCCTACCGCTACATCGTGGTCGTGCCCAACAACCTGCGTCTCGGTGCGGAGCGCTACGACGCGCGCCGCGGCGGAAACCGTTTCGGCGGCAGGAATGAGCGCAGAGGCGGGTTCGAACGCCGCGAGGGCGGCTATGAGCGCCGTGACCGCGAGGAAGGCGCCGAACGCCGCGACGACGACCGCAGGGGCGGCCGCTATGACCGCGGCGAACGCAGTGACCGCAGGGGCGGCTACGACCGCGACCGCCGCGGAAACCGCGAAGACAGGCCGCGCGCGACGGGGCTCCCCCGCTCCAAGCGCCAGCCCTATTTCGGAACATACCTGGGCAACAGCAACCGCCTCAACGAGGAGAAGACGGAGACTGAACAGCCCAAAGACGAAGAATAAAACCGTCCGCGCCGCAATTCTGCGGCGCGGCCCATACGGACGAAAAGCCCGCGGAAACTCCGCGGGCTTTTTCGGTGCAAGGGGATACCCCCATAAAAAAAGCGCGGGACGCACGGTCCCGCGCTTTGCGAAACGGAAAGATCACTCTTCGCCGTCTCCGTCTTTCTTGTTCTTTTCCTCTTCGGCCTTGCGTTGGTAGTAGTTTTTATAGCCGACTTTCTGGTTGTCGCCTTCGTCCCATTTTTTGCCGCCCGTGAACAGCAGGCCGAGCACGAGGCCCGCCGCCGCCACGACCAGGCAGATGGGAAGCACGAGATTTTCGGGCATCGCGAGCGCCGAAACGAGGCAGAGTGCCGCCACGATGAGCAGGATGGTGCCCAGCAACACATACAGTTTGCGCAGTTGCGTGGAGTTTTTGGCAGTCAGTCCGCCGAGCAGGAAGGCAAGGCCGCTGACGCCCGAGAAGATGAGACCCGCCCAGGCGAGATTGAACCCGCCGAATTTTTCGGGCAGGAGTTCGGACAAAAGGTACAGGACCGCCGCCAGCAGGAAGGACAGCCCGACCAGGAGACGAATGAGAAATTTTTTGCTCATGACAGTTCCTCGCAATGAATTTTCAGCGGAAGATGACGGAGCAGGAAACGGCGCTGACCTGTTCTCCCTCTCCGATGACCACGACGTCGCCGTGGTTGTATTCGCGGACAAAGCCGCCCAGGCGCAGTTTGAACGTCGGCGTTGCGGCGCTCGCCGCTAAGACGGTGTAGGTGCCGGGCAGGAATTCCCCTTCGGTTTCCGCGCGGACCGTTTTTCCCTGTGCGAGCACGAAGTCGCCTTCGCGGTGCGAGATCTTGGGTTTGCCGTCCGCTTCGATGACGTCCGACCTGGAATAGCGCACGCCGTCGACGACCTTTACGTCCTCGGCGCGGTCGCCTTGGCCGTCGCGCAGGTGCTTGTTGCGTACGGCGAGCACGATGATGACGATCAGAGCGATGAGCAGGATGCCGCACAGACTGAGCAGAACGATATAGAATGGATCCATCGCTTTTCCTCCTTATGCGTCCTCAGCGGATCTTGGCGCCGCATTCGGGGCAGAACTTGCCGCTTGCGGGGAGCGGAGCGCCGCATTTTGGACAGCCCGCGGGAGCGGGCGTGCCGCACTCGGGGCAGAACTTTGCCGCAGGCGAAAGCGCCGCGCCGCAGTTGGTGCAATGTTTGCCGCCCGCGGCGGCCGCCGCGGCGGGAGCGGTCTGTGCGGGACGGGCGGCGCCTGCCGCCATGCCCGCAAACATCTGCCCCATCTGCATGCCCATGCCCAGTCCCATGCCCGCGCCCATGGTCGAGCCCGCGCCGGGGTTTTTCGCCGCGTCGCGCAAGGCGTCCGCCTGGGCGAGTTGGGTATAGACGTCGATGTTTTTGCGCATCATTCCCAGCCGCGTGCTCTCGTCCAGCGCTTTTTCCAGTTCGGGCGGGAGGGAAAAACTTTCAAAGGTGAATGCTTCCAGTTCCAGGCCCATCGCCTCGAAGCGCGCGTTGAGCGATTTTTTGACGGCGGCGGACAGTTCCATGAGGTTGCCCGCCATATCCAGCACGGGGATGCCGCTTTCGCCGATCGCGTCCGAAATGCCCATCACGAGCATGCTGCGGATGTGGTCGGTGATATCTTGCGTGGTGTAACTGGAATTGGTGCCCGAAAGTTCGGTCATGAACACGAACGCATCCTTGACGCTGAACGAGTAGGTGCCGAACCCGCGCACGCGCACGGCGCCGTAGTCGGCATCGCGGATGAGGATGGGGTTGGAAGTGCCCCACTTCTGTCCCGTGAACTGCTTTGTGTTGACAAAGAAAATATCCGATTTGAAGGGCGTTTCGAACCCGTATTTCCAGGACAGGAGAGAGGTGAGCACGGGCAGGCTGTCCGTTTCGAGTTTGTAATACCCGGGCAGGAACACGTCCGCCATGCGCCCCTTATCGCAGAACACGGCGACCTGGCTCTCGCGCACGGTGAGCGCCGATCCGCGTTTGATCACATTTTTCTTGGTGTCGAATTTGTACACGATGGTATTGGATGTATTGTCCGTCCATTCGATCACTTTCAGTATTGCCATAGGAGTAACCGCCTTACCAAAATACTTGCAAAATTCACCGTATTCGGAGAATGATGCTGGTATGAATATAGCATAGTTTCACAAAATTGTCAATCTCGTATCCGAATTTGCGCGCAAAAAGCAGGTGCGTGCGGCTTTTTTGGGCGGGAAGGTTGACAAATGTGCCGCCGCGGGATATACTGATACAAGACAGATCGGGAGGGTTCTCTATGGATGCGGTTCAGGCGGCGTGCCGAAAATTGCTGATCTTATCGCTTTTGTTTACATTTCTGGCGCCCGTGGGCGGCGTGCTGCTCGGCGTGGGGCTGTCCGTCGGCCAGCCCGCGATCTGGGCGATCGGGATCGCCGCCATTGCGGTCTTTTTCTACGGGTGTCCGATATCCTGGACCGTTTACGGCACCAGGCTGGGCGAACGGCGGCTGATGTTTGCGATCGTGCACGAGAACCTGTATACCGAAGAGGAATTGTCCTCGCAGTTGGGAAAATCGGTCAAGGAAGTACGCGGCATGATCGAAACGTGCTTCCGCCGCGGGTATCTCGTCGGGTTCAAGCGCGTAGCGGGCGGCATCGTGCTCAACGAAAACGAAAATCTTGCGACCGCCGAATACATGGCGCAATGCCCTTCCTGCGGCGCGAAAGTGACCTTTCAGGGCAAAAAGGGACGCTGCCCCTACTGCGGCACACCCGTCGGCCGCGGCTGAACGGGCAGGCGGCGTGCCCCGAGCAGGGCATCCCGCGGAGCGGCGGAAAGTCCGCGCGGCAATGCGGAAAACGAGCAAAACAAAGAGCGCCCCGACGGTGAGCGGGGCGCTCTTTTGCACGGGAAAGGCGGCGCAGAGGGGAAGGAAAGCGCGCCGCCCGAAGCGGATGAGCGGAAATTCAGCCGACGGCGGGACGGGCGCCCGCCGCGGCGGGAAAGGCGCCGAACGTGCCGCACAGGGGCACGCATTTGGCGGCGTATGCCGCCAGGGCGTCTGCGATGCGTTCCGCCATTTTATAGACGAGGTTGAGCCGCGTCAGGTTGAGCAGGGAGTAGTTGAACAGCGATTTTTCGGCGACGATGCCGAGGATGCCGACGTCGCCGATGCGCGCCATTTTTTTGCCCGTTCCCAGCCCGGGGCGCACGCCGTTGCCCGTGACGCGGATGAGACCGATGTCTCCCGCGTCCCCCACCGCCGCGTCCACGGCGATCACGGGGCGGGCGGGGTGCGTTTCGCGCAGAAATTCGTTCATGTAGCCGATCTCTTTGGCGGTGATCGTCTTTTTCAGCGTGCCGTACACGAACAGGCCGGCGGGCTTGCTACGGCAGAGCATGGTGCCGCAGACGGGCCCGAGGCTGTCCCCGATGGCGAGATCGCTGCCGATGCACACGACGACGGGCGGCGCGGGGTTGTCTTTAAGCGCGGAAGCGAGCGCGAGCACCATGCCCGTGTCTGCCATCGCGTTGAATACGTTGAAAGTGTGGTCCATGATCTTCTCCCGATGACGGAGAAGGTATTGCCGGATCGCGGCAACTTTATACCGCGAACGGAAAAAATCGTGCAGAAACGGGCATCGTGCGCGGTTTTGCGGGCATGCCGCCATGCGGGCGGGCAGGCAAACGGCGTCCTCTGCAAGGCGGAGGGCGCCGTTTGCGCGGCGGCGGAACGGTCAGACGAACACGTCCAGCCGCGGGCGGCAACGCCATTGTCCGTCCGTAAAATCGGGCACGGCGACGGGCGCGCCGCCCTCGGCAACGGAGCGCTCGGACAGGGCGGTAACGCTCATCCAGGCGGCGGCGTCGTAGACGTCCAGCGGGAACGGACGGGCGGAGAGGACGGCATCGAAAAAGTCTTTGAGCATGAAATAGTCCATGCCGCCGTGCCCCGCCTGCAACTTCTGCGGGGTGACGTTTTTCCAGCCGTCGGGCAGAAAATCGGCGTAGCCTTCGGCATTGTCCATATATTTTCGGAGGGTGTGCGCGGGGTCGAAAAATTCGTGCAGGGGCGCGGCGCCGTCCAGCAGGATCATGTTTGCTTCCTGACAGCACATGCCCTTTGTGCCGCGCAGCGTGAATTCGCGGGAATAATAGCGTGGCAGGGTGGTATCCAGCCGCAGGGAGACGGTTTCGCCGTTGGCGCAGGTAATGACGGTATCGACGATGTCGCCCTGGCGGAATTTCTGCCCGCACAGCGATTTGTCCGGGTTCTTGTCTGTATGCGAAAATTCTTCCAGCCCCGCGGCCTTTGAGGCGACGGAGACGAGGGAAACCATCCTGTTTCCGCGGTTGATATCCAGAATTTTGGCGATGGGGCCGAGTTCGTGGGTCGGATAATTTTCGCAGTTGCGCGTGAGGTAATGTTGCAGGCGGTAATGGCGGTTGACGGTGCCGCCCAGCACCTCTTCGCGCAGGTCGTGCCCGTATGCGCCGTGCGCGTGCACGAGCGTGCCCAGTTCCCCTGCCCGCGCCAGCGCCTGCGACAGCAGTTCGAATTTGCCGTAACAGCAGTTTTCCAGAAAGAAAAAGGGTGTTTTCGTCTCTTCGTAAGCGGCGACCGGTTCGCGGCATTCGGCAAGCCCGCAGGCGCCGCCCACTTCCATCGCCGTGATCTTGTGCGCGCGCATCGCTTCCGCCGCCATGCGGGCGTGCTCTTCCCACGAGGTGGCGATCAGTACAGCCTGTACGGAGACATCGTCGAGAACGCGGCGGAAATCGCCGCATTCGCGCGGTGCGCCGCCGCCGCGCGCTTTGATCGCGGCGGCGGCGCTTGCCGTGCGGTCGGGGTATCGGTCGCAGACGGCGACGACCCGTGCCTGCGGGATGGCCGCAAGCGTGTTCAGAAGACTGCTGCCGCGGCAACCCAGCCCGACGACGGCAAGCCCGATCGATTCCATGTAAAGTCCTCCCTTGCGGCGGGCGCATAAGTGCGCCAAACGCCGACACAGGCAGTATACTATGAATTATTTTGTTTGCAATGGGCGCTGTTTGCAAAAAAGTTAATTATATTTGGATTTAATCTTTGACAAGGGGGCGGGCGTATGATACAATGCACGCAAAAAGGAGGAAACGGCATTGGATGCGCTCATGGAGGACAAATATAAAGCCGATCTGCAGACGCTGGAATTTTCCAATATTTTCGTGACGAAGATCGGGCACATGGCAGATCAGCCCGATCAGTTTTTCACCAATTATTTTGAGCGGCACGATCATTGCTTGCAATACGTCGTGCGCGGCAAGGGCGAGTATTTCATCAACGGGCGGCTGTACCCGCTGTCGGCGCAGTCGCTGTTTTTGCTCCCCAAAAAGCGCTACCACTATTACAGGGCAGACAGGGAGGATCCGTACGAATATTACTGGATCCATTTCAGCGGCGACGGCATGGAAGGGTTTTTGGAGATGATCGGCATGAGCGAGGATTCCCCCGTTCTGTATTCCGTCGGCAATCACGAAATCGTCGCGGTGTTCGAAGAGATGATTGCCCTCTCCTCTTCGCGGCAAAGGAACGAGCGCCTGCTGTTGCTTTCCGCGTGCTATCGCCTGCTGTATGCGATCGCGGCGTGCGTTCCGCGGCAGGAAATGCCTCCGCAACCCTATCGGAGCAAGACCGTGACGCAGGCGGTGAACTGCATCGCCGAGAATTTTGCACAGCCGCTCGGGCTGGACGCGCTTGCGGAAGCGGTGCACCTGAACAAGTGCTATTTCGTTTCGCTATTCAAAAGCCAGACGGGCATCACGCCCATGCAATACCTGCTGCGGTACCGCATTGCCGTGGCATGCAAACTGCTGCTCACCGACCGACCGATCGGCGAGATCGCCGCGCTGTGCGGGTTTTTTGAACCGACCAATTTCTTTGTCCGCTTCAAGAAGGCGACAGGGCTGACGCCCGGCGGCTATCGGGCGCGCCTGCGCGCGGGGGAAACGCACGGATTGCCTTTTGCGGGCGATCTGCCCCTCGGCACTGTATGAAAAAGGGCGGATAAACGATCATTTCCGATACAAAATTGCGGCGGGCAGGGTCGGACGGCGCGCGTGCAGGGCGAAAAATTTGACAGCGCCGCGACAGTCTGTTACACTTTTTGACAAAAAACGAGGCGGTTCGGGCGCGTGCGCGGCGACCGCTTTGCGGGAGGTTCGCAATGAAACAATATAAGGTGATCGCGTTCGATCTGGACGGCACGCTGACTCAGTACAGAACGCCGCTGGGCGAGGCGAATGCGGCGCTGCTGCGGGCGCTCGGGCAGAAGTATCGCTGTCTGATGGTGGGCGCGGGGAGTTGCGAACGCATCTTTCGGCAGATGAACGGCTTTCCCATCGAGATCATCGGCAATTATGGCATGCAGCATTCGGTGATGGAAAATGGAGAACTGCGGCTGATCAAAAGCGACCGCTATGAGACGGATCGGGAATTTTTCGAACGGACGGCGGAGCGCGTCCGCCGACAGACGGGGTACACCGATTTTCGCGGCGAAAGCGTTCAATTCCACGAATCGGGCGCCGTGACCCTTCCCCTGCTGGGCACGGACGCCGACCTGCGCGACAAACTGCGCTTTGACCCGACGGGCGAAAAGCGCCGCGCGATCTACGACGTTGTGGCGGCGGCGTTCGCCGATTACAACTGTTTTGTGGGCGGGTCTTCCTCGTTCGACATCGTGCGCAAGCCGTGCGACAAATACACGGCGCTGACGGAGTTCGCCGCGCAGGCGGGCATCCGCAAAGAGGAGATCCTGTTTACGGGGGACGATTTCGGAAAGGGCGGCAACGACGAGGCGGTCATGCGCGGGGGCATTGATTGTGTCGTCGTCAACGATTACCGCGCGGTGGGCGACCGCCTGGCGGAAGCGGGCATTTCAGCGGGCAGATAATGTGCAAACGGGCTTTTTGTGTGGCGAAAATGCCGAAGCGTACAGTTCAGCGGACCGATACCGTTGAAGCGGGCATTTCAGCGGGCAGATACCACGCAAACGGGCTTTTTGTGTGGTGAAAATGCCGAAGCGTACAGTTCAGCGGACCGATACCGTTGAAGCGGGCATTTCAGCGGGCAGATACCACGCAAACGGGCTTTTTGTGTGGTGAAAATGCCGAAGCGTACAGTTCAGCGGACCGATACCGTTGAAGCGGGCATTTCAGCGGGCAGATACCACGCAAACGGGCTTTTTGTGTGGCGAAAATGCCGAAGCGGGCGCAAAAACATATCGTCGACGTATCATACAGGAAAAGTGCGCGCAGCCTCTCATTGTCTGTACAGGCTCGTTTCTTGTGGGTGTTTTCGGATGCAGTGCGTCTTGTGAGCGGTGTCCTTGTGAAAGCTCTGCCGTGTATATACTTCTTGCGGCAGTATTCTTGCGCCTCCCTCCTTGTTCCGTGTGTGTTGTAAGTTATATTTTTATAAAGTTTTTTTTGCGCGTGTTGCGCCATTATTTTTCGCTTTCCCTTGTCCCGCGCATCTTATAAAATCTTTAGGGCTTTCGGTCGGCATTTTTAGGCTTGCTCTCCGTATGCGCTGTCGGTATTCTTGGGGCAGACCTGGATCTTGTATGGGTTTGCGGAATACAAATTGTGCGGATCGTGTTTGATTTCTTTTGCATCTCGTATTTTTGCCCCCGGTCTTTCCTTGTTTTTTTACATTGCTGCCGATGAGTATCGACGACATTGCGGCAGTTATTTTTTTCCGTTGGGTTTTGCCGTTGCGACGTGACGCAAGCAGATCATGCCGCCTGGGTGCTCAACCGTATAATCTGTAAGCGTTTCGGAGGCTCCCGAGCGCTTTTTTTGCATGCAGACCATGGTTGCAAGCGGTCTATGCCGCAAACGACATTCGCCGAATGTGCCGCCGTCATGACAAAAAGCCGCTGAAAACTGTTTTCGGCGGCTTTTTTGTTGTGGCCGAGTATCGAAATGTGCCTGTACATGCCGATGTCACGAAAAATAAGGAAGATCTGTCAGGATCGAAAACAACAAATCCATTGATCTGTAAGCGGAGGTTGTGCATAAATGTGCTTAAGTTGTGCACAACGTTGTGGATAACTGCTGACATTTTTGAGGGCTGGTAGACATAAATGGTGCAAATTTTGCCTGATTATGTCTAAAATTTGTACAAATGTGAATAACTTTTGCCAAAAGCGCACGGCAATTACGCTGAAAAATTTTTAGCGCAAATAACAAAATTATAGCGCAATTATTATATTTATTTGAATGATGTTGTCCTTAAACGATGTCAGACAGCGCGCTTGCGAATAAAACATAAAATCAAAGGCGATTTTCTAACATCCATCGGGTTTTGTCGCGGGCAATGTACGAACAGTGTATTGCTCAGGCGCACTTGGCTTTGCCACTGGCGCTTGGCTATATTTTTAACTTGTATAGTCTGCGCCATATTTAATTTATGCGCTTATTTAGCCTGCGCCTTAAATACTGTATTGCGTCTTTTAATGAATTATTTTGTTTTTTTTGCGTTTTGTAATGATTCACATGAAACATTTTGTTGACTGATTTCATGAATTCGATCAGACGGGATAGCCGCTGTATTTAGTGAGAGGCCTTTAGTTTTTAGTGCCGGATACTTGCGAAATAGTCGGATATATATGCAAACATTATATTTTACGCTATGAATAAAAGCGCTATGGCTGATTTCCGCGCTATAAACCTGTATTATTATCGTTCCACCCAAAAACTTATTATCTTCTCTAAGCGCTATATATTTATATAGCGCTTAGATGCGTCTAAAACTTTGGTGCTTTAATGATTATTTAGCGCTGAAATGATATAGCTTTTCTGTCGATAATTCAAAAGCCGTTTTCGGCACAAAATTCATGCAATCGTGCTGTTCGCTGTTTGTGGTGATTCGTGGTGAGGCGAAACCAATGGCTGGGTACATAAATTTACGGCTGCTTTGCTACTATATGTGAATATGCATTACTATTTTGTCGATTATATCAAAATGCTTGATAATATAAACTTTTTTGTGACAAATTCAAGTGTGTATAAATATTTCATATATTAATAAAACAGCAAAAGCGCTTGAATCGTTTTTTCTAAAATTCGAAAAATATTGCATATATACACATTCAAAATGGCTGTGAAACGATTTGAGACAGAATAATTTTACTATAGTTGTTTTTTCGGGGCTTTTTTTCTATACTTTTGCTGTGAAAATGCTGATTTTAAGTGAAAAAATTATTGTAGCATTTTGGGCTTTTGAAAAGAGCTTTGATAATTAAGTTTATTTGTATGTGTCGGAGCAATTTCACGCGCATAACAATGTTTCATATGAAACATTGTTATGCGCTTGAAGCAAGAGAATGTTAGTAAAATAACAAGCGCAGAATTACTATACATACATAAATTAATTGCGTCGGCAAAATTTTGGCAGATAGATTCAGAATTGCTGGTGCAACTGACAACTTATTTCAACTAATTATTGCGCAAAGCTGATTGAAGAAACGCAACATTTTTAATGCATATGTTTTACAGGTGCAAACATGTCTGTCTACAAACAAATCGATGAGAAAATAATATACGCAAACAAAATGGACGATGCTTAATTACAGTGTGAATCCGCTAAGCATGCCGTTTTAGAAATGAAGAAAATTTTACCGCCAATACAGGGATTTTTATTGCGTAAGCCGCTTTCGTGTTTCATATGAAACATTAAATCTGTGCAAAGCGCAAAAATAAAACAATGTTTCACGTGAAACATCTATATTCGTCGGAAAGTTTCATATGAAACATTTTAAGCCCGAAAATGACGTAAAAATGGAAGGGCGCAGGCTTAATTTTTTGGAAATTTTAAATAATTTGAGCATCAGAAACGATTATGATCGCATATTAAACAAAAAAATTTTGCGAATGAGTTGTATTTTTGGCCGCAGTGTGGTAAGATATTGCACAGAACATGCACGAAATTACGCTATCGATTTACAGCAGCAGAGGGTGCAGATCGGCAAGAGAAAGATGTGCGGCATTCACGGATATTTTTTAATAAAAATTTGTTATGTACGATTGCCGTGAACTTCAGAAGGGACGCTCATACGAAATGTCTTGCAGTCAGTAATCAATTACGACGATTTTGGCGCATTATTGATACCCATTCTTAATAATAAATTTTATACACAGTCCTGTTCTGAAAGGCAAAAGCATTGCTCCGCGGGAATCGGTTCGCCGTTGCGGAAAGATGATGTACAGAATTTTTGTCGGATGCAGGCACGGTTTCCGCAGGATTATCCAGTGGGCGGGTATGTTTGCGGAACGATGACTGCACATTTCGCTGTTGGCGAGGCGCAAAAGGCGGCGCAAAGTTGTTTTTTCTGCGCCACCGAAAAGAGTATTTTCTAAACAAAGCTGTCGAGCGTTGCGCCTGTGTGTGCCTGATCGACCTGGTGACGGATGAAAATTTAGCCTGCGTGCGTAAAGTCGCGCGGGCAGGCGGCTGTAGTGTTTTAGAACTCGGCGAAGTTTTGTCAGCGCATGGTCAGATTGCAGTCAGTCCGATCGGGCGGCCGCGCATATACAGGCGCGCAGACAGGCATGCAGACAGGCATGCAGACAGGTGTGCAGACAGGCACGCAGTCAGGTGCTCAGTCAGGCACGCAGTCAGGCACGCAGTCAGGTACGCAGTCAGGTACGCAGTCAGGTACGCAGACAGGCACGCAGTCAGGCGCGCAGACAGGCACGCAGACAGGCACGCTGACAGGCACGCAGACAGGCACGCAGACAGGCACGCAGACAGGCACGCAGACAGGCACGCAGACAGGCACGCAGACAGGCACGCAGACAG
>CALVMB010000015.1 GCA_944341895.1 uncultured Clostridia bacterium
ACGCCGTCCAGCGCACGCACGGCGACGCCGCCCTTCGCCTTATATTCCTTGACGAGGTTGCGAATCTCCAGCATAGATATCCTCCTAAAAAAGTTATTCAGATTTTATCACGATATTGCGGAATATGGCAACTGTTTTGCGGCAATGTGCCCAAAAAAGCCCGCCGCGAAGGCGGCGGGCACGGACATTCCGTAGTTTATTCTTTGTCCTTGAACATGCGCGAGAGCCTGCGCGAAATGGAACGGATGTTTTCGCGCACCGCGCTCCTGGCGCTGCCGCCGATCACTTTGCGCGCCTCCACCGATTTGCCGACGCGCACCCTCTGCAGGATGTCCTCGTCGAACAGGGAAGAGAAACTCTGGTACACGAACAGGTCGAGGCGGTCCAGCGTCTTGTTGTTCTCGATGCAATAGCGCACGATCTGTCCCGTCACGGCGTGCGCGTCGCGGAAGGGGAGCCCCTTCTGCACGAGGTAGTCCGCCACGTCCGTCGCGGTGGTAAAGCCTGCGCCCGCCGCCGCGCGCATGCGCTTGGTGTCGAAGGACAGGTTCTGCAGCACCTCGTTGAAGATGGTCAGGCAGTTGATCACCGTCTCCTCGGCGCCGAACAGTGCCTCTTTGTCCTCCTGCAGGTCCTTGTCGTAGGCGAGGGGGATGCCTTTGAGCACGGTCAGGATGCCCGTGAGGTTGCCGTAGACCCGCCCCGTCTTGCCGCGGATGAGTTCGAGGATGTCGGGATTTTTCTTCTGCGGCATGATGGAGGAGCCCGTCGAATAGGCGTCGGCGATCTCCACAAAGCGGAACTCGTCCGAAGCGTAGAGGATGAGGTCCTCGCAGAACCGCGACAGGTGCGTCATGGTCAGCGAACAGCAGAAGATGTATTCCGCCACGAAATCGCGGTCGGACACGGCGTCCACCGAGTTTTGCGAAAGTTCGGAGAAGGAGAGCAGGCTCGCCGTCATCCTGCGGTCGATGGGGAAGTCGGTGCCCGCGAGCGCGCCGCTGCCCAGCGGCATCACGTCCGTGCGCTTATAGCAGTCGGTGAACCGCTCGATGTCGCGCAGGAACATTTCGCTGTACGCGTTCACGTACTGCGCCAGCGAGACGGGCTGCGCCTTCTGCAGGTGCGTGTATCCGGGCATGATGTACTGGATGTTGTTGTTCGCGATGTCCAGCAGCGTGTTGATGAGCGTTTTGAGGCAGCCGCAGATGTTGACGATGCTGTCCTTGGTGTACAGGCGCAGGTCGGTGGCGACCTGGTCGTTGCGCGAGCGCGCGGTGTGCAGTTTTTTGCCGATCGCGCCGATCCGCTTGGTCAGTTCGCCCTCCACAAAAGTGTGGATGTCCTCCGCGCCCTTGATCTCGAGGTTGCCTTTTTCGATGTCGGCGAGGATGTTGACGAGCGCGTCGCAGATCTTGTCCGATTCCTCTTTGGGGATGATCTGCGTTTCGCCCAGCATCTTGGCGTGTGCGATGCTGGCGAGGATGTCGTGCCAGTACAGTTTGTAGTCGAACGAAAGGGACTGGTTAAAATCGTCTGCGCTCTTGGCGCTTTCCTGCGTGAAACGTCCTTCCCACAATTTCATAAACAGATTCTCCGTGCGGCGCATTTACGCCGCGTTTTTAATTGACTTATTTCCCCGAAATCTTTACAATAATGGGGTAATGAGGGGGCAAGCGGCGCATCGCGCGCACGATTGCTTGTTCTATTATAAACGATTGTGTGAAAAAATTCAAGTCGTTTCACGAAAGTTTTTTCAAAAGTGGGTGCCATTTGCTGATTTTAGGGATCGACCCCGGCATCGCCACGCTCGGCTACGGGGTCTTGCGCAAGGATGCGCGCGGAAATGTCGAAGCGGAAGATTACGGCGTCGTCACCACTCCCAAGGAGGAGAACCTAGCGGTGCGCCTTGCCATGCTCGAAGAGGGGCTCAACGCCCTGCTCGACCGCTTTTCGCCGGACGAGGTCGCGGTGGAAGAACTGTTCTTCACCAAAAACGTCACCACGGGCATCGCGGTCGCGCATGCGCGCGGCGTGGCGCTCCTGACCTGCGTCAAGCGCTGCGGAAAATTGTTCGAGTACACGCCCATGCAGATCAAGCAGGCGCTCACCGGGTACGGCAAGGCGGAAAAGCGGCAGATCCAGTTGGTCACCGCCAACCTCCTGCACCTGAAAAGCGTGCCCCGCCCCGACGACGCGGCGGACGCGCTCGCCGTCGCGCTGTGCCATTCCTTCACGTCCCGCCTGTCGGGGCTGTATTCCATCTGATCGGGAGGTCGAAATGATCGGGTATCTGAAAGGAAACGTGCTCGCATCGGACGCGGGCACCGTTCTGCTCGAGGTGGGCGGCGTCGGCTACGAAGTGGTATGTTCGGGCGCGCTGTTTGCAAAACTCGTCACCGACGGGAAGGGGGAGGCGTACACCTATCTGCAGGTGCGCGACGACGGCGTCACGCTGTTCGGCTTCGAATCCCCCGAAGAAAAGGGGATGTTCCTCAAACTCGTCTCCGTTTCGGGCGTGGGCCCGAAAATGGGCATCGCCGTGCTGTCTGCCATGCGCGTGAGCGACCTCGCCGTCGCCATCGCTTCGTCGGACGTGCGCGCGCTCAGTTCGGTGAAAGGGCTGGGCAAAAAGACGGCGGAGCGCATTGTCCTGGAACTGCGCGAAAAAGTCAGTGCGGCGGCGCTTCCCGCGCAGGAATCTGTGCCCGCAAGCGCGCCTTCGTCCGACCGCGAGGAAGACGCGATCGTGGGCCTGATGTCGCTCGGCTATACCCGCGCCGAGAGCATGCGCGCCGTGCGCGCCGCCGTCGAACGCGGCGCCGCAACGACGGAAGAGATCGTGCTGTCCGCGCTCAAGAGCATGTAAGGGCGCAGGGAGGAAACCATGTTTGACGATTACGACAGCGAACGCCTGGTTATGAGCACCAAGGGCGAAATGGACGCCGAAGAAAACGTCCTGCGCCCCAAGACGATGGCGGATTACGTCGGGCAGGCGAAGGTCAAGGAAAATCTCGGCGTATATATTTCGTCCGCAAAACTGCGCGGCGAACCGCTCGACCACGTCCTTTTGTACGGTCCGCCGGGACTGGGCAAGACCACGCTCGCGCACATCATCGCGGGCGAACTGGGGGTGCAGATCAAACTCACCAGCGGCCCCGCCATCGAGCGCGGGGGCGACCTCGCCGCCATCCTGACCAACCTCAACGAGGGGGACGTCCTGTTCATTGACGAGATCCACCGCCTCAACCGCGCGGTGGAGGAAGTGCTGTATTCGGCGATGGAGGACTACGCGCTGGACATCATCGTGGGCAAAGGCCCGTCCGCGCGCAACATCCGCTTCACCCTCAAAAAATTCACGCTGGTCGGCGCGACCACACGCGCGGGCATGCTCGCATCGCCCCTGCGCGACCGTTTCGGCGTCCTGTGCCGTTTGGATATGTATACGCCCGACGAACTGGCGCAGATCGTCACCCGTTCGGCGCGCGTGCTGGGCATCGACCTGCACGCGGACGCGGCGGCGGAGATCGCCCGCCGCTCGCGCGGCACGCCGCGCATCGCCAACCGCCTGCTCAAACGCGTGCGCGATTTCGCGGCGGTGCAGGGGGAAACGCAGGTGAGCGTCCAAGCCGCCCGTTTCGCCCTCAAAAAGATGGACGTGGACGAACTCGGGCTGGACGATACCGACCGCGCCCTTCTGCGCGCGCTCATCGAAAAGTTCGGCGGCGGCCCCGCGGGACTGGAGACGCTCGCCGCCACCATCAACGAGGACGCGAACACCATCGAGGACGTCTACGAGCCCTACCTTCTGCAACTCGGTTTCATCGCGCGCACGCCGCGCGGGCGGGTGTGTCTGAAAGGCGGGTATGAACATCTGGGCATGAAGATGAGCGAAAAACAGCGTCTGCAAACCTCCATGTTCGACGATGAATAGGAGAGATCATGCTTCTGAAATCCGATTATTTTTATGAATTGCCCGAAGAACTGATCGCGCAGACTCCCGCCGAGCCGCGCGATTCTTCGCGTCTGCTCGTGTATGACCGCGCGACGGGGAAGACCGAGCACAGGATCTTCCGCGATATCAAGGAATACCTGCGCCCCGGCGACGTTCTCGTCGTCAACAACACGAAGGTTCTTCCCGCGCGCATGTACGCCCGCACGCCCAACGGCGCGCAGGTCGAAGTGCTCCTGCTCAAGCGCCGCGACCTCAAAGAATGGGAAGTGCTGGTCCGTCCCGGCAAAAAGGCGCGCGTCGGCGCGCGGCTGACCGTGTCGGACGAACTTTCGCTCACCGTCACGGGACAGACGGAGACGGGGGAGCGCATCGTCGAATTTGCCTTCGACGGCGTGTTCGAGGACATCCTGTCCCGCGTGGGGAGCATGCCGCTTCCGCCGTACATCCACGAAAAACTCCGTGACCAGACCCGTTACCAGACGGTGTACTGCAAGACGGACGGCTCCGCCGCGGCGCCCACGGCGGGACTGCATTTCACGCAGGAACTGCTCGCGCAGATCCGCGCGATGGGGGTGCAGGTCGCCGAAGTGCTGCTGCACGTCGGGCTGGGCACCTTTCGCCCCGTCAAGGAGGAAGACCTCACCCGCCACGTCATGCACTCCGAATACTATTGTGTCTCGCAGGAGGCGGCGGACATCGTCAACGCGGCAAAGCGCGCGGGGCGGCGGGTGATCGCCGTCGGCACCACTTCGGTGCGCACCCTCGAAACGGTCGCCGACGAGCGCGGCTTTCTGCGCCCGTGCAGCGGCGATACTTCCATCTTTATCTATCCGCCGTACAAATTCAAGTGCGTGGATGCGCTCATCACCAACTTTCACCTTCCCGAAAGCACCCTTATCATGCTCGTTTCCGCGCTCATGGGCAGGGAACAATGCCTCGCCGTCTACAAAGAGGCGGTGGAGGAGAGGTATCGCTTTTTTTCCTTCGGCGATGCCATGCTGATCGTATAAGCGTCGCATCTCTTTGTCGCGGTTGCGGCTCCGCTCGGTCTCGTACGTCTGTGTACGCTCCCTCGCGGCTTCCGCCCGCTCCTCGACCTGCTCGCTTCTCCGACATCATGGGGCGCTCTCCCGACAACGGCGGCGATGCCATGCTGATCGTATAAGCGTCGCATCTCTTTGCCGCGGTTGCGGCTCCGCATGGCCGCGTACGTCCGTGTACGCTCCCGTGCGGCTCGTATCTGCCGGCGCGCGTTCTGCGGTCTGCGCGGCGTCTTTTTTTGGTATTCGACTTATGGCTGACAATCCTTATTTTTCTTTCGAAGTTCTCAAAACCGACCCCGAGACGGGCGCGCGCGCGGGCATCTTTCATACCCCGCACGGCGACATCGAAACGCCCGTCTATATGCCCGTCGGCACGCAGGCGACGGTCAAGGGCATGCTCCCGCGCGACCTCAAAGAGGCGGGCGCGCAGATCGTCCTTGCCAACACCTACCATCTGTACATGCGCCCCGGGCACGAACTGGTCAAGGCGGCGGGAGGCCTGCACAAATTCATGCACTGGGATCGACCCATCCTTACCGACAGCGGCGGGTTCCAGGTCTTTTCGCTCGCCGACCTGAATAAAATTACCGATGAGGGCGTGCGTTTCCGCTCGCACATCGACGGGAGCGAGCATCTCTTCACGCCCGAAAAGGTGATGGAGATCGAAAACGCGCTGGGCGCGGACATCATCATGCAGTTCGACGAATGCAGCGAATACGGCGCCGATTACAACTATTCCAAGGGCGCGCTCGAACGCACGGTGCGCTGGCTGGAACGGTGCGCCGCCGCCCATAAAAACGAACAACAGGCGCTCTTTCCCATCGTGCAGGGCAACGTGTTCAAGGACCTGCGCATGGAGAGCATCGCCGCCGCCGCGCCGTACGCGAAATACGGCATCGGCATCGGCGGGCTGTCGGTGGGCGAACCCAAGCCGCTCATGTACGAGATCCTGGACGCGATGCAGCCCGTCCTGCCCTCGAACGTGCCGCGCTACCTGATGGGGGTGGGCAGTCCCGACTGCCTCGTGGAAGGGGTGATGCGCGGCATCGACATGTTCGACTGCGTGCTCGCCACCCGCGTCGCGCGCAACGGCACCGCGCTCACGAGCAAGGGCAAGATCGTGGTGCGCAACGCCGTCTACAAAGAGGACTTTTCGCCGCTGGACGAACACTGCGACTGCTACTGCTGCAGAAACTACACCAAGGCATACCTGCGCCATCTCGTCAATGCGGGCGAGATCCTCGCGGCGACGCTGCTTTCGCTGCACAACATCACCTACCTGACCGGCCTGATGCGCCGCATGCGGCAGGCGATCCTCGAAGGCGGGCTCAGGGAATTCCGCGAGGAATTTTACAAAACGTACGCGGGCGCGGCGGAAGGAAAGTTCTGATCGCGTTTGAAAAGAGCGGGATGCGCGCATACTGATTGTGGGCATTTGCTGAAATTTACATTTTTTTGCCATCCGCGCGGAAAAACAGTTGCCAAAAGCGGCAAAAAATTGTATGATGGTAAACGATCCAAATCGCTTAAAAGGAGTTTATCAATCCATGGAAAACATTTTGCTTGCGGAAGCGACGGGATACATCGCCATCGGCGTCATCATCGTCCTGCTCATCGCGTTTTTCGTTTGGTCGTTCCTGAGCCAGAAAAAGCGCCAGAAAGCGTTCAACGACACCGTCAACGCCATCCGTCCCGGCAACAAGGTCAAGACGATCGGCGGCATCATCGGCGAAGTGGTCGAAGTCAACGAAGAGGAAGGCACCTTCGTCATCAAGACGGGGCTGGACGATTCCAACTGCAGTTATATGAAGTTTGACCGCCAGGCGATCTACCAGACGGACGCCAAGCCCGAAGCGGCGGCGGAAGTCAAGGAACAGCCTGCCGAAACGCCCGCCGAAGAGGCGAAGGCGGAAGAGACGCCCGTTGCCGAACAGCCGGCTGCCGAAGCGGTGAAAGAGGAAGCGGCTCCCGCCGAGGAATCCGCGCCCGCCGCGGAAGTTCCCGCCGAAGAGGCAAAGGCGGAAGAATCCGCCCAAAAGCCTGCCCGCAAGCCCGCCAAAAAATCCGCGGACAAAGCGGAATAAGTTCCGAATAAACAAGCCTGCCTCCGCATAGAGTATACAAAGCCCTATGCGGAGGTATTTTTGTATGCAGAGCGAGCGCGGCCGTGCGGCGGCCGAAATCGGAAAGAGCATCTGCGTCGCGGCGGTCGTCACGCTGGCGGCGGTGCTCGTGTTCGCGTTGTTCGTCAAACTGTTTTCCATCGGCTCCACGGCGGTCGCCGCCGTCAACCAGGTCATCAAGGCGCTCGCCGTGTTCGTCGGCTGCATCGTCTGCCTGCGCCCGGGGCGGTGCCTGCTCAAAGGCGCGCTCAGCGGGCTGGGCGTCATCGTGCTGACCTATTTCCTGTTCGCGATCATCGCGGGTTCCATCTCCTTCGGCTGGTCCAACGTGCTCGACTGGCTGTTCGGCGCCGCGGTGGGCGCGGTCAGCGGACTGGTCGCGGGGTATGTGCGCGGAAAATCGTGAGCGCACCCCTCCGCCGCGGAAAAAACGCTTGCAATTCTCTGCGGCGTATAGTATAATAGACCAAAGAAAAATGCGACAAGGAGATTGAGCCATGAACAAGATCAAGACGGTCGCCCGCCCTGCGGCGCGGAAAGTCACCGGCTGCGGCGAGTGCAGGAGCACCTGCCAGTCCGCCTGCAAAACCAGTTGCACGGTCGGAAACCAGTCCTGCGAGAGGATCTCGCGCGAGAACGATCCCGAAAAGAATCAGTAAATTGCAGACCGAGGAGCAGGCAAAACTGCTCCTCGGTCTTTGCCCGCCCGATCGTGCGGGAAGAGGACAGAAGATGGTTCACGTTTTCCGTTATAAAGACAAACACTATATTTTCGATACGGGCAGCGCTTCCTTGCACGAATGCGACGAGGCGGCGGCGCTTCTGCTGCGCGAAAAACTGGGCGAGGCGGCGGATACGTCTGCCGTTTCCGCCGAGGAACGCAGGGCGTGCGAGGAAGATTTTGCCGAACTCGAACGCGAAGGGCTGCTCTTTGCGCCCGAGCCTTCGGCCGCGCCCGTCAAATCGAGCGAACTGAAAGCGCTGTGCCTGCACATCTGCCACGACTGCAACCTGCGCTGCCGTTATTGCTTTGCGGACGAGGGCGCCTATCATGCCGCCCGCGAAAAGATGCCGCTCGAAACGGCGAAGCGCGCCATCGATTTCCTCATCGAGAATTCGGGCGGCCGCAAGATCCTCGAAACGGACTTTTTCGGCGGCGAACCGCTCATGAATCTGGACGTCGTGCGGGAAACGGTGTACTATGCCAAGGCGCGGGCGGCGGAAAAGGGCAAAAAATTCCTGTTCACGCTCACCACCAACGGACTGCTGCTCGACGACGACGCGGCAAAATTCCTCAACGAGGAGATGGAGAACGTCGTCCTGAGCCTGGACGGGCGCAAAGAGGTGCACGACGCCGTGCGCAAGACGGCGAACGGCAAGGGCAGTTTCGATCTCGTCATCGAAAACATCCGGCGCTTCGTGCGCATCCGCGGCGACAAAAATTATTATGTCCGCGGCACCTTCACGGCAAAGAACCTCGATTTCGCGGACGACGTGCTTTTCCTCGCGGACAACGGGTTCGACAGCATTTCCATGGAGCCCGTCGTCACCGACCTTCCCGATCTCGCCATCAAGGAGAGCGATCTGCCCCGCATCTGCGACGAGTACGACCGCCTGTGCGATGCGTACCTCTCCCGCTTCGCGGCGGGGAAGGGGTTCAACTTCTTCCATTTCAACATCGATCTCGAGGGCGGACCCTGTCTTGCCAAGCGCGTGAGCGCCTGCGGCGCGGGCAACGAATACCTGTCCGTACTGCCGAACGGCGACGTCTATCCCTGCCACCAGTTCGCGGGCGACAAGGAATTTTACATGGGCAACGTGTACGAGGGGAAGATCGACGCGCGCATCCGCGCGAAGTTCGCAAATTCCTGTCTGTTCACGCGCAAAAAATGCGACGGCTGTTTTGCCAAGTTCATCTGCAGCGGCGGGTGCAGCGCGAACAACTACCATTTCAACGGCGATATCGACGAGCCGTACGAGATCACCTGCGCGATGATGCGCAAGCGCGTCGAAAACGCCATGCACATCCTCGCCGAGCGCAAAAAAATCTGACGGGCGCACCTCCCGCAAAAGGGTGCGTACGGGCGGCGCCGCGCTTCGCGGCGCCGCCCGCTTCGGAGTCTGTATGGATACCATCAAACCGGGGAACAACGTATACGTCCACGAACGCGCGACGCTGGAAGGGGAGGTCTCCCTCGGCGACGGCGCGAGCGTCTGGGGCGGCGCCTGCATCCGCGGCGACTTCGCGCCCGTGTACATCGGCAGGCAGACCAACGTGCAGGACAACGCCACCGTGCACGTGGGCAAGGGCGTGCCCGCCGTGATCGGGGACGGGGTGACCATCGGCCACAACGCCGTCGTGCACGGCTGTACGGTGGAGGACAACGTGCTCATCGGCATGGGCGCGATCGTGATGGACGGCGCCGTCGTCGGGCGGGACAGCATCGTCGGCGCGGGCGCGCTGGTGCCGCCGCGCAAACGCATCCCCGCGGGCAGCCTGGCGCTGGGGAGCCCGTGCCGCGTCGTGCGGCCGCTCACCGAGGAGGAGATCGCCTCCGTCCGCGCCAACGCCGCCGACTACGCCGAACTCGCCGCGCGCCGCCTGGCAGAGGCAAAATTGTGAATATCGGGAAAAAACCGCAAAAATTAAGCGTTTACACTTGACTAAAAGTGTGAATTTTATTATAATTGTTAAGTATATTTCCGCTTTCCGTTTCGGAGGGCGGACAAGCAACGATGAACCTTGCGGCGGCGCTTTGCGGCGGGCCGCATTCGGACCAGGAGGAGGCAATGGGCAAAAAGAAATCGGCGGCGCTGATCGTTCTCGTGACCGTCGTTTTGTTGGGACTGCTCTTTATCTGTTTCGCGCCGACGTTCCAAGCCAAAACACCGTACGATTATCGGTCTTTGCTGGGTTCGGTCGAACTGAGCACCGATCTCGGCGGCGGCTACAGCACCGTGTACTATCCCGAAGGCGTCATTTCGCAGTCGGAGTATGATCTGATCGAATCGCTGTACACCGCGGCGGAGAACAATGGCGATACGAGTGGGCTGGAAAATCCCGCCGATTACACCAGGCACAAGGGCGTGTATCTGTCCGAGGACCTGTATGAGGACGGCGCACTGAAGGAGTCCTTCGTCGATTCGTTCAACGCCGCGTTCCGCACCCTGCAGCGCCGCTTTGCGGACAAGGGGTATGCGGATTACACCGTCGCCACGCAGGACGATTATACCATTTTCGTGCAGATCCCGTACGGGGACGAGACGCCGGGCGACTTGTTTAATACCTTCGCCTACGGCGGTTCGCTGTATCTGACGTCCGAAACGATCACTTCGGTCAAGGGTCTGGAATCCTGGACGGATGCGGATATCAAGGGCTTCTCCGTCGCGTCGGCGGGCGACAGCGGCTATGCCGTCGCGCTCAAGTTCACCAAAGAGGGCAGGGAACGCTTCAAAGAGATGACCGCGTCCATGGTGGAGGCCGAGCAGACCACGCTGTACCTGTACGTCGGCACCAACCAGGTGCTGTCGGTGAGCGGCATCAGCAGCGAACAGGACACTTCCACACTGTACATTTCCGGCTCCTTTACCGAGCGCGCGGACGCGCAGACGGCGGCGTCGGTGCTCGATTCCGCACTGGATGAAGAAAACGCGTTCTCGCTCGTCCTGCAATACTCGCAGGTCAACACCTTCGAACCCAGCGCGGGCACGCATACCGCGCTTGCGATCACCATCGCGATCGGCGTGCTGTTCGTGGCGGTGCTCGTCGCGGCGCTCGTTCTGTACAAGGGCATGGGGCTGGCGCACGCCTACGCGTTCCTGACCTATATCCTCGCGTTCGTTCTCTGCATTTCCCTCATCGGCGGCATGGTCGTCGATCTCGCGGGCGTCCTCGCGATCGTGCTCGCTTCGGCGGTCATGACGGCGTTCAACCGGTTCGCATACCGCAACATCCGCGACGAGTTTTATAAGGGCAAGACGCTGACCGCCGCCATCAAATCGGGCTATCGCAGGAGCCTTGCGCTCACCATCGACGTGCACGTCATCCTGGCGGCGGCGTCGCTCATTGTGATGCTCATTGCCACGGGCAGCGCGCATTTTGCGGCGGCGATCTTCCTTGCGGGCATCCTGCTTTCGGCGGCATGCACGTTGGGCGTCACCCGCTTCTATCTGTATATGTTCATGGCTCAGCCCAAAAACAAGATCGCGTTCTGCAATTTCCGCAGAGAGGAGGCAGACGAAGATGAAGAGTAAACTCCTTTCCAAAAAGACGGTCCTCATCCTGGTCGCCGTTGCGCTGGCGGTCATCGTGGCGGGCGCGTTCGTGTGCGGGTTCCTCGGTTTTGCCAAGGATACCTCCAAAAAGGATGCGGTCAGCATCCAGGTCTCCGGCTACCTCGCGCAGGGCGATCTGCGCGACCCGCTGGAAGAGTTCTTTCTCGACAAACTGAGTGCGGACGGCTATTCCGTCGCCGAAGTGCGCTACGGCACTTCCTATTCGCTCACCGACGATATCCTCGAATTCGTCCTTGCGGGCAAAGCGGACCGCGACCTCACCGAGTACGCCTCGCAGTTGCAGACCGCGCTCGAAGGGGCGGGCATCGAGGGCGTCGAGGCGGCTGTCATCACCGTTTCCGCGAACAACATCGAATACGCCGCACAGCCCGCGCCCGTCTGGCGCACGGCGGTCGGCGCGGCGGTCGTGCTCGTCGTGCTGCTGGCGTATGTCGCCATCCGTTTCCGCCTGGGCATGGGCGTCACCGCCTTTGCGATGGCTCTGTTCGACGTGTTGCTCACCTTTGCCCTCATCGCGCTGCTGCGCATCCCCGCCGGCGCCGCGATGGTCGGGGTCGCCGTCTTTGTGCTCATCCTTTCGGCGCTCTTTGAATCGGCACTGTTCGGCAGGATCCGCATGTTGCTGCGCGACCGTGAACGCGACGAGGCGGCCGTTTCCATGACGGCGGCGGAAGAAGTCGCGGCGGGCGCCGCGCTCAGCCGCAACGGCATCTTTGCCGCGGCGATCGGGCTCGCAGCGGTGTGCATGGTCGGCGGGATCGTCGGCCTCTGCACGGGCGTCAGCCTGACGTGGATCATGATCGCGGCACTGATCGGGGTGCTCGTGTGCACCTTTACTTCGGTGCTGATCGCGCCTTCGATGTACGCGGCGATCAAAACGGCGTCGGACGCGCGCCGCGCCGAAAAATCCAAATACAACTACGCCTCCGAAAAACGCCGCGCCAAAGCCGCCACAGCGGATGCCGCGGAACAGGCGGAGTAACTCACAGCAAATTCACGAAAGGCGGGGGCAATGCTCTCGCTTTTTGCTTTTTCCGAGGTTTTGTTTCCACCCGGCACGCCGCAGGCTTTCGGCAAGGAGAATCCCATGAAACTGGTCGAGACCGAATATACATTCACCGCCGAACAGACCGCGCGCGCGCGCGAACTTGCGCATGCGTGCGGTCTGCGCGAACTGACGGCGCGCATCCTCCTTTCGCGCGGCGTGGATACGCCCGAAAAGGCGGAACGCTTTCTGCACCCTTCGGCAAAGAATCTGCTCTCGCCCTTCCTGATGCGCGGCATGCGCGAACTGGTGGGGGAGATCGAGGCGGTCAAAGCCGCGGGCGGCACCGTCGCCGTGTTCGGCGATTACGATGCGGACGGCGTGTGCGCCTCCGCCATCCTGCTCACCGCCCTGCGCCGCCACGGCGTGCACGCCGCCGCGTATATTCCCGAGCGCGCGGACGGCTACGGTATGAGCGTCGCCGCGATCGACCGCATTCTGGCGGAACACGCGCCGTCGCTCATCGTCACGGTGGATTGCGGCGTGTCCAATGCCGCCGAGGTCGCCTACGTGCAGTCCAAAGGGGTGCGCATCGCCGTCACCGATCACCACGAACTGCCCGACGAACTGCCGGACTGCCTTCTCGTCAATCCCAAACTTGCGGACGACTATCCGTACGACAATCTCTGCGGCGCGGGCGTCGCCTTCAAGATCGCCTGCGCCCTGCTCGGCAAGGGTGCGTACGATCTGATCGATCTCGCGGCGGTCGCGACGGTCGCGGACAGCGTCCCCCTGGTCGGGGAAAACCGCGACATCGTCAGCGAGGGCATCGCGCGCATCGAAAGCAAGCCCCGTGCGGCGCTGCGCTATCTGCTCGCTTCCAAAAAAGAAAAACTCACCGCCCAGTCGCTCGCCTTCGTCGCCGCGCCGCGCATCAACGCGGCGGGCAGGATGGGGGACGCTAACTGTGCCCTGCGCCTGTTCACGGCGGAAAAGGAATCGGAGATCTACGAACTTTCCTGCCGCCTGCATGAGTTCAATCTCGAACGCCAGCAACTGTGCGATGAAGCCTACCGCTCCGCCAAAGAAAAACTCGCCAAAGAAGGTGCATTCGACGACGTCATCATGCTGGAGGACGAACACTGGAATTCGGGGCTGGTCGGCATCGTCGCGGCGCGGCTTGCCGAGGAGTTCAACCGCCCGTGCATCCTGTTCGTGCGCCGCGGCGACATGCTCAAGGGCTCGGCGCGCACCATCGAAAACATCAACATCTACGAGGCGCTCAAAGCGTGTTCGGCGCACATTACGGCGTTCGGCGGGCATGCGCAGGCGGCGGGCGTGGGCATCACAGCCGATCAGTTCCTGCCCTTAAAACGCGCGCTGTGCGACTACATCGCTTCCAATACGAAGACGGAGGATTTCATCCCCAAACTGTATGTGTGCGAGGAGACGGACGCCTTCGATCTCGGGCTTGCCAAGGAATTGGAACGGCTGGAACCGTACGGCGTCGGCAACCGCCGCCCGCTCTTTTCCATGCGTCCGCGCGCTCTGTCCGCGCGCCGCATGAAGGAGGGCATGCCGCACCTGACGCTGTCGGCGGACGGCATGGATTTTGTATGGTTCGGCGGCGAACGCGCACTGCCTCTGCTCGCGTCCGACCTCGGCAAGACCGTCGTCTACGAATGCGGCGTGTCCCGCTTCCGCGGCAACGAGAGCGCGCGCGGCGTCGTGCGCGACGTGCTCTTTTCGGGCGAGGCGGGCGAACGCACGCGGCTTTTGCTGTATCGGAGCGATCTGCTCCGCCTGCGCGAGGCGCCCGTCTCGGTGACGTACGCGGCGGAGAGCGCCGAACAGATCGAGGCGCGCATCCGCGCCGCGCGCAAACACTGCAAATACGGACTGCTCGTCATTGCGGAAGGGGAAGTTCCGCCCCGCTTTGCCGACTGCGTCGCGGGCCTGCAATGCGACTGCTTCCGCCCCGCTTCGCTCAACGTCGGCAACACGGTCCTGCTTTCGCCCGCGCCCGACGCCGAGGTGTCGCTGTACCGCGACGTCGTGTTTCTGTACACGCCCGCCGACCGCGGCATTCGCGGTCTTGCCGGCAAGACGGTGTACTGCGCCGATCTTCCCTCGTCGCTGGCGGCGGGGCTGGATACCTCGCGCGAGGCGCTGGGCGCGGTGTTCCGCGCGGTGCGCGCGGGCATGGCGGGGGAGGACAGCGTTTCCGCCGCGCTCGCGGCAAAGGAACTGTTCCCGCCGCGGCAGACCGTGTTCGCACTGGAAGTGTTCGCTGAACTGGGCATCGTCCGCTTTGAAAACGGCAGAGTGCTCGCTTCCGACCGCGGCAAGACCGATTTGAGCCGTTCGGCGATCTACGCCGCCGCATTGCGGCAGGGGGAAAACGCATGAATACCGCCATACAGAGGATCTACGACAATTATGCGGGCGAGGAGCGCGCCATGCTCCTGCGCGCCTATAAGTTTGCCGAACAGGCGCACTCGGGGCAGAAGCGCGCTTCGGGCGAGGCGTACTTCATCCACCCCTGCGCCGTCGCCGAGATCCTGATGGAACTGGGGCTGGACAGCGCGACCATCGCCGCCGCCTTTTTGCACGACGTCATCGAGGACACGCCCGTCACCGAGGAGGACATCCGCAGTCAGTTCGGCGAGGAGATCCTCGAATTGGTCGCGGGCGTCACCAAACTGGACAAGATCGAATTCAAATCGCAGGAAGAGGCGGAAGCGGAAAACTTCCGCAAGATCTTCGTCGCCATGGCGAAGGACATCCGCGTCATCATCATCAAACTTGCCGACCGCCTGCACAACATGCGCTCGCTCAACTTCCTCTCGCAGGAGCGGCAGATCCGCATGGCGCAGGAAACGCTGGACATCTACACCCCGCTCGCGGGCAGGCTGGGTATCTCGCAGATCAAGTGCGAACTGGAAGACCTGTGCCTGAAATATCTCGAACCCGAAGCGTACGAGTTCCTCGTCGCCAGCATCCACCAGAAATTGTACGAGCGGCACAACTTCGTCGACTACGTCGTCAAGGAGATCAAGAACATCCTGGACGAGAGCAAGATCGAAGGGGAGGTGTTCGGCAGGCCAAAGCACTTCTATTCCATCTATAAAAAGATGAAGACGCAGAACAAATCCCTCGACCAGATCTACGACCTGACCGCGGTGCGCGTCATCGTCGGAACGGTGGACGAGTGCTATGAAGTATTCGGCAAGATCCATAAGCGCTGGAAACCCATCCCGGGGCGCATCAAGGACTACATCGCCACCCCCAAGGCGAACATGTACCAGTCCCTGCATACCACCGTCGCCACCGAGTTCGGCCAGCCCTTCGAGATCCAGATCCGTACCGCCGAGATGCACCGCACTGCCGAATTCGGTATCGCGGCGCACTGGAAGTATAAGGAAAAGAAATCCGAAGATTCCGCGTTCACCGAGCGCCTGTCCTGGATCCGCGAGGTGCTGGACTGGGAGGGCGGGCTCAAAGATTCCAAGGATTTTCTCAACAGTCTTAAAACCGAACTGTACTCCAACGAACTGCTCGTGTTCACCCCCAAGGGCAAGGTCATCTCCCTGCCCAAGGACGCCACGCCCATCGACTTCGCGTATGCCATCCACAGCGAGATCGGCAACCGCTGCACGGGCGCGCGCGTCAATTCCAAGATGGTGCCGCTCAACACCACGCTGCAGACGGGCGACGTCGTGGAGATCGTCACATCTTCCGCGTCCAAAGGCCCGTCCTGGGACTGGCTCAAGATCGTCAAATCCTCCAGCGCCCGCGCCAAGATCAAACAGTTCTTCAAGCGCGAGATGAAGGAGGAAAACGTCAAACTGGGCAGGACCATGCTCGAATCGGAGGCGAAGCGCCGCGGGTATACCCTCTCCGCCATCCTCACCGAGGAGAGTTTTGCCAAACTTTCGGAAAAGTTCTCTTTCTTCTCGCAGGACGAGATGTTCGCGTCCGTGGGCTACGGCGCGATCACCGTCAACCAGGTGCTCGTCAAACTCATCGACTTTTATAAAAAGACGGTGCCCAAGGAACCCGTCTACCGCGGCGGCGACGCGCATGCCGATTCGGGCGGCGTCATCGTCAAGGGCATGGCGGGTCTTCTGACCCGCTTTGCGGGATGCTGCAACCCCGTGCCGGGCGATGCGATCGTGGGGTTTGTCACCCGCGGCAGGGGGGTGGTCATCCACCGCGCCGACTGTCCCAACCTGCACAGCCTCGAAGCGGAGGAGGGCAGCCGCATCCTGCCCGCTGAATGGCCGGAGACGAGCGGCGTCCGTTTCGTCGCGAGCATCGTTATCAAGGCGAAGGACCAGGGCGTGGCGCTGTCCGTGCTCACCTCCGTCGTCAGCGACATGCGCCTGATGATCACGGGCGTGAATTCGCGCTTCGACAAGAACAAGGACGCTGTCATCGAGGCGAACATCCGCCTCAACGGCAAGCAGGACATCGACCTGCTCATCAAAAAGATCCGCGAGGACGAGCGCATCGACGAGGTGTTCCGCACCGCGACCAAATGACGGAGGGCATGCAATGACCGTCTACACTCTGCCCGCAGGCGCACTGCGGGCAAATTCCTATCTTCTGACCGAGGACGGAAAGACCGCCGTCCTCATCGACTGCGGCGGCGAAGAACCGCTCGCGTTCGCGCGCGAAAAGGGACTGCGCGTGGAGGCGGTCCTGCTCACGCACGCACATTTCGACCACATTGCGGGCTGTGCCGCGGCACAGGCGGCGGGCGCGCGCGTCGGCATTTCCGAAGCGGACCTGCCGCACTTGTTCGCGCCCGAAAATCTGGGTGCGCTCGCGGGCGTGCCCGTGCGCAGGTTCCCCGTCGCGTTCACCTTCCGCGGCGGCGACGTGCTCGATCTTGGCGGCATGCGCTTTGCCGTCATCGCGACGCCCGGGCATACGCCGGGCGGGGCATGCTTCCGCGTCGGCGACGCGCTGTTCACGGGCGACACCCTCTTTGCGGAGAGCATCGGCAGGACGGATTTCCCGGGCGGGAGCCTTTCTGCGCTGCGCGAAAGCCTGCGCCGCCTGCTCGCGATCGATGGGGATCTCACCGTTTACCCGGGGCACGACGAAGCGACCACCCTCGCGCATGAGCGCGCATACAACCCGTACCGATAAGATCATGTTCAAGACCGACACACAATTTTTGAACCAGGAAATGATGGACGTCGTCCGGCTGTTCGGCGACCTTCCCGACATCGAACATACCTTCCGCGCGGAAGGGGACTGTTTTTACAACGACGTGACCGTGGACGGCGTGCGCCGTTCCTTTTGCATGCGGCAGCCGTACGCGGGCGAACTCGAATACAAGCGCTACGCCCGCCGCTTTGCCAAACTCGCCCTGTATCGGGCGCTGTCCGAATACACGGGCAGGCGCATGCCCTGGGGCGCGCTGACGGGCATCCGTCCCACAAAACTCGCCTACGCCGAGTTGGCGGCGGGCAGGCCGTTCGAACCGCTGTTCGAAACGTTCGGCGTCTCGCCCGAAAACATCGCCCTCGTCGCCGACGTGCTGCGCGCGCAGGAGGGGCTGTACGCGCCCTGCGCGGGCACCGACTTATACGTCGGCATCCCGTTCTGTCCTTCCAAGTGCAGTTACTGTTCGTTCATCACCGCGGACATCCGCGCCACGGGCAAGTATATTTGGCCCTATCTGCACGCGCTGGACGAGGAGATCGCCGCCTGCAAGGAACTGTTCACCGTCCTTCGCAGCGCCTACATCGGCGGGGGAACGCCTTTTGCGCCCGATGCGGAATGCATCGAACACGTCCTGCGCTCGGTCGCCCCGCTGTTGCCGCAGGGGGTGGAATATACCGTCGAGGCGGGGCGTCCGGACGTGATCACCGCCGAAAAACTCGACCTCATCGCAAAATACGGCGCGACGCGCGTGTGCGTGAACGCGCAGACTTTCTGCGACGAGACGCTCGCCCGCATCGGCAGGGCGCACACGGCGGCGGATGTGGACAGGGCGTTTGCGCTGGCGGCGGGATATCCGTTTTCGGTCAACTGCGACCTCATCGCGGGGCTTCCCGGCGAGAGCGCGCGGGAGTTTGAACGCAGTTTGGAGCGCGCCGTTGCGCTTTCGCCCGACAACATCACCGTGCACACGCTGTGCCTGAAAAAGGGCGCGCGGCTCAAAGAAGAGGAATCCCGCCTGCAGGAAGGGCAGGTGGGCGAGATGATCGCCTGCGCGCGCGAAAAACTGTACGCCGCGGGGTACGTTCCGTACTATCTCTACCGCCAGAAATACATGGCGGGCAACTTCGAGAACACGGGCTGGACCAAGCGCGGCAAGGCGTGCGTGTACAACGTGGACGTGATGGAAGAGACGTGCGACAACCTCGCCTGCGGCGCCAACGCGGTCAGCAAAAAACTGTTTGCGGGCGGGGCGCGCATCGAGCGCGTGGGCGCGCCCAAGGATATCCCCACGTACATCGCGTCCGTCGGCAAGGTCATTGCCGAAAAACGCGCCTGTTTTTGCGGCGGGAAATGAGAATTGTGCCCGCTTCGCCCCTCGAAACGGTTTACATTTCGGGATAAGTATGGTAAAATAAGACCATGCGCAGTGCAAAGCCGCGCGGCTCTCCTCGCCGTGCTTTGCCTTGCGTGAATCAACATCCAAGGAGTAAAACAATGGAAAAGGAAAAGAAAACCCAGATCATCGAAGAGTTCAAGCGTCACGACGGGGACACCGGTTCTTCCGAAGTGCAGATCGCGCTTCTGACCGAGCGCATCAACCACCTGAACGAGCATTTGCAGGCGCACCCGCACGACAATCACAGCCGCCGCGGCCTTCTGAAAATGGTCGGCCAGCGCCGCGGGCTTCTGGATTACATCAAATCCAAGGACATCGAGAAGTACAGGGAGATCATCGCGCGTCTCGATCTGAGAAAGTAAGCGAAAAAACAAGGGCGAACACGTTCGCCCTTTTTGTCGATTTGCGGGGGTCAGGGACTTCCGCGGAACACAAGCAAGGAGGATAGAATGACAAAAACTTTCAGGCAATTCGAAACGGAGATCGGCGGCAGGAAAGTCATCGTCGAAACGGGGAAATATGCGGAACAGGCCAACGGTTCCTGCGTCGTCCGTTGCGGCGATACCGTCGTCATGGTCAACGTCACTATGTCCGAAACGCCGCGCGAGGGGATGGACTTTTTCCCGTTGCAGGTCGATTTCGAAGAGAAGATGTATGCGGTGGGCAAGATCCCGGGCGGCTTCAAAAAGCGCGAGGGCAGGGCAAGCGATAAGGGCATCCTGACCTCCCGCCTCATCGACCGTCCCATCCGCCCGCTCTTCCCCAAGGGGCTGTTCAACGACGTCGTGGTCATCGCGACGGCGCTGTCCGTGGACACCAACATCCCGCCCGAGCCGTTTGCGATGCTCGGCAGTTCCATCGCGCTGAGCATTTCCGATATCCCCTGGGCAGGCCCCACGGGTTCGGTGCAGGTCGGCCTGGTGGACGGGAACTATATCATCAACCCCGACAACGCCCAACGTGAAAAGAGCACCATCGCCCTGAGCCTCGCGGGCACCAAGGACGCGATCATGATGGTCGAAGCGGGCGCGCAGGAAGTCTCCGACGAGGAGATGGTCGGCGCCATCCTGTTCGGCCACGAAGAGATCAAAAAACAGTGTGCCTTCATCGAAGGCATCCAAAAAGAGATCGGCAAGCCCAAACGGCAGATGGATCTCTACCACGTCCCCGAGGACATCGACGCGGCGGTCCGCGCCTATGCTTCGGCGAAACTGGACGCCGCGCTCGAAGAGTATGACCGCCAGGCGCGCGAAGCCAAACAGAACGAAGTGGAAAAGGACGTGCTCGCGCATTTTGCGGATACCTATCCCGACAAGGCGCGCGAGATCAAGGACAGCCTGTACTACCTCACCAAGGAAAAGGTGCGCGCCAAGATCCTGGACAAGGGCATCCGTCCCGACGGCAGGAGCCTGACCGAGGTCCGTCCCATCTGGTGCGAAGTGGGCGTTCTGCCCCGCGTGCACGGTTCGGGCGTGTTCACCCGCGGCCAGACGCAGGTGCTCACCACCTGCACCCTCGGCACGCTGTCCGAAGTGCAGAAACTGGACGGGCTGGACGACGAAGTCGCCAACCGCTATATGCACCAGTACAATTTCCCCGGCTACTCGACGGGCGAAGCCAAGGGCCTGAAGAGCCCCGGCCGCCGCGAGATCGGGCACGGCGCTCTCGCCGAGCGCGCGCTCGAACCCGTCGTGCCGAACGAAGCCGAATTCCCGTATGCCATCCGCATGGTGTCCGACGTTCTCAGTTCCAACGGTTCCACGTCGCAGGCGAGCGTCTGCGGCTCCACGCTGGCGCTGATGGATGCGGGCGTGCCCATCAAGGCGCCCGTCGCGGGCTGCGCGATGGGGCTCATCAAGGACACCGCGTCCGACCGCGTCGCCATCCTGACCGATATCCAGGGCCTTGAGGACTTCCTCGGCGACATGGACTTCAAGGTCGCGGGCACCGAAAAGGGCATCACCGCCATCCAGATGGATATCAAGATCAAGGGCATTTCCGAGGATATCCTGCGCCGCGCCATCGCACAGGCGAACGACGGCCGTCGGTTCATCCTGCACAAGATGCTCGATGTTCTGCCCGCACCGCGCAAGGGACTTTCCAAGTACGCGCCCAAGATCATCTCCTTCAACATCGATCCCGATAAGATCCGCGAGGTCATCGGCAGCGGCGGCAAGGTCATCAACAAGATCATCGAGGAGACCAATGTCAAGATTGATATCGACGACGACGGAAAGGTCTGCATCGCAACCTACGGCGAGAACACGGACAACGCGGAGCGCGCCAAGGCGATCATCCTCTCCATCGCACGCGATCCCGAGGTGGGCGACATGTTCATCGGCTCGGTGGTGCGCATCCTGTCCAAGGTCGGCGCGTTCGTCGAACTCGCGCCCGGCAAGGACGGCATGATCCACATCTCCCGCCTTTCGGACAAGCGCGTCAACCAGGTCGAGGACGTCCTCAACATCGGCGACACCGTCAAAGTCGAGATCATCAAGATCGGCGAAAAGGGTATCGACCTCAAACTTCTCGAAAAAATGGAAGGCTGAACGAACAACAAAACAGGGGTCTGCACGCGCAGATCCCTTTTTTGCACTTTATATGCCGCGTGACCTTGCGGGCGCGCGCGGACGGAGGGGACATGGCATTTCATACCATCACGCCCGCAGAACTCGGGCGGGAAAAGGAGTTCGGATATTTCACGCAGGAAGCGCCCTGCTCGTTTTCGTTCAGCACGGAATTGGACGTCACGGCGCTGTACGCACACGCGAAAGGCGCGGGCGTCCGCTTTTTTCCCTGTTTTCTGCATTGCCTTGCCGCCGAAGTGAATGCGCACAGGGAATTTCGCATGGCAGAGACGGAAGCGGGATTGGGCTGGTTCGACAGGACGCACCCGTTTTATACCGTGTTCCACGAGGAAGACAAACGTTTTTCCAACGTCTGGACGGAATACGACGAAAATTTTTCGGTGTTTTACGGGCGGTATCTGCGGGACAGGGCGGAGTACGGCGGCGCGCATGCCGCGGAGGATAAACCCTGTGCGGAGGGCAACGTTTTCAACGTGTCCTGCATTCCCTGGGCAAGTTTTACGGGATTCAGCCTCAATTTGCCCGAAAGTTCGCACTTTTTCTCACCGATCTTTACCGTCGGCCAATATTTTTTGCGCGGCAGAAAGCGCCTGCTGCCCTTTGCCGTGCAGGTGCACCACGCCGTCTGCGACGGATGGCACGTCGCCATGTTCGTCAACGCGTTGCAGGAGCGGCTGAACGCATTTTCCGCATCGCAGAAGTAACCAAAAAGGGCGCCCGCTCAGCGGGCGCCCCTCGTATTCTGTTACAAAAAAGGCGGCGCCGCAAGTCATGCGATGCCGCCTTTTTTCAGCGTTTTTCAAACATGGATTTTGGCGCGCCGCACAGCGGGCACTTCCAGTCGTCGGGCAGTTGTTCGAAGGGCGTCTCGCCGTCGTACACATATCCGCAGATCTTGCACACGTATTTGGCTTTCGGCTCGGGCTGTTCGGCGATGTACGTCGGCGCGTTCTTTGCCGTCTTGCCCTTGATCACGGTGTGGTAGTAGGCGTAGGTCATGGGCGGGTCGGTGCGCAGAGTGTCGGCGCCGATCACTTCGCCCAAAAACACGGTATGCGTCGCCGTGTCCATGCTGTCGATCACCTTGCAGCACACGTACGCGCACCCGTCCGAAAGCACGGGCAGTTTGTCGCGCACCTGCCATTGCACGTGGGCAAACTTGTCATAGTCCTTGCCCGTGCGGAACCCGAACGTCCCGATGATGGCGGGATCGCTGGTCTCGGCGAGCACGGTCAGCGAAAAATAGCCGCATTTGCGGATGCAGTCGTGCGTAAAATTGTTCTTGTTGATGCTGACCATCACGGTCGCGGGCGTCGCGGTGATCTGCGCCGCGCAGTTGGCGGTGCAGCCTGCGGGCGTCCCTTCGTTCCAGGTGGAAACGATGTAAACGCCGTAGGAAAGTGCCTGAAAAGCCTTGTTGTTCATAAACGTACCTCGCGCGGCGTTGCGCCGCTCAATGATCATGGCGCGAGCGAAAACCGTGCTTTTCGCGGAGCGCACTCAATTTGCGCGTTCGCGCTCAAGGAAAGGCTGAATGCGGCGCGCATGATGGAGGTGTGCCCCAAAACATCGCGCGGCGAGGGAGAAAACGACAGAGCGCAAAGCGCGACGTCGGTGTCTCCCTCAGATCACGGAAATTTGTTTCGTCAGCACGAAACAAATTTCGTGAACCTTTTGCGTGAACTCTTTCTCAATAATTTTCCGCTTTGATCTGGAAGTATGCCTTCGGATGCGAGCAGACGGGGCAGATCTCGGGTGCCTTTTTGCCGATCACGAGGTGGCCGCAGTTGCTGCACTGCCATACGCACTCGTTGTCGCGGGAGAATACCAGCCCTTCCTTCACGTTTTTCAGCAGGGCGAGGTACCGCTTTTCGTGTTCGCGCTCGATCTCGCCGACCTTTTCGAACAGGAACGCGATGTGGTCGAACCCTTCTTCCTTCGCCTCTTTGGCAAAAGTCGCGTACATGTCCGTCCATTCATAGTTTTCGCCCGCCGCCGCGTCTTCGAGGTTGGCGTCCGTCGAGGGGACGTCGCCGCCGTGCAGCAGTTTGAACCAGATCTTCGCGTGTTCCTTTTCGTTGTTCGCCGTCTCTTCGAACAAGGCAGCGATCTGCACATAGCCTTCCTTTTTCGCCTTGCTTGCGTAGTAGGTGTACTTGTTGCGCGCCTGCGATTCGCCCGCAAACGCGGCCTGCAGATTGGCTTCCGTCTTGGAGCCTTTGAGTTCCTTTGCCATTTGTATAACCTCCGTTATGCTTGTTTATTACATGCGGCGCAAATGCCGATGAATTCCAGTTGGTACGATTCGATGCAAAACCCGTCCGCCTCGTCTGTGACCTGCTCCAGTTCGGGCAGCAGGGGGATGTGCGCGTCGAATACCTTTCCGCACTTTTTACAGCGCAGGTGATAGTGCTTTTCGGGGCGGAAATCAAAGCGGTCTGCCCCTTCGCAAAGATGCAGTTTCCCGATCGTCCCGTCCTCCGCCAAAAGATTCAGATTTCTGTACACGGTTGCCTTGCTGATGTGCGGATGTTCCCGCGAAACTTCTTCGTACACTTCTTCCGCCTGGGGGTGATCCAGTCGGCATACCGCCTCCGCGACCAATTGTCGCTGTATCGTATTTCTCCGTTCCATAATTTTCCTAAATAATAATTATTACTAATTAATATTATACAGTAAAATCAAAGAATGTCAAGCGTTTGCGAAAAAATTTTGCGGGTTGTTGACAATTTTTTGCGCGGAATGTATAATAAAGGTGCGTAAGGAGATTCCTTCGCAGGGGATAAGGGGAGATGAATTTCGAAGACACGGATTTTACGGGGCTGGAAAAGAGTTGTGCGCTGCGCTTCGGCGAAGCGGACGGAAAAAAGATCTATCAGCGCGCCGCCAAACTGTACACCGAACTGGTTGTCACCACCGATTACCGCAACAGCTTGACGTTCGAGCGGCAGTTAAAGCGCTTTGTCTACCCGGTGATCGCCTATTACAAGACGTTGCTCGCGTTCGGCTATCGCGAACAGGTCGCGGTTTCGCTGGTGCGGCGGGAAATGCTGCGGGCGGCGGAAAACGCGGGGCAGGCGCTTAAAAATCAGATGCGCCCCGTCTTTCCGTTCGGAGCGTTCCGCCGCAACATCAAAAATTTCATCGAATACAAATTCCCCGCCGAAGGCTGGATTTCGGGCGACCTCGAACTGCGGCGCCGTTCCATCCGCTTCAACATTCATCAGTGCATGTATTGCGCCATTGCGGGCAAATTCGGCTGTCCCGAATTGCGCATCCTGTTCTGCGAGTACGAGCGCGCGATGTTTGCGGGGCTTCTGCCGCAGATCGTCGCAAGTTGCGGCGAAACGCTCGCCAACGGTCATTCCAGGTGCGCGTTTTCCTTCGTCAAGGGAAGGCGCCGCCCGCCGGGCGAGGGCTGAGCGGCTTTTTGGAAGGGGAAAGGCGGGAACGCCACGCTTATCTGTAAACCGTGTGCCCGCGCCGCTTTTGCGGCGCGGGCATTTTCCGATTGTCGTGCCTGCGGTTTGTTCTGCGGGCATTTTCAATTTTTGCGCCCGCGGGAGTTTTTGCGGGTAATTTGTATGCGCCGCGCCCGCGTCATCGAACGCGGGCGCGGCGCATACAAAAACGCCGTCCGCATCTGCGGACGGCGCAATATATCTGATATGTTTTCGGGTTATGCCTTGCCGTTGCTGCCGAGAACGTTGAGGATCTTGTGGCGGACAAGATCTTTGACCGCGGTACGGCCGTCGCCGAGGTACTGGCGGGGGTCGAAGTGCGAAGGATTCTCAAACAGGTGTTTGCGGATGGCCGCCGTGAATGCGACGCGCAGGTCGGAGTCGATGTTGATCTTGCAGACCGCCATCGTCGCGGCTTTGCGGAGCATGTCCTCGGGGATGCCGATCGCATCGGGCATGTGTCCGCCGAACTGGTTGATGATCGCCACGCGCTCCTGCGGCACGGAAGAAGCGCCGTGCAACACGATGGGGAAGCCGGGCAGGCGTTTGCCCACTTCTTCGAGGATATCAAAGCGCAGTTGCGGCTTCTGGCCGGGCTTGAACTTGTACGCGCCGTGGCTGGTGCCGATGGCGATGGCGAGGGAGTCGATGCCCGTCTTTTCGGTGAACTCGCACACTTCGTCGGGATGGGTGAAGGAGGCGTCTTCCGCCTTGACGTTGACGGCGTCTTCGATGCCGGCAAGTTGTCCCAGTTCCGCTTCGACGACGACGCCGCGCTCATGCGCATAGGCGACGACCTTTTTCGTGATCTCGATGTTCTCTTTGAAGGAATGGTGCGAAGCGTCGATCATGACGGAAGTGAACCCGTCGTCCACGGCGGATTTGCAGGATTCGAAATCCGCGCCATGATCCAGGTGCAGCACGATGGGCAGCCCCGTGGTGTCGACGGCGGCTTCGACCAAATGTTTCAGATAGACAGGGTTGGCGTATTTGCGCGCGCCGGCAGAGACTTGCAGGATGAGCGGGGAGTTGCACTCCTTGCCCGCTTCCACGATCCCCTGAATGGTCTCCATGTTGTTCACGTTGAACGCGCCGATCGCGTATCCGCCTGCATATGCTTTTTTGAACATTTCCGTAGATGTTACCAAAGGCATAAAGAAAACCTCCGAAAAATAATTTCCATGCCCTATTGTACAACAAAAGGGGACAAAAAGCAATATTATTTGAAAAATTTTTGCAAATCGCTTTCACTTTTTTTGCGCACAATGGTATAATGGAAAAAATAAAAAACGGGAGGCATTTACAGATATGAGAGACCCCGGGATCGACGCTCTCGCCGATATTCTCGTCAATTATTCCGTCCGCTGCCAAAAGGGCGAAAAGGTGCTCATCGAGGCGCGCGGGATCGGGAACGAACTGGTCTGCGCGCTCGTCGAGCGCGTGTTTGCCGCGGGCGGGTATCCGTTCGTGGAGATGGTGGACATGTGCGTGGAGCGCGCCCTTCTGCTCGGCACGGGCGAAGAGCACTGCAAGTTGCGCGCCCGCTATGCCAAGTACCGCATGGAGGACATGGACTGCTACATCGGCATCCGCGGCGGCGACAACACCTTTGAACTTTCGGACGTCCCCGCGGCGAACATGCAGGCATACGACCGCTTGTTCTCCTTCCCCGTGCACCACGAGATCCGCGTCAAAAAGACGAAATGGGTAGTGCTCCGCTACCCCAATCCCGCCATGGCGCAGAATGCGGGCACGTCTACCGAGGCGTTCGAAAAGTTCTATTTCGACGTGTGCACCCTTGACTATTCCAAAATGGACAGGGCGATGGATGCGCTCAAAGCGCTCATGGAACGCACCGACCGCGTTCGCCTCGTCTCGCCGGGGACGGACCTGACGTTCTCCGTCCGCGGCATCCCCGCCGTCAAGTGCGCGGGGCACCTGAACATTCCCGACGGCGAGGTCTATACCGCGCCGGTGCGCGAGAGCGTGGAGGGAGTGATCACCTTCAACGCGCCCACGCTGGAAAACGGCATCCGCCACGAAAACGTGCGGCTGGTGTTTGAAAAGGGAAAGATCGTGGAGGCAACGTCGTCGAACACCGCCGCGCTCAACGCCGTGCTGGATACCGATGCGGGCGCGCGGTATGTGGGGGAATTCGCCATCGGCGTCAATCCGTACGTGACAAAACCCATGCTGGATATCCTGTTCGACGAAAAGATCGCGGGCTCCATCCATTTCACGCCCGGCTGCTGCTACGACGACGCGTACAACGGCAACAAATCGTCTGTGCACTGGGACATGGTGCTCATCCAGACGCCCGAATACGGCGGCGGCGAGATCTATTTCGACGATATGCTCGTGCGCAAGGACGGTTTGTTCGTCATCGAAGAACTACGCGGCCTCAATCCCGATGCGCTGAAATAGAAGTTTTGGCAGGGAATGCCACAAAAACAAAAGTATTTCGTGCAAACTATTGACTAAATTTGCGGGATTTGTTATAATCATATTGTTAGTTTGCGATGTCACGAAGCGCCGCAGGCGCGGACAGGCATCCGGAATTTGGAAATTTTATTTCGGAGGAAATTTTTCATGGCTAATGTAAGAGTTGCAATCAACGGCTTCGGCCGCATCGGTCGTCTCGCGTTCCGTCAGATGTTCGGCGCAAAGGGTTATGAAGTGGTCGCCATCAACGACCTGACCAGCCCCGCAATGCTCGCGCACCTGCTCAAGTACGACACCGCGCAGGGCCGCTATGCTCTGGCGGACAAAGTCAGCGCGACCGAGAACTCCATCATCGTCGACGGCAAGGAGATCAAGATCTATGCCGAAAAGGACGCGAAAGATCTTCCTTGGAAGGAGATCGGCGTAGACGTCGTGCTCGAATGCACGGGCTTCTACTGCTCCAAGGCGAAGAGCCAGGCGCACATCGACGCCGGCGCGAAGAAGGTCGTCATCTCCGCTCCCGCGGGCAACGATCTGCCGACCATCGTCTACAGCGTCAACGAGAACACGCTCAAACCCGAAGACACCATCATCTCCGCGGCTTCCTGCACGACGAACTGCCTCGCTCCGATGGCGAACACGCTCAACAAGTTCGCGAAGATCAAAAAAGGCTACATGACCACCATCCACGCCTATACGGGCGACCAGATGACGCTGGACGGCCCGCACCGCAAAGGCGACTTCCGCCGTGCGCGCGCGGCGGCGGCGAACATCGTCCCGAACAGCACGGGTGCCGCGAAGGCGATCGGCCTGGTCATCCCCGAACTCAACGGCGTTCTGGACGGCTGCGCGCAGCGCGTTCCCGTTCCCACCGGTTCGCTGACCCAGTTGGTCGCGATCGTCGAGGGCGAGGTCGATAAAGACGGCGTCAATGCGGCGATGAAAGCGGCGGCTTCCGCTTCCTTCGGCTACACCGAGGACGAGATCGTCTCTTCCGATATCATCGGCATCACCTACGGCTCGCTGTTCGACGGCACGCAGACCAAGTGCATGCCCATGGGCGACGGCACGACGCTCGTCAAGGTCGTTTCCTGGTACGATAACGAGAATTCGTACACCAGCCAGATGGTCCGCACCATCAAATACTTCGCCGAGTTGAAGTAATTCTGTCCGGACTTTTGCGCCGCCCGCCGATGTGGGCGGCGCTTTTGCTTGCGTTCCGCGGAGAGCATGTCCGCGGCGCTTTTGCCTGCGCCCCGCGCAAACCGCGTCCGCGGCGCATCCGTCTGCACTTTGCGGCGGACACCAAAGGAGGAACATATGATACGCAGAATGCGCGCGTCGGACAGAGAGGCGTTTTTGCGGCTGGCCGCAGAATTTTACCGTTCGCCCGCGGTGGCGCACGATATCCCCGCGGCGCGGCACGCCGAGATGTTCGAAGAGATCATGCGCGCCGAGGAATACGCGCTCGGCTATATGTTGGAAGAGGATGGAAAGGCAGTGGGATACGGACTGGTATCCGTGACCTATTCGCACGAGGCTGGCGGCAAAGTGTTGTGGCTGGAAGAATTGTACATCGCCGAAGAGTACCGCGGCAGGGGATTGGGCAGCGAATTTTTTGCCGCCGCCGAAGGGTACGCGCAGGCGCACGGGTTTGCCCGCCTGCGCCTGGAAGTAGAGCCCGCCAACGTCCGCGCGATCGCCCTGTATGAGCGGCTCGGGTATGCGCCGCTGGGCTATCGGCAGATGATCAAGGAACTGCGCCCGCCGCAGAGGTAGGCAGTGCACGGAATTTTCGCAAGGGCAAGGAGGATATAGACATGCGGAAACTCGGCGCGCGGCACACCGTCGCGGCGTGTTACGGCGGCTATGTCACGCAGGCGATCGTCAACAATTTTGCGCCGCTGCTGTTTTTGACCTTTCAGCGCGAATACGGCATTTCACTGACGCTGATCGGCGCGATGATCACCGTCAATTTCGGCATTCAGCTTTTCATCGATTGCGTCTCTTCGCGGTTCGTGGACAAGATCGGCTACCGCCCGTGTCTGGTCGCCGCGCATGTGCTTGCAGGGGCGGGGCTCATCCTGCTCGCCGTTCTGCCGGACGTACTGCCATCGCCGATCGCGGGTTTGTTTGCCGCGTCTGCGGTCTATGCCGTCGGCGGGGGACTGATCGAAGTGCTCGTCAGTCCCGCGGTCGAGGCATGCCCGACCAAAAACAAGCGCGCGGCGATGAGCCTGCTGCATTCCTTTTATTGTTGGGGGCAGGTGTGCGTGGTGGCGCTGTCCGCTCTCTTTTTTGCGCTGGCAGGCATTGAAAACTGGCGCATCCTCGCCTGTATCTGGGCAGCTCTGCCCTTGCTGAACGCCGTCGCGTTCCTGTTTGTACCCTTTTTCCCGCTCGTGGAAGAGGGGAAATCGCTTCGGCTGGGGCAACTGCTGCGCAACCGCGCCTTTTGGCTGTGCGCCGTGCTCGTACTGTGCGCGGGCGGCGCCGAACTGGCGGTCAGCCAGTGGGCTTCGGCGTTTGCCGAGGCGGGGCTGGGCGTCTCCAAGACGGTGGGCGACCTGCTCGGGCCGTGCATGTTCGCGGTGTGCATGGGTACTTCGCGCGTGCTGTTTTCGCTGTTCGGCGGCAGGATGCGCACCGAAACGGCGCTCGCCGTGTCCTCGCTCTTCTGCGTGGGCGGGTACGCGATGTGCGCGTTTGCGCCCGCTTCCGCCGCATGGCTGGGCCTGGCGGGGTGCAGCGTCGTCGGCTTTTTCGTCGGCATCCTGTGGCCGGGCACTTTCTCGTATGCCTCGGCGCGCATTCCGGGCGGCGGCACGGCGATGTTCGCCCTGCTCGCGCTCGCGGGCGACGCGGGCTGTGCGAGCGCGCCCACGGCGGTCGGCGCGCTCGCCGACCGGTTCGGCGGCAGCCTCTCGCTCGGCATTGCGTTCGGCATGATCTTTCCCGCGCTCATGTTCGTCATCGCCGCGTCCGCGTCCCTGGCGGGGCGGAAAGGGCGGCATGCCGAGCTTCCCGCGGCACAGAAG
>CALVMB010000016.1 GCA_944341895.1 uncultured Clostridia bacterium
CACAGAGGTTTTTATTTACTGAAGTTCTTTTGCCTCCCCCAGTATAACTGGGGGTTTATTCATGCTAAAGCGCCAAACAAAACCTCCCCGACGCGGATGCGTCGGGGAGCGAAAATCGTATGGGGATTATTTCTCTTCGTCCTTGGGTTCCTCTGCCGCAGCCTCTTCCTGAGGCGCTTCTTCCGCAGCGTTCTCCGCGGCGGCAAGAGCGGCTTTGGCTTCCGCCTTTTCCTTGCGGGCGGCAGCGCGCGCTTCGCGGCGCATCGCAGCCTTCTCTTCCTTGGTGACGACCTTGTTCTTCTCGATGATCGCCTGCATTTCCTGCGGGGTCAGCGGGACGAACGCGGAGGACGTCTCGTTTTCGGGCGTGATCTCATACCCTTCGTCGCGGGCGAGGATGGACATTTCCGTCACGCCGTCGAAGATGTGGATATGGCGCGCGTCGATCGCGAGTTCGGTGACTTCGCCGCGGGAAACGGTGCTGCGGGAGTCGATCTTGGCGACCATGTTGGAAGAGCCGCCGATGACTTCCGTCGCGTTTTCCAGCGTGACGTTCTCGTCAAAGTCGAGTTTGCAGTAGATGAGCGTCTCGGCGCCGAGTTTTTCGACGACTTCGACGAACGCCTTGATGACGGTGTCGGGCGAAGCGGCGATGAAACTCTCTTCGTCGTGGATGTCTTCGGGACGGACGCCGAGGGTGATCGCCTTGCCGGTGTTCAGATAGTCTTCGATGTTGCGGATGCGCGTCTCGACCGTCTTGGGCAGGAGGATCTTGTTCTGGCCGAACTCGACATATGTCTTGTTCTTGATCTTGGTGAGCGTCGCCGGGAAGAAGTTCATCTGCGGCGTGCCGATGAAGCCCGCAACGAACTGGTTGATCGGGTAATCGTACAGGTTCTGCGGGGTGTCGACCTGCTGCATGAAGCCGTCTTTCATAACGACGATGCGGGTGCCCATCGTCATCGCTTCGATCTGGTCGTGCGTGACGTAGATGAACGTCGTGGCGAGACGGGCATGCAGTTTGGAGATCTCCGTCCTCATCTGGGCGCGCAGTTTCGCGTCGAGGTTGGACAGAGGTTCGTCGAGGAGGAAGACCTTCGGCTCGCGGACGATCGCACGGCCGAGCGCGACACGCTGGCGCTGACCGCCGGAAAGAGCCTTCGGCTTACGGGTGAGGTAATCGGTGATGCCCAGGATCGCCGCCGCTTCTTTCACGCGTTCGTCGATGACCGCCTTGGGCACCTTGCGCAGTTTGAGACCGAATGCCATGTTGTCGTACACGGACATGTGCGGATACAGCGCATAGTTCTGGAACACCATCGCGATGTCCCTGTCCTTCGGGACGACGTCGTTGACGAGTTTTTCGTCGATGTACAGTTCGCCCTTCGAGATATCTTCAAGGCCTGCGATCATACGCAGCGTCGTCGATTTTCCGCAGCCGGAAGGGCCGACGAAAACGATGAACTCTTTGTCCTTGATGTCCAGATTGAAGTCCGTAACGGCGGTGACGCCGGACGGATACACCTTGTAAACACCTTTCAGCAAAAGGCTTGCCATGGAATAATTCCTCCCTACGATATTTTTCTTGTTCATTATTTTACACGATAATAAAAAAAAATGCAATGGGCAATCATTACAAATAATCGGGACGAATCTGTTGATTTTGCCCATACGGCGGGCGCGAATTTTTGCGCGCGGGGACTTGAATTTTCGGCGCGGTTCTGTTATACTGGTATCGGTCGGAAATTTACCGCCGGCCCGGCGGAAAGACCCGCCGCCACGGAGGCACCATGGACATCAATAAATATTCTCCCAAATTCAAAGTGAACGCAAAGCACCTCCTGCACATCGCGGATCTCTCCGCCGAGGACGTGTTCGAATTCCTGTATACCGCAAAACTGTTCAAGAAAAAATTCAAGGTGGGCGAGAACGCGCCCGTGCTCCGCGACAAGACGGTCGCCCTGCTGTTCGGCAACGTCTCCACGCGCACGCGCGTATCTTTTGAAATGGGGATCCGCCAACTGAAAGGCGATTACATCTTTCTGCCCAAAAACGAGACCCAGCTCTCGCGCGGGGAAAGCATCAAGGACACCGCCGTCATGCTGGGCAGATACGGCATCTCCGCGATGGTGCTGCGCGCCTTCCCCGACGAGGAGATCAAGCAGTTCGTGCAATGGAGCGAGATCCCCGTCATCAACGGCATCTCCGACCTGTCGCATCCCCTGCAGGTGCTCTCTGACCTGTTCACCGTGTGGGAAGTCAAAGGCAGGCTGGACGACCTGAAACTCGCCTACATCGGAGACGGGAACAACGTCGCCAATTCGCTGATCATGGGATGCTCCAAAGTGAACATGGACATTGCCGTTGCCTGCCCGCACGGCTACCGCCCGCCGCGCACCATCGTGGAACGCGGCATGCAGTACGGGAACGTGCTCATCACCGACGACATCGCGGAAGCGGTGCACGGCGCGGACGTCGTGTACACCGACGTGTTCATTTCCATGAACGACGAGGACGACGAGAGCAAAAAGCGCAAATTGGCGCGCTACCGCGTCACACCCGAAGTGATGGCTCTCGCCAAGCCGGACGCGGTGTTCATGCACTGCATGCCCGCGCACCGCGGCGAAGAGGTCGCCGCCGAAGTCATCGACGGGCCTTCCTCCATCGTGTACGACCAGGCGGAAAACCGCCTGCACATGAACAAGGCGGCGCTGGCGCTGCTGGTGAAATGACGCGCCCGCACGGCGGCGATGAAAACAAAGCGTCCGCCCGACGGCGGCGCAAATGAAAATAACGGTGAAACGATGAACGACACAAAATATTTCGACGCGTGCGTGGAGAGCATCCGCGCACTCGTCGCGTTTGACAGTTCGCAGGCCGCCCCCCTGCCCGGCATGCCCTTCGGCAAGGGCGCGGCGGACGCACTGAATGCCTTTTTGGACCTGGCGCAGAGCATGGGGTTTGCGGTGCGCAACTACGACAATTATATCGGCGAAGTGCTGTTCGGCGAGGGCGAGGAATTTGCCGTGCTCTGCCACCTGGACGTGGTACCCGCGGGCGAAGGCTGGACGCACGCCCCCTTCGGCGGCGAGATCGAGGACGGAAAACTGTACGGGCGCGGGACCATGGACGACAAGGGCCCCGCCGTCATCTGTCTGTACTGCCTCAAAGCGCTGCGCGACGAGGGGTTCGTGCCCCGCAGGACGGTCAAACTCATCGTCGGATGCAACGAGGAGAGCGGCTGGCAGTGCATCGAACACTACCGCAAGTGCGCGGCCTTGCCGCGGGACGGATTTTCGCCGGACGCGGATTTCCCCGTCATCTATGCCGAAAAGGGGATCGTGCACGCGAAATTCCGCTTCCCCCTGCCCGACCCGCCCTTTGCGGACCTGCGGGCGGGCGAACGCCCCAACATGGTGTGCGCGCACGCCTTTGCCGCGGGCGCCGCGTTCGATGCCGCACGCGCCGCGCGCCACGGCGTCGTGCAAGAAGACGGCGGCGTGGCCGCCTACGGCGTTTCGGCGCACGCTTCCACCCCCGACGAAGGCAAGAACGCGCTGGGCATGCTTTTCGGCTATTTCGCCGAAGAGGACGAGCGCATCCGCCGCATTTACGACTGCCTGTTCGCCGACGTACACGGCCTGCGCGGACTGCGCGACGGCACGGGCAGCCTGACCATGTCGGCGAACGTCGCCTCGTACGAAGACCGCTCGCTGTTCGTGACGGCGGACATCCGCTACCCCGCGACCATGCGCGAGGAGGACATCTGCGCGCGGCTGGCCGCGTTCGGCGAATATCAACTTCTGCACTGCCAAAGGCCGCTGTGCGGCGACAGGGAGGGCGCGCTCGTTTCGACGCTGCGGCGGGTATACGAGCGGGAAACGGGGCTGTGCGGCGAACCCGTCGCCATCGGCGGCGGCACCTACGCGCGCGCCCTCGAAAACGGCGCGGGGTTCGGGCCCGAATTCCCGGGCGAACCCTCCACCATCCACCAAAAGGACGAGTACATTTCGCTGGAAAACATCAAAAAACTGCTGCGCATCTACCGCGCGGCGATCTATGAACTGACGCGCTGAACGCGGAAAAGCATTGACGCCGCCGCCCGCAAACTCTTGCGGGCGGCGGCGTTCGGTTTGCGGCATGCCGCGGCAGCGCAGAACAGAAAAGCGCGCCCCGCAGTGCGGGGCGCGAAACGTTTTACAATTCTTCCATTTCGTCGAGGGTGAGCGAAAAGGCGGGGATGAACTGTTCCATGAAATAGTCTAAACAGGGAAGCCCGCGCGCGCGCAGATCCGCCTCGATGGTCTCCTGCGCCTTGATAAACTCGTTGTTGCCGCTCTTGCGCTCTTCCAGGCACTTGACGTAGGCGGAGAGTTTGTCCGCCGCCTTGACGAGCAGATATTCGCGGCTGGAAACATCTGCCTTGACATACGGCGCGATGCCCTCCCGCAGCGGGGACGGCAAGGTGCCGAGCAATTTGTCGGCGGCGCGCTCCTCCAGTTGCTTGTACGCGCCGAGGATCTCGCCGTTGAAATATTTGATGGGCGTGGGCAGATCGCCCGTCATGACCTCGCTCGTCTCGTGATAGAGCGCGTACAGCACGGCTGTGCCCGCGTCCACGGCGTTGCCGAACACATCGCGGTCGATGACGGCGAGCGCGTGCGCGAACAGCGCGACCTGCTGGGAATGTTCCATGATGTTTTCCTCGCGCGAAGAGCGCATCAGCGACCAGCGGCGGATGTATTTCATGCGGTCGAGAAAGGCGTAAAAATTGTAGGACATGCCCGTTTCCTCCCCTGCGGCGTGCCCGCCGCATTTGGCGGCGCGGGCGGAACGATCCGCCGCGCACATCATGATACCACATTTTTGCGGGAATTTCAACGAATCGGTTGACTTTTCGGGGCATACGTCGTATAATTTTTTTTGTTCGGTGCGGAAAGCACCGCACACACAACAGAATCCGCCGGGGGTGCCATAAAAAGGCTGAGATCATACCCTTTGAACCGGACAGGATAATGCCTGAACGGAAGTTGCAAAGTTCGTATCGGCACGCCCCCTCGGGGACGTGCCTTTTTTATACAGCGTCGGCGGAAAAACAAAGGAGGTTTTTTTATGTCTCTCACTCTGCTCAACGCCGACGGCGCGGAATGGTATCCGATCCTGTTCGATACCCCTTCCAACATCGTGCGTTCGGTCGCGATCTGGCTGACGCTCGCGCTCATCGTCGCGTTCGTCGCCGTGTTTTTCGCGCTCAAGGGCGACGCCCGCAGGAAATTCGGGCGCATCAGCCTGTTTGTCGCCATCGCGTACGCGTGCGTGCTGGGCGTGCTCTTCCTCAGCCTCTCGTTCGCGGAGGACGGCATCGTTACCCTGCTGTTCGTGCCCCTGCTCGTCCTGCTCGTGGTGCTCGCGGCGAGCGGCATCGCGCTGTGCCTGCGCCGCGACAAGGCCGTCGTCATTGCGGCCGCCTGCCTCTCGGGCGCCGCGCTCATTGCCGTGCTCGTGTGCATCGGCGTGAACTACGCCTCGGGCGCTTCGCTGGACGCCAACTGGCTGACGGGCGAGGACGTGAACACCGTGGCGCTGTACGTGTTCGCCGCCGTGCTCGTCGCCGTCATGATCGCGCTGGCGTTCATCCTCGGGCGGCACGACCGCAAGGGCTTTGACACGCGCGCCATCACCTTTGCGGCGGTGTGCATCGCCATGAGTTTCGCGCTCTCCTACCTCAAAGTGGTGGAGATGCCCTACGGCGGCTCCATCACCGTCGCCAGCCTGCTGCCGCTGATGATCTATTCGTATATGTTCGGCGTGCGCAAGGGCGTGTTCGCGGGCATGATCTACGGCATTTTGCAGGCGTTCCAGGATACCTACATCCTGCACCCCGCGCAGTTCCTGCTCGACTATCCCATCGCCTTTTCCGCGATCGGGCTGGCAGGCGTGTTCGCGCAGACCAAGGCGCTGCGCTTTCCGCAGGTACGCTTTGCGCTGGGCGCGATCGTTGCGGGATTCGGGCGGTTCGTGATGCACTTTATTTCGGGCATCTTCGCGTTCGGCGCGTTCGCGCCCGAAGGGCAGCCCGTCGTGGTGTATTCGCTGCTGTATAACCTCGGATACGTGTTCACCGACATCGCCATCGTCGTGGTGGTCGGCGTGCTGGTCTTCTCGTCCAAAGCATTCATCCGCGAGATGGACCGCGCCATCGCGCGCAACCGCACCGCCGCTCCCGCCGCCGCGATCGCCGCAGAAACTGCCGCGACTGTCGCGCCCGCCGAAGAGCATGTGTTCACCTGCCCCGACTGCGGCGCCAAATTCAAGGCGGAAGGCAACGTCGCCTCCTGCCCGTACTGCAACCGCCCCATCGAAGAAAACACAAAGAGCGGCATTGCCGCGCCCGCATCGGACAAGCGCTGAACGGACAACTCTCTTTGCAATTTTTTCAACGAAACAGCCCCGCGGCATCCTGCCGCGGGGCTGTTTTTCAGGGCGGGAACGTCCCGCCGCACAAGGCGCCGCCGCCTTTCAGAAAGCGCGCGTGCCGCGGCAAAACGCCGCGGCACGCGATGCGGCGCTCAGAACTCGTCTGTCTCGCCGTAACCGTATTCTTTGAGCAGGTTCGCCTTGTCGCGCCAGTCGTCCTTGACCTTGACATAGGCGGTGAGGAACACCTTTTTGCCCAGGAATTTTTCCATGCTCTTGCGGGCAAAGGTGAGCGTCTCTTTGAGCGCGCTCCCCTGCTTGCCGATGAGGATGGCCTTGTGGTTGGACTTTTCGCACACGATGTCCATATCCACGGCGGCGAGCGTTTCGCCGTTTTCGAACTTGTTCACCAGCACGGCGACGCCGTGCGGGATCTCCTTGTCGTAGCGAAGCAGGATCTTTTCGCGCAGGATCTCGGCGAGCATGAACTTTTCGCTCTTGTCCGAAAGCACGTCTTCGGGGAACAGCCGTTCCCCTTCGGGCAGCGCCGCCTCGATCGCCGCGATCAACTTGTCCAGGTTTTTTCCCTTGCGCGCGGAGACGGGATACACGTCGCAGTCCACGCCCGCCTCGCCCAACCTGCGCACGTCGGCGGGGATGTTTTCCTCGGGCATGATGTCGATCTTGGTATACACGACGAACATGGGGATGCCGAACGCGGCATATTTTTTCATGAGCGCGACGTCCTCGTCGATGACGCCGCGGTGCCCGTCGTGCACGAACAGGATGAGTTCGACGTCGCGCGCCGAAGTCTCGGCGGTATGCATCATGCGCGCGGACAGTTCGTTCGCCGCCTTATAGATGCCGGGCGTATCCACGAACGCGATCTGCGAGCGGTCGCTGTTGCGCACGCCCAGGATGCGGTCGCGCGTGGTCTGGGGTTTGGGAGAGACGATGGCGACTTTTTCGCCGACGAGCACGTTGACGAGGGTGCTCTTGCCGGCGTTCGCCCTGCCGACGACGGCGACGAACCCGCTCTTCATTCCTCTTCCCTCGCGGCGCCCATCGCGGCGAGGACGCGCTCTTCGCGGGCGCGCATTTCCGCTTTGTCCCCGTCTGTCTCGTGGTCGTAGCCGAGCAGATGGCACAGCCCGTGCACAGCGAGATAATATTGTTCGCGGCGGAGCGAATGCCCGAACTCTTCCGCCTGGCGGCGCGCCTGTTCACGGCAGATGACGATGCTGCCCAAAAAGAGCGCGCCCTCGTCATCCATGTCGAACGGGTGCTCGGCGGCGCGCAGCGCCTTGCCGCGGATGCCGTCGAGCGCGGGAAAGCTCAGAACGTCCGTCACCGCGTCCTTGCCGCGGGTGCGGGCGTTGAGTTCGCGGATCTCGTCCTCGCCGCAGAACACGATCTCACAGGAGAGCGGCGTATCGCTCTCCACGCCCTCCGTTCCGTATCGCTCCAGAAGGCTTGCGTCGAATCCTTCCTCTTCGCAGTCGATGCGCAGATTATTCATCCTCTTCCTCCTTCTTTCGTTTGAGTTTAAGTTTGGGGTACTGCACGCGACTGTGATACACGCCCGTCAGGCACCCGACAATCGCCTTGCGGATGGCGAACAGGTCGCGCATGGTGATGTCGCACTCGTCGAACTGGTCAAGGTCCATGCGCTCCTCGATGATCTCGCGGACGGCGTTGTCCACGCTCTCGGGCGCACGGCTCTGCAGCGTGCGCGAGATCGCCTCGCTCGCGTCCGCGATCATGATGATCGCCGCGATCTTGGTCTGCGGTTTGGGCCCCGCATACGAAAAGTCTTCGATGTTGATCTCGCCGTCCGTCATTTTCAGCGCCTTGGCGTAAAAATATTTGATGGGCAGCGTGCCGTGGTGTTGCAGCGCCACGTCCGCGAGGATGGCGGGCAGATGGCGGGCGCGGATGAGGTCATACCCGTCCTTGGCGTGCGAGCGGATGATATCAACAGAAAGTTCGGGGGAGAGTTCGTCGTGCGGGTTGTACCCCGTCTGGTTCTCGGTGAAATATTCGGGCTGGCGCAGTTTGCCGACGTCGTGATAATACGCCGCGGCGCGCGCGAGCGCGGTATTTTCGTCGATGGCGATGGCGCACGCTTCCGCCAGGTGCGCGAGCACGATGGAGTGGTTGAAGGTGCCGGGCGCACGCTCTTTGAGTTCGCGCATGAGCGGCGCGTCGTGGTCGGTCAGTTCGCGCAGACGGTAATCGGTGATGCAGTTGAACAACACCTCGAACACGGGCAGGAACGCCATGAACAGCACGACGGAGACGATGCCCGCCTCGATGCCGAACAGCAGCAGTTGCCAGATGCGGCCGCCCGCGCTGTATTCGAGGCAGACGACCATGATGACGATGGGGATGCAGATGGCAAACCCCGTCAGAAAAGCGCGCAGGCGCGTCTTGACCTTGCTGCCCACGAAGATGCCGACCATGCCCGACGAAAAGACGAGAAGGGGCGTGGAATTGAGCGCGTTCTCGTAATCGTTATACAGCGAGAAGTTGGAAAAACGGTCCACCGAGAACAGGAGCAATGCAAAGATTACGTTGAGAAAAATAGCGTCGCGCCTGCCGATGAGCATGAGCGAGAGCATCGCCATCATCGCGATCGGGCGGGAATAGATGTTGAAAAAATAACTGAAAAAGTAGCAGACGAGCACGCTCGTCTCGAGCAGGATGAAGATGAGCCAGATGCGTTTGGGCGTGCCCAGAACGCGCTTGTCTTCGAAGAAATAATAGAAAAACACGATGACGCAGAGCATGAAGACGCTCGCCATCAGATAGATGAGCGTGGTATAGTTTTCGCGCACATAGGTGCCGAACCCCTGGCCGCCCGTGCGCAGGGAGTTGAGCCACACGAACAGGCAGACGAGCAACAGCAGCAGGATGTAGTTGGCAAGGAATACGAACACGCCCTTGACATAGGCGATCTTTTTGATCGGCTCGCGTGCGGCGGGCACATGCGGGACGGAAGGCGCGGTGCTCATCGTCTTTTTCGGTCCTCCTTGGTCTTTCTTTCCTCTTTCGGCTCGCTTCGGTCGTAGGCGCGCACGATGCGCATGACCAGCGGGTTGCGCACGACGTCTTTGTCGGTGAGCGTGACCGTCTCGATCCCGTCGATGTCCTTGAGGATGGAGACGGCGTGTTTGAGACCGCTGCGCTTGCCTTCGGGAAGGTCGATCTGCGTCACGTCGCCGTTGACGACCATCCTGCTCCCGTCGCCGAGGCGGGTGAGGAACATCTTCATCTGTTCGACGGTGGTGTTCTGCGCCTCGTCGAGGATGACGAAGGCGTTGGAGAGCGTTCTGCCGCGCATGTACGCGAGCGGCGCCACCTCGATGACTCCCTTTTCCATGAGTTTGAGGTAGGTCTCCAGCCCGAACATCTCCTGCAACGCGTCGTAGAGCGGGCGCAGATAGGGATCGACCTTGGTCTGCAGGTCGCCGGGGAGAAAGCCGAGTTTTTCGCCCGCTTCCACCGCGGGGCGGGTGAGGATGATCTTTTCCACCTCCTTGCCCTTATAGGCGGTGACGGCGAGGCAGACGGCGAGATAGGTCTTGCCCGTGCCCGCCGGCCCCACGCCGAACACGACGGTGTTGTGCTTGATCGCATCGACGTACGCCTTCTGCCCCACCGTCTTGCACTTGATCTGTTTGCCGCGGAAGGTGAACGCGACCACGTCTTTCATGACCTGCGCCACATCATCCAGATTCCCCTCTTTGGCAAGTTCGATGCAGTAGACAATGCGGCTCTTGTCCACACTTTCGCCCGCGCGCACCAGCCGCAGGATGCCTTCGAGCACGCGCACGCCGCAGGCGACGGCGTCCTCCGCCCCCGAGAGTTTGATGCGCACGCCGTCCACCGAGGCCTCGATGCCCAGTTCGCGGGTCACGGTATTGAGATTTTCGTCAAAGGTGCCGAGCAGGCGCTGCAGATCGTCCAGACTGCCCGCATCGATGACCGATTTCGTTTGTTCCATATGCTTTCCTTCCGTATTGACCGCCGCGCATCCCGCGGCGGCGCGGCCTATTCACCGCCCATATTGACCGCACAGCGCACGCGCACCGCGAGCGTCACGGTATAGACGAACGCATCTCCCTCCGCGCGCACGGAGATCTCTTCGCGTACGGGTTCGCCGCCCGCGCGCAGGCGCGCGATGGCGAGTGCGCGGCGGGAAGCCTGCTCGCTCTGCTCCGCGCTTTGCAGAGCGTAGGTGTGCGTGCACACGAGCGTACACCGAGCGACCGCAAAGGTCTCGCCGCCGCCCGCCTCCGTTTCGAACCTGCCCGCGACCAGTTCCTGGCCCGCCGCGACGGCATCGCCGACGCCGACCAGCGCCGTGCCCCGCAAAACGACGAGTTCTTCCACTTCCCCCGCCGCGGGCGCGAACAGCGAACGCGCATAGGACGGCTCGGGCGCTTCCGCCTCCTCTTCGAGGGTGACGGTGACGCTGCTGCCCCGCTTTTCCACCGAAACGAACACGATGCCCGGCAACGCCATGAGCGATGCGCGGGCGGTTTCCGCCGCCTCCGCGGAATACGGGGCAAAGGCGCGGATGCCCGCTTGGGCGAGCAGTTCGCAGGCGCGCTCGCGGTACCGCGCACCGCTGCCCACGAAATCGACGCGGAGCACAAAGAAATTGCTCGACGCCGCAAGCACGAAAAACAGTGCCAGCCCCGCAGCAAACGCGGGGCGGGAACACGCGCGGCGCCACAGGCGGCGGGCGAACGATTCTTCCGCCTTTTTAACAGTATAACACGAACCTTGCAAAATTGCAAAAACTTTTCGAAGTTCTTTTGATTTTACGCGGATTTTCAGGCGGACGGGCGAACATTTGCGCACGCCGTACACCGCTATCCCCTCTTTTGCGAGGCGGTCCAGCACGCGCAGCGGGGAAACAGCGCCGATCTCCAGCCAACTGCAAAAGAGCGGCGTCATCGCGCCTCCTCCCGCTCGAACGAAACGCGGAGCACGTTCCCGCGCACGAGCAGATCGCCGCCGCCGTAGCGCGCGACGCGCAGTCCTTCCCCCTCGACGGTGACTTTTCCGCCGCGGGCGAACACGGTGACGCCCCTTTCCGAGAGCGCGAAGATCCCCTTCACGTTTTCGACGTACGCGCCCCGCCCCGCGAGCAGAACGGCTTTCGCCCCGCCGAACGCGATCTCTTCGCCGCCCAGTTCGGCCATGATCTCTTCGTACAGACGCATTCGAACACCGCCTTTTGCCCCTGCGGGCAGATATACTATGCTATGCCGCCTCCGCAGCAATTATGCGCCGCGCGCTTGCCATTTCCGCCGCGTTCTGCTATACTGTGCGTATCCGCTCTTGCGACAATTTCCTCTTTTTTGTTATATTCCAAAACTTTTCGGCTATTCTTATAACGATGGAGGCGTTTTTATGCAATCAACCTCTTTGCCGCGCAGACAGAACGCGGCGCGCATCTGCTTTCTGATCTTCTGCTTCGGGATGTGCGCGGTCATGATCGGCATCACCGTCGTGCGCGCGCTTCGCTCCGCGGACGCGGGGCTTGCGCGCAATCTCGGCAACGTCGCGCTGTGGCTCCTCCCCGCCGTCTATTGCCTCATCCGCAAGGAACGCGCCGAACTGCCCCTGCTCTGGGGATACGCGGTATTCGTGTTCCTCGCCTCTTTCCTGGGATCGGTGTACGGCTTTTACGGGCGCATCTGGTGGTACGACCTCGCCACGCATACCGTTTCGGGATATCTTCTCGGCTGGGTCGGGCTGTTCGCCGTGTGCAAACTGGCGGATGAGCGCACCCTGCGGCCTGCGTTCGTGCTGTTTGTCTGTTTCTGCGCGTCCGTCGCGGGCGCGGGGCTGTGGGAGATCTTTGAATTCGTCACCGACCTGCTGTTTGACGGCACCGCGCAGGGAGGCCTGCTCGAAACGGCGGACGGCGAACTGATCCGCGCGCTGAACGACACGATGGAGGACATCATCTGCGGCACCGTCGGCGCGCTGGCGTTTGCCGCGCATTACCTGGCGCACGTCCTTTCGGGGCGCTCGCTGCTGCTGGGTAAGATCGGGGAAAAATACGGAAATCATCGGCAGCCGCCCGAAGCGTAGGCGGCGCCTGTACGGAGGAAAAAATGCCTATTTTGCAATACGTATGCCGCAACTGCGGCAAGGAATTCGAAGAACTGGTCCGCAAGCACGACGATCCCGTGCAGTGCCCCGCCTGCGGCGCGCCCGCCGAACGGCAATGGAGCGGCACGGTATACTCGGCGACGGGCAAAAAGTGCGGCGGCTGTACGGGCAACTGCAAGACGTGCGGCGGCTGTCACTGATCCGCACGAAGGCGGGCCCCCATCCGCACGTCGGGCGCGCACGCGCCCGCGATTTTCCGCAACCAAAGATACGGCGGCGCGCCCGAACGGGCGCGCCGCCGTATCTGTTTTCGGGCGAGCCGCGGCAGGTTCCGCGTGCCTGCGTTTAAGCCGCGGCAGGCAGGCGCGCCTTACAGCACCGCAGAACCGTCCACAAAGGACTGCACGATGCCGCGCGCTCCCTCGCCCCACGCGCCCGCGAGCGCTTCGGGGGGAGCAATGCCGCCCGCATAGTCCGCAAAGTAGCCGCGCAATCCCGCCAGAAAAGCGCGGTCGCCCACCGCCTCGCGCACGGTATCGAACAGAAGGGCGCCCTTGGCATAGGTCAGCGCGACGTATTCGTATTCGCCGTACTCGCCGAGACCGCGGTCCATGGCGGTGTTCACTTCGCCGAACACCTGCTCGCGCACGGTGCAGAAAGCGTCGTACGAGGCGCGCGCACCCTCGATGCACCCCTCGCGCGCGATGCCGTGCGCTGGGTGATCCTCAAAGAACAGCACGGAAGAATATTCGGCGAGCCCCTCGTCCTGCCAGGCGGCATGCACGGGATCGCTCCCCACCGCGGCGTACCACCACTGGTGCGCCGTCTCGTGCACGGCGGTGTAGGCGCTTTCCTTGCCCGAAAGGGAATCGGACAGAAAGACCAGCCCGGGGTATTCCATGCCGCCGTAGCAAAAGCCCGTCTGCACGGCGGAATAGGTCTCGTACGGGTACGCGCCGAAGGTATCGGAAAAATAGGCAAGGCTTTCAGCGAGGGTGCCCAGCGTCGCCTGCGCCTGCGCGTCGTCGCGGTAATAATAGCGGACGGTGACGCCGCCCGCCGTCGTCTGCGCGACGTTCAGATCGCCCAGCGCGATCGCAAAGTCGCGCGCGTTCTGCAGGGCGAACCGCAGGGTGCGCATGCCGCCCGCGACCGTCTGCGAAACCTGTTTGCCCGAAGCGGCGACGGTCAGCCCCGCATCGGCGGCAAAGGTGACGTCGTAATCGGCGCAGGCGGTATAAAAGGGATCGCCGTTGGAATAGTACGGGCACTCGGCAAACCCCTTCCCCTCCTCGTACACGCACAGCACGGGATAGAAGTTGCCGAGGTTGACCACGCCGCCCTCGGTGATGCCCGTGCGGTGGTTGACGGAAGCGAGGCGCAGTTCGTATTCGATGCAAAGGGCGGTGCGTTCGGCGGGGAATACGCTTTCCCCGAGTGTGACGCGCAGGATGTTTTCATCCTCGCCCGCGATCTCCCAGCCCTTGCAGGGCGAAACGGACACGATCTCCATGCCGCCGTAACTTGGCCCGCCGTAGTAGGCGGAAGCGGCAAACTGCGCCGAAACGGGGGCGTACCGCGCGCCTTCGCGATAGGCGTTGCCGAACAGGTTGAAATCGAGAACGGACAACTCGTTCTGCGTGTCGTTGTAATACTCGAAATCGAGGGTGGCTTTCAGCGTCCCGTCTTCATAGACGGCGTCGACAGTATAGCGGCTGCGCTCCTGCTCTCCCCCGCACCCGACGAACGCGGCGCAAAGGCTGAGAAGAAGGAGCACGGCGCAAAGGGCTATGGGTCGGATGCGCATGCGAAACTCCTTTTTTGTTTATCGTATGCGCGAGGCCGCCCGAACATGCGCGCCGCCGACGGGCAAAAGCATCCCCGCCATCCGCGCGGGCGCGCCGCGCCCGAAGGCGCCTTCCCGCCAAAATGCCCGCCCCGCGGCAGTCGCCGCGGGGCGGGCACGTTTTTCAGTCGGCAAAGAGGACGTCTTCTTCCGAATAGGGATCGTCCTGCACCAGCGCCTCGCCCTCCGTCTGCATGCGCCAGGCGCGGATGCGGCTGTTGCCGTACGTGCGCAGGTAGTACACGCCGCGCGGGTCGATGCAACAGGAATAGCGGGTCACGTCGCAGGCGCCGCCCGCGGTGCGCACGCCGCCGCGCACCATCTCCACGCTCCCCAGCAGGTGAAAAAACTGCGAGACCGCCGCGTATTTTCCCGCCGCGCCCACGCTGTTTTTGACGTAAAACGCCGCGCGCACAAAGCGGGAAGAGGGCGAACAATCACCCGGAAGCCCGATGGCGCCCATGCCCTGCCCGTTCGGGTCCAGCCCCGCGCCGAAACGGTCGGGCGGGAAATAGGGCGTAAGATTGAGATAGCGGCGCAGGTTCTCGCGCTGAAATTCGAAGGGAGGCTCGTTGGTGAGCACGCCTGCCGCGTCCTCATACACGCGCAGACCGCCCGCGCGCGGCTCCACCGCCAGCGTGCGCCGCCCGTCCGCGACCAGCCAGTGCAACGGCGGCACGGGACGGGCGCCGAACGGCTGTGCGACGATGCGCGTACGCAGCAGGAGCCGCTCCGCCTCGTCCGCCGTGCGGCACTGCCCCAACAGCCAGGGAATGAACTCGTGCGGCGCGATGTTGTGCCACCCCTCTTCCCGCGCGGGCGTATACCGCGCGCTGAGCGGAAAGTTCAGCCCCGCCGCGCACAGACCCGCCTCGTTCACCGCCTCCGCAAAGAGCGGAAAGCGCGGCTCGCGCGCCGCCATGCCGAGCATGGCAAAGTGCTCCGCCTGTTCCGCCTCCGCAAAAAAGCGAAGGGGCACGCGCCGCGGGACGCGCGTCACCTGCTCCGAAAAGCCGCATTCCAGATCGAGATTCCTGCCGAACAGCCAACCGCCGCCCCGCTGCGCAACCGCCGTACACATATGTCTTTCCCTCCCGCAACAGTGTGTGCCGCGGCGCGAAAATTATCCGCGGCGGAGGCGGTGCGCGCGCATCTGCGCCGCACACATGTCTGCGCCCGCGCGGCGACTCCGCCGCGCGGGCGCCTTGCGGAATGCGAGCAAAAGCGCGCCCCCGCAAACGCGGGGACGCGCACATCGTTTCGGAAAGAAAGATCAGAGGCTGCGTTCGAGGATGGCGAGCACGTCGGCACGAGTGAGCACCTTATAGCCCGTCTCGTTGATCAGGGTGCTGTCCGCAATGCCTTCGAGCATGTCGCGGGTGACTCCGAGTTCGGACAGGCGCATGACAAGCCCGAGAGAGCGCATCCACGCCTCCATGGCGGCGAGCCCCTCCAGCGCGACCTGTTCGTCCGTCTTGCCCGCGGGATCCACGCCCCACACGTTCACCGCATAGCGGCGGAACTTGGCGAGCCCGTAGGGAAGGATCAGCCGATAATACGCAGGCGAGACGGCGGCGAGCGTCATGCCGTGCGTCGCATCGGTATGCGCGCTGACCGCATGGCCGAGCATGTGCACCTCCCAGTCGGTATCCTTGCCCATGGCGACAAAGGTATTGAGCGCCCAGGTCGCCGTCCACATGATGTTGCTGCGCGCCTCGTAGTCGGTCGGGTCTTTGACGGCGATGCGCGCGCTGTAGATGAGCGAACGCAGCAGCCCTTCCATCACGTAGTCGGAAGTGTTGTCATCCGTACCCGAAAAATACTGTTCGAGGATGTGCGACATGATGTCAAAGAATCCTGCCACCATCTGGTAGCGCGGGACGCTGAAGGTATACTCGGGATCGAGGACGGAGAATTTGGGGAACACCTCTTCGCCGAACACGTGCCCGATCTTCATATTCTGTGCGGGATTGGTAATGACGGAGCCGCCGTTCATCTCGCTGCCCGTGCCGACCATGGTCAGCACGCATCCGACAGGGATGATGCGCCCGTCCGGCTCCTCCCAGCGGCGGTAGAACTTTTCCCACGGGTCGTCGCCGCAGTACACGGAAACGGACAGTGCCTTGGCGTAATCGCACACCGAGCCGCCGCCCACGGCGAGAATGAGGTCGGGCTCGGCGCGGCGGGCGCGCTCGCACCCTTCCGCGAGTTTGTCCGTGGTGGGATTGGGCATGACGCCCCCGTCCTCGGCGACCGTTTTGCCGTGCTTTTTCAGCATTTGCACCACGCTGTCGTAGATGCCGTTTTTCTTGATGGACCCGCCGCCGTAGACGAGCAGGACGCTCTTTCCGTACTTGGGCAGTTCTTCGTCCAGCCCGCGCATGGCGTCTTTGCCGAAATACAGTTTTGTGGGATTGCAGTACGTGAAATTGCCGAGCATGATCTTTCTCCTTAAAAATATTTCGCCGCGCGGCGCGATCAGACGCCGAGTTCTTTCAGCCAGGCGCGCAGGGCGCCTTCATCGGCGTTCTTCCAAAGCCGTGCGGGCTTCCAGCGCACCGACGGCGGACAGGACGCATGCAGGACGGCATCCGTTCTGCCGACGCCGCTCCCGCCCGAGGTGCAGAACGGGATCACCGTCTTGCCCGAAAAATCGTAACTTTCCAAAAAGGTCTGCACGATGCGCGGCGCGACGTACCACCAGATCGGAAACCCGACGAACACCACGCGGTATGCGTCCATTCCCTCGCACCTGTCCGCGACGGCGGGACGGGAAGACGGATCCGCCATTTCGACGCTGGAACGGCTGTCCCGCTTCGTCCAGTCGAGATCCGCCGCCGTATACGGCTGTGCAGGGCGAATGCGGTACAGGTCCGCACCTGCGGCCGCGGCGAGCGCGCGGGCGACTTTTTCCGTCCTGCCGCTGCAAGAAAAATAAGCGACGAGACAACATTCGTTTTGCATGATTTTCCCCCTTTCGCACACAAAGTGCAGATATACCCGCCCCGCGGCAATGCCGCGGGGCGATGCTTTATTTGTTCTGCAGATATTTCATGGAACGGAAGGCGACCGCCTTGCATCCCTTTTTGAGTTTGATGTTCTTGCCCTTGGTGGAACGGTCCTCGATGGAGATATCGTCCTCGCTGTCCGCCACGGCGATGGAGCCGTCATCCATCTGCACCGCGATCTTGTACGGTTCGGTGACGTAATCGGCATAGATGATCTTGCGGTCCTTGCCGAGATCGGCGATGCGCACCCCCTTGCGGTAGCGCGCCATGGGGTCGACCTGTGAGGCGATGACCTTTTTGTAGGTGTTGCCCGACGTGGCGACGATGATCTCCCCTTCGCCGTCGATCTGTCCCGCGAACACGACGAAATCGCCGTCGCCCAGCGAGATGCCGCGCACGCCCGCCGACACCCTGCCCTGGGTGGGGATGTCGTTTTTATAGGCGTTGAGGCACATGCCGTTCGCCGTGACGAAGAACAGCGTCGTGGTCGGTTCGGGGTCGTCCTGTTCGATGCCGATGATCTCGTCCCCTTCGTTGACCTTGCATGCCTGGAAGGTGGATTTGATGATGCCGTACTCCTTCCATTCCGTCTTTTTGACGTAGCCGAGGCGGGTGTAGAAGAGCAGGCTGCCCTTGGGCATCTTTTCGCCCACTTCGAAAAAGGCGACGGGCCTTTCCCCTTCCAGCGCGTCGGGCGCGATCTTGGCGTAGGCAACGCCCTTGTCGCGCAGTTTGCCGGGTTCGATGTCCGTCAGGTCGAGTTTGTGGCAGTTGCCGAGATTGGTGAACGAGTACACCGTCCTGTCCGTCGCGGTGCGAAGAAGCAGCGCGAACACGTCCGAGAGGGTACTCTTTTCGCCCGGCATCTTGTCGGACATGGAGAAATTTTTCTCCTGCACGATCTTGATCTTGTCGTCGGCGGTATAGGCGAGCACGCAGTTCACGGCGGGTTTGACGTCGTCGAACTTCTCTACCTTGATGTCGTTGACGTCGAACACGAGATTGCTCCTGCGCTCGCTCTTGTACTGTTTTTTGATCTCTTTGAGTTCGTCGCGCACCACTTCCATCTGCAGTTTTTTGCTCTCGACGATGGCGGTCAGGCGCACGATGAGTTTTTTGAGTTCTTCCAGTTCCTGTTCGAGTTTGTACACTTCGAGGCGGGTCAGGCGCGCCAGGCGCAGGTCGAGGATGGCCTGTGCCTGCCGTTCGGAAAGGTCGAAAGTCTCGCGCAGGCGCTGGCGCGCGGCGGGCACGCTCTCGCTCGTCTTGATGATGCGCACCACCTCGTCGATGTTGCGCACGGCGACGATCAGCCCTTCGAGGATGTGACAGCGCTCCTTCGCCTGGTTGAGGTCGTATTTGGTGCGGCGCAGGATCACCTCGCGCTGGTAGGCGACGTAATGGCGGATAATGTCCAGCAGGCCCATCTGCTGGGGCTTTCCGTCCGCGATGGCGACCATATTGATGCCAAAGGTGCATTCGAGATCGGTGTATTTGTACAGCGCGGCGAGGATCTTTTCCGCGTCGGCATCCTTTTTGACTTTGATGACCGCGCGCATGCCGCCGCGGTCGGATTCGTCCGCGATCTCCGAAATGCCGCCCAGCAGGTCTTTTTTCTCCTCGCGCAGTTCGGCGATGCGAGCGAGCAGTTTTGCCTTGTTGACCTGGTACGGAAGTTCGGTGATGACGATGAGGCGCTTGTCGTTGTCCCCTTCCTCGATATTGACCTTGGCGCGCATGCCGATCTTGCCGCGCCCCGTCTCGTACGCCTGCACCAGTTCGCCCGCGACGATGTACCCGCCCGTGGGAAAATCGGGCGCCTTGATGTACTTCATCATCTCGAACAGTTTGATGCGCGGGTTTTCGATGTAAGCCACCACGCCGTCGATAACTTCGCCGAGGTTGTGCGGCGGAATGTTGGTCGCAAGTCCGACCGCGATTCCCGACGCGCCGTTGACCAGCAGGTTGGGAAACCGCCCGGGCAGCGTTTCCGGCTCTTTGAGCGAGTCGTCGAAGTTGAGGGTGAAACGGACGGTGTCTTTTTCGATGTCGCGCAGCAGTTCGAGCGCAAGCGGTTCCAGGCGCGCTTCGGTGTAGCGCATCGCCGCAGCGGGGTCGCCGTCCACAGAACCGAAGTTGCCGTGGCCGTTGACCAGCGTCATGCGCATGTTGAAGTCCTGCGCCATGCGCACCATCGCGTCGTAGACGGAGGAGTCGCCGTGCGGGTGGTATTTGCCCATGCAGTCGCCGACGATGCGCGCGCTCTTTTTATGCGGCTTGTCCGGGGTGAGCCCCATGTCGTACATGGTGTACAGGATGCGGCGCTGGACGGGTTTGAGCCCGTCCTCTACGCGCGGCAGGGCGCGGTCGAGGATGACGTACTCCGCATACGGGAGCATGGACCCGGGGAGCACCTCTTCCAGCGGGGTGAGCAGCATCTTGCCCTGCGGCTCTTCGGGTTGCTGCGGGAGATCGTTGTTGCCTTTTTTTCTTGCCATACCTGCCTCCCCTTAAATGTTGACGCGGTCGATGAAGGTATCGACCTTGTTGAAATTCGCGTTCTGCGCCAGAAATTCCTTGCGCGCCTCGACGCGGTCGCCCATCAGCGCGGTGACCATCTGTTCCGCTTCCGCCGCGTCCTCGATGTTCACGCGGATGAGACTGCGGCGGTTGGGATCCATGGTCGTCTCCCACAGTTGTTCGGCGCTCATTTCGCCCAGGCCCTTGTAGCGCTGGATCTGGTAGCCCTTGCCCACGATCTCGATCTTCTTTTGCAGTTCCTCGTCGTCGTAGGCGTATTCGACGACGTCCTTTTTATACACTTTGTACAGCGGCGGCATGCCGATGTACACGTTGCCGTTGTTGATAAGTTCGCGCATGTAGCGGAAGAAAAAGGTGAGCAGGATGCAGCGGATGTGCATGCCGTCCTGGTCGGCATCCGAAAGGATGATGACCTTGTGGTATTTGAGGTCGTCCATGCAGAAATCGCCGCCGTAGCCCGCGCCGAGCGCGGAGATGATGGTGCGGATCTCTTCGTTGGCGAGCACCTGCTCGATGCGCTTTTTCTCGACATTGAGCGGCTTGCCGCGCAGGGGCAGGATGGCCTGCGTCTGGCGGATGCGCGCCTGCTTGGCGGTGCCGCCCGCCGAATCCCCCTCGACAATAAACAGTTCGTTGAGTTCGGGCTTTTTACCCGTGCAGGAGGCGAGTTTTCCGACCAGCGTCAGGTTTTCGATGGAGTTCTTGGCGCGGGCGACTTCCTTTGCCTGGCGCGCCGCGATGCGCACGCGCGCCGCGTTCTGCGCCTTTTTGACGATCTCGTCGAACGTCGCCTTTCGTGCGGGGTCCTTGAACAGCGCCTGCATGCCTTCGACGGTCGCCGTCTCGACGGGCGAACGCGCCTCCGCGTTGCCCAGTTTGGTCTTGGTCTGCCCCTCGAACTGCACGTTCTTCATCTTGATGGACAGGATCGCCGTCAGCCCTTCGCGGAAGTCCTCCCCCATCAGGTTGGCATCCTTGTCTTTGAGTGCGCCCATGGTGCGGGCGATATCGTTGATGCACTTGGTCAGTCCCGAATGGAAGCCCGTCTCGTGGAACCCGCCCTCGGGGGTGGGGATGTTGTTGACGAAGGAGATGAGGCTTTCGGTAAAATCGGTGGTGTGCTGGACGGCGAATTCGATGAGGATGCCGTCCTTTTCCGTCTTGTAGCCGATGGGATCGGGATACAGCGGCGTTTTTCCCTCGTTGAGGTACATGGCAAAATCGTGCAGGCCGCCGCCAAATTTATAATTGACGACGACGGGCGACTTCCCTTCGGGCACGCGCTCGTCCACGAGATTGATCTCCAGCCCTTTGTTGAGGAATGCCAGTTCTTTGAGGCGTTTGGAGACGGCATCGAAGTTGAAATTGACGGTATCGAACACGGAGGCGTCCGGCTTGAAATGCACGAACGTGCCCGTCTTGTCCGTCTTTTCGCCGGTGTCGCGCAGATGTTCGCAGGGTGCGCCCGAAACCACTTTGCCCGTCTTTTCGTCCTTGTACGAATGGAAGGACATCTTGAACACGGTGCCGCGGTACACTTCGACGCGCAGCCATTCGGAGAGCGCGTTGGTGACCGAAGCGCCCACGCCGTGCAGGCCGCCCGAAAAAGAATAGTTGTGCTCGTCGAACTTGCCGCCCGCGTGCAGTTGGGTAAAGACCACTTCCACGCCCGAAACGCCCGTTTTGGGGTGGATGTCCGTCGGGATGCCGCGCCCGTTGTCCTCGACGGAAGCGCTCCCGTCCTTGTTCAGGCGGACTTCGATGCGGCTCGCGTAACCGTTCGCCGCCTCGTCAATCGCGTTGTCGACGATCTCCCAGAGGATATGGTGCAGACCCTTGACGCCCGTCGAGCCGATGTACATTCCGGGGCGCAGGCGCACCGCGTCCAGCCCCTCGAGGATCTGTATGTTTTCGGCATTGTAATTGTTCCCTGCCATGGCAACCTCCGCACTGTGAAGGGACAACCGCAAAAATTGCGGTGTCTTTTGTTCGATTATACCATATCTTGCGCTTTTTTTCAATCGGATTGGACAAAAAAACACAAATTGTTCAAAAAATACGCGCGCGCCCGAACGGGCGCGCGCACGCGCAGGATGCTTATTCCGGTTGTTCCGCAGGGCAGAAGTTCAGCGGGCGCGGGCGGGCACGCGCGGAAAACGCGTCGCTTCTTGCACCGAACGGGAGATCAGCGGGCGCGGGCGGGCACGCGCTTCAAAAACGCGGCGACGGCGCTGACCGCCTCGTCGAAGTGTTCGGGCTCGTTCAGAAATTCGTGGCGGCCACCCTCGAAAAGTTGCAGCGTCACGTCCCGCATCCCCTGCTTTTTATAAAAGGCGAGCAGGCGCCGCGCACCCTTCGTTCCGCCGACGGGATCGTCGGCACCCGAAAGGAGCAGAATCGGCATGGAGCGGTCCAGCCCCTTGGCGTTGCGCTTTTTGTACAGCCCCGAAAGCCCCTTGAAGAAGGCGCCGAAAAAGTTGTAACTGCACACGAAGTTGCACTGCGGGTCGCGGCGGTATTGTTCGTTGCTCTCGGCGTTGGTGCTCAGCCACTGCATCTCGCCCGCCCCGACTTTTTTGTCGTAACCGCCGAACACCGCCTTGTTGACGAAGCGGGCGGGCGCTTTTTCCCCTTTGCACGCTTTGCCCAGCCCCGCCGCCAGCCTGCCGAAGGCGACCGCCGCCCCGTTCTGGCGGGAACTGCCCGCGATGACGGCGCCGTCGATGTACCGCCCGTACCGTTCGAGGAACGCCTGCGCGAGGAAGGAGCCGTAGGAAAAGCCGAACAGCACATATTTTTTGCCCGCAAATTTTTCGCGGTAATGCCGCGCAATGCCCGCCATGTCCTTGAGGGTATCCTCGAACATGTCCCCCGCCGCATAGCCGAGGGTATCGGGATCGGTGTCGCCGTGCCCGCGGTGGTCGTCGGCGACCACCGCGTATCCCAGCGCGTTGAGCGCCCGCGCAAATTTTTCGTAGCGGGCGGCGTATTCGTTCATGCCGTGCGCGATCTGGACCACGCCGACGGGGTCTTTCACGTCCGTCCATTCGCGGACGGCGATGGGTTTGCGGTCGTACGAAACAAAAACCATACACATACACCTCCCTCTTATTGTACCCCATCCGCGCGGTTTTGTAAAGGCGCGGGCAGAATTTTCCGCACTATAATATTTCGGCGCCGCAAAAAATATACTAACAGAAAAACGCGGCACGCGCCGCGCGGAGGGATCATGCAAAAACTTCTGCTCACGGGCGGCGGAAGCGCGGGGCACGCGGTGCCCAATCTCGCGCTCCTGCCCGATTTTTCCGAATATTTCGAGGTATGCTATCTGGGCACCGACGGCATCGAACGGGCGCTCGCCGAAAGGGCGGGACTGCCCTACCGCACCGTTCCTGCTCCCAAACTGGTGCGCGGGAGCGTGCTGAAAAATCTGGCGCTGCCCTTCCGCCTGACGCACAGCGTGCGGCAGGCGCGCAAGGCATTGCGCGAGATCGCGCCCGACGCAATTTTTTCCAAGGGCGGATATGCCGCCCTGCCCGCCGTGCTGGCGGCAAAGCGGCTGGGCATCCCCGTGTTCGCGCATGAATCCGACCTCTCGCCCGGGCTCGCCAACCGCCTGAGCGCAAGGCGGTGCGCGGCGGTGTTTACCAGTTTTCCCGAGACGGCGGAAAAATTCAGAAACGGCGTGTACACGGGCGCGCCCGTGCGCGCCTCGCTGTTTGCGGGCGACCGCGGGCAGGCGCTCGCGCGGTACGGGTTCAGGGGGGAAAAACCCGTCCTGCTCGTGTTCGGGGGCGGGAGCGGAAGCGCCGCGCTCAACGCCGCCGTGCGCGGCGCCGTGTTTGCGCTGAGCGGCACCTTCGACATCCTGCACCTGTGCGGCAAGGGAAACGCTGTGCCCGCACAGATCGGCGGATACGTCCAGCGCGAATACGAACAGGACATGGCGGCCGCCTACGCCGCCGCCGACTTCGTCGCCGCGCGCGCGGGCTCCGGCACGGTGTTCGAACTGCTCGCGCTGAAAAAGCCCGCCCTGCTCGTTCCCCTCGAAAACCGCCGTTCGCGCGGGGATCAGGTGCAGAACGCACAGTATTTCGAAGAGCGGGGGCTGTGCCGCGTCCTGCGCGAGGGCGACCTTTCGCCGCGCACCTTCGAAGCCGGGGTGCGCGCCCTGGCGGAGGACGAGGCGCTGCGCAGGCGGCTCGCCGCCGCGCCTTTCCGCCGCGGCAACCGCGCCATCGCCGCCGCCGTTGCCGCGGCGGTGCACGCCGAATGAAGGAGCGGCGCCCGACGGGCGCCGCTCCCTTTCTGTCTTTTGTATCGCTATAACAGTTCGCCGAAACGGCGCACATATGCGAACTTGCACAACTGCGCAAGCGAGACATAGGCGGCGACGATGCCCGCAAAGACGGCGAACCAGACCGCAGGCAGGGCGCACAGCCCCACCGCGCGGCCGAACGCCGTATACGGAAGCACGCACAGCAGTGCCGCCCCGCCCGCCGTGAACAGGCAGACGGACAGCGACGCGCGCGTGCGCACGAACGGCAGTTTGGGACTGCGGAGCAGGTGCACGACCAGCGTCTGCGTGAGGATGGACGCGACGAACCAACCGGTGCGGAAGAGCATAGCAAACTGTTCCTGTCCCGCCCCGTCCAGCGCGCCGTATGCGCCGCCGCACGCCGCGGGACAGAGCACGAACCACAGGAGCGCGAACGTCGCGATATCGAACAGCGAACTGATCGGACCGAACCGCACCATGAACCGCGCGACCGAGCGCGCGTCCCACACAGCGGGCGATGCGAGGCTCTCGGCATCGACGTTGTCCCACGGGATCGCCGTGCAGGACAGGTCGTACACGAAGTTGAGCAGAACCAGTTGCAGGGACAGCATGGGCAGAAAGGGCAGGAACGCGCTCGCGACAAGCACCGAAAACATGTTGCCGAAGTTGGAAGATGCCGCGATCTTGACGTACTTCATCATGTTCGCGTGCGTCCTGCGCCCCTCCGTCACGCCGTCGGCGACGACGGTGAGGTCCTTTTCGAGCAGGATGACGCCCGCGGCGTCCCGCGCGATGTCGGCGGCGGTATCCACGGAAATGCCCACGTCGGCGGCGCGCATGGCGGGCGCGTCGTTGATGCCGTCGCCCATGAACCCGACGGTGTGCCCCGCCGCGCGCAAGACGCGCACGACGCGCGCCTTCTGCACGGGCGAAAGTTTGGCGAACACCGCGCACTCCGCCGCGGCGCGGGCGAGTTGCTCGTCGTTGAGCGCTTCGAGATCGCTCCCGAGCAGTACGCCGCTCCCCGCCAGCCCCACTTTGCGGCAGATGAACGCGGTAACTTTTTCGTTGTCGCCCGTGAGCACTTTGACCGCCACGCCCGCCCTTTGCAGACGCTCGATCGCCGCGGCCGTGGTCGCCTTGGGCGGATCGAGAAAGGCGAGGTAGCCCACCAGCACCATGTCCCGCTCGTCCGCGGCAGACAGCGCCGCGGGCGGATCCTCGCGCACGGCGACGGCGAGCACGCGCAGGCCGCGTTCGTTGAATGCGTCGGCATGGGCGCGCACCGCCGCGCGGTGCGCCTCGTCCAGCGGCACCGTGCGCCCGCCGATGCGGGCGTACGCGGAGACGGCGAGCATCTCCTCCACCGCGCCCTTGGTGATCATGCGGCGGCGGCCCTCTTCGTCGCAAACGACCACGCTCATGCGGCGGCGTTCGAAATCGAAGGGGATCTCGTCCGCCTTGACGTACCGTGCCAGCGTCTCGCCGCCCAACACGCCGCCCTCGCTCAGTTCGCGGGCACGTTCGACGATGGCGACGTCCATCAGGTTTTTCAGTCCCGTCTGGTAATTGCTGTTGAGGTATGCGGCGGCGAGCACGCCCGCATCCTCCGCGCCTTCCACGTTGCAGTGGTATTCGAGCACCACCTTGTCCAGCGTGAGCGTGCCCGTCTTGTCCGTGCAGAGCACGTCCATCGCGCCGAGGTTCTGGATGGCGTTCAGGTCTTTGACGATGACCTTTTTGCGGGACAGCGAGACCGCGCCCTTGGCGAGGCACGCCGTCACGATCATGGGCAGCATTTCGGGCGTCAGCCCCACCGCGATGCTCACCGAAAAGAGCACGGCGGAAAGCCAGTCGCCCTTGGTCAGCCCGTTGAGCAAAAACACGACGGGCACCATCGCGAGCATGAAGCCGATCAGGATCCCGGAAACGGCGTCCATGCCCCGCTCGAACGCCGTCTTTTCGGGCGATGCCGCGAGCGAGCGCGCCGTCTGCCCCAGCACGGTGTCCGCGCCCGTCGCCACCACGGCACCCGCGCCGCTGCCGCTGACCACGTCGCTGCCGAGCAGGGCGAGGCAGGCGCACCCTGCGCCCGCGCCCGCATCGGCGGGAGCCGCCGTCTTTTCCGCGGGCGCGCTCTCGCCTGTGAGCGCCGACTGCGACACAAACAGGTCGCGCGCCGCCACGATGCGCAGGTCGGCGGGGATGCGGTCGCCCGCGCTCAGGCGCACGACGTCCCCCACGACCAGTTCGCCCACCGCGATCTCGCGCTCCTGCCCGCCGCGCACGACGGTCGCCGTGCTCTCGATGAGCGCCGAAAGCCTTGCCGCCGCGGCGCCGCTGCGCGATTCCTGCACAAAGCGGAGCACGCCGGACACCGCGACCATGACCGCGATGACGATGACCGTCATAAAATTTTTGTCGTCCGCCGCCGCAAATACGACGTCGGTCAAGAGCGAGACGACGGCAAGCACCGCCAGGATCGCCGTGAACGGATTGACGAACGCCGCCGGCAGGCGGCGCACCGCGCCCTTTTTGGCGGGTGCGGGCAGTGCGTTCGCGCCGAACTTTTCCCGCCGCGCCTGTACGTCCGCCTCCGAAAGCACTTCCCCGTCCAGAAGGGCAAGCACCTGTTCGGTATCCGCCGCGCACGCCGCGCGGATGCGCGCCTTGGTCTCCTCCGCGCGCAGAATGCTCTCCGCCGTCCGCGAAAGAGCCCTCCTCTTCCTTTCTTTTGCCATGTTGCACCTCCTTCCTTGCCGAAAGCGAAAGAGGTAGCCGAAGCGTTATCCTGCGCATGCGGAAGCACGCGCCTGCCGCCTTCGACTGCCGGTCCCTTCGTCCATTCCGCATGTCCTCCTTGTATTTTTTTGCAAAACAAAAGCCCGCGCGCCAAACGGCGCGCGGGCACAATGCGTCCGCAAATCTGCCGTTTGAGCTTTGACTTTGCGGGGCGGTGAAACTGTGTTATGTCGCGCCTTGATCCCGACGCGACCTGTTCAAACCAGCGCACGATGTCTCCATCGTTTTGCGGCAACAGTCCGTATCCCCGTAGTAGCCTTACCTACCGGTCTTGGTTTTGCCAGCCCGATTATACCCCCGTTCCCTGCCCCTTGTCAACCCCTCGAACGCAAAAAAAATCGCCCATCGGGCGATTTTTCGGTGAAAGACTTGTGACGATTGCGTAAAACGGTCAAACGATCGCAAAGCCGCGGTTGCTGAGAAACGTTTTGCAAAGATCCAGCCACGGGCGGACGTAATCGCATACCGCGGAAACGGGAAGGGTGTGCTCGGTTTCCGCATTGCACAGAGACATGCCGTGCCAGCCTTCGCTGAAAATGTGCAGTTCGGCGGGAACGCCCGCGCGCACATATGCCTCGTACAGCGCCACGGAATTCATAACGGGAACGCAGTCGTCCGGCGTATTCGCCCAGATGAAGGCGGGACTGCACGTCGGGCGCACGGAACGGTCGATGGAATACGCCGCATACTCGACGGCGTCGCCGCAGAAATTGAGGATGGAACCCATGTGCGCGATCTTCGGATCGGAGGACACGACGGCATAAGAAAACACCGAAGCGTCGGGACGGACGCGTTCGCATTCGTCACCGAAAAGGGCGCGGACGGCAGGGTCGTCCCACAGCACGCTGATGCACCCGCAGAGATGCCCGCCCGCCGAAAACCCGACGGCGGCGACTTTATCGGGCAGGATGCCGAACTCCTCGGCGTGGCGGCGGATGTACATCATCGCCATCGCCGCCTGCTCGATCTGCGCGGGATAGCAGACGGGTTTGAGATCGTAATCGAGCGCGAACGCCTGGTAGCCGGCCCCGTAAAACTCCATCGCGACGGGCTCGTCCTCGCGCTGGGACAAAAATTCATAGCCGCCGCCCGGGATGACCAGCATGGCGGGACGCAAGCGCCCCTGCTTCAGTTCGGTCATCGTCTCGTGCGCATAGACCTTCAGATATCCGCGCTTTGCCTGTCTGCGCGCAACGCCGAATTCTTTGTACAGATCGATCGTCTTTTGGATCATTTTGCCTCTCCCTACTGTAAAATGTTTTCGATCGCCAGCAGTTCCTGTTCGGAGAACTTGCTGTCGACGCAAAGATTCTGTCTGATCTGTTCCGCGCTCGACGCGCCGATAATGACGCTCGCCACGTCCTCGTCCCGCAAAAGCCAGGAAACCGCCATCGCCGCGAGCGTCTGTCCGCGCGCGGCGGCGATCTCGCCCAGCGCGCGCACCTTTGCCATGGTCGCATCCGTGCGGGAAGATTCTTTCAGGAACATGTTGCGGCTCATGCGGCTGCCCGCGGGGATGCCCTGCAGGTAGCGGTCGGTCAGAAGCCCCTGCGCCAGCGGGCTGTACGCGGTGAGCGCAAACCCGTTTTCGTGCGCGTAGGCTTTGAGCCCGCTCGTCTCCACCGAACGGTCAAACATGTTATAGCACATCTGGCTGAGCACGAAGGGCACGTTCCAGCGGCGGAAGCACTCCACCGCCGCCTTGGTCTGCGCGAGGTCGTAGTTGGAAATGCCGACGTAGACCGCCTTGCCGCAGTCCACGAGATGTTTGAGCGCGAGACAGGTCTCCTCCACGGGCGTGTCCGGGTCGGGACAGTGATGATAGAACACGTCCACATAGTCCACGCCGAGGTTTTTCAGGCTCCTGTCCATGCTGGCGATCAGGTATTTTCTGCCGCCGCCCTCGCCCAAGGGGCCGCGCCATGCGCCGAACCCCGCCTTGGTGGTGATGATCATCTCGTCGCGGTGCGAGGCGAGGTCTTTGGCGAGGATGGAACCGAAATTGCGCTCCGCCGCACCCGCGACCGGGCCGTAGTTGTTGGCGTTGTCGAAGACGATGATGCCGCCGTCGAACGCGGTGAGGATCATGTTGCGCATGTTTTCGTACATGTTCACCGTACCGAAATTCTGCCACAGTCCCATAGAGACCGCGGAAAGTTTCAGCCCGCTCCTGCCCGCGCGGCGATATTCGATCTTTTTATACCGATCCTCCGAAAGGCGGAAATTGTTGTTTTGTTTGCACAGTTGTATGATGGGATCCAGTTCCATACCGATACCTCTTTTTATGCAATGATGCTGCGCCGCACCTTCCGCGCGACGCAGCATCATTGTAAAACATGGCACCCTAAAAGTCAACGATTCCCGATAAATTTCCATAGATTTTTGTTCGCCTGCCGCTCATTCGTATTCCCCGAAATCGCGGCCGCCGCCTTCGCCCTCGACGTAGTAATCGCCTCCCCTTTTTTTGCCCGGCGGGCCGGCGGGTTTTGCGCTTTCCAGGTCGACCAGCACCACGTCCGCACCGATCTTGATGATGTTGCGGATGGAGATGAACAGATCGTTCTTGCGGAAAATATGCAGCCCGCCGCGTTTCCCCGGCACGGCGATGCCGAACACCTGCCCTTCGGGGAAGCTGAACACAATATCGCACGTTCTGCCGAGGTTCCTGCCGTCGACTACGTTCACCACATCTTTACACTTCAGCTCCCTGTACGAAGTATCCATGCCCCCTCCTGCCCGCCCCGCCGGCCCGCTTGCGGGGCGCGGCGCGATCCGTCGTATTATACAGTATATGCGCGAACCGCCCGCGCATGCCACACTTTTCGCCGCTTTTTCCGCCGCTCTTTCCGCCGCCATTGCGCCGACGCGGGCGAAGGAACGAACAAATGCGGCATACGTTCCGCAAAAAATACCCGCCCGCGGCATGCCGCGGGCGGGAAAGGATCTTTTATTTACGGGGCGGCTCCCTTTGCCGCTCCTCTTATGTCTGCCGCGCTTATTCGGACGCGGAAGGAGGCGTCACATCGGCAACGGGCGAGCCGCCGATCGTCGTATAATACCCGTTCGCGTCCCTGAACTGATAGGTGACTTCACTGAACGAAACGCGCAGGAAGGACGCAAGGCTGTCCGCGCTGACGGCGCACCAAACCTCGGAGAAAGAACTGTCGTATACGTTCAGTGAGGTCGGCGTCTCCGCGTTCGCCGCCAAGGCGAGCGAAACACCGTTCTCAAACGCGCTGACGCGCACATTGCGGAGGGTCAGCGAAGAACCCGCGCCCGCAACGGTGACCGC
>CALVMB010000017.1 GCA_944341895.1 uncultured Clostridia bacterium
AGACTGCTACAATTTTCGAATGCATATTCCCCAATGCTCGTCACGCCGCTCGGAATAGCGAGACTCGTCAAAACGCTGCAATTTTGGAAGGCACTGCCCCCAATGCTTGTAAGTTGGCTGTTCGGCCCAAACGTCACGATCGTCAGACTGCTACAATTATAAAATGTATAACCCCCAATGCTCGTCACGCTATCCGGAATCTCGATACTTGTCAGACTGCTACATCCGTAGAACGCCCTGCTCCCAATGCTCGTCACGCCCTCCGGAATCACAAGCTCTCCGGAAAGTTCTTTGCCGTCTATATACAATGTTCTGCCATCACTCATGAGTTCGTCAAGCCCCGTGATGGAACACCACCCGGCCACATCGCCTTGATAATAAATTTTCGTCAGGCTGTTGCAATTAGAGAAGGCATAATTCCCTATGCTCGTCACGTTGCCCGGAACGGCGAGACTCGTCAGAGCGCTGCAATTTCGGAAGGCATCGTCTCCGATGCTCGTCAGCTGGCTGTTCTCCCCAAACGTCACACTCGTCAGCCCGCTGCAATCACGGAAGGCATAATTCCCTATACTCGTCACGCCGCTCGGAATGGCGAGACTCGTCAGAGCGCTGCAATTTCGGAATGCACTGCTCCCAATGCTCGTAAGTTGGCTGTTGGCATCAAACGTCACACTCGTCAGCCCGCTGCAATACTGGAAGGCATAATTCCCGATATTCGTCACGCTATCCGGAATTTCGATGCTCGTCAGACTGCTGCAATTTTGGAAGGCACTGCCCCCAATGCTTGTAAGTTGGCTGTTCGCATCAAACGTCACGCTCGTCAGACTGTTGCAATTCCAGAATGCCTGATCCCCAATGCTCGTCACGCTATCCGGAGTCTTGATGCTTGTCAGACTGCTGCAATCATAAAATGCAAAATCCCCTATACTCGTTACCCCGCTAGGGATTTCGATACTCGTCAAACTGGTACAACCAGAGAATGCACCTTGCCCGATGCTCGTCACACTGCTCGGAATCTCGATACTCGTCAAACTGGCACAACCAGAGAATGCACCTTGCCCGATGCTCGTCACACTGCTCGGAATCTCGATACTCGTCAAACTGGCACAACCAGAGAATGCACCTTGCCCGATGCTCGTCACACTGCTCGGAATCTCGATACTCGTCAAACTGGTACAACCAGAGAATGCACTTTGCCCGATGCTCGTCAGTTGACTGCCCGATGCAAAGTTGATGGTTTCCAAATTGCTTTGTCGGAATATAGTTCCTACTTCTTTGACACTGCTTGAAATGCAAATCCCCGCTAAATTTTTTAAGAATGTGCTGTCCCAAATCCCCGTTATGTCATTCGCCAACACTAAATATCCGCAAAGTCCGCTTGAAAAATGATTCCAGACAATATTTTCTTCTGTCGAAATCGCATTGGTAAATTCATACCTCGCCTCGCAGTTGTAGAAGGCGTAGTTATACACCATCGTCACGCTGTGGGGAATATTGATTTTCTCCAAATTCAGAAGTCCGTAAAACGCGCCGTAGCCTACGAATGTGATCCCATCGGAGATCGTGACTGTCTTTAAATTTTCTGGCACATAGGTGTTGTTTGCTTCATATCCGCCGGCGCCGAAGATGTAACCGAACCATGTAATTTCGTCGTCTTCAAAGGACGCGCCTATAAAGGGTAGGGTGATCTCTGCCAAATCGTTGCAGTCGGCAAAAGCACCGATACCGATGACAAGCTGTTCGCGGCCCGTATCGGGAATGACGACATTGGTCAATTTCGCCCCGCGGAAAGCATACTCGCCGATGTCAGTAAGCGTTTCAGGCAGAGTGAGTTCCGTAATGCCCGTATAAGCGAAGGCATAACTGTAAATGCCGAGCAGTTCATTATTTTCGGAAACAGGAATCTGCGTAAGAGAGATGCAGCCATAGAAAGCAAAATCGGAGATTTCCGCCACGCTGTCGGGCAGCACGATATTGCTCAGACGTGTGCAACCATAAAATGCGCCCTCGTACACGCCCGTAAGCAAACTGCCCTCTGCAAAGATAACTGTTTCGAGGTTCTCGCACATTGCAAAGGCATAGTAATCGATGGAAACGACGCTTGCAGGGATCGTGATCTGCGTCAAAGCATTGGCGCCGTAGAAGGCACGATAACCTATGGACAGGATATTGCTGTTTTCGTCGAAAGAGATTGTCTCTAAACTGCTGTTTTCAAAGGCGCCGTAACCGATCGTCTCCAGCGTTTCGGGCAGGGTGAGACTGCCCGTCTTCCCGGCGGGCACAGCAATGATCTTGCTGACCTCTTTATCGTACAAGATCCCGTCCACGGCGGAATAGTTGGGGTTTCCGTCCGCCACGGTAAAGGCCTCCAGCCCCTGCAACCCTACAAGGGCATATTCGCCGATATAGGTGAGGTTTGCGGGGATATACAGCGACGTCAGGCCCGTGTTGTAAAACACGTTGCTCATGAGCTGCAAATTCTCCCCCGCGCCGAACGTTACGCTCTGCAAATCAGTGCAATCACGGAAAGCGTTGTCGCCGATGAGCGTAACGCTGTCCGGCAGAACAACAGACATAAGCGCAGAACTTGCAAACGCCGATTCGGGGATCTCAGCAATGACGCTGTTTTCCGCAAAATTCACGCTCGTAACGCCGCTGTGGTAGAACGCATTGCTGCCCATCGTCTGCAAAGACGCGGGAAGGTCTATCAAGTTCAGTTCCCGCGTATAGGCGAACGCCCACTGCTCCATAACCCGGAGATCGCCGTCCTCTGCAAAAGTCACGCTCGTGAGCGGCGTATAGAAGAATGCATATTTCGCAATGTACTCCACATTTGCGGGAATTACGATTTCCGAAATCTGACTGCGCGCAAAGGCATACGCCTGTATGCTCGTGAGCGTATCGGGCAAAACAACGCTCGTTACGGCTGTATCATAGAAGGCATAACCGCCGATCGAGACAATATCTCCGCCCAAATCGAGCGTGGTTAAATCCATCTCCGTCTCAGATCCATTATATTTTATGATCGAAATATTTCCGCTGTTGAGTGTGGCATATGCCCAATCGCCGCTCGTAACGACATCTTGCACGCCGACATAATACCCCGCAATACCTGCATCCCAGTTCTCCTGTAGATACAGCGGTAGCGTATCTCCCTCAAAATATACGTTGAGGTTATTCGCACCGTAGAAGGCATATCTGCCGATATATTCGATCGTTTCCGGCAAGTCGAGGCGAGTAAGCGCAGAGCAGCCATAGAAAGCGTATCTGCCGATATATTCCACTGTGGATGGAATCGTGACCGATGCCAGCTTTTCATTATAGCGGAATGCATAGTTATCTATATTTGTGATCTTCGCATCGCCGAAGTTGACGGTTGTAAGATTGCTCATGCTCTCCAAACCGTGCGCTTGGATGCTCGTCAATGCACTGCCGTTTTCAAATGTAATCGTGCGGAGATTGTCGCACCCCTTAAACATATATGCCGAAATGCTCGTAAGGCTGCTGTTTGCGGCAAAGGTAATGCTTGTCAGGTCGCTGCAACCGATGAACGCCTCTTGCGCAATGGTGGAAACACTCGCCGGAACACGGAAAGACGTCAACCCCGTATAGCCGAACGCGGCGTAGCCGATGCGCGGCAATGTGCTGCTTGCCGTAAACGTGACGCTGCGAAGCGCGTAGTCGTTCGCAAAGGCATATCTTCCGATCTGATACACCGCATCGGGGATCACAAGACTCGTAAGCGATGTATTCTGCGAGAATGCGTAATCCTCAATATAGACGAGCGTTTCTGGCAAAGCATAGGACTGTATGCTTGCACAGCCGTAAAAGCCGTATGCGCCCACCGTCTCAAGCCCAGAGGGAAGTATTATCGTATTGAGTTTTCTTGCTCCGTAGAACGCCGCATCTCCGATCGCCGTGACCGTATTCTCCACGGTATAAGACGTTACGTCTCTCCCTGCGGGATAGGCAACGATCTCGATCGCATCTATATTGTAAACCACGCCGTCGATGTCTTGATAAACTTCGTTCTCACTCGCCACGGTAATACCAGTAAGTTCGCCGCAGGACGCAAAAGCCCCCACCCCAAGTTCTATGAGACTTGCGGGCAATTCTACCGATGTTACAGCGCTGTTCTGGAATGCGTAATTCCCGATGCGCATGAGGTTTTCGGGCAGAGGGATCTGTGTGAGACTGCTCGAATTTTTGAACGCCTCGTCACCGATCACCTGTAAACTGCTGTTCTCCCCAAACGTAACAGACGAGAGCGCATAGTTACTTGCAAACGCGCCATTTCCGATCATCACGAGGGACGACGGGAATTCGACCTCTTCCAAAGCCGAATACATAAAGGCGTTCATTCCGATCTGCGTGAGCATGCTGCCCTCAGCAAAGGTAATTTCAGACAGAGAACTGCACTGCGCAAAAGCACCTGCACCGATACCCGTAATGTTGGCGGGTATATGTACGGACTCCAATGCAAAGCAACCGAAAAACGCATTGTCTGAAATCATATTCAGTCCGCTGCCGAACGCAATATCGCGCAGATAGAAATTCATGGTAAACGCATACGCGCCCATGCTCGCCACGGTATCCGGTATAATAAGGTTTTCTAATGCAGAATAGGCAAACGCGTACCCGCCGATCGTCTGCACGTTGCCAAGCCCGACCTCTGGCAGCCGCGCATACGCAAAGGCATAGTTCCCGATCATCCGGAGATTGGAAGGCGCGGTATATGCTTCCCGCAGTCCCGCGGGATAAGCGACAAGGGTACTCGCGGTATGGTTGTACAGAACGCCGCCGATAGAAGTAAACGCCGCGTTGCCAGCCTGTACCCCGATGGCGGTAAGCGAAGTATCCCCGTAGAACGCGGAACCATTCACGCTTATAACGTTTGCAGGCAATTCAAATCTGTTCAGGCTGCTGCAATAGGCGAAAGCAAAATTACCGATCTCCGTCAGGGCATTGCCCGTAAATGCTACGGACGATAACCGCGCATCGTTATAGAAGGCATATTCACCGATCTCCGTTACACCCGAAGGCACGGAAATCGAAACGAGGTTATTGCAGTTTCGGAACGCATATGCCCCGATATGCGTCAGTCCGCTCGGGAGATTAATCTGCCGCAAATTACTCTCGCCGTCGAAGGCAAAGTCGCCGATGCTTGAAACCGTTTTTCCCTCTATCTCATTTGGAATGGTTATGTATCTTCTGTGCCCCGTATAACTGCGGATCTCTACCGTGCCGTCGTCGAGAGTGACATAGGTGTACGGCACGCCGTCGTCCTCGTTCACCCAATTCGCGTACAGAGTAAGATCGGTCGTGAACACGTCTTCATACCATTGCAACTCTTCAGTACATTCAATATCGAAATACCAACCGTCGAACACGGAATACAGCCGCTCGGGTTCGGGCAGATTCTGCAGCGTATGATTGCGGATAAATACCTGTTCGATATCTTCCAATTCATCTGTGAGCATATTGAACGTGACCGTACCGCGCTCCTCACAAATGAGAGCGTTGACGTCTACCGCACCGTATCCGAAATACCAGTCATTGCCGAGGCTGCCCAAGTCATATGAAGATGCATACAGCATTTCCCGCACATCGGCAACTTCAGAATATCTGTTCTGCGCGAGGTACAGAGCGATTGACCCTGCAACGGCAGGCGAAGCAAACGATGTCCCGTTCATTACTCCGTAACTGCCGTCTTTCAAAGAAGTATACACTGTCCCGGGCGCCACGACCGTCGTATTTTCGCCGTAATTGGAATAGGAAGCGAGTTCCCAGCTGTCCTGCGCGAGTGCGCCGACGCCGATCACGTTTTCGTCCGCCGCAGGGTAGGAAAGCGCTGTCGTTCCGTCATTGCCGGCAGCCGCCACGCAGACAATATCACTGTCCGCAGCAAGTTTCGTCGCCGAGGCGAACGGATTATTCGGCATATATGCCCCAAAGGACATATTCACCACATCAACATCCTGCTCCACAGCATAATAAAGGCCGAATACGAGATCGGAAGTATTATAAAACCTCCCGTTTTCATCGCATTCGGCTTTAATGACCAATATTTCAACCTCCGGAGCAATACCGACTACGCCGTTCCCGTCCATAGACGCAGCGATAACGCCCGATACTGCCGTACCGTGCCCCTGTTCGTCCTCGATAAGGCTCCAATCATAGGAACCGTTTTCCAATATGTAATCTTTTACGATCTTATCTTCCGTTGCATTATACGAATATTCGCTGATCCTTCCTGCAAATTCAGGATGATCGGTATCAATACCCGTATCGATTACGGCAACTGTTATGCCGCTTCCGCGCGTATTGCTCCATGCCTCTCCGATGTTCAGATAGTCGAGATGCGTCTGACGAGAATAATATTCGTCTGTTACGGCATAGTCGGGGCGGGAGGGCAAGCGTTCTACCGATTCATCTTCGACCGACGAGGTCCGAACATAATAGTCCAACGACAGCTGCGGAAGATATGCACGGTTCGCACGCGCTGTATACACGTCGTACACGCTCACATCCTCCGAAAGTGTAAGTGTAGCGAATTTACCGTCATCGGTAATGCGAAGCTTTGCATGGAATTTCTCCGCAAGAGATTCCGCTTCACTCTGCGAAGTATCATACAAAACAAGGGTATGCTCGTCATAGGCTCCCCTATTCTCCTCCAGCTCTTCCAATGCCGCCTGCTGTAAGTCGTTTAAGCGTACTTCCTTGGCAATAAAATACCCGCCAAGTATTACGCTCAATACAAAAAGCACCCCGAAGACGATAAGCCCTATCCGTGTAGCCTTTTTCATCGCTTTTCCCATGTTTCCCTCCCTTTCCATACAAAAATTGATAATAAAAAATTAAGGGCTCCCACAATTAAGGGGACGCCCGCAGAGTATGTATCCCTTAATTATTTGCGCTATAACTTCCAATATGTAGAAAAATAAGGGTACACCTATGCCGATGTAACCTACATATTGGAGCAATTCAATTATAGCGCAGTTTCATTATAACAGTTTTGTTCAAGAAACACAATCTTTTATGAAAAAATTCTCAAAATAAATTAAATACACTATTACTGACCTGTTTGAATTTCATTGATTTATCAGCACTTTATACCGATTGATCGGCATACCGACAAAAGGGGCGTGAAAAACAAAATTGTTTTTCACGCCCCTTTTTTATCCTCAATGTTTCCGCCGCAAAATACAAAGCGGCTACATTTATCATTTCAGCATATATCGACGGTTGCGGTTTGCGCCCTCTGTAATGAGAATATCCTCGGATGCAAGCTCCTTCAGATAATCGCGCGTTCTCGACTCTTTCAGCCCGATCGCCGACGCGATTTCCGCACAGGAAGCCGACGCGTGATCGGTCAGATATTCGATGATCGAGCGCTTCGCGTTTACGTTTATCGCCGATTTTTTATCGCCGATTTTTATCGCCGATTTTTTATCGCCGATTTTTTTTTCTTTATCGAGCGCCGAAAGAATCAGTGTAGTCCTTTCCGGCTCAAATGACTCTTTGATGACGGGCTCTGCCCAGCCCTGCTTTGACCAGACGGAAAATATGTTCGGGATCCCGCTGCCCGCCCTTTCCCCGATGTTGATCAGGTTAAACATCTTCAGCAGCGTGCTGTTGCGCGGGTCGGATATGCCCCCGCTCTTCGCCGCGTCGATCTCGATCCGAAACCCTCCCGGATTGGAGAAGGTGATCTGATCTTTTCTCTTGATAATGACGACGCCCTGCCTCCCGTAATAATCGGCGTTTACAAGGCAGTTCGCAAGAGCTTCCCGCAGTGCCTGATGAACGGGCGTATCGTCCACCCGCACGCCGCCTTCCATCGCAAACGGAACTTTGATATCCAGCGTCAGCCGCCGGTAAACGCGGAAATAAAAATCGTATACGTTCCCGCTCCAATCCCCCGAGGAAGAAACGATGCGGTCTGTCCAACGAAGGGATTCGTCGTACTGTTCCTGATAATCCAAAAAATATGCAGGGAATTCCCGCGTGATGCAATACTCGTTCCCGAACATCAGAAGCCCCGCCGTCGTGGGATGTTTCTTTCCGTCCCCTCCAATGCCGACCGCGCCGAGCCGCAAAAGAAAATCCTCGTCGTTCAGCGTTTCCCAGACATGATTCGGCCGCGACAGATGCATGCGCTTACGGTAACCGTCGATGCTTTCGGCGTTGAAGACCGATAAATCCATCTCCTCCAAAACAAGCATATCCGCCGTTCGGACGGACGCGTCGCGCACCATCGTGCGGTACTCCTCCTGCGTGCAGCGATAATCCCCCTCGCCGTTACGGCGGTATGTTCCCGTGACGGGATTCCCGTCTATGTATACGGGGCGGTAGCCTCTGGCGGCGCGGGGAATATCGATGACGATGATATTCTTTCCGTCGACGGTCTGGACGTACACGTCCTTGTCCGATAAAATATTGACGCTGACTTTTTTCGGGTTGTTGATGATGTTCCAGAACTCTTTGATCAGCGCCGCAGGATCGGGCAACCCTCCGTCGGCTACGCGGAGGCTCTTATCCGCCCCCTCTTCGACGCCGAGCAAAATAATTCCGCCCAAAGTGTTTGCAAACGCGGAATATGTTTCCCAAATGCTCTTCGGCAATCCGCCGAGCGCCCTCTTCGCTTCAATGCGGTTATTCTCTCTGTATTCTTCCAGACGGGAAAAATCAATCATGCTTTCAGGCACCTCCGCTCCTATTTCCCCTTTATTATAACATCTTCTTTCAACCGTTATCAATTATTTTTTCGTTTTTTTTATAATTCGTCGTCGAAAAGGATGCGTACTCACGCAGCGAGGCGCTTTCGCTTACATCGTGAGGTTCCGACAACATGCAATGACCTTTTCCCGATTTCGCATATTATTTCCCGCTCTTTATGTACCCCCTGTCAGCGAGCGAACGAAGGGCGAGCATAAACACATCCTCCGTTGAAAAGCTATCGGCGAGCGCCCCGGGTTCCGCTGCCGTGTTTCCCTTCGCCTGCAAATATTCGATAAGGGCCGTGTTCGGGCGCAGCTTTGCGTAATTTTGCGAATTTTCGCTCTTTTTGTCGGATATCCCTTTCAAGGTTATCAGAGACGGGTCGCCGTCCTTGATGCGCAGCGTGCGACGGATCTCCTTGGGGATGACCACGCGGCCGAGTTCGTCGATCCTTCTTACGATTCCCGTTGCTTTCATTCCTTCCTCCTCCGCGCCCCGCCGAAGGCGGCGCGCTTCGCCACAGAGTATGCGTAATTTTTTTCCTCTTATTCCGACGCCGCCCGCCTTTTCCACGGGACGGAAACTTTTCCGCATGCGCCGCCGAGCGCAAAGGGCGGCACGCCACGCACGGATCGCCGCAAACGCGGACCGCCCCGCGGCGCGCTTCCGCGATGCGCGCCGCGCGCCCGCACAAAACCGCCCCGAACGGCGTTCGGGGCACAGAAAACAAATGCCCCGTCGCCGCGGCGACGGGGGCTGTTTCTTTGACTTGCAAAAATGCGGCTCTGCCGCGGGCGGCTGTCCTCCTGCCGCCCTACCGCGCGCCTTCCACGCGCAGCGGTTCGTACCCGCCCGCCGCGGGCGCAAAGGAATGGATCCAGACGCGCTCTTTGCCGACGGTGCGGTATTTGGCGCCGCACTCCTCGCAGCGCGTGCAATACGCTTCCGAAACGACGAGCGTACTGCCGCAGACGGGGCAGACGGAACGGTATACCGCCGCATCTCCCGCCATCGTAAACGTCGTCAGCCGCGCGACCGCGAGCATGTTTTCCTGCGAATCCTCATTTTCGGGCGAGACACAGACGAAGCGGTCGCCGTAGCCGATGTCGAACAGCGTTGCGCAGAGATAATCGGAAGGGTCGGGCTCGTCCGCCGTGTTTGCGTACACGCCGATGTGCAGGCGCTGCTGGACGTTCTCCTGCGGGCACTGCACGACGAGGTCGATCTTGCCGGGAGCGGCATCCAGCGCGATGCGGAACCCTTCGCCGCCGAACACCAGGCCTGACAGCGAAAACCCCTGCCGCATATCGCGGAAAAAGGCGTTGCGCTCCAACGAAAAGCCGCGCTTTTCGTACGCCGCCGCCAGCGAAAACGCCACGTATGCGGTGTACGCCGAGCGGCGTTCTTCGCCCGAAAGGCCGGAGAGTTCGGACTCGAAGCGGTTGAGGAAGCGCCACAGTTCCAGGCAGTCGCGGTAACGCTTGTTCGCGATAAAGATGTCGGTGACGCGCGGTTCGGCGTCCGTAAAGGCGGGGAATTTTGCCATCGCCCTGTAAAAGGGCGTCTGCCGCAGCCGCAGAAAGCGCTTGCGCAGGGAAACCGCCTCGCGGTAGCCGCCCGTCGCGCCCGACTGCGCGCAAGCATCGGGCCGATCGCCGAGCAGGCGGACAAAGTCCACTTTGCTCAGCGCCGCGCTCTGCAAGTGCATGTCGCGCAGGATGCGCACCCCCGAACGGGTCGCGCGCACGCCCATGCGCAGGAAGCGGAGGGCGCGGTCGATGAGCGCCTTGACCAGGCGGTTTTCGTAGAGATCGGTCTCCTCGGCATTTTCGGGCGCGTACACCGATTCGGGGCGCAACGCGCCGCCGCGCACTTTCCACAGCCGCATGTCGCGCAGCGTCTCGCGGATGCCGAGCGGCGAAAGCGTGGACACCGTCTCCGCGCGCCGCAGCGTCAGTTCGCCGCGCAGCACGGAAACGGGCTCGCGCACGATGCGCGACAGCGACGGCAATACGCCGCGCAGCGCCTGCAGCAGCGGCGCAAAATCCGCCTTTTCATAGGCAGGAACGGTCAGTTCCGCTCTGCCCGAACGCATGTCCGCGAGCAGGTCCGCCATACTGCCGGAGGCATCGGCGGAAAACTGATCGCAGAATTTTTTCAGCGTGCTCAGCCGCATCAGAACATCTTCCTTTTCAGGCGGGCAATGACTTCAAGCGTTTCGGAAAAGTCTTTCCTGCCGAACATATTGAGGACAAGTTTTTCGAGTTTATCGAGGTTATCCCCCATCTCGTCGTCGAACCTTCCGTCCAGTTTGCGCATGACTTTGCGCGAGAACATGAGGTCGAGCGCCTTCGCCGCCGTGCCGCCGCAGGCGACGTACACGGGCACGAAGCGGACGATCTGGTTGAGGATGCGGTTGCCGAAACTCACGTCGAACACGTCGTACATGAAATCGGCAAGCTTTTTGAACTGATCGAAGTCGGCGGCGCTGAGGCGGTTTTCCTCGCTCGCCTCGGCGGCGGCAAAGAGCGCCGCGAGCCTGTCGCTGCCCATGTGCAGGGGCGTCACTTCGCCCTTGAAGGAGCCCTCCTCCTTTCTGCGGACAAAATCGATGACGATGGCGCGATCATACACCTTGTCGGTGATGGCATACGTCGAATCGTCTTTGTTCGCCGTGCCGACGAACCAGACGTTGGTCGGGATGGCGATGCTGCAGTCGCGCAGGCGTTCGGGAAGGGTGCCGCCCGTGGATACGGGCATCAGTTCGATCTTCCACTGCGATTCGTCCAGTTCGAGCACCGAAAGAAAGTCCGCAAAATAGTACTCCACGCGGGAAAGGTTCATTTCGTCGAGCACGAGCAGGTTGATGTTGTCCGTCTCGTAATTCGCCTTGTACAGCGCACGCAGGAAGGGCGTTTCCTTGAACTGCCCCACAAAGTCGTTGTAATAGCCGAGCACGTCGCTGCGGTCGCGCCAGGAGGACTGCACGGAGGTGAAATTCACGTTGGAACCCGTGTATTCCGCAAAATAGCGGGGCAGCGACGTTTTGCCCATGCCCGAAAGCCCCTCGAGGATGAGCAGGCGGGAGCACGCCATGCCGCTGACAAAGGAGCGGACGGTCTCCATCGCGTAGTACATCCCCTTGCTTTCGAGATAGCGGTTGAAGCCGACGCACAACTGCGACAGCGTGACTTCCGCCGAGATCGCGGGCGCATAGGGCGCGGCGCGATACCCTTCGTCCATGGAGACGAGATCGGGGAAGACGAGTTCCTGCTGTACGGGCGCCATGCCCCCCTGCTGCGGTGCGGGACGGGGCGCGGCGTTTTCGCTGCGGGCATAGGCGCCGAGCGCTTCCGCCACTGCGGGATCGTCAGCGGCGACGACTTTCATCGCCACCTCTTTGGGGCGGATGCTCTTGGGCAGAACCTGTGAGACGACGATAGTCAGGATGCCGAGCACGGCAATGATGAACAGCACGATGAAAAATGCGAGCAGGAAATTGGAAGCCGAGACCGTAAAGAAGGTCACCGAGCCGTTCATCGAGGCATGCAGAATGACGATGAGCAGGAGGAGCACTTCCGTAGGCAGGAAACTGCACGCCCACTGCACCTTTGTCATAACGATCTTTTCGCCGTCCTCGGACGAGTGACGGTTGAACACAAACAGATGTACCAGCCATTGCACCAGCCATACGACGGCCAAAAACAGCAGCAGGCACCAGCCCGCGCCGTTGAGGCTGAGATCGGACAGCCGGTCGACGAGAAAGAGCACGAAAAACGCAACGAGGATATAGGCAAGCACAAGCAGGCCCGTCTGCAACGTCTTTCGCGTCGTGTATTTTTGCAACAATTCGTTCATACAAACCTCCACACGGCAGCGCCGCGTTTTCCGTAATTTTTACTTTGCGTCCGCTTTTTCCGCCTTGCGGCGCTCCTGCGCGCGCAGGCGCCGCAGTTCCCTGCTGCGCTCACGGCGGTACGCAAGATCTTCTTCGGCGTTTTCCACGGCGATGTCCGCCGTCTGTTTGGCGACTGCCAGTTCCTCTTCGGACGCCAGACGGATATCCACCGTGCTGATCTTGATGGTCTTGACTTCCTCCTCCTTGACGAACCGTTTGAGGTCGGCATTGGCAAGTTGAAAGAGCACCACCGGGACCTTGCGGCGGATGACGATGCGCAGGATGCGCTCCGTCTTATACTTGAACGAGACGCCCGTCTTGCTCGGGAGCATCTTGACGTCGGGCAGGGAAAGAAGGTACGCCGTGAACTCGTTATAGCGCATGCGCTCGGGCATCTCCATCGCCGCGAAGCGCTCGGCAAACGCCGAAGATTCGGGCGGCGAGACTTCGATGATGCGGCTGTTTTCGGTGATCTGCCCGCCGAACCGTTCGGCGAGTTTTTCGATCTGTTCCTTCTTGTCGGGATCCTCCTCCTCCTCGGCGGAGACGGCGAGTTCGTCGTATGCTTCGACGGTGACCGGCTCTTCGGGCTGCGGCGCGGAGACAGGTTCTTTCTCCGCCTCGGGCAGCGCGTAAAACACGCCCGCCCTGCCTTCCTTGATGCGGATGTATACTTCTTCGCGCACGAGTTCTCCGCCCCGTTCGCGCTCGCGCGGAGCGCGCAGGCGCGCCCGCTCGCTTTCGATGCGGCTTTCCGCCGCCCAAAGCACGGACAGGCAGACGACCAGCACGGCGATAAAGCAGACGATGACCGTAAGGCCGACTTCGATGTTCATCGTCCCACCTCCGAACCGTCGTCGAGAGAGCGGATGGCCTCACGGCTCTCGATGCGCGTTCTCCCTTCCTGCTGTACCACGTCCACAAAATAGCGGTACTGTTCCTTGCGTTCCGCCGCTTCCGCCTTTTCCTTGCGGTAGGCGCGCAACTGATCGGACAGGTGCAGCGCCCGCATCACGACGAGAACGAGAAGCGCGGCCGCGATCGCACAGCAGACGATAATCAATACAGTTTCCATGATTCACCACCTTGCGATAAGGCGCACACATTCTCCCGCGCCCGCAGGCGCGGGAACAACATGCGCTTATTGTGCGGAACGCTGCTTCCTGCGTTTGTTGACGAACAGGAATGCAAGCACCGCGACCAGGGCGGCATCCAGCACGGCAAAGGTGACGATCAGTCCGACCGACGTCTCCGCGGGCTGCTCCCGCACAAATACGAACTGGGACAACTGATCCACCTCGAAGGTGACGTTTTTGCCGCGCAGCGTATACCCCTCGTCCTCGGCAAGGACGGAGACGATCTCCCCGTCGTGCATATGTACGATGTATATAGATTCGCCGACGGCGCTGTCCGGAATGGCAAGGGTGACGGTGATCTTGCCGCCCGCCGTCGCCTGGCTGACGGTGACGTTCTGCCCGCCCGACGTGAGCGAAATATCGTACACGGCGAGCACGCCGACGTTCTTGACGCCTGCGACCGAGTTGACGACCGCATCCTTGACGTCCTCTTCCGCAAAGTCATATTCCTGCTCGCTCGTCACTTCCGCGGCCTGCAGTTCCGCCTCGACGACGAAGCCGGTGCTCGAACTGACCGAACTGCTGACATCGCCGGACGATTCGATGACCGCCTCCGTCACTTTGACGACGATGTCGAGCGAGACCGTCTTATAGTTTGCCGTATCTTCGGGCGTGAAAGTCGCCGCGTACGCGAGAGTTTTGGAATCCGTCTTCGCCGCGGGATCGTCCCACGTCCAGCCGGCGGGAAGCGCGATGCTCGAAAGCGCGTCGCCCGCCGTAGCGGAAAGGTCGGCGGGAACGGTGTACGCCGGTTCCGCCTTCTCCACCGTGAAGGTATAGCGCAGTTCGTCCGTCGAGCCGTCCGCCCAGCAGGTGTTTTTGGAATCGGTGAGCGCGATCAGGATGACCGAACTGCCCGCCTCCTTCTTGGACGTGACGCCGCCGACCACCGCGTAGTAGCCGCTCGGCGCGACGGTATACGTCTTTTCGGTGCCGTCGTACACGAAGACCGTTTCGTCCTCGGAAGGTTTGACGATCTGCTGCGGCGCGACGCGCACGGTCAGCGTCTGCTCGGCGAGGGTGTAGTTCGCCGTTTCGGGGATGCGCAGCGTGATGATGTACGTGCCCGCATCGCGGAAGGTGACCGTCTTTTGCGCGGAATTGTACGAACCGCCGCCGCTGACTTCCACTTCCAGGCCGGATAGGCCGACATACGCCGTCACGCGGCTCAGGTCGAAGTACTGGTCGTTGCCGCTGTAGGTGTACGAGCCGATCACGACGTTCGAAACGTCGATGCTGTTCTCCGCCTTGGCGACCCGCACGGTGACCTCGACAGAATGCGAAGCATAGTTGGTGTCGCCTTCGGACGTAAAGGTGATAACGTAGGTGCCCGCGTTCACGAAGGTGAAGCGCGCCATGCCCGAAGCGAGGGAGACGGACGCGCCGTCCGGTCCTTTCACCGTGTAGAAGATCTCGCCGATCACGGACGTGACCGTGCCCAGATCGATGGTGGTCTCGCGGCCGGTGAACACGTTTTCATACTCGCTCTGCCCGCCGTACGTTACGGTGTTGGGCGCCTTGGCGATGAGGAAGGTCACCGTCAGCGAACCGTCGTAGTTGCCGATACCGGTGACGATCACGACGCCCGTGCCCGCCGCCTTGTTGTTGGAATAGGTGATCTCGTAGTCGACGCCGACGGCAAGCACCTTTTCGCGCGCCGTATCGGTCACGGTCACGCCCGGCTTGAATTCGCCGTCCTGATAGACGAATTCGTCCTCGTCGAGGATCAGGGAGATGTTTTCGGTCTCCTCGCCCCAGACCTGCGCCGCGATCGTGATCGTCCAGATGTCCGCGCCGTACGAAGAACTGCCGACGTACGGGCTCGCCGCCCAGACGACGCGCACCGCGTACACGCCCGCATCGACGGGCGATTCCGTCGTCCAGATGCCGCCGACCATGTACTCGACGGTATACGAAGAGACATAGGAAGCGAACTCGCTCACGTGCGAAACAGAGGACGCGGCGCTGTTCTTGGAGACCGAAACGTCTTTGGCGCTGCCGTCGTAAGACGCGGCGGTATCCGTGACCGTGAACGGCTCTTCGATCGCGCCGACGGCGAGGATGAACTCGTTCACCGTTTCGGGATCGAGGGTGACGGCAAAGGTGAGCACGCCGCCTTCATAGGTGAACGGGCTGACCTCGCAGCGCGAACCGGCGCTGTCATCCGTGGTCATGTACAGATACCCGTCGTAGGAGTTGAAGTAATACTTCGCCCCGTTGAACATGATATACGCGAGGTAATATCCTTCGCGAATGGTCACGGTGTAACCGACCTTCAGCGCTTCTTCGTTCTCGCCGTCGTAATACAGGGAAGTCACGCCCTGCACCACGCCGCCCGAAGACGCTTCGCCCAGCACATCGGTGACGGACACGCCGACGGTGATGACCGTGGCGGGATTTTCCTGGCTGCCCGGATTGAAGTCCTCGGAAGGCTGCGCCGCCTCGTCGCCCGTGCTCTCTTCGTCCTTTGCGACGTTCAGCGCGGAATCGGCATACGCGATCTTGTAGCCCGCGATATCATACAGGAAATACGCGCTCGCATCGTACGCGGACGTGCCGTCCGCAAACGCGAAGAAGGAATATCCTTCGGTGTCGTTTTTCGTAGCCGTCAGGTAGATGCATGCCGTGCCGCTGAGCGAGCCGACGGTGATCTTGGCCGCATCGGCGACAGAAGAGACCTGCAGATAGACGTTGCTCGCCGTCGCGGTCTGCTCCCCGTCCGCCGTCTTGAGGGCGCTGTTGCCCTTGACGTAGACGGTGCCCGAGACCTCGACATGCGAATACCTGTTCGCATAGACGCCGCCGCCGTAGCACGCGGCAGTGTTGCCGACGCCCGCGAAGTTGGAGCGGACCGCCGCATTCCCCTGCAGGGCGAGCACGGCATAATTGGTGACGCCCGATCCGTTCACATACACGCCGCCGCCGTTGCCGTAAGCGCTGTTGGATTCGGCCTTCCCGCCCGAAAGGGTGAGCGTGGGCGCACTCGCGGCAGTATTGACATACGCGCCGCCGCCCTCGCCTTCCGCCATTTTGGCGCTCGTATTGTAGTATCCCGTCGCCGCGTTGGAAGTGAGCGCGACGTTGGTCAGCGTGGCAGAAGAAGGACTCATAGGGTCGCTTCCGCCCGTAATATACAGACCGCCGCCGCGGGTGGCGCTGTTGCTGGCGACAGATCCGCCCGTCATCGCAAAGGACTGGGACCGATCGACCGTCGCGCTGTACCCGCCCAGCAGGTACACGCCGCCGCCGTTGCCCTGGACGCCCGCCGCCTCTGCCGAACCCATCGAACCCGCCGCATTGTTGACGATGTCCGTGTCGGAAAGAGTCAGTGCGGTATACGCCGCATAGATGCCGCCGCCGTGCTGGCGCGCCGTGTTATAAGAGACGGTGCAGCCGCGCAGCGTCGCGGTCAGATAGGTAAGATACATGCCGCCGCCATAACTGCCCGCCATCGCCGCGGACGCGTTCAGATAGCCCGTTGCCGCATTGCCGGAGACGGTCACGTTGGTCAGTTCGACGGTCAGTTTGCGGTTGTTGCCGCCCGAGGCGTAGATGCCGCCGCCGTTGCCCGTTGCCGTATTGCCGGAGACCGAGCCGCCCGTCATCTTGAAAGTATACTGCGCATCTTCCGCGCGCACGTTCGAATTGACGGTCACGGACACGCCCGCGCCGCTCACGCTGTTGCCCTGCCCCGTGCTGACGTTGAACCCGCGCAGCATGCCGGCGCTGTTGTTATCCGCCGCAACGTCGGTCAGTTCGGCATCGCCTGCAACGTACACGCCGCTGCTTGTGACGCCGACGTTGCCCGAAACCGAGCCGCCCGTCATGTTCAGCGTGCCTTTCTGCGCGTAATAGACTTCGCCCGCTTTCGTTGCGCCGCCGCCGACGTACACGCCCGCGTACGACCCGCCCGTAAGAGAGACCGCCGTTGCGCCGTTGTAATAGCCCGTGACGGTGTTGTTGATGACCGAACAATCTTTCATCGTGAGCGAAGCGCCCGCGACGACGACCGGAACGGTCTTTGCCTGCACCGCGCCGCTGCCGATGTACACGCCCGCCGCCGAGTTCGATGCCGTGTTGTTGGCGACGGTGACGCCGCTCGCGGACATCTGTGCGCCCTGCAGCGTCACGTCGATGCCGCTCGCCGTGTATGTATTGGTTGCGGCGGCAAGATACAGGCCTGCGCCCGTACCGCTGACACCCGCCTCCGACTGCGCCGTACCCAGCACGCCCGCCGTGTTGGAAGAAACGGAGCCGCCCGTCATGGTGAAGGACGCCGAAGAGTCGCCCAGGCTCACCGAAAGTTGGGAAGTGCCTTCGTTCTCTTCGATGACGCCGCCCGACATCGAGAAGGTGGAATCGCTCACGCTGGCGACCGCGCCGCTCGCCGATTCGTTGTGCGCGATGCGCACGCTGCCCGAAATATCGAGCGTCGAACCTTCGGTGACGAGGAACGCCGAGCCGGAGCCCGCGACGTTGTAGGAGATCTCCGCGGTGCCGCTGAAACGGATGTCGTTGCCGTCGCCGCGTTCGTTGCCGCGGTACATGTAGATGCCGCCGCCCAGCGTGCCGTTCAGGCCCTGCAGGCCGGCCTGCGCCACGTTGCCGCCCGACGAAAAGGAAATGGTCGCGCCCGAGCCGGCATACGAAGAGACGTATGCACGTTCGCCGCCGATGACGCCGCCGCGCATCTCAAAGTCGACGTTATGGACGAACATGCCCGCGCCGTGCAGGTAAGAGACGTTATTGGAGATCGCGCCGCCCGACATGACAAAGGTGGACTTCAGATCGGTATCGCGGTTTTCGTACGTCGTGCCGATGAACACGCCGCCGCCCTGTGCACGCGAGATCTGCACCGTATCGCCCGAATGATAGGTGACGTGGGCGCCGCCTTCGACGATGGCGCCTTCGTAGACACCGTTGCCGGGAGCGGTCTCTTCACGCTGGTATTTGGTCACATCCTCGCCGTACCAGCGCGCGTCCGCCGCAGCGACGCCATTGCCATAGATCGCGCCGCCCGTGATGATGAGGTCGCTGTCCAGCGCAAACACGCCGCCGCCCTGGATGTAGAAGCCCTCTTCGCCGTAGCCGTAACCCTCTTTCCCGTCCACTTCCGCGCAGTTGGTGTACGGGTCGAAACGGATGGTGCCGCGGCCGCCCGTGATGCCGCCGCCCGCCAGCGTGAACGAACCTTCTTCGACGTAGACCACGCTGCCGCTGCGGTTGTTGCCGTCGATGGCGCCGTCACCCACGCAGTCGGTGACCGTCATGGATGCGCCCTTCACCTCAAATACGGGATAGCGGTAATTCGCATCCCCCGTGAAGGTGATGGTCTTGCCGTTCAGGCACAGGCTGACCGCACAAAACCGCCCCGAACGCCGTTCGGGGCGCAGAAAAGACATGCCCCCGTCGCCGCGGCGACGGGGGCGGATTCTTCGGTTTGCAAAATGCGGCTCTGCCGCGGATGAGGGCGGTCAGTGCACGCGCGGGGCAAGTTCGATGAAATCGCGGCAGCCCGCCACCGCCTTTTCGGCATGCAGGGCGCCGACGGTGACCACCGCCATCCCGCCCGCAAAGGCGGCCTTCACGCCCGCGGGGGAATCCTCGAACACGACGCAACGCGCGGGTTCGACGCCGATACGCTCCGCCGCTGCCAAAAAAAGGTCGGGCGCGGGCTTTTTCGGGTGCGGCGCGTTGCCGTCCAGCACCGCGTCGAACAGCGGCGCGAGCCCGAAGCGGGCGACCAGTTCCGCCGTCGCCTTGCCCGAGGACGCGACGACGGTGCGCACGCCCGTGGCGCGCAGCCGTTCCAGAAATTCGCGCACGCCGGGGATGAGGTCTGCCTCGCCCATATGCTCGGCATAGGCGCGGTATGCCTCGTCCTTGACCGAGCCGAGCGAGCGGCGCTCCTCCGCGGTCAGACGCCTGCCGATCTTGTGCTCGAGGAAAGCGAACACGTTTTCCCTGCCCGTACTGCGCAGGTCGAGGTATTCCTCCTCGGACAGCGCGGCGCCCACGCCCGCGAACGCCTTGCGCCAGGCGCGGTAATGGTAGCGCTCGGAATCGAGGATCACGCCGTCGAAATCGAAGATGCAGCCGTCGAACGAACGCGTGCCCGCGCCCGTTTCCAGCCGCAGTTCGGTGCGGAACGCATCGGCGATCCAGCCAGCGAGCAGTTCGTTCGCCGCGACGGCGACCCCCTCCGCGCCGAAACGATACGGCTTTCCGTGCAGATCGGTGACCACGGCGCCCGCCTCGCGGCACAAAAGGATGCCGGGCGCGATGTCCCAGACGTTTTTTGTGATGACGACTGTGCCGTGCGTTCTGCCCTGCGCGACGCTCGCAAAATCCATGCAGGCGGCGCCGAACATGCGAATCTTGCCGACTTTTGGGTACAGTTTGCGCACGGCGGCATGCTGTGCGGCGGCAAGGACGCCGTCCTTGTGCGGATAATCGCCGAAACTGATCATGGCGTTCTGCGTTTCCACGTCCGCGGCGGCATGCACGCGCACGTCACCGAGATAGCAGCCCTCTCCCGCCGCCGCCCAGATCCATTCCTGCGCGAACGGAAGATAGATACAGGCGAGCACGGGTTCGCCCCCTTCGATGAGCGCGCACTGCATGCCGAACAGCGGGAGACCGTTCGCCATGTTGCAGGTGCCGTCGATGGGGTCGACGGACCACGTACGCCCCTGCATCGCCGCATCCGCGGCAAATTCTTCGCCCAGCACCGTATCGGCGGGGAACGCCGCACGGATGGCTTCGGTCAGGTCGCGTTCGATGTTGAGATCGATGTCCGTGACCAGATCGAAGGCGGCTTTCTGGCGGGTATGGCGCTCGGTGCCGCCGTATGCGGCAAAGGCGCGCTCCATCGCCGCGCGGATGGTTTGCAGTTCCTTTTCGTATTTCATCAGATCACCTCGAGAGGGGTCGCATTGTTTTTCAGAAATTCATAGGCGCGTTCGCAGAAGGTGAACACGGGCGAATCGTTCTTTTTCTCCACAAAAAACGAAGGATTGTTGATGCCCGGGATCTTATTGGAGTAGTATTGCAGGATAAGATACTCGTCCACAAAGATCATGTTCATGCGCGGAAGCATGTCGTAGGTGTACAGGCGGAACCGCTCTTTCCCTGCAGGGAGGGCGGCGATCATATCCTGCGCCGTTTCGATGTTGAGGTTGGTAATGTTGCGGATGCGCCCGGGGCGGAGCCCTTCTTCCTGCTCGCGCAGAGGGGTATGTTTTCCGTCCGGGTCGAGAAACAGGATCTCGATCTGCCCGCCGTGCGCGATGCAGTTTTCGATGGCGCTCGGGTTGATGCGCGCGGTCAGTTCGGAATTGGAGATGCCGACGGCGCGCACGCTCTTTGCCGTGGCGATAAGATCGTCAAAATGACAGCCCTGGTTCATGGACGCGCGCGTGGCAAACACTTCGCGGATCTCCGATGTGGTCTGCGTCTCGTTCCAGGTCACGGTATTTTCCAGGCGGCTGTGCACCCAGGCATACAATTCATCCAGCACGGCGGCGTCTCCGTCGTAATACAGGTGGGTGCGGTTGGCGAACAGTTCGTGCAGGGCGCTCTCCCTGCCCTTCTGGCACTCGCCGCAGACAAACACCTTTGCGTCCTTGACCGTGCCGTTGCCGATCTGCGTCAGCGCGTAGAACGCATCGATCTCGGTGGACAGTTCGTAATGGCGGCGAGAATCGATCTTGCCGAATTCGTCCGTGTGGATATGCCCGGTACAGACGAGCAGAAACAGGCGGGATTTCATCACTTCGATGATGTTCGCCTTGTACACGTCTTTGCCCGAAAACGGAAAAAAGAAACAGCGGATCCCCTTTTCCGACAAAAAACGGTATACGTCGGTCGCGTATTGCCGCGAACCGCCGTCCTCATGACTTCCGTGGTATGCCAAAAACACGTCGTATTCTTTTTTGAAATTCATCTTTCACCCCGCAAGGCGCCCTTTGCCCGCCCCGAATTGCTGTATGCATTCATTATACCATGAAATCGCCCCCGTCACAAGGGTTTTGCACATTTTTTTGCGCATTTTTGCCGCTCGCACGCAAAGGCGCGGCAAAAGCCCCGCACGGGGGCAAGCGGCGGCAGGCGGACAAAAAACGGCTGGCAAAAAAGCGGCGGGCGGGCGCGGCGAAAAAAAATAGCAGACGCCGCAAAAAAATTTCACTTGCGAAAAAATTTGCACACCCCGCCCCGAACGGCTGACTTTGCGGCGCTTTTATGGTATACTGTTTGTATTCTTTCACGACGGAGGCATACGAAATTGAGCGGTTTTTTCGGCGTAGCGTCCAAAAAGGACTGCGTGTTCGACCTGTTTTTCGGCACCGACTACCATTCGCACCTCGGCACGCGCCGCGGCGGCATGGCGGTATACGGACAGGACGGATTCAACCGCGCCATCCACAACATTGAAAACTCCCCCTTCCGCACCAAGTTTGAACGTGACTTTACGGAAATGAAGGGAAACATCGGCATCGGCTGCATTTCGGACAGCGAGCCCCAGCCCCTGCTCGTGCGCTCGCACCTGGGCAATTTTGCCATCGTGACCGTCGGGCGCATCAACAATATCGACGCGCTCGTCAGGGAGGCGTTTGCGGGCGGGACCACGCACTTTCTGGAAATGAGCGGCGGCAGCATCAACGCCACCGAACTGGTCGCCTCGCTCATCAATCACGGCGAGACCATCCCCGAGGGCATCCGCTATGCGCAGAGCCGCATCGACGGGTCCATGTCCATCCTGATCCTGACTTCCGAAGGCATTTATGCCGCGCGCGACCGCATGGGCAGAACGCCCGTCGTGCTGGGCAAAAAAGAGGGCGCGTACTGCGTCGCCTTCGAATCCTTTTCCTTCATTAACCTCGGCTACGAACGCTGCAAAGAACTCGGCCCCGGCGAGATCGATTTTGTCACGGCGGACGGTGCCGAAGTGATCATGCCGCCGCAGGGCGACACCAAGATCTGCACCTTTTTGTGGGTGTACTACGGCTACCCCGCCTCCTCTTACGAGGGGCTGAGCGTGGAACGCATGCGCTACAACTGCGGCGACATGCTCGCCCGCCGCGACAATACCGATGCGGACAGCGTGGCGGGGCTCCCCGATTCGGGCACGGCGCACGCCATCGGATACGCCAACCGTTCGCGCATCCCGCTCGGGCGGCCGTTCGTGAAATACACGCCCACCTGGCCGCGCTCGTTCATGCCGCAGAACCAGACCCGCCGCGACCTGATCGCACACATGAAACTCATCCCCATCGACGAGATGATCCGCGGCAAACGGCTCATCCTCATCGACGATTCGCTGGTGCGCGGCACGCAGATGCGCGGCACCGCCGACTTTTTGTTCCGCAACGGCGCCAAAGAGGTGCACATCCGCCTTGCCTGCCCGCCCCTGCTGTTCGGATGCCCGTACCTGAACTTTTCGCGCTCGACCTCGGAAATGGAACTCATCGCGCGGCGCAAGATCGCGGCGATGGAAGGTGAGCATGCCGAGGAGCGGCTCCCCTACTACGTCGACCCCGATTCGCAGGAACACGCCGCCATGGTGGAAGCCATCCGCAAGGAACTCAAATTCACCTCCCTCAAATACCACCGTCTGGACGACATGCTCGTCTCGACGGGGCTGTCCCCCTGCAAGTTCTGCACCTATTGCTGGAACGGAAGGAAATAACGCAATGCGGCAATCCGCCCCGCGCCATTCGCGCGGGGCGGATTTTTATTTCGGGCCGCACAAGTTTTGCCGCGCTTGCGCGCAAAACGAAAGCCGCGGCGGGCATCTGCCCGCCGCGGCGCGTATTTTGTCGCGATCAGTTGAAATTTACCAGATATTTATATCCGGGCGACAGTTCGAAGCACAGATACAGCGAGCCGGAGTCCGCCGCGGAAATCGCGGAATTATTATACTCTCCGTCGTAAACGACCTGCGCCGTGACGCCGTTTCCGGTCACGTCGCAATATTTGAATCCTTCCCCGTTTTCCACTTCCGCAAACGTCAGTTCGCTCAAAGAATACGTTTGCTCCACGAACAGTTCCGCGTCGTATTTGAGCGTCAATTCGTAGCGCAATCCTTCCGTTCCCGAAGCGTTCACTTTGAACGCGCAAAGCGCCTGCTTGGGCTGTCCTTGAGTCAGGAAATAGTACTGCCCGTTTTCGGCATAGACCGCCATATCGTTATAACTGAACTCTCCGACGTAAATCTCTTCGGCGGAGAAAACGACGCCCTCGTTGGCGGATGAGACCTGAACGGACGCAAACGACGAAGCCTCCGAGACCGTGACATCCACCCCTTCCAGCCGCACGGAATACACCGTTTCGCCGTCCGACGACGCCTGATCCTCCGCGCTCAGGAAGGATGCGGGCGACTTTTCGAAAGTATCGAAAGTATAGGAATGATTCTTGTCCATCTCCACGGCGGTATCGTTGATGTACAACACGGCGTCGTCGGATATATTGATATACTGCTTGTGCGTTTGCAGCATAGTCGAATCCAATGTGACGGAAACGGACTTGCGCTCGTTCGCGTCCCATCCTTGCGTTTCGCTGAACTGTACGAGCGAACCGGACAGACTGTTGATCCGCCAGGTATTGAGATACAGACCGCGCGGATCGACGGTGATGGTCTTGCCCGTTCTGCGCAATCCGTCGGCGAAGAAATAACACTGATAGGTATTCAGATCGGCGCCGTCGCCCTTGATCGAAACGCTCTGCTCCCCGTCCTTCATAAACGCATAATTGTTGTTCTGGAATTCATAGGTGCCGCGCACGGGACCCCCGATGGGAAAGGTAAAGGTATCCTTGACGTCGGTATAGTTGAGCACCAACTTGAAGCCGTTGGAGATATAGTCGCCCAACGGCGTGGTGCCGATGGAAAACTCGTTCAACACGGGATCGTCTGCGGACACACCGTCCGCCGGCATGAAACTGATCTCGAAATCCTTTCCTTTGCATTCCGCGGTCACGATGACGTCCTTGCCGTCACAGGGGATGTCCGCGGTGCCCACGACCTGATACCCCGACGCGATATCGACGTCGTCGTTATACGACGTGGCGGGCGTAAACGTCACGGGCTGATCGTCTGCATACAGTTTCAGCGTTGCGCGTTCGTAACCGTTGTGCAGCACCACGTCATAGGCGCGCGTCTCCCCCGCCTTGATCGCCGAAGTCGAATATCCGCCCTCATCGTACGTTCCCGCATCCGTCAGATAGAAGATGTCCGAAAACTTTTCGTCGACCCGAACCTGATACGTTTTGCCGCCGCAGGCGACCGCGGCGATCAGACAAAGCGACGCCAACGCCGCAAGCAAAATGATGCCGATGATCTTTTTTTTCATCATGATCCTCCTCACTGTCGTTTACCGCAAAAAGCAGTAAACAGCTCGACAGCATCATACCATACTGTGCCCGAAAAGTCAATACACCCCCGCCTCTTTGTGCCGAGGAAGGCAAAAAACGCGTGAAAAAATTTTTCAGTATAAATTATTTTTAGCACTTTTTTAGCGGTTATTTTTGTATACTTTGCATACATTCTTGAATCCGGAGGTAATCTATGCAAAACGATGTGGCTACGGCTCCTGCCGCACAAAAAAAATCGTTCGTAACACACACCCTGCCCACCCTGCTTTCGGCGGCGGCAGTGCTTCTGATGATCGTCGCGCTGATCCTGACTTTGACCGCGCCCATCTACCACGTCAGCCTGGGGAAATGGGCACCGCAGACGGAGGAAGACATCGCGGACCTGCTCGAATTCTGCCCCGAACTTGCCGACTATGCCGACAACGGGTTCAGCGTCAGCTATTCTTTCCTGGATTATGCGCAAGACAGCGACAAAGAAGCAAAGCTGAAAAAGGAACTGGAAGGCGCAGATCAACCGTTTAATTACGCGCCCGAAAATTGCCACGGCTATTCCGCCGCAGTGTCCGTACATGCCATGCTCGAATACTTTGAAGGCAACGAAGAGGAACTCGGGCTGGAAGGCTATACCCCCTCCTTCATGCTGTTCTATGACCGCGACACCGAATTTTTGAACGATTCGGGAAGCACCTCGGGATTGCTCACCTTCCTGTTCGCCTTCCCGATGGGCATTCTGTCCCTGATCGCGGTGATCGTCCTGCTGCGCGGGCTCGCCAAAAAGATCAACCGCACCACCGTGCGCAAGAACGGTATTTTCCTGCTTACCGTACTCAACGCCGTCGTGCACGCGTTGCTTCTTCTGTTCTTGGCAGTCACGGGAGCGGTCGGCGGAGCCGTCGTTCTGCCCATCCTGTTTGCCGTGCTCGCCATTGCCTGCCCCGTGGTCGCCGCCGTGCTGTATAAGCACTTTGCGCCTGCACCTGCCGCGGCGGAAACACAGCCTGCCGCCTGAGCGAAACAACTGCTTATCCGTCTGCATTTTTGCAGATCCTACACACAGCGCCGTCCGCAAGTTTGCGGGCGGCGCCGTTGTTTTTTTGAAAACAGGCAAACGGCAGACGCGCGGCGCCCCGCAGTTTGCGGGGCGCCGCGCGCACTCTGCCGCCGTTCCGCCGCACAGGCGGCGGATCAGCCGTATACCGTATCCGAAATGTGCCGCACGTAACGTTCGGCGATATTGACGCCCGTGACCGCCTCGATGCCGCCGAAAAAGGCGTTGGAATTGACTTCGCAGATCAAAAAGCCCCCTTCCCCGAACAGAACGTCGATGCCGCAATAATCCAGACGGAGGACGGAAGCGACCTTTTCGCAGAGCGCGACCGCCTCGCGCGGCGGGTCGATCGCCTTGCCCGCGCCGCCGATCTCGAGATTGGAGCGGAAATCCCCTGCCGAACGCCGCTCCATCGCCGCCGCCAACTTGCCGCCGATCATGAGAACGCGCATGTCCCGCCCGAAACTGCTTGCGACAAAGCGCTGAAAGAGGTGCGGCACGCATTTGACCTGTTCGGCGATCGCGCGCAGGGAAGGCATGTCGTCCGCCTTGAACACGCCGCTGCCAAGCGAACCGTAACAGTGCTTGACGACGAGCGGGAATCCCAGCGTCCGCGCGACGCGTTCCAGCGTTTCGTCCGCGACGCGCTCCCCCGGCGTATAGCACAGAAGCCCCGGGAGCGTTTCCGGCATGGGGATGCCGTGGTCGGCAAGCAGGACGGACGTCGTCATCTTGTCGTCGCACGCGACGACCGCGTCGTGACGGTTGAACAGACGCATCCCCTTGCGTTCGAGCAGTTGCGAGACGTATTTGTCTTTGTCCAGATAGACGCAGAAATCGTAATCGGTCAGTTCGGAGACGACCGTGCCGTCGCCGCGGACGTATGCCGCAAAAAAATTGTTGCGGCGCACGTCCGCACGGATGCCGCATCTTTCAAATTCTTCCTGAAGCCGCACGGACTGGTGGAGTTCGCGCTCCATCCGCGAATAAGCGTTGACGAGAATGATCCCGCGTTTCATCGTATCCCTTCCGCAATTATTTTCCGCCGCGCACCGCGCGCGGCGGCTATATCCACGGTCGACAGTATACCACATCGCCGCGCAAACCGCAAGCGTTCCCCGCTTCGGCAGGCGGGCGATCGGGCGCCGCACGGCAGAACTCTCCCGCTCTCGTTCGCAGAGCGTTTGCGCCCGTTCCGCAAAATCTCGCGCGCCATGCAGGGCGCTTCCGCGCGCGGCGCACGGCCGCGCACCGCGCGCAAAAAAATTCCCGCATACGCCTTTCGGGCAATTTGCGGGAATTTTTTTCAGATCGCCATGAACGCAAGCACTCTCCGCTTTTTTATATGATTATAACATTTCCCGCAATTTATGCCAATATTTTATCGCCGCTCTTTGCCGCCGCGGCAATTAACGGCGCCGCCCGCGCCCAGGGCGCGACCAAAACAAAAACAGCACCCAAAGGTGCAAAAAAGTCGGACCCCGTCGGGGGCTTGCGCCAGAGGCGCAAAGTTCTCCGCTCCGCTGCGAACTCCACCCTTCGGGTTCGCCGCGCCAAAAGCGCGACCAAAACAAAAACGGCACCCAGAGGTGCAAAAAGTCGGACCCCATCGGGGGCTTGCGCCAAAGGCGCAAAGTTCTCCGCTACGCTGCGAACTCCACCCTTCGGGTTCGCCGCGCCAAAAGCGCGACCAAAACAAAAAGCACAGTCCAAAAGACTGTGCTTTTTGTTTTGGTGACCCTAATGTTAATTATCCGAACACCTTGCCACTAATAAAAAATTGTTTTGCTATAATTGTATTTATAGG
>CALVMB010000018.1 GCA_944341895.1 uncultured Clostridia bacterium
CTGCCCGTACTGCCGAAATGACGTGACGCGATCGCGCTTTCAGCGAACGATCGCTGTTCCGTCGCGGCTGACGCCGCAAACGGCATGCCGCGGACATGGTGTGCGGGACCGCCCGTTCGGGCGGTCCCGCACATTTTTCCGCTTTTATTTTCGGACAAACACTGCCGTTTCAAAGGGCATGTATCTGCCTCCCGTCGGTCTGTCCGCGTGCCCGTAGTTAGATAGCACCAGCCGATACTCCCCGCTCGGCGGGCAAATATCGTTTTCCGTTTCGAAGTTGCAGACGACAAGCACCTGCTCTTCGCCGTATTCACGCAAATACACGAAACAGCCGTCCTGCCCCTCGGTACGGTCGGCAAAACTGCCGTAGCGGACCGCACTGCTCTGCTTGCGGAAGCGCAGCAGCGCCTTGTAAAACTTCCGCACCGACTTTTCCGAAGCCGCATCCCGTTCCGCGTTGACTTCCGCCCCGCGCGAATGCAGCGTCGTCCACGGTTTACCCGTGCCGAACCCGAAATTTTCCCCGTTCGTCCAGGCGATCGGGCGGCGCGCGTTGTCACGGCTGCCGAAATTGATCTTTTCCATCAGATCTCTTTCGGGAATGCTCCCGCGCATCTCCCGATAATAGTTCCATGTCTCCACATCGTTGAAGTCTTCGATTGCATCATAATGGGGATCGGGGGTGCCGATCTCCTGCCCCTGGTAGATGAACGGAATGCCTTTGAGCAGATAGAACATCGCGCCGTACAGAGTGGCGCATTCAAAGCGATACTCGGCGTCGTTGCCCAGCCGCGAGATATAATGCGGCTGATCGTGATTGTCCGTAAAGAGCGTGTACAAAAGAGCGTGTACAAAAGATCGTGCTTTGCCGTGAAATTCTGCCACTTTACGAGAATGTCGCGGATCTCGTCCATCGTATACGGACAGCGGTCGAATTTGCTCTTGCGCCCGACGCCGAAATGCTCGAACTGAAAAATGCAGGTCAACTCGTGCCTGTCCGCGCCGCAGATATCGGTGATGTCCTTTTCCTCGGACTGGCATTCCCCGACCGTGAAGATATGGCGCGTGTTTTCCCTGTCGAACAGTTCGCGGATGTATTCGTGCAGGTGCGGACCGTTGAACATTTTTCCCTGTTCGAAATTTTTGAAATGTAGTCGAGCACGTCGCAGCGGAATCCGTCCACCCCCTTTCCGACCCAATAATCCACGACCGCACACATCTCCGCGCGCACCCGCGGATTTTCCCAGTTGAGGTCCGGCTGCTGAACGGCAAACGAATGCAGGTAGTATTCCCCCGTCGGCTCGTTGTATTCCCATGCGGAACCGCCGAAACATGCCTTCCAGTCGTTTTTCGGCTTTTCCGCCCAATAATAGTCATGGTACGGATTATCCCGCGATTTACGCGCTTCCCGAAACCAGTAATGCTCGTCCGACGTATGGTTCGCCACCAGGTCCATGATGAGTTTGATGCCGCGGCGGTGCGCCTCCGCGATCAGGCGTTCCCAATCTGCCAGCGTGCCGAATTCATCCATGATATCCCGATAATCGGAAATATCATACCCGTTGTCATGGTTCGGGCTCTTGTAACAGGGCGAAAGCCAGATCGCATTGATCCCGAGGTCGGAAAGATATACCGACGGGAACGGGATCGGCGATCTGAACGGGGTCACGGAAAAGTTGGATTATACCGCAAAAGCAGTTTCAAAGCAACCCGATCTTTGCATTTAGTACTTTCTTTTTTCGGCGGTGCGTTCGGCTCGCCCTTCCTCGCCGATGCAGGCGCCGCGGCGATCGCGGACAGCCGGGCATTTGTGAAAGTTTCCTTGACTTTCGAGAAAATGTGTGCTACAATTGCCCCGCAACCATGGTTGCAGAGAATATCGAAAAAAGGAGCGACCCGTTTCATGGAACAACAACCAAACGAAAAACCGACCGCAGAGCAAAAGCATGGCAAGAGTAAAAAAACACTCAAGATCATCGGCATTTGCCTCCTCTGCGTCGGCGTTGCCTGTATCGTCGCAGGGTTTGTCAACCTCATCGTCTCCACTGGAAAAGGTGAATTTCCCGATCTCTTCTTTCTGCTCATCATCGGATTCCCCACTCTTGCGTTCGGCGGCATGTTCACGATCGCGGGATTCCGCAAGGAGATCGCCACGTACATAAAGAACGAAGATGTTCCCGTATTCAACGAACTGGGTCAGCAGGTTAAACCCGGGATCTCCGCAATCGCGGACGCCGTAAAAAATTCCGATGTGCCTGCGGTCTGCAAAAAATGCGGCGCGCAGAACGCTGCGGACAGCCGCTTTTGCAAAAAGTGCGGCGAACCGCTCGTGCGCATTTGTCCCAAATGCGGAGAATCTTCGGGCACGGACAGCGCGTTCTGCGACAAATGCGGGGCGAAACTGGACTGATCCGACACATTGTTTTTATCTTACCGATCAAAGGCATGCGCGGCGCGCATGCCTTTTTTTGTTGCGCGCCGCGCAAACAAGAGGCGGCCGCAGGACAGCGGAACGCGGGGGCGCGGCAAAGACAAAATGCGGAGGCGCGGCGCGGGTTTGGGTTGACTTCCCGCGGCGGACGTGCTACAATATTTTTTGCCCGTTTCGGCGGGCAAAAGGCAGGATCTACACATGAAATTTGCGCGCGGTCTGCGGGACGGGCTTCCCATCGCGCTCGGGTATGCGCCCGTGGCATTTTCCTATGCGGTGCAGGCAGCGGGAAACGGGTTCCCGTTCTGGTTCCCCATCCTCGTCTCGGCGACCAACTTTACGGGCACGGGACAGTTTGCGGGCACCAACCTCATCGCGGCGGGGGCGAGCCTTCTGCTTTTGCTGGCGACCATGCTCATCATCAATATCCGCTATTCGCTCATGTCCGTCTCCCTCTCGCAGAAACTGGAGCCGGACTTTCCGCTGTGGAAGCGCGCGATCGTCGCCTTCGGCGTAACGGACGAAAACTATGCCGTCGCCATCCGCCAGCCGCAAAAACTGACCTTCCCCTACCTGCTCGGGCTGATGAGTTGCTCGTTCTGCGGGTGGTTGGGCGGAACGGCGCTCGGCGCGGGAATGAGTTCGCTGCTTGCGAAACTGCTCGTCGGCGAGACGGGCGAAGCGTACTACACCATGATCATGAGCGCGCTGAACATCTCGCTGTATGCGATGTTCGTCGCCATCATCGTGCCGCCCGCGCGCGGCGACAAGCGGCTGCTTTTGCTCGTGGCGCTGTCCGCGGGGGCAAGTTGCCTGTTCTATTTCGTACCCGTGCTCGCCACACTGCCGACGGGGCTGGACATCATCCTCTGCTCGCTCGCCTGCACGGCGGTCATCGCGTTCATGTTTCCGCACGCGCCCGACGATCCCCCCGACGGCGAATCCTCCGAAAACAGTTCCGCAGACAATGAACCCGCCGAAAGCGACCCGACAAACGGTGGACCCGCCGAAAGCGGCCCCGCAGGCGCATCTCCCGACGGCGAACGCACCGACGGCAAAGAGCCGGGCGGCGGACGCGAGGACGGCGCGGGCGAAGGAGGCGGGCAATGACGATTTCGGACATGCTGTTGGGCTGTCTCGTGATGTTCGCCGTGACATATGCGACCAAAGCTGTGGGACTGCTGCTCGTAAAAAAGAGGATCACGAACAAGTACGTGCAATCTTTCCTCTACTATCTGCCGTACAGCGTGTTGGCGGTGATGGTGTTCCCCGACATTTTCTTTTCCACCTCCTTTTTCTGGTCGGGGCTGGCGGGAACGCTCGTCGCCCTGCTTTTATCCTATTTCCGCTGCGGACTTCTGCCCGTGGCGCTGGCGAGCATCGCCACGGTGTATCTCGTCGAACAGATCTGTTTTCTCGTGTGCTGAGCGGCGGCGGGCGCAAGTTTGCGCCCCGCCGCATTTTTTTGCAAAAGGGGTTGCAATTCCGAACAACATGTGATAGAATTGTGGTAACGATTCGATACCTGAAAGGAGGGTTACCTATGGCAAAAAGGAAAATGAATTATCTCATCCCAGGGATCATCGCCCTTGTGTTCGGCGTTGCCGCGGCGTGCATGATGTTTCTGGACGCCGTCAAATACGACATTCTGATCGGCGACGTCACCTTTACCGGCATGCAACTTGCGTTCGGCTACAAGGAATCGGCGCTGGGCGTTTCCGTAACGGTTTGGGAATTCAACATCATGATCACGCTTGCTTTCCTTCTGCCTTTGGCAGGCGGCATCGTTGCCGTGGTCACGAAAAACGGCCTGATCTCCAAGATCGTTTCGACGGCGTGCTTCGTCGTCGGTGCCGTGTTCCTGTTCTCCATGACCGCTTACCTCGGCATCGGCGGGAACGAGTATTCGAGCGAAGGCGCGGCGCTTGCCGTCGGCCCCATCATCGCGGGTGTGCTCGCCATCCTCGGCGCGGCGGTCTGCTTCTTCAAAGGGACCATCGCCAAAGCCATCAAATAAACGGCGCAAAAACGGTACACCCCGCAGGCATACCTGCGGGGTGTTTTTTTCTGTTTTTTCGCGGCGCACGGCGCAAAGCGCCGTCCCCTGCCGAAAAGACTACCCGATGGTCCTGAAGACTCGCGCGGGCATGCCCGCACACTCCTATCCGTTGCTCCTTTCAAAGCCCCGCGCTCTCCGCACTGTCGATGACGCCGCCGCCAAGGCAGAGATCGCCGCGGTACAGCACGGCGTACTGCCCCGGCGTGACGGCGCGCTGCGGCTCGTCGAAGGCGATGTGCAACGTGCCGTCCGCGTTGCGGCGGACGAAAACGCCCTGCTCGCTCTGGCGGTAGCGGAATTTCGCCGTGCAGGCAAATTCCCGCTCCTGCGGCGGCGCGGGGATCCAGTTCATGCCCGAAACGAGGCAGGAGCGGGAATACAGTTCGCGCTCGTCGCCGTGCGAGACGACCAGAACGTTGCGGGCAAGGTCCTTTTCGACGACAAACCAGCGCCCGCCGCCGTCCTCCCCCTTCTGCCCGCCGATGCCCAGCCCCTTGCGCTGGCCGAGGGTGTAATACATCAGCCCCTGGTGCTCGCCCACCTTTTTCCCGCCGCGGGTGACGATGTCGCCCGGGCAGGCAGGAAGGTACGTTTTCAGAAAATTGCGGAAGTTGCGCTCGCCGATAAAACAGATGCCCGTGCTGTCCTTCTTTTTTGCTGTGGAAAGCCCCACGCGCGCGGCATACTCGCGCACCTGCGGTTTTTGCAGTGCGCCGAGCGGGAACAGGACGTCTTTCAACTGCGGCTGGGTGACCTGGCAGAGAAAATAAGTCTGATCCTTGTTCGCATCCGCCGCCTTGCACAGATAATGCACGCCCTCCTCGTGGCGGATGGAACAGTAATGCCCCGTGGCGATCCGATCCGCGCCTAAACCGCGCGCCGCCTCGGCAAAGGGGCCGAACTTGATCTCGCGGTTGCACAGGACGTCTGGGTTCGGCGTCCTGCCGCGACGGTATTCGTCCAGAAAATATTCGAACACGCGCTCGTAATATTGTTTTGAAAAGTTGACGGTATAATACGGGATGCCGATCTTGTTGCAGACGCGCCGCACGTCCTCATAATCCTGTTCGGCGGTGCAGCACCCGTTTTCGCCCTCTTCTTCCCAGTTGACCATATACAATCCGATGACGTTGTAGCCCTGCTCTTTGAGCAGCAGCGCCGCGACCGAACTGTCTACGCCGCCACTCATGCCGACGACGACCGTTTCCCGTTCTGCCAAGAACTTGCCTCCCGCAGTTTTTCTTTCCCTGTATTATACGGCGCGCGGCGCGCGCTGTCAAACAAAACGTGCCCGCCGAAGCGGCGCCGCAGGGCGCAAAAAGCGCGGGCAGACGCCCGCGCCGTTCGGTCAATGCATGTTCTTGATGAAGGCGAGCGCGCATTCCACGCAGCCGTCCACGCCGATCTTGCCGCTGTCCATGCACAGGTCGTGATTTTCTGCCATGCCGAACTTGCGGTTGCTGTAATATTCGTAATACTTTTTGCGCTTTTTGTCCGTTGCCTTGATGTGCGCTTCCAGTTTTTCGGGAGCGATGCCCGTATCGATGCCGCGCTTGCGCTCGACGCGCGAGGCGAGCGGCGCATACACATAGATCTTCAGACTGTCCTCCAAGATCGCGTCCGCGCACCTGCCCACGATGACGCAGGGGCCGTTTTCCGCCAGTTTTTTAATGAGGTTGGTCTGCGCGATGAAGATGCGGTCGTTCATCGGCATCTGATAGTACGAATACAGCGAGCGCGAGAAAAAGCCGGGCGCGCTCTCCTCGTAATGCTTCATGAACTCGACGGACAGGTTGCTGTCTTCCGCCGCCATCGAGATGAGGTCCTTGTCGTAAAACGGGATATTGAGCGCCTTGGCGAGTTTGATACCGAATTCCCTGCCGCCGCTTCCGAATTGCCTGCTGACGGTGATGACCGTGTTCATTGTCTCTTTCCCCCTTTGTGCGGGCAATGCCCGTCAATACAATTAAACCGCAAAACGGAGCATTTGTCAATACTTGTCCGATTTTTTTGCCGCAAAAAATCAAAAATCGCGCCCGTTTCCCCGCACATCGGGGAAACGGGCGCACTCCGTCTGCGGGAACGGCTGCCGCATTTTAGCCGCGCGCCCGCTCAGTTCGCTTTCTTTGCGCCGAATATGTCGGTGCCCGCGCCCGCCTCTTTATAAGCGCGGTAGGCAGGATCGTCCGAAAAATCGCGCTCGCTTTCGTACTTGCCGCCCAGCGCCTCGATGGCGAATTTGATCTCCTGAAAGGCGACAAAGCCGATCTCTTCGCGGTCGGCGGCGGCGAGCAGGACGGGCAGGGCGCGCTCGTCCCCGTACGCGGCAAGATACCCCGCATACAGCGGCAGGTCTTCCTCGCTCCCCGTGCGGAAGGCGTCCGTCAGCGCGGCGAATACGCGTTCGTCCCGCGCCTTGGTGCGCGAAAGGACTTCCAGCGCATAGGGCGCGTTTTCGGTGCCGACGAGCGCGAGCATGGGCTCGGTCACCGCGTCGGCATGTTCTTTGAGGATGTCGGCGACGGCGTCCTTGACGTGGTCGTCGTAATCTTCCTCGCCCAGCATTTCCGCATAGCGCGCAAACGCCGCCTCGCTGTCCCCGATGAGGTTGAGCGCGTACAGGACGAGTTGCTCGTCCGTCTGCGAGAGCAGTGCCAGAAAGGCGGGCGAAACGGGCCTGTTTTCGATCTCCTCGCACAAAAAATCGGGCACGGAGACCTCTTGCAGGATGTATTCTTTGAGCGTTTCGGCGAGCGCCTCGTCGGACATCGCCGCAAAATAGCGGCGGGGTGTTTCGCCGCCCAGTTCTTTGAGCGGGGTGTCGCCGAAGCGCGCATACTGCGCCGCGATCTCGTTTTCCCACTCCTCCTCGGTGCGCGAACCCGCGTGCTTTTCGATGAGACGCGCCATGGCGCGGTTGAACTTTTCGTCAAAGTCGATGAGTTTCATTCCTATTCCTCCCCGGCGGGATCCCCGCCCGCCTGCTCTTCCTGTTCGGGTCCCTCTGCCGCGTCGTCCGCCGCCGCTTCCGCCATGACGCGCGACTGCCGCACCGCCCGCAGGATCGCCGCGACGGCGGCGGGGTCGGCGCCGAGCACCTGCACGGCGCCCTGCGCCTTTTGCAGCGTGGTCGCCGAGACTGACAAAAAGACGGCGCAGGCGAGCGAAGGCACGTCCTTGACCGCTTTCAGGTTGTCCGACGATCGCAACGCCGCGTAGATCGCCTGTGCCGCGAGGCGGAAATCCTCCCCGCTCTCCACGCCGAGCAACGCAAAGCGCGCAAAACACTGCGCATATGCCGCAATAAATTTGGCGCGTGCCGCCCTGCCGACGTTCAGTTTTGTAAAGGTCAGGCTGCGGTATACGTCCGAAAGGACGACGCCGTATTCAAAATCGCGGTTGCGCTCGGCGAGCAGGCGGACCGTTTCCGCCTTGACCGCGTCGTTGACGGCGGGCGCGAGCAGAACGGAACGCACGTACGGCAGATCGGCGCGCACAGCGACGGACGCCGCCAGAAGTTGCAGTTCGAGGTCCTGCCCGTCCCCTTCGTCGAAACACCATTCGAGCAGTTCGCCGATGTCCGTTTCGCGGCAGTACGCCGCCAGATCGGCGGGGCGCAGGGTGCGCAGGGTGAACAGAAAGCGGATGCGTTCCTCCCGTTCGCCCGCGGGGACGCGATAGAAAAAGGAGGTTTCGGGCGGGGTGCCGCCTTCCTCCGCATAGGCGCGGACGGCGCGGAAATAATACCGTGCCACCGCCGCGTGCGGGTAGATGTCCAGGATCTTGCCGAAGGTGGCGCAACTTTGCCGCACTTCTCCGCAGCGGAACGCCGCGATCGCCTTGAAATACAGCAGGGTGAGGTCGTAATGCACCGTCTCTTCCAGTTTGCAGAACCGCTCGTACGCCGTGCGGTACAGCCCGTTCTCGCAGCAGACGGTGGCGATCTTGTACAGGTCGTCGGGGTTGTCCGAGGGCAGGCGCGCGAGTTTTTCGGCGACGGCGCGGCTCTCGTTGCTCCGCCCCTGCTCGGTGAGCACGGCGGCGTAGGTGGAGAGCGCCTGCACGCTGTCCGTATCCCGTTCCAGGATGGCGCGGCAGGTCCGTTCCGCTTCCTCCGACTTGCCGTCCAAAAGGTAGCACACGGCGAGATAGTTCAGCGCCGCGGTGCGGTGTTCGCTCTGTTCGGGAATGGCGGAGAAAATTTCCGCCGCGCGGGAGAGTTCGCCCGCTTTGAGCGCCTGCAGGCCCGCGTCGATCTCCTCGGAATAGTCGGCATGTTCGGGCGGCCAGGTGACGCGCAGCGGCGGACGGGCGGGCTTTTCGAACAGTTCGCCCATTTCCATGTTGCTTTCGGGCGAAGCAAAGCGGTCGCGCAGCATGAGGTTATAATAATAGGACGCCTGTGCGTTTCTGCCGAGATTGTAATAGCACGCCGAAAGCCCCTCGTAGCCTTCCGCCATCTCTTCCTCGGCGCACACGTCCAGAAAGCGGAACCAGCAGTCGATGGCGCGCTCGTACAGTTCCATCCCCTCGTACGCGTCGGCAAGTTCGGCGTATTCGTCGGGCGCGTCGCCGTACAGTTCGAGCGATTTGTGCAGAAAACGGAGCGCCGCGACGTTGTCGCCTTCGTCCAGTTTTGCCTCGGCAAAATCGAGCAGCCTGTCCGCGCTTAAATCGAATTGAACGGTCGTCTGTTTCATCGTCTCCTCATTCAGACCCGCGGCGGGCGCGCAGGATGTTTTCCGCGTCCGCTTCGGTAAATACGTAATCGGTGTTGCAATAGTGGCAGTGCACCTCGATCTTTCCCTGTTCCTTGCAGACCGCGCGCAGTTCCTTCTCCCCCATCGCCGCCAGCAGTCCCTCTATATAATTTCTGCTGCAGTTGCACTTATATTCGGGTTTTTTGGTGTAAAAATGTACCTTGCCGAAGTACTTTTTGAGCAATTCTTCCGCCGTCATGCTTTCCAAAAGACTGCTGACCGCGCCGAACTGCGCGATCGCCTCTTCCGTCTTGCGGATGCTCTGCTCGCTCGCGCCGGGCATGGGTTGGAGAAAGACCCCGCCCGCGCCCAGGCACCTGCCGTCCGTGCCGATCCTGACCCCCACGGCGATGGCGGTGGGGAGTTGTTCGCTGTATGTAAAGTATGCGGCAAAATCCTCGCCGATCTCCCCGCTGACCAGTTCGGTGGTGCCGACAAAGGGGCGGTTGTCGCCGTCGTCCCGCACCACGGTGAGTGTGCCGTGCCTGCCGATGCACCCGCCGACGTCCAGTTTCCCTTTCGCGTTGGGGGGCAGAACGGCGTCGGGCACGTCGATATAGCCGCGCATGTGCAGGTCGGCATCGCCGCTGACGCACACGGTCCCGCCCACGCCGTCTCCCTTGATCGTGACGGACAGCGCGCCGCGTTCCGCTTTGAGCGAAGAACACATATACGCCGCGACGGTAAGCGTTCTGCCCAGCGCCGCCGCCGAGAGCGGCGAAAGATGATGGATGCGGATGGCTTCGCCTACCAGCCGCGTGGTATCGGCGACGGCGAGAGACACTTCGCCGTCAAACACAAGCCCGCGCAAAATGACGTCTTCGCGTTGCATAAGTCTCCTCCTACCGCTCGCGCGTACAGATAAAATTGCGGCGCATCCTGTCCGCCGCATCGCCCAGCGCGCCTTCGACGGCACGGACGGAAAAACCCGCCCCTTCCGCCGCCGCGCACAGGTCCTCGTCTTCGTGGATATATTGGGTGTGGTGCTCGTCGCGGCGGGAAAAGGTCCCACCCTCCCCGCGCACGAACAGCGTGACGTCCATCTCCACGCGGTCCGCATACAGATGGTTGAACCACATCCACGCGACTTCCTCGCGGTCCTCGCAGAAAGTGTTGTCCGCGATCACCTCGCGCAGTTTGTACGCGGAAGAGACGTCGAACAAAAAGCCGCCGCCCTTGCGCAGACAGCCCGCGACGCGACGGAAAAAGGAAGGCACGTCCTGCGGGGGGATATAATTGAGGCAGTCGTTGACGCACAGCGCGAAGTCCGCTTTGCCGCCGAGCAAGCGGATGCGGCGGGCATCCGCAAGGATGTACTGCGCACGCACGCCTTCCTTGCGGGCAAGCGCCTCCGCGGCGGTGAGCATCTCTTCGCTGCGGTCGTACCCGATCATGGAAAAGCCCAGCCGCGCAAAGGCACGCGTGAACGCGCCGCTGCCGCAGCCGATATCCAGCCCGCTCCCGCCCGTCACGCCGGCGGCGCACAGCCGCCGATATAAGTACTGCGACCATGAATCATAGTCGCAGTCAGCATTGAGATATTCGAACCAACCTGCAAGCGCGGAATACGCACCGTTCATTGCTTGCCGTCCTTGTCCTTTTTCTTGTCCTTTTTGCCCTTGCCCTTTTCCTCTTCCTTGGGCTCCTCGAAACGCGCGTTGTACACGACGAAGCGCTCGTCGTCCTTGTGCTCTTCGGCATACTTTTCGGTATCCTCGACGATGCGTTCCTTGGATTCGCGCAGTTTGCGAAGATCTTCGCGGGAGAAGGATTCGGGGAGTTCGTACACTTCCAGTTCGTCGGTGATGGGCTTGATGGGGCGGGATGCGAGGTCGGATTTGATCTTGGACGCCTCTTCTTCCGCCGCGAGATACTGCTGCACCGCCTTGCTCTGCTGGCCGCCCTTCTTGTCCTTGGAATAAATGCCGCGGTTGACCTTGCCGCCCTCGCGCTTGGATTCGAAGTATTTATCGAACACCCACTGCGAGTAATCGAACCACACGAGCAGCATGTACGAAATGCCGAACAGAAGCATGATCGCCCCGCCGATCATCGTAAAGAAGGAGCCGAACAGCATCAGCAGCAGCGGGATCGCCATCAGGATGACGAAGAACACGTTCTGAAAAATGAACGCGAAGGTCATCAGGAAAGCGTTTTTGAGCAACTGGAAGAACTTGAGTTTGTAGTTGCCGCCCATGGAGACCATCCACAGATACATGATGGTCAACAGCACGATCGCGATATAGGTGACGACTACCGAAATGTTGAACAGCACGGTGGATTCGCCGATGGCGATGGCATAGTTGGCATAACTGATGGACAGGGTGAACCCGTACAGCAGGACGCCGTAGAAGATGGTCGATTGCAAGATCACGATGAAGTTGATCTTGATGCCGCGCCAGAAATCGTTGGCAACGAACACGCCCTCCGTCCAGACCAGGTTGCGGATGACGTAGATGCCGCCCGCGATGCCGACCGATGCGATGATGGATGCGGCGATCATCAGGGCGCCGAAGAGCAGGTTGGTCGAGACCATGATCTGCTGGGGCAGTCCGACGATGTCCGGCGTCGAAGGATAGCCGATGCCCATCCAACCCGAAAAGGGCATGATCGCGCCCTGCGCGCTGATGTACGCCATGCGCATGAAGTACAGAATGATCAGCGGCAGGCAGAACAGGATCATCAGAAGGTTGATGATGACCAGTTTGGAAAATCTGCCCTTGAAAATATCGAAAAAGAGCGACCAACGGTTGGTCGGCAGTGTGCTGCGCGCGTAATCCTCGTCCCGCTCTTTCCCTTCCAGCATTCTGGCAATGAAGCCTTTGCGTTCGCCTTGCTGCGCCATAGTGCCTCCGTACAAGTGTTTTTCGGTAAATCTGTTCCATTATAACGCAAACGGGAAATTTTTTCAATTAAAAACCATGGGCAAATGAAAAAAGTCTTTGACATTTGCCCGATTGTATGCTAAAATCCATATGCTGCATAGAGGAGCGGGCGAGCATGAGTACCGGCGCCGTTGCGGGGAGCGGTTTCCCCGGCGCGCGGAAAAGGGCATCCCCGCCGAGGCACGGCAAGCGACCGCGTTTGCCGCAGCCGGGCACGCGGGAGAATACCCGCGCGACTGTCACCGCCTGCGTGGAGAACTATTGTCGGCAAGCGCACCCGCTTTGCGCCTGCCCGCGGCATCGGATTTCCTGCCATTTCTCTGACCACACGGACGCGGTACACTCGGTGCCGCGTCCCTTTTGTTATCATTTTTTAGGAGATCCTGTTTTATGACGAAATCGTACAAAGTCGCCGTCATCGGCGCGACGGGCATGGTCGGACAGCGCTTCTGCCTGCTCCTTGCAAACCACCCCTGGTTCCACGTTGCCGCGCTGGCGGCTTCCCCCGCTTCTGCGGGCAAAAAATACCGCGACGCCGTCGCGGGACGCTGGGCGATGACCTCCCCCATCCCCGAACAGTTTGCGGACATGGTCGTTTTGGACGCCGAAAAGGACATCGACAAGATCGCCTCCATGGTCGACTTCGTGTTCTGCGCCGTCAACATGAAAAAGGACGAGATCCGCGCCCTCGAAGAAAAATACGCGAAGGCGGAGGTGCCCGTCATCTCCAACAACTCGGCGCACCGCGGCACGCCCGACGTGCCCATGATCATCCCCGAGATCAACCCCGACCACGCGAAGATCATCGAGGCGCAGAAAAAACGGCTCGGCACCAAGCGCGGGTTCATCGCCGTCAAGAGCAACTGCTCGCTGCAAAGTTATGTGCCCGCCCTGCACCCCCTCCTGCGATTCGGCGTGAAGGACGTTGCCGTGGCGACCTACCAGGCGATCAGCGGCGCGGGCAAGACCTTTGACCGCATGCCCGAGATTTTGGACAACATCATCCCCTACATCGGCGGCGAGGAAGAAAAATCCGAGTGCGAGCCGCTCAAGATCTGGGGTCACATCGAGGGCGACAAGATCGTGAACGCGGCGTCGCCGCGCATCACGGCGCAGTGCCTGCGCGTGCCCGTTTCGGACGGGCACACGGCGGCGGTGTTCGTCTCCTTTGCAAAGAAGCCGAGCAAGGAAGAGATCCTTTCGGCATGGGAGACCTTTTCGGGCGTGCCGCAGCAACTGGAACTGCCTTCCGCGCCCAAAAAATTCCTGCACTATTTTGAAGAAAACGATCGCCCGCAGGCGAAACAGGACCGCATGCTCGAAAACGGCATGGCCGTTTCGGTGGGCCGCCTGCGCGAGGACATCGTGTTCGATTATAAGTTCGTCTGCCTTTCGCACAACACCCTGCGCGGCGCGGCGGGCGGCGCGGTGCTGATGGCGGAACTGCTGTGCGCACAGAATTATATCTGACCTGAACGGCTGGGCGGGATGCTCCCGCAAGCCTCTCCCCGCCGCGGCGGGAAACAACCATCCGATACGGAGGATATTCGCATGAAACATCTCTTTCAGGGTACCGCTACGGCGATGATCACCCCGTTTTACCCGAACGGCGGCGTCAACTTCGAGGCGTTCGGCGCCATGATCGAATACCAGATCGCGGGCGGCACCGACGCGCTCGTCATCCTCGGCACCACGGGCGAGCCCGCGACCATGACCGAGGCGGAAAAAGAAGAAGTGATGCGCTTTTCGGTGGAAAAGATCGCGGGACGCGCCAAGATCATTTTCGGGAGCGGCTCCAACAGCACCGCGCACGCGATCGAAGCGAGCATCAAGGCGGAAAAAATGGGAGCGGACGGCCTGCTCGTCGTCACCCCCTACTACAACAAGTGCACGCAAAACGGCATCTACGAGTATTATAAGGCGATCGCCGAACGGGTGCATATCCCCATCATCTGCTACAACGTTCCTCCGCGCACGGGCGTGAACATCCAGCCCGCGACGATGGAACGCATCGCCTCCCTACCCAACATTGCGGGCGTCAAAGAAGCGTGCGGGAACATGGAACAGATCTGCGAGACCATGCGCCGCATCCGCGGCAAGTGCGACCTGTATTCGGGGGACGACAACCTCAACCTGCCCATCCTCGCCATCGGCGGCGAAGGGCTGATCTCCGTCGCCTCCAACATTATCCCCCGCGAGACCAAAGCGCTGTACGAAGCCGTGCGCGCGGGCGACCTTGCGCGGGCAAACGAATTGCAGGATAAGATGCTGCCCGTCATCGACGCCATGTTCATCGAGGTCAACCCCATCCCCGCCAAAGCGGCGGCGGACATGATCGGGCTGAACGGCGGCATTCCCCGCCCGCCCCTGACCGAACTCGAACCCGCGCACAAGGACGCCGTCCGCGCCGCACTGCGCGCGTTCGGACTGAACGTCCGCAACTGAGGTGAAGGCATGATCGACGTCATCATCCGCGGCATCGGCGGACATATGGGCAGAAACGTGCTCGAACTGGTGGAAAACGAAGAGGACATGCGCTGCGTCGCGGGGGTGGACATCCGCCCCGTCAAGGCGGACGTGCCCGTGTACGCGTCCTTTACGGACGTGCGGGAAAAGGCGGACGTCGTGATCGACTTTTCGTCCGCAGACGGACTGGAAGACGAACTGTCCTGGGCGGAGAGGACGGGCTGTGCGCTCGTGCTCGCCTCGACGGGGTATTCCGAGGCGGATCTGCGGCGCATCGACCGCTGCGCCAACACCGTTGCCGTGTTCAAGACGGCGAACCTCTCCGTGGGCGTGAACATTTTGCAGGCGCTCGTGCGGCAGGCCGCCGCGGCGCTGGGCGAACAGTTCGACATCGAGATCGTGGAAAAGCATCACCACTTCAAAAAGGACGCGCCTTCGGGCACGGCGCTCATGCTCGCCGAAAGCGCAAACGAAGCCTTTGCCGAGAAAAAACATTACGTCTGCGGCAGAGAAGGCATGGTCGGCGCGCGCACGCAGAGCGAGATCGGCATCCATGCCGTGCGCGGCGGGACCATCGTGGGCGAACACGAAGTCATCTTTGCGGGCGAGGACGAGATCGTCACCCTTTCGCACAGCGCGCGGAGCAAGCGCGTGTTCGCGGCGGGCGCGGTGCGCGCCGCGCGGTTCGTGTGCGGCAAGCCCGCGGGCAAGTACGACATGCACGATGTGATCGCACGATAGATCGGGGCGCGGGACGGAACTTTTCCGCCCCGCGCGTTTGTTTTTGCAGGCGGGCGCTTCCCCGCGAAGCGCCCGCAAAAAAAATTTTTTTACGTTTTTTCGGTTTTGCCAACAAAAAGACGGCGCCGATTGTTGGTTCAGTGAGGGAGTATGAGAGACGGAACGCTCGAAAAAATGATCGGCCAGTTGCGCGCGGGCGACGCGCGCGCGTTCGATTATATCTACGAGAAGACCAATCGCTCGGTCTATTTCGCACTGCTGTACATCCTGCGCGACCGCATGGCCGCCGAGGACGTATTGCAGGAGACGTACGTGCGCGCGATCCGCGCCATCGATTCGTATACGGCGGGGACCAATTTCCCCGCGTGGCTGACGCGCATCGGGAAAAACCTGGCGCTCAATTATCGCAAGCGCGCCGCGCGCGAGGTGGCGACCGACTTCGAGACGGATGCCTGGAAATACGGGACGCAGGAGACCGAGATCCCCTACATCTTCGACGTTGCGACGGGCATCCTTGCCGAGGACGAATACGAGATCGTGATGCTGTGCCACGTTTCGGGATACAAACGGCGGGAAGTTGCCGCCATGCTGGGAATGCCCGTCGGCACGGTGACGTGGAAAAACAACGAGGCGCTGAAAAAACTGCGGAGACATCTGCAAAAGGAGGGCGACGCATGAAAGACGTAAAAAAACTGCTGAAAAAGCAGGCGGAGAGCGTTCTGCCCGATGATGCAAAGGTCAAACAGGGCATCGCCCGCGAACTGGGGTTCGCCGAACGGGAACAGGCGGCGCTGACCACCGCGGGCACGACTGCCGCCGCCAAGAGCAAGACGAAAACGCCCCTGCTTGTCGGCGCGGGCGCGCTCCTGCTGGCGATCGTGCTCTTTCTCGCCCTTGCGCTCCCCGCACTGCTGCGCGGCGAGAGCGCCCTGCCGGGCGGCAACAAGTTTTTGCAGATCACGAGCGCGGACGACTTTTACGCTTACGGCGCCGCGTCCGTCGCGACGCTGATCGCCTCGGAAGAACAGGCACAGCCCGCGGCGCAGGCGCTTTCGCTTTCGGCAGGCGACGGGGTGCAGGCGCGCGCGGCGCAGGACCGCCTGACCGCCGAACAGGAAGCGACCGTAAACGAGTATCTCGCGCTCGTCGAGAGTCTGCTCAGCGACGGGGCCATCCGCCACGAAACGGTGCAGGCGGACGAGAGCACCGGGTACCGCTACGCCATGACCGTGACGGGGCAGGATCTGCTGGGCGGCAAAGCCGCCTATACCCTCTACTTCAACGAGACGCTCACCGCCACGGGCGCGGACGGCGGGGAGACGGAGGAAGAGTATTCCATCGAAGGGGTGCTGGATACGGGCGAAGGACTGTATTCCGTTTCGGGCGGAAAAAAGACCGAATCGGAGCAGGACGAATCGGAGAGCGAACTTTGGTTCCGCGCCGAAACGGGCGAAAATTCGTATATCCGCGTCGAACAGGAGAGGGAGAACGAGACGGAGGACGGCGAGCAGGAATCGGAGCAGAAATACGTCTACACCATCGTGCGCGGCGGCAAGGTCGCCGAACGCACCGCCGTCGAATACGAGACCGAGCAAGATGAACTCGAACTCAAAATGACGGTGGAAAAATACGGGGCGGACGGCGAAAAACAAAAGGACGAACTGGAATTCAAGAAGGAGACCGAAAAGGGAAAGACCGTGCTCGAAGTCAGGGCGCGCATGAACGGCGAGGAGACTTCTTTCCGCATCTTTGTGGAAAACGGGAAGTACCGCTACGAATTTTCAGACGGCTCTTCTTCCGACCATGACCGCTACGGGCGGGACGAGGACGACGACTGATTTTTATACGGACGCGGGGACTGCAAAGCGCAGTCCCCTTTTTTGATGCGCCAAAACAAAGTTCCGCGTGACAAATTGCACACAGGCGGCGCACATTGTACGCGCACGCGCGGGAGCGGGCGGCACACATTATATGCGCACGCGCGGGAGCGCGCGGTGTACCATTGCGCACACATACACGGGAGCGGACCGCAAAAAAACATATGCGGTTGCACAAGAACGGGCGGCACAAAAAATTTTTTGAATTTTTTTCGGATCTTCCAACAAATTGCCCATGCTGTTTGTTGTATTGGTGTCGAAACCAAGACAAACAACATCCGGGAGGAAAACGAAACATGAAAAAGATCCTGATCACATTAGCATTGGCGGCAGTGCTCGCGCTGGGCGCGATCGGCTTTACGGCGTGCGACGGCAAAAACGCCGAGAGCAAGGCGGCAGAACAGGCGTACGGATTCAGCGCGGCGACGGCGGGCGCCATCCTCTCCGCCGCAAACGGCGGAACGGGCGCCATCCTTGCCCAGATGAAGGGCGTGAATACGCAGGCGACGACGGAAGTCACCGACCAAGAGACCATCGACGAACTCAACAACTATATGATGCTGGTGGAAAGCCTGCTTTCGGACGGCGCGTTCGGTGCCAGGACGGAGACCTCCGACCGCGAAGGGTACGCGAGCAAGATGACGGTCACCTACAAGGACATCCTCGGCAACACCCTCGAATATGCGCTCTACTACAACGAGACGCTTATCAAAGAAAATTACGAATACGACGACGATGACGGCGACGAAGAACTGGAGCAGACCTACCGCCTCGAAGGCATCATGATCGTGGACGGAAACGAATACGAAGTTTCGGGCAGGCGCGACGTCGAAACCGAGGGAAGCGAGACCGAGAACGAGGAAGAATTTATCGTCCGCATCAGCGAAACGCGCACCATGCACGTCGAGCACAAGGCGGAACAGGAACGCGACGAGCGCGAACAGGAATACTCCTACGCGATCTATGAAGGCAACCAACTGGTCGAGCGCAGTCAGTTCGAATACGAAGAAGAGAACAATGAGACGGAGATCGAACTGGAACTGACCAAAGTGGAAAACGGCGTACGCAACACGCAGAAGTTCAGTTTTGAACGCGAGACCGAGCGCGGCGAGGAGATCATCCGCATCAAGGTCGGCGGCAAGGGCGGCAGCGACAAGTACATCGTGCGCGTCGTGACGGACGAACAGGGCAATTCGCAGTACGTGTACGAAGTCGTCGGCGGCGGGCAGATCGTCCGCGAACGCGCGGGCAGCCGCTGAAAGACATCCGCGGCAAAGGCTTGCCTGCGGCGGCGGTCACACAAAAACAGCCGCTACAATGAGCGCCCGCGCCGCTTTGCGGCGCGGGCGGCAAAACAAAACGCACTCCCCCATCTCCCTCTTCTTTCCCGCTCTCCCTCTTTCGGGAGAGCGGTTTTTTCTGTCAAGCGTTCCCCCGATGCCGACCGCGCTCAGCAAAACGAGTATGGCGCACGAAATCAAACACACACAGCAAAACGGGCACGGCGCCCGCGGAAATTTCCGCGGGCGCCGTGCCCCTCTTTTTCTGCCGCTCAGGCGCGGCCAGGATCGAACAGTTTGAAAAATTCACGCACGGCATAGGAAACGGGCGCGTTTTTGGGGAACGCGATGCCGATGCCGCGGGCAGGCAGGGACGGATTGGTGCGCACCTCGACCAGTTCCCCCGCCGCCAGTTCGCGGGCGACGTACTCGCGCGGCGCACAGGCGATACCCGCGCCGCTTTTGGCGAGGCTGATCATCAGTTCGATGCTTCCGCACTCGATCTCGGGATGCAGGTGCACCCCCACCGATTCGGCAAAACTTTCGATCGCCTTGCGCGTGATGGTGTTGCCGCCGAGCAGCAGGAGCGGATAGTCCTGCAAAGCGCGCAGCGGCTGGATCTCCTCGGCAAGCGCCGCATAGCGTTCGTTGGCGATAAAGATGTCGTGCAGCGGCATGACGGTGCTGGACAGATCGAAATCTTTTGCGTCCACGGGAAGGTTCAGAAAGGCGATGTCGCATTTCCCGTTTTTGAGGAGGTCGCAGGTTTCGGGCGTGATGCAGTTGATGAGGTTGAGCTTGACTTCGGGATAGCGCTCGTGATACGCCGCGATCTTGTCGATGAGGGCGTATGTGAAGATGGTATCGGATGCGCTGATGCGGATGGTGCCCGACGCGGTGGCGGTGATCTCCTTAAAGCGCGCCTCCGCTTCGTCCAGTTGTCCGAGCGCGCGCTCGACGATGGCAAAGATCTGCTTGCCGCCACGTTCGGACAGTTCCATGCCGCGGTGCGTGCGCAGAAAGAGCGGCGCGCCCAGTTGCGTTTCCAGTTGCTTGATCGCCTGCGAAACGGCAGGCTGGCTGATGTACAGTTCTTCGGACGCGCGCGTCAGACTGCCGCATTTTGCGACGGTATAAAACACGCGGTACAGTTCCAGATTGACCATGGTATTCTCCGTTGCGATCATTTGCCCACGCAGAACTTGGCAAAGATCTCGTCGATGATGCGTTCGTTCGCCGTTTCGCCCGTGATCTCGCCCAGCGCTTCCCAGGCGGCGCGCAGGTGCACGCCCAGCAGGTCGGGCGGAACGCTGCCTGCCAGCGAACGCGCCGTGCGCAGTTCTTCCAGCGCCCGCGAAAGCGCGGCGTAGTGCCGCTCTTCGATGACGAACGCCGCGTCCGCGTTGTAGCCCTGCATGCACGCCTCGAACAACTTACTGCGCAGAAGCGGGATGTTTTCCCCCGTCTTTGCGGAGACGCGCACGTCCGCGGGGACGTCCAGCGCGGCGTCGCCGAGGTCGCTCTTGTTGTACACGACCAGGCGGCGCTTTCCCTCCACCGCGGCATAGATGGCTTTGTCCTCCTCCGTCATGGCAGACGAGGAATCCAGGATGAACAGCACGATGTCGGCGCCCTCGATGAGGCGGCGCGCACGGTCGATGCCCTGGCTTTCGATCTCGTCGCGGCTGTCGCGGATGCCCGCGGTGTCGTACAGGTCGAAGCGGACCCCCTCGATCTCGAAACTGCCTTCCACCACGTCGCGCGTGGTGCCGGGCACGGCGGAGACGATGGCGCGGTCCGACCCGAGCAGGGCGTTGAGCACCGAACTTTTGCCCGTGTTCGGCTTGCCTGCCAGCACGACGCGCACCCCTTCCTTGATCTTTCTGCCCGTGCCGTAACCGCGGGCGAGCGCCTGCGCCTGCTCTGCAATGGCGGCGATGTCCGCGCCGATCGCGGCGAGGTCTGTGCGCTCGATGTCCTCTTCAGGGAAATCGATGTCCGCATCGATGCCCGCGAGCAGTTCGGTCAGCGACGCCTGCATGGCGCGCACCGCCGTGCTCAGCCGCTCGGCATACAAAAGACTGCCCGCGCGCACTTCCGCCTCGCTTTCGCCGTTGATCATGTCCACCAGCCCTTCGGCGGAGGCAAGCGAAAGTTTGCCGTTGAGAAAGGCGCGTTTGGTGTATTCGCCGCGCTCGGCGAGCCGACAGCCCAGCGAAAGCGCGCGGCGCAACACGGCGCGCACGATGCCGACGCCGCCGTGGCAGTGCAGTTCCACCACGTCCTCGCCCGTGAAACTGTGCGGGCCGCGGAAATAGACGCACAGCCCGAAATCGGTAAAGGAGCCGGCATCGATGGTGCCCGGCTCCATGCGGTACGGTTCGAACGAACAATTTTTGCGGGCGGGACGAAACATCCTGCGCGCGATCGCGAGCGCATCGCTTCCGCTCAGGCGCACGATGGCGACGCCGCCCCTGCCCTGCGGCGTTGCGACCGCCGCGATGGTATCCGTGTTCATGCGATCCCCCTGTCAGGACGGCGTGTTGCCGTCGTCCTTATGCTCGTTCCCCGCCGAACCCGTATCCGAAAACGGGTCGTCCGAAGAAAATTCGGCGAAAGGATCTTCCGGCTTTTTCTGCGGCTGCTGCGGCGGAACGGGTCCGCCCGCAGGGGGCGCAAACGGATCGCCGTACTGGCGGCGGTACATTTCCTGCCGCGCCTGCTGCTCGCGCACCATGCGCTCGTAGCGCGCGCGCATGAACGCCTCGTAGTCGACGGGATCGCGCGAACGGAACGCAAAGGCGAGCGGCGAGACGCAGACGGGGAAAAGCACGCAGAGAAAGACCATCCAGACGTAACTCAGCGGCGCATAGCGGCGGAAGAACGCGATGAGCAGGAAGCATAACGTGAGCAGGTACAGGATGTTGAGCACGATCTCCGCGTATCCCATGACGTTGAGGAAGGCGTCCACCGCCGAAGGGTTGGAAACGCCGTCGTATGTCCAGGTATAATACAGGATGATCTGTTCGCCCTGCGCGTTGGTATAGCCGTATGCGGCGCCCGGCTGGTACAGCCCGTTGAGGAAAATGTGCGACAGGATGCCGTAATCGGCGGCGACGCACAGGCAATAGATCAGTTCGATGACCATCACATACACGCCGACATGGCGCAGTTTTGCGGTGCCGATCTTGAGCGTGCCCGCGATCTCCCCCATCAGGAACGTGCTCGCAAAGGGCACGAAGGCGCACCAGACCAGTTTGTTCAGTCCCTGCTTGCGCGCCATTTTGGACAGCGCGATCGCGCGCAGAGCGTACAGAACGATATACACCGCGCCCGCGATGCCGTACGCGATGCCGACGTTGAGCGTGCGGTTCGCGCTCAGGTCCGCCGCATACGACGGGATGCAGAACATCTGATACAAAAATCCGAAGACGATGAAAAATTCCATTTTTCTTCCTCCGTTGCCGTCAAGGTTCGGGGGCGCCGAACGGGTCCTGCCCGTATTCGACGCCGAGTAAAGTCAGTCCTTTGGCGGGCATGGTCTTGCCAAGAACGTCCCGCCCGCCGCCTTCCAGCGCGGCGGCGATGTCCGCAAGCGACCGTGCGCCGCTCCCGCAGTCGAGGAGCGCGCCCGCCAAAATGCGCACCATGTTGTACAGAAAGCCGTTGCCGCACACGTCGATGTCCAGCAGTCGCACGCCGCATTCCGCGCGTTCGGACAGCCGCACCGAACAGACGGTGCGCACCGTCGTCTTTGCCGACGAACCCGTCGAAGAAAACGCCGCAAAGTCGTGTTCGCCTTCCAACAAAGAGGCGCACGCGCGCATTATGGCAAGGTCGGGCATCTCCCCGACGCGCACGGCGTAGCGTTCGAGCAGCGGCATCTCGCGCCGCGAAACGTACACGCGGTAGCGGTACGTCTTTTTCTTTGCCGAACGGCAGGCGTCGAACGCTTCGGGCGCGGCGGCGCTCCGAAGCACCCGCACGTCGGACGGGAGCACGGTGTTGAGCGCGTCCGCGATGCGCGCGGGCGCGATGTGCACGCCGTCGTCCAGCGCGAAGTTGCACACCTGCCCCGCCGCGTGCACGCCCGCGTCCGTCCTGCCGCTGCCCGTCACGCGGGCGGCGGCGCCGAAACGTTCGGCGATCGCGCGTTCCAGTTCGCCCTGCACCGTTCTGCCGTTGTCCTGGATCTGCCAGCCGCAGAAATCCGTTCCGTCATAGGAGACGAGCAACACTGCGTTCATGCCGCCACCTCAGAACAGCGAGGCGATCTGTCCGATGATATCGAACTTTGCGCCGAGATACAGATTCATGAACACGATGCCCGTGATCACGCCCCCGAAAAAGAGGACGCCGAGCGCGTCGCGCCACGAAAAGACGAGTTTTTTATACTTCGTCCTGCCCTTGGAACCGCGGTAACAGCGCGCGTCCATCGCGTCGCCGAGATCTTCCGCGCGGCGGAACGCGGACACGAGCAGCGGCACCAGCACGGGGATCATCGACTTGGCGCGGCGGATGAGCCCGCCCGTTTCAAAGTCCGCGCCGCGCGCCTTCTGCGCCGCGACGATGCGGTTGGTCTCGTCGGTGAGCGTGGGGATAAAGCGCAAGGCGATGCTCATGATGAGCGCAAGTTCGTGCACGGGAAAGCGGATCCATTTGAGTGGGGTGAGCAGGCTTTCCAGCCCGTCGGTAAGCGCCACGGGCGTCGTCGTGAGCGTGAGCACCGACGTGCCGAGCACCAGCAAAAACAGGCGCAGGGCGAGGAACACCATATTGACGATGGACTCGTAGGTGATCGTAAAGATCCACCAGTCTACCAACGGCTCGTATGCGCTTTCGCCGCTGTAAAAAAACAGGTTGAGTATGGCGGTGAATACGATGATGAACAGGATCATCTTCACCGAGCGCAGCACCCTTCCGAAGGGAACGCGCGCGAGCAGGATGAAAAAGACGGTCACCAAAAGCAACGCGCCCAGCGCGTAAAAGTTCTTCGCCAGAAAGATGGCGACGATGTACGCGATGACGAACACGATCTTGGCGCGCGGGTCGAGGTTGTGCACAAAGGATTTTGCGGGATAATACTGCCCGAAGGTCACGTCATTGAGCATGCGTCCCCTCCCCCTTTGCCTTCCACAGAGCGAGCACTTTGTCCGCAAAATCGGCGCAGGTGAAATTGGTCTGCACGTCGATGCCGCGCTCTTTCAAAAGCATGGCGCAGTGCGCGGTGAGCGGTACGTCCAGCCCGAGCGCAAACAGTTCCTCGCTGCGCGCAAAGATCTCGGCGGGCGTGCCTTCCATCGCCACTCTGCCCTCCGAAAAGACGGCGGCGCGGGTGCAGTTTTCGGCGATCTCGTCCATATCGTGCGAGACGATGACGACCGTCTTGCACCAGCCGCCGTGGATGCGGTGCAAAAGTTCCATCAGTTCCTGTTTGCCGAGGGGGTCCAGCCCCGCGGCGGGCTCATCCAGAATGAGCACCTCGGGCTTGGTGACGATGACGCCCGCGATGGCGACGCGCCGCTTCTGTCCGCCCGAGATCTCGAAGGGGGACTTGCCGCGGATCGCCTCGAAATCCAGCCCCACCGTTTCGAGCGCTTCGCGCACGGCGGCGGTGCGTTCCTCTTCCGTCAGATCCTTGCGGAAATTTTTGAGACCGAACGCGACGTCCTTTTCCACCGTATCGGCAAACAACTGATATTCGGGGTACTGGAACACCATGCCGACCTTGCCGCGCAGTTCGATGAACTTGCACTTTTTCTGCGAAAGGTCGTAGTCCCCCACCGTGAGCGAGCCGCCCGTCAAGCGGATGAGCGCGTTCAGGTGCTGGACAAAGGTGGATTTCCCGCTGCCCGTGTGGCCGATGATGCCGAAAAACTCCCCTTCCTCGATGGTCAGGTCCACGCCCTGCAGGGCATGGCTGGCGAACGGAGACTTGGGATTATAGGTATACGTCAGATTTTTTGCAACGATTTGCATATTTCCTCCGCAAGTTCCTCCGCCGTAAAGGCATTGCCGACGGGCATGCCCGCCGCCTGCAGCCGCTTGCAGATCGCCGCGGCACGCGGCAGGGTGAGATTGTACGATTCCAGTTCCGCGCTGCGCGAGAACACTTCTTCGGGCGACGCGTCCATGACCACTTCGCCGCGGTGCATAACGACGGCGCGGTCCGCCTGCAGCGCCTCGTCCATAAAATGGGTGATGAGCAGCACCGTCATGCCCTGTTCTTTGTTCAAGCGGCGCACCACTTCCATCACCTCCCGCCTGCCGCGCGGATCGAGCATGGCGGTGGATTCGTCCAGGATCATGATCTTCGGGCGGATGGCGAGCACGCCCGCGATGGCGATGCGCTGTTTCTGCCCGCCCGAAAGGCGCGAGGGCGTAGCCTGACGGAACGCCTGCATGCCGACGGCATCCAGCGCAAAGTCGATGCGCTTTCCGATCTCTTCGCGGGGCACGCCGATGTTTTCGGGGCCGAACGCGACGTCGTCCTCGACGACGGAGGCGACCGTCTGGTTGTCGGGGTTCTGAAACACCATGCCCGCGCTCTTGCGGATCTCGAACGTCTGCTTGGGGTCGGAGGTATCCATACCGAACACGGTGACTTTGCCCGACGTCGGAACCAGCAGGGCGTTGATGAGTTTTGCGAGGGTGGATTTTCCGCTCCCGTTCCTGCCGAGGACAGCGACAAATTCGCCCTCCGCGACGGAGAGCGTCACGCCGTTGACGGCATATTCGTCTTCCTGCTCGTACGAAAATTTTACATTGTCGAAACGCACTGCTTCCATAGTTATCCATTATAGCAAAACAGTAAAATTTTAACAACAATTTTTGCGCCGCCGCAAAAGGTTTTCACGACAGTTACAGAATTCTTTGACAAAATTTCCGCATTTATATTGACTAATGCTTTCAAAATGATTATAATAATAGAGATTTGAGACCGCCTGCACGGGCGGTTTCGCGCAGGTTTCAACTTGAACGCAAAATAAAGTATTCGGAGGTTTAAGTTTTTTATGAAGAAGATGACGATCGACGGCAACACCGCCGCCAGCCACGTCGCGTACGCCTTCTCGGAAGTTGCGGCGATCTACCCGATCACCCCCTCTTCGCCGATGGCGGAAGTCGCGGACGAATGGGCGACCGCGGGCAGGGTGAACATGTTCGGTCAGAAACTGCGTCTTGCCGAGATGCAGTCGGAAGGCGGCGCCGCAGGTGCCGTGCACGGCTCCCTTTCCGCCGGCGCGCTGACCACCACCTATACCGCCAGCCAGGGACTTTTGCTCATGATCCCCAACATGTACAAGATCGCGGGCGAACTGCTCCCCACCGTGTTCCACGTTTCGGCACGCGCGATCGCGGCACATTCGCTCAACATCTTCGGCGACCATCAGGACGTCATGGCATGCCGCCAGACCGGTTTTGCGATGCTCGCTTCCGGTTCGGTGCAGGAGGTCATGGACCTCGCGCTCGTCGCGCACCTGTCCACCCTCAAAGCCAAAGT
>CALVMB010000019.1 GCA_944341895.1 uncultured Clostridia bacterium
GCGTCATGATCGCCTCGCTTTGCCGTATGGCTCGCGGCGTCGGGCAGGCGAAATAATGTGACGCGATCGCGCCGCCGGCAAAGCGATCACCGCTTTGTTGCGGGCCAATGATGCCGAACGAAGCGGAAGCGTCCGCAAGGCGCTTTTTGTTCGCGTATAGAAAGCATGCACCATACGGGCGCGTTGAAGGCGCAAGGCAGGTTTCCAAAGACATTTTGCGGAAAAAACAGCGGTCGGGTGAAATGCTCGGATCGTTGTGATTCAGTGTTCTTGCTTTGTATTGTTTTTGCGGCAAAATCGAGGATATTTTCCCGACGTGACGGATAGTGTCGTGCATTTTGCGGGCAGGTGTGCTATACTGAACGTGCAAAACAGGAGGGGATCCGCATGGAATTGCATGAAAAGATCCGCACGCTCCGCGTGCAGAATCATATGACGCAGGAAGAACTTGCCGAACGCGTCTTTGTCACCCGCACCGCCGTTTCCAAGTGGGAAACGGGAAAGGGATATCCGGGCATCGACAGCCTGAAACTGTTGGCCGAACTCTTTCGCGTCAGCCTGGACGAACTCATCTCGCGGGAGGACGTCGACACCTGCCGCCGACAGCAAGAGAGGGCGGCGCGCAGGATGTATTGGTGTGCCGTGGCATGCCTTGCCGTCACCGTCGCCTTTGCGCTGGCGGCGTGGCTGGCGGATCTGCCGCTCCTTTTGATCGGCAGTCTGTGCGGCGCGGCGGGCTACGTCGCTTTCGCTCTGCTCGCCAAACCGCGCTGCAAACGCGCGCGTGCGCGCGAAAACAGGGCGGCGTACATCGCCTCGCGCGTCGTCCTCGCGCTCGTCTTCGCCGCCGTCGCCGCAGGGGCGATCTTGCAGATGCTGTAAAATATCGGGGAAGGCATTTCCCGCCATCCGCAGACAATACGATTTTCGCGCCGCGTTTCAAAACGCGGCGCGATGTTTTTTATGGGTGCCCATATTGCGCCGCGACGGTGCAAAAAATGGCGCGCAAGGCGGCGCGGCGCCGCCTTGCGGGAAATCGTGCGAATCGCTTGCCATTTTTCTGCAAATTCCGTATAATGAATGGGAAAATTCTTGTCGGGAGCGATCGCGTGAGACGGTATTTTGCGTATCTGAAAAAGTACAGGGGGCAGTGCATCCTCGGCCCGCTGTCCAAATGGATCGAAGCGGCGCTCGAACTGCTGGTGCCGCTCGTGATGGCGCGCATCATCGACGTCGGCGTCAAAAACCAGGACTATTCGTATATCTTGTGGGGCGGCGCCGTCATGCTCGCCATGGGCGCGGTCGGGTTCGGCTGTGCCGTCTTCTGTCAGCGGAGCGCGTCCATCGTATCGCAGGGCTTCGGCACCGACGTGCGCAACGCGCTGTTCCGCCATATCAATACGCTGTCCTACCGCGAACTCGACCGATTCGGCTCCGCCTCGTTGGTCACGCGCGCCGTCAACGATGTCAACCAGATGCAGACCGCCGTCGCCATGATCATCCGCCTCGTCGTGCGCGCGCCCTTCATTGCGGTGGGTTCGGTGGTGCTGTGCCTGGTCATCGACGTGCAGATCGGCTTGCTGGTGGCGGGCTTTTCCGTGCTGGTCGGGCTGGTTCTGTGGCTGATCATGCACAAGACGGTCAAATACTATGCGCGCAACCAGCGCAAACTGGACCGCCTGACCCAGATCACCAACGAAAACCTCGAGGGCGCCCGCGTGGTGCGCGCCTTTTCCACCCGCGAGAAGGAACGCGAACGCTTCGACGCCGCCGCCGTGGATATGCTGGACAATTCCCTGAAGATCGGCAAGATCTCCGCCTTTTTGAATCCGCTGACCTATGCGATCGTCAATTTCGGCGTCGCGCTCATCCTGCTTTGGAGCAGCTTCAAAGTCAATGCGGGCACGCTCACGGACGGTGAGATCGTCGCGCTCATCAACTACATGACGCAGATCCTCAACGCCATGATCGTCATTTCCAACCTCGTCTCGCTGTTCACCAAGGGGTACGCCTCCATGAACCGCGTCAGCGAGGTGTTCGACGCGCAGTCCTCGCTTCCCGAAGGGAAGGGCGCCTGCGCCGATTTCACAGCGCCCGCCGTGCAACTTTCTGGCGTCAATTTCTCGTATGCGGGCACCGAACAATATTCTCTGCAAGGCATCGACCTGACCATCCCGCGCGGCGCGACGGTGGGCATCATCGGCGGTACGGGCAGCGGCAAGAGCACGCTGGTCAACCTTCTCCCCCGCCTGTACGACGTGAGCACGGGCAGCGTGCGCGTGTTCGGCAACGACGTGCGCGACTATTCGCTGCAGGATCTGCGCTTTTTGTTCGGCGTGGTGCCGCAGAACGCCTCCCTCTTTTCGGGAACGGTGCGCTCCAACCTCTTCTGGGGGAACGACAAGGCGACGGACGAGGAGTTCGAAGAGGCGCTGAAAGTCGCCTGCGCGGACGGCTTCGTCGCCGAAAAGGGCGGGCTGGACCAGCCCGTCGCCGAGAGCGGCAAAAACTTTTCGGGCGGACAGCGCCAGCGCCTGACCATCGCGCGGGCACTGGTCGGCAAGCCCGCCATCCTCATTCTGGACGACAGTTGTTCGGCGCTGGACTTTGCCACCGACGCCAAGGTGCGCGCGGGCATCGCGGCGCTGGAAAACGTGACGACCATCATCGTCTCCCAGCGCGCTTCTTCCATCCGCGGCGCCGACGAGATCTTCGTCATGGAAGACGGAAAGATCGCGGGCAGGGGCAGGCACGACGAACTGTACAAAAACTGCGGTCTGTACCGCGAGATCTGCGATTCGCAGGAGAGGGCAGACGCATGAAACAGAAAGTCCGTTCGGGAAAAAATCAACTGCGCCGCGGGCTCGCCCGCAGGCTTCTGACCTATGTCCGCCCGTACAAGGGGTATGTGGTCGGCGCGTTCGTTTTCAGTTTGCTGTACGTCGGGTTCACCCTCGTGGGGCCGGTGCTGTACGGGTTCGCCATCGACAGCATGATCGGCGCGGGACAGGTGGATTTTACGCGCGTCTATTACACGGTGGGCGGGTTCGCCGCCTGCGTGCTTCTCGCCGCGCTCTCGCAGAAACTTTTGGGCAACTGCGTCAATTCGCTGTGCTACCGCCTCGTGCGCGACCTGCGCCGCTGCGCCTTTGAAAAGCTCACCGACGTGCGTATCCGCTATGTGGATTCGCACGCGCAGGGGGACGTGATGGCGCGCGTCGTCAACGACGTGGACATCATTTCGGACGGCCTGCTGCAGGGCGTGGCGCAACTGTTCACGGGCGTGATGACCATACTCGTGACCATCGTGGTGATGTTCGTCATCAACTACATCATCGCGCTGGTCGTGGTCGTGCTCACGCCGCTGTCGCTGTTCGTCGCCTCCTTCATTACCAAGCGCACCTTCAAGAGTTTCAGCATCCAGGTCAAGGTGCAGGGCAGGCTGATCGCGCACGCCAAGGAAATGATCGGCGGGCAGAAGACGGTCATCCTCTTTAACGAGGAGGAATATTCCTGCCGCAAATTCGAAAAGATCGACACCGAACTGTACGACATCGGCTGGCGCGCGCAGTACTATTCGGCGCTGACCAACCCGAGCACGCGCTTCGTCAACGCGGTCATCACCGCGTTCGTCGGGGTGCTGGGCGCGGTGTTCTGCACCATGAGCCTGCAATCGGGCGGCGTGCTCGAACTGGGCGCGCTCACGCTCAGCGGCTTCACCGTCGGCATGCTGTCGGTGTTCCTCAGTTACACCAACCAGTACACCAAGCCGTTCAACGAGATCACCAACGTCGTCACGCAGTTGCAGAACGCGTTTGCGTCCGCCGCACGCGTGTTCGAGGTCATCGACGAAGAAGGGGAAAACAAGGCGGGCGAAAACCGCATCGCGCACGTGCGCGGCGACATCTGCATCCGTGACGCCTGCTTTTCGTACGAGGAAGGGCAGCGGCTGATCGAACATTTCAATCTCGACGTGCCCGCGGGCAGCAAGGTCGCCATCGTCGGCCCGACGGGCTGCGGCAAGACCACGCTCATCAACCTGCTGATGCGCTTTTACGCGCTGCGCAGCGGCACCATCACGGTGGACGGCGTGGATGCGCGCACCGTGCCGCTGGACGAATACCGCAAGATGTTCGGCATGGTGCTGCAGGAAAGTTTTCTCGCGGGCGAAACGGTGGCGTGGAACATCGCCTACGGCAAGGAGGACGCCACGCGCGCGGAGATCGAGGCGGCGGCGAAAGCGGCATATTGCGACTTCTTTATCCGTAACCTGCCGCAGGGCTACGATACCGTGCTCACTTCCAACGTCAACCTGTCGCAGGGCGAGCGGCAGCTGCTGTGCATCGCGCGCGTCATGCTCGCCGATCCGCCCATGCTCATCCTGGACGAGGCGACTTCCAACATCGACACGATGACCGAAATGCGCATCCAGAAGGCGTTCCGCAAGATCATGCAGGGCAGGACGTCCTTCATCGTCGCGCACCGCCTGTCCACCATTCTGGACGCGGACGTCATCCTCGTCATGAACCACGGCAGCGTGGTGGAACAGGGCACGCATGCGCAGTTGATGGAGCGCAAAGGATTCTATTACGATCTCTACAATTCGCAGTTTGCGAAATGACCGCAAAAAGGCGTCCCCTCCGCAGGGGAGGAGCCGCCTTTGCTCGCAGGCAGGCGTCACCGTTGCGGCGTGCGCTTGCCGTCCTTGCCGATGAGCATGGTGGGGCGCTCGTCTTTGAGCGCCATCAGGTACTCGTTGTACTGCTCGTCGGTGAGCGTTCTGACTTTCGGCTTTTTTTGTCTGGACACAGCCTTTGCCCTCCCGTCGTTTGATGCCGTACACAGTATGTGCCGCGCGGGACGCTCTCATGCGCGCGGCGGGGCGGGAGGGGGAAGATGATCCGCACGGCGCTCAAAAATTTTTATAAAAACCTGAAATTTTTCTTCGTGCCGCTCGGCACGCTCTTTCTGGCGATCGCGATCGCGCTGACCATCATCCTGCCCGTCATGTCGGGGGCGGTCAACGAACTGGTGGGCACGCTCCGCAGTCTGTTGGAGAGCGCGCAGGTCAGCGTGGACGAATTCAAAAAACTTTTGACCTCGGAATTTTCCAAACTTCCGGGAAACCTGATCGACGCCGTGGAGTACGTCCTGTCCACCGACTGGCTGCGCGACACGCTGGATTCCTTTCTTGCCGCCTTTACCGAGAGCGCAGGCGAGCAGTCCGACCTCGTCACTTCGGCGGCGGATGTGTTTCTCGACAAGGCGACAAACTGCATCGCCGTTTTTTTCTGGTTCTGCGTGCTGGGTCTGGTCGCGGGATACTGGCTGACCAAAAGCATGATCCGCCGCGAGATCGCCCGTCGCACTTTCCGCCAGTTTTTGCTCGCGGTCCTCATCGATACGGCGTTGCTGGTCGTGTTTTCCTTTTTGAGCGCGCGCCTGTTCGTGCTCTGGCGTCCGGGCGGCATCCTCGCCGCCGCGGTCTCCGTCCTGCTGTTCGGCTTTGTCTCGCTGTGGGAGGCATACCTTCTGCGCGGGCAGGGCAGGGTGCGGGCAAAGAACGTCGTAAATATCAGAAACATCTTGCTTTTGTTCGCGGCGAATTTTCTCGTATTGCTTCTGGCGGCGCTCCTCACCTCGCTGGCGGCACTGTTGCTCGGGTCGGGCGTGGCGCTGGTGGTGGCGCTCCCGCTGATGGAGATCGCCGTCATCGTCAACAGCATGACGGCGGAATCCTACGTCATGGAGCAGATCCCCGGCGCCAAATGATGCGGAACAGCAATATGTCCGCCGGAAATATGCCGATCCGGAGCGATTGACAAAAGCGCGAAAGTGTGATAGTATATAGGCGCCAAATAAATGAAAGGAGTTTATCATCGGATATGAAAAAGATTTTGGCAGTACTTTTGGGTATGACCATGTTGGTTTCCTGCTTTGCGCTGTTCACGGCGTGCGGCGGGAAAGTGTATATCAAAGGTGATTTTTCCGAGGAGGCGACCGCCGAAGAGGTCCAGGCGCTGAAAGGGCAGATCCGCAGCGCGGACGGTTCGGATAAGATCACGCTGGGCGATACGACGAAGACGGATTGGTCTTACAACCTGCACGAAGTGAGCGATTGCAATGTCAAATACGATATGACGCTTGGGATCCTGGGTGCGGTCGCAGTGACCAACGCCACGATGAATGTGAGCACGGACTATGTGTACGGGCTCGCCAAAGAGGGGGATACCCTCGCGCTGACGGGAAGCGGCAAGGTCAAAGCCAGCACCAAAGCGAGCGCGTCGGGCGGCGGCAAGTCCGGTACGGTCACGGCGTCGGTCAGCGGCAGCGCGTATAACGATGGAAACACTCTCTATTTGGACGGTTCCATCAAATCCAACGGCGGCGGCGCGCTCGGCAATGCGGCGATCGATTATACCGGCAAGTATAAATTCCCGATGACGACCGTGACGAACGGGTTCGATCTCGATTCGTTTGCCAGCGTCGGTGCGGTTAGCAACGATATCGGCGAAGCCATCGACCTGCTCGTCGCCACGTTTGACAGCGCGGGTTGCAAGGTCTATATCGACAGCAGTTCTGCGGAAGTCAAGGTCAAAGTCGAACTGGATGCGAAGGCGTATCTCGATCTGGTCGGGCTGGAGGATCTGGACGTCTCCGATCTCAGCATCAGCAACGACCAGTTGCTGAACACCATCAAGGTCTCCCGCGCCGCCCTCTACTTCTCGTTCAATGCGGAATCCGGTCTGTTCACGGGATATGGCGTGGATGTAAAGATCAGTTTGAAAAACTTCGAGTTGACCGTCGACGATGATAACTTCCTCAAGATGAACATGGATGTTTCCACGAATCAGTGGCTGCTGTTCACCGCGGACACGGTGGATACGCCTGCCGACCTGACGGTCTATGAAAATTTGGAACTCTGATCGCTGTGGGTTTGGCGGCGGCGCGCTTTTCGGCGCGCCGCCTTTTGCATGTCTTTCGCGGCGACACCGATAATAAAGCCGCGGGAGCGCGGTGCGCAAAATGCCGCAGGGAAGAGGCAAAAGCAAGCCGCGCAGGCACGCACGGCGGCGGCGCAAAAATAAGGCAAAAGCAAGCCGCGCGGGGCGTCTGCCCCGCGCGGCTATTTTTATTGCTTGCGCCCGCGTCTGCGGAAGATCTTTTTGAGCAGCGGGTCGTTGAACACCACGAACTTGTCCCACACGAACTCGGTCAGGAAGTTGGCGAGCATCATGAGCACGGTCACGAGCGTTCCGTTCCAGCCGATGCCTTCAAGCGCGTCGCCGCCCAGTACCGAGACGGGGGTGAACGCGCAGTAGTAGAGGATGACCAGCCCCATGGCGAGCGGCACGTTCCCCGCCGATTTGAAGGTGAATTTGCGGTTGAAGGTAAAATTCCAAAGCACTGAAAGAGTGAGGGAGATCAGATAGGCCGCCCACCACTGTTTCCAGCCGATCCAGTTGTACAGCAGTTCGAAGGACAGCAGTTGGATGACGCCCGCCGAGCAGGAAAAGCCGACGAATTTCAGGAATTGCAAAAACTGCGCCTTTTTGCCCTGCGGCGCGGGCGGGGTCGCCTCGTCCTGTTCCGCGGTTTCGGCGGACGCAACGGGCGCGTTGTCGGTCAATGCGGGCGCAGTTTCGGCGGGTACGGCGGGCGCGGCTTCGGTTTCCGCCGTTGCGATGCGAGGGGCTTCGGCGGCTTCGGCTTCCGCCGTTGCGATGCGAGGGGCTTCGGCGGAGTCGGTTTCCGCCGTTGCGGCGTTGGCGGGTTGCTGCGCGCCCTGCCGTCGGTTGTTTTCCATATTTTTCTCTCCTATATAAAGTGCGCCCCGCCCGAACGGGCGGGGCGTCGTTGCCGTTTTGTGCGATCAGTCGATGACGCGGACACGGATGACGCAGTCCAGTGCACTGACGGCGCCGATCACGGCGTCGGCAGGTTTGCTGTCGAGGTCGAGGATCATGTACGCCTTGTCGCCTTTGGATTTATCGACGATGTTGGCAATGTTGATGTTGGCGCCCGAGATGACGGAAGTGATCTTGGAGATCGCGCCTTCGACGTTGGTGTGCATGACGCAGACGCGCGCTTCCGAGGTGCGCGGCGCGCTGACGGCGGGGAAGTTGACGCTGTGCGTAATGTTCCCGTTTTCGAGGTAGTCCACCAGTTCGCGCGCGGCCATCGCGGCGCAGTTGTCCTCCGCTTCGGGCGTGCTCGCGCCGAGGTGCGGCACGCAGATCACGTTTTTCACGCCGATCAGTTCTTCGGCGGGGAAATCGGTGATGTAGCGCTCGAGTTTGCCGCTGTTTACGGCTTCGAGCACGGCGGCGTTGTCCACCAGTTCGCCGCGCGAATTGTTGATGAGCACGGCACCGTCCTTCATTTTGGCGAACGCCTCCGCTCCGAGCATTTTGTCCGTCGCGGGGGTATAGGGAACGTGCACGGTCACAAAATCCGATTCTTTGAGCAGGGTGTCGAGGTCGGCGGTCTTTACGCGGGTATCGAGATGCAGCGCGCCCTGTACGGACAGGTAGGGGTCATAGCCGATCACGTTCATGCCCAGCGCTTCCGCCGCATTGGCGACCATCACGCCGATGGCGCCCAGGCCGATCACGCCCAGCGTCTTGCCGACGATTTCATGTCCGACGAACGCCGATTTGCCCTTTTCCACCGTTTTGGAAATGCCCTCGGTGCCCTTGAGCGTTTTCACCCATTCCACGGCGTCGACGATCTTTCTGCCGCCCAGGAACAGTTCGCAGATCACCAGTTCTTTGACGGCGTTTGCGTTCGCGCCCGGGGTATTGAACACGACGATGCCCTTTTCGGTGCAGGCGGGGATGGGGATGTTATTGGTGCCAGCGCCCGCGCGCGCCACGGCGAGCAGGTTGTCGCCGAGCGGATATTCGTGCATGTTGAAACTGCGCAGCATGATGCCGTCGGGATCTTTCACGCTGTCCGAAAAGGTATAGCCCGCGGGAAATTCTTTGTCCGCCACGGGGCTGATCGCGTTGAGTTTGAGAATGTTCGGCATTTGTGTCTCTCCTTATGCGTTTTCCTGTTCGAATTTCTTCATGAACTCGACGAGTTTTTTCACGCCGTCCACGGGCATCGCGTTGTAGATGGAGGCGCGCATGCCGCCGACGAGGCGGTGTCCTTTCAGCGTCACCAGCCCGTTCGCCTTGGCTTCCTTGACGAATTTTTCGTCCAGTTCTTTGGACGGGGTGACGAAGGGCACGTTCATGATGGAGCGGTACTCTTTCACGACGCTGTTGGTGTAGAAGGAAGAGTTGTCGATAAAGTCGTACAGCAATCCCGCTTTATACTCGTTGACCTTGTTGATCTCTTTGACGCCGCCCAGTTTTTTGAGATGGCGCAGAACAAGATTCGCCATGTAGATGGCAAAGCAGGGCGGGGTGTTGTACAGCGAACCGTTGTCCGCCTGCGTCTTCCATTTGAGCATGGTCGGGCAGATGGGCAGCGGGTTTTCGATGAGGTCTTTGCGCGCGATGACGATGGTCACGCCGGCGGGGGCGAGGTTTTTCTGCGCGCCCGCATAGATGACGCCGAACTTGTTCACGTCGATCTCGCGGGAAAGGATCTCCGAACTCATGTCGCACACGAGCGGCGCTTTCGTTTCGGGGAATTTCGCATAGCGCGTCCCGAAGATGGTGTTGTTGGAGGTGATGTGCACGTAGTCGGCGTCGTCGCTGAAGGCGATCTTGTCCACGTCGGGGATGTATGTATACGTCTTATCCTCGGAGGAAGCCACGCAGCGCGCATCGCCGTAGATCTTGCCTTCCTGCCATGCCTTTTTCGCGAAGTTGCCCGTCACGATGTAGTCGGCTTTGCCGCTCTTCATCAGGTTGAGCGGGATGGCGGCGAACTGTTGGCTCGCGCCGCCCTGCACGAACAGGACGCAATAGTTCTCGGGGATGTTCATCAACTCGCGCAGCAGCGCTTCCGCTTCTTCCACGATGGGGGCGAACGCCTTGTCGCGGTGGCTGATCTCGGTCACGCTCATGCCCGTTCCCGCAAAATCGAGGAACTCTTTCTGCGCTTCTTCCAGCACTTCGATGGGGAGCATGGAAGGGCCTGCCGAAAAATTGTAAACTCTCATTGTACACTCCTTCGGGAATTTTCCCGCTTAAAAACCTATCTTGTCAATTATACAATACTCTTTGTTTTTTGACAAGCCTTTCGGGCGGGCAATCGCGGCGAGGGGAAAATTTTTTGCGCGCCGTGCATAAAATTTTGGCGGAATTGGCAAAAATCATCGGACAAAGTATTTACTTTTGCCCGCTTTTGTAGTAGAATGATTAAAAGTATTGCTATTTCCGAGCGGGAAAACCCCGGGTTGAACGGAGGCGTATATGTCCGGAACATCGACACCCAAAAACAATCTGTCGGCGGCGGAGCGGCTGAAAGCGACCGATACGTCGCTGGCAAAAATGCGCTCCATCCTCGCATCGATGGACGAGATCGACGAACTGCGCGTCAAAAAGGGCGAACCGATCGTCGACGAATACAACGGCTATAAGCGCTCCGCCGTGCAGAAACTGGCGGACGAACTGGAAAAACAGCGCGAGGCCATCTTCGCGGAGATCGAGCGTGCCGAAAAGCGCAGTGCGCAGCTGCAGGCGCAGGCAAAGGCCGCGGCAAACGCGTCCGTACCCGCGGCGGCAAAGCCCTCTTCGCCCGCGGTGCGCGGGCAGGATCCGCTGACCGAATACCGCAACGGCGACCTGTCGCTGGCGCTGGAAAGCGTCTACCTCGGTCTGTCCATGGACATCGAAAAGATGAAGGACGATATCCTGCAGGAGATGAAATACACCTACAAGCAGGACATGGCGATCTACGACGACCTTTCGTCCATGATCGAATCGCTGCGCAAGGAAACGGACGCGGGCGCCATCGAAGAGCGCATCCGCCCGCTTTCGGAAAAGATCGACGCCCTGCAGACGATCGATGAGAACGCGCTCGCCGAGAGCGTCGCCGCGCGCATCGGCGGCGACCTCGTCGACTACAACGTGCTCGCCGACAAAGTTGCCGAGCGCTTCATGGCAAACGGCATCGATTACGACGCGCTCGCCCGCCATATCGTGGCGATCATTGGCGGCGCGGCGGCGGGAGCCGCGGCGGGCGCCGCCGTGTCCGACGCACAGAACCCGAACGCCGCCACCACGGCGGACGTGCAAGAGGTGGAGAAGAAGGTCGAAAATCTGCAGAACATGCTGCGCGGTTCGCTCGATCCCAAGCAGATGCCCGAATTCCGCAAACTGGACGGACTCATTTCGCAGTATCTGCACGAATTTTCCTACGATCTCATTCCCGATCTCCTGATCGCGGCAAACGAAGCCAAGACCGCCGCCGACCGCTACATCGTCAGCGGCAACGTCCTGCGCGGCGAGACCATGCTCTCCGACCTGCGCCTGCGCCTGGCGCGCGTCAACGTGTGGGGCGCATCCGCCGCCGTCGCCGTTGCCGATGCGGTGCATGCGAACAACCTGCCCGTGACGTACGACGAAGAGGCGATGCGCGCCTTCGAAGAGGCGTGCCGCGCCTTCGAACAGGCGCCCGCCATGCCGTCGGAGGAGGACGTTCTCGCCCTGCGCCGCGCGAAAAAGGCGCTGTTCAACGACACGGACATGGAAGTCATGGACAACGACACCGTCGCCGAAATGCTTGCGGTGCGCGAAGAGATTGGGGGGACCCCGACCAAAGAGCAAATCGAAGACCTGACCGAGTGCAAGCACGAACTCATGTCCTTCAACCTCTCGTATTTTGTCGACCTTTCGCCCGCGCTCCCGCCCGAACGTGCGGAGGCGCCCGCGGCGGATACGCAGGCCATTCTGGACGCGATCGCGCGCATCAACGTCGCGCCCGCCGCGCCCGCGGCTCCCGCGGCGCAGCAGGCGCCGCAGGCGGCGCCCCTGGCGCAGACGCTGTCCGCATCGGGCGGGAAGGCAAAGCCGCGCGTGCTGCGCCCCGCCGTGTCCGCCAAGGACAACAAGGTGGAAAAGACCGATCAGCCCGTGCGCGTCGTGCACCGCAAGATCGATCTGACCGCCGAAAAACCCGATTCCATTTCCAAAAAGGTCGTCGAAGAACTCGCGCTTAGGATCGCGAACAGCCGCGTGAAGTGACCGCCGCATTGCGGTGCGGCGCAGAATACAACGTTAGCACCGGAACGATACGCACGAAAACGAGGGCTGAATCGAGCATTCAGCCCCTTTGTTTGTATTGCGTTCCGGACAAAGAAAGGAGATTATTTTGAACCCTACGGACAACAGACAGAACAAAGACCGCCGCAGTGCGGAGATGCCGCAGTTTTTAGGCAATGCCAGGCAGCAGGGCGCGGACGCCCGCGCCGCGCAGTCCTTCGCGCGCGCCGCGGAACCCGCTCCCGCCAAGGAGGGCGGGCGCGGCAAAAAACAGGGCGGCGAAGGGCAGCCCGAAAAGGCGCGCCGCGCCGAAAAAGCCCGTGCCGAAAAGGCGCCCCGCGCCGCGGACAGCCGCAAGGCGTTTCGGGCGGACGCCGCGGACAAGGGCAGGGCGCAGGATGCGCCCGCAGAGAAGCGCGCCGAAAAAAAGAACAAAAAACAGGGCAAGCGCGGGCGCAACCCCGTCAAGATCATCTTTTTGGGAGGCGTGGGCGAGATCGGCAAGAACATGACCGCGCTCGAATACGGGAACGACATCATCATCATCGACGCGGGGCTGACTTTCCCCGACGAGGAACTGCCCGGCATCGACCTCGTCATCCCCGATATCTCGTACCTCGTCGCCAACAAGCAGAAGATCCGCGGACTTCTGATCACGCACGGACATGAGGACCACGTCGGCGGCATCGCGTATCTGCTCAAAGAGATCAATATGCCCGTCTACGGCACCAAACTCACGCTGGCGCTCGCGGACAACAAACTGCGCGAACAGCATATCAACAAGGCGCAACTCATCTGCGTCAAGCCTGGCGACAAGATCAAACTCGGCTGTTTCGGCATCGAGTTCGTCAACGTCAACCATTCCATCGCGGGCGCCGTGGCGCTCTCCATCGATACGCCGCACGGCAAGATCTTCCACAGCGGCGATTTCAAGATCGACCTCACGCCCGTCGCGGGTAAGCCCATCGACCTGTCCCGCATCGCCGAGATCGGCAAGGAGGGGGTCAAACTCCTGCTGTGCGAATCCACCAACGTGGAGCGCCCCGGCTATACTATGAGCGAGACGGTGGTGGGCACCACGCTCGGGCATCTGTTCGCCGAAAATGCCGACCGCCGCATCATCGTGGCGACGTTTGCATCCAACGTGCACCGCCTGCAGCAGATCATCGACCTCGCGGCGCGCTTCCGCCGCAAAGTCGCGCTGTCGGGCAGGAGCATGCTCAACGTCGTGGACGCCGCCGCCAAGATCGGCGAGATCATCATCCCCGAAGGGCTGCTCATCGACGTGGAAAAGACCAAAAACCTCTTCGACCGCGAGGTGGTCATCGTCTCCACGGGCAGCCAGGGCGAGCCGATGAGCGCGCTCACGCGCATGGCGGCGGGCGAGTTCAACAAGGTCACCATCGGCACGAACGATACCATCATCATTTCGGCAAGCCCCATTCCCGGCAACGAAAAGATGATCTGCAAAGTCATCAACAACCTGTACCGCAAGGGCGCCAAGGTGGTGTACGAATCGCTGGAAAAGATCCACGTTTCGGGGCACGCCTGTCAGGAAGAACTCAAGATCCTGCACACCCTGCTCAAACCCGAATTTTTCATCCCCGTGCACGGCGAATACAGGCACCTCAAACGCCATGCCGAACTCGCCGTCGACCTGGGCATGCACGAGCGCAACATCCTCATCGCGGATATCGGCAACTGCGTCGAACTCAACGGCGGCGGCATGCAGTTCGGCGAGAGCGTCTCCTCCGGCTCCCGCCTCGTGGACGGCGGAAGTCTCGAGGACCGCGAGAACAGCGCGGTCATGAAGGACCGCAAGCACCTCTCCGAGGACGGCATCTTCGTCATCACCGCCTGCGTCTCCGAGCGCAGCGGCGAACTTCTTTCCGATCCGTCCGTCGTCATCCGCGGCTTTGTCATGCCCGAGAACGCGGACTACGCATCGGAGATCCGCCGCATCGTGGAAGGCTGCGCGTGGCAGACGGATATCCGCGGAGACGCCGACAACACCGAGTTTGCGGCGGCGGTCAAAAAGGCGGTCAAGAACTTTATTTACCGCAAGACCAAACAGAATCCCGTCGTCATGGCGAACATCGTCCGCATCTGACATGGGCACACATCATTGGGACAGTCTGCGGCAAGGCGAACGCCTTGCCGCGCTCCGCAAGGCGGGCACGCAGGGGCTGGACCCCGCTGCGCCCGACGATACGCTCGCTCTGCTCCTTGCCGCCGCGCATATGCGCGGCGCGCGTACGGCGCTGGAGATCGGCACGGGGGAGGGGCTGACGGCTCTCTCTCTCCTTTCGGAATTGCCCGATCTGCGGCTCACGACCATCGAAAACGACGCGGCGCGCAGAGAGCGCGCCCTCGCGCATTTTGCTGAGTTCGGGGTGCAGGATCGGGTGTGTTCGCTGGAAGGGGATGCGGCGCTCGTTCTGCCGACGCTCGGCGGGCGGTACGACCTCATCTTTCTGGATGGGCCCAAGGCGCAGTACGTGCATTACCTGCCCGTCCTGAAAGGGCTGCTCGCGCCCCGCGGCGTATTGTTTGCGGACGACGTCCTCCTGTACGGTTGGGTGGACGGCAGTGCGGAACCGCCGCAAAAGCGCCGCTCCATCGCGGCGCGCCTGCGGGAGTATCTGGATGCGGTGTTTTCCGATCCCGATCTGTATACCGTCCTGTGCAGGACGGGCGAAGGGGCGGCGATCTCGGTGTTGCGCGAAAAAAGCGGGAGGGCGGAACGCGAAGGTGCGGCCGTCTTTGCCGCGCGGGAACAGGGCGTCCCCGCCGCCGGGCGCGCGGGCGCGGAGGAAGAACAATGAGCGAACTGCTTGCTCCGGCGGGCGATTTCGAAAAACTCAAAACGGCATTGCGCTTCGGCGCGGACGCGGTGTATGCGGGCGGAAAGCAGTTTTCCCTGCGCAGCGGCGCCGGAAACTTTTCGGAGGACGAACTGGAAGAGGCTGTGCGCTACACCCATGCGCGCGGCAAAAAACTGTACGTCGCCGCCAACGTGTTCGCGCGCAAAGCCGATTTCCCCGCGCTGGAAAAATATTTCCGTTTTTTGCAGGACATCGGCGCGGACGCGGCGATCGTTTCGGACGCGGGCGCCTTCGCGGCGGCGCGGCGGAGCGCCCCGCGGCTGTCTTTGCACGTCTCCACGCAGGCGAACGTCACCAACGCGTATGCCGCGCGGTTCTGGCAGGAACAGGGCGCGTCGCGCGTCGTGCTCGCGCGCGAACTGTCGCTGGGCGAGATCGCGCACATCGCGGGGTTGTGCCCGGGGCTGGAACTGGAAGCGTTCGTGCACGGCGCCATGTGCATTTCGTACAGCGGGCGCTGTCTTCTGAGCAATTACCTCGCGGGCAGGGATTCCAACCGCGGCGCCTGCGTGCAGGCGTGCCGCTGGAAATACCGCCTGCGCGCCGAAAACGCGCCCGGGCCGGGCGAACTGACCGCCGAAGAGGACGGGCGCGGCACCTATCTTCTCAACAGCAAGGACCTCAACCTTCTCGCCCGCCTTTCCGAACTGGAAGGCGCGGAGGTGTGCTCCTTCAAGATCGAGGGGCGGATGAAGAGCGCCTATTACCTCGCCACCGTGGTCGGGGCATACCGCCGCGTGCTGGACGGGCGCATGACCGTCGCCGAAGGGCAGGCGGAACTGAACAAGGCGGCGCACCGCGCCTATACCGAGGCGTTTTTCGGGGGCGAAAACGCGGATACCGTGAACTTTGCCGATGCGCAGGAGGCGGGCAGCGCCGAATACGCCGCCGACGTGCTCGAAGGATGCGAGGGCGGCGGATGCGCGCTTGTGCAGATGCGCAACCGTTTCCGCGTCGGGGAGATCCTCGAGGTGCTTTCGGCGGGGAACGAACACGGCAGGCGGTTCGTGCTTTCGTGCATGGAGGACGAGGCGGGAACGCCCGTCGCGGACGCCAAACAGGTCATGCAGAAACTGCGCCTTTGCTCGCCCGTGCCGCTTGCGGCGGGGGATATGCTCCGCCGCCCCGTGCGGAGGGAACCATGATCGTCCTGCATTCCGACCTCAACAACTTTTATGCGACGGTGGAATGTTCGCTCTTTCCCGAACTGCGCGGTAAGCCCGTCGCCGTCTGCGGCGATCCGCAGGCGCGCCACGGCATCGTGCTCGCCAAGAGCGAGGAGGCCAAAAAGTTCGGCGTGCGCACGGGCGACGTCATCTGGGAAGCCAAGCGCAAGTGCCCTGGGCTGATCGTCCGCCCCGTCCGCTTTTCCGAGTATGTGCTGCGCTCGCGGCAGGTGCGCGACATCTACGCCCGCTACACCGACCGCATCGAACCGTACGGCATCGACGAATGCTGGCTGGACGTGACGCACAGCGGCATCTTCGGGGACGGAAAGACCATCGCCGAGAGCATCCGCGCCGCCGTCAAAGAGGAACTGGAGCTCACCGTCTCGGTGGGGGTGAGTTTCAACAAGGTGTTCGCAAAACTCGCCAGCGACCTCAAAAAACCGGACGCGGTGACGGTGGTGGACGAGACCAACTTTCACGACGTCATCGACCCGCTGCCCGTGTCCGACCTGCTGTATGTGGGAAAAGCGACGGCGAAAAAACTTTCCAAGGTGGGCATCTCCACCATCGGCGCGCTGGCGCGGGCGGACCGCAAGTTCCTGCGCGACTATCTGGGCAAATGGGGGGAGACGCTCTCCGTGTACGCGCGCGGGGAGGACACCGCGCCCGTGCGGCACATGCACGAAAAGCACGACCTCAAATCGGTGGGGAATTCGCTCACCTATTTCGAGGACGTCGATCGCCGCGAGGACATCAAGCGCCTCCTGTACGTGCTCAGCGAGAGCGTCGCCGCGCGCCTGCGCGACGCGGGGCTGGGCAAGGCGAACACCGTGCATCTTTGGGTGCGCGACAACGAATTGGAAAGTTATTCCTGGCAGAAAAAAGTGCGCCCGACGGCGCTGTGCGGCGAGATCGCCGAGGCGGCGTATTCGCTCTTTTGCGAGCGGTACACCGCCCGCCGCGCCGTGCGCGGGCTGGGCGTCACCGTCTCGGGCTTCGATTGCGGCGTCGAACAGATGTCTTTTGACGATCTCGCGGGCGATTACGATAAAAAGGCGCGCGCCGAAGCGGCGGTGGAAGCCATCCGCAAAAAGCACGGCTATTCCAAACTGCAGCGCGGCATCATGTACGAGGATCGGCTCTCGCTGGGCATGGACGTGCGCGGCGAACGGCTGGTCCGCCCTGCGGGACTGGACGGGGAGATCGCCTCGCAGGACGAGGGCGAGTTCGACATCGGCGACGACTTTACGGAGGGACCATGAAAGAAAAAAAATACGATCTTGCGGCGTTTGCCGCGCAGCACGGGCTGACGCTCGAAAAAAAGGGCTGTTACGGCGTGTATAAAGGCTACCGCGTGCACGTCAAATACAGCATGATGGGCAACCCCGCGTGCATCCTCACCGTCGTCACCGACGCCAAGGGCAAGGAAAAGGCGATCGAGCAGTATCTCGAAAAGAACAAGGAAGAATTGCGCATCGCCCAGTACGGCGTGGTCGGCATCGGGCTGATGGTCTGCCCGCAACTGTACCGCGGCGTGTTCCGCAAGGTGGAGGAGATCCTCGACAAGATCACTTCCAAACTTGCCAAACTGAACTGCCCGGGCGCGGACATCTGCCCGTACTGCGGCAAACCGCTGGAGGGGGGCGCCGTCGCCGTGCGCGAGTCGGGCATCCCGTTCCGCGCGCACCGTGCCTGCGCCGATGCGGCGCAGGCCGCCATGCGCGAGCGCGAGCGCAGGGAACGCGAGCGGCCCGACCACAAACTGCCCGCGTTGGTCGGGCTGCTGCTGGGCACGCTCGCGGGCGCGGCGGTGCTCGTCCTGCTCTTTCTGCTGTGGGACTTCATGGCGTTCGCTTCGGCGGTCGCGGTGCTGTTCGGCGGCTGGCTGTACGGCAGGTTCGGCGGCAAGAACACGGCGGCAAAGGTCGTCCTGTGTGCGGTGATCCCGCTCGTTCTGCTCGCGGGCGTGTACGTGCTCTGCCTGTATCTGGATGCTTCCAAGGCGGCGGAAGGCGCGGGCGCGTGGCAGTACATCGCGCGGCTGTGGGAAGAGGATGCCGCCTACCGCAACGGCATCATCGTCAATGCCGTGTTTCTCGCCGTGTTCGACCTCGTCGCCGCGGCATACCTGCTCTTTTCGTATCTGCGCAGCCGCCGCAGCGTCGCCGCGGGCATGCGCGTCGGTGAGGAATAAATTCTATGCGCATCGACTTTCACGTCCATACCTTTTTGGATAAACTCGCGCCGAATGCCGTCGCATCCTTGGCGGCGCGCGCGCATTTCACTCCGTATACGGACGGCACCGTCCGCGATACCGACCGCGCCATGCGGGAGGGCGGCGTGGACGCGTACGTCGCGCTCAACATCGCCGTGTCGCCGCGCAGCGAGCGGCACGTCAACGATTTTGCGATCTCGCTGACCGCGCGGAGCGATGTGTTCCCCTTCGGCTCGGTGCATCCCGATTCGCCGAACGCGCTGTCCGAACTGGACAGGCTGTGCGCGGCGGGGGTGCGCGGCGTCAAGTTCCACAACGAATACCAGAATTTCTACGTGGACGACGACAGGGCGTTCCCGCTGTACGAAGCGTGCGCAAAGCGCGGGCTCATCCTGCTCTTTCACGGCGGGGCAGACCGCGGATTCGAGCCGCCCGTCAAGACGACGCCCGCGCGCATGCGCCGCGTCGCGCTCGCTTTTCCCGAGGCAAGAATCGTGGTCGCGCACCTCGGCGGGCAGGACATGACCGATCAGGCGACGGACGAACTGGCGGACACGAACGTGTTCGTGGATACGAGTTTTGCCGCCCGCTCGCTCACGCCCGAACGGGGCGAGGCGGTCATCCGCGCGTTCGGCGCCGATCGGGTCCTGTTCGGGACGGACTGCCCGTGGGATACGCCGCAAAACGCCGTCGGCTGGCTGGAAAGCATGGCGCTTTCCGCCGCCGAAAAGGAAAAGATCTACGGCGGCAATGCCTGCCGCCTGCTCGGCATTGCCGAAAAGTAAGGGATGTCTATGAAAAAATCGCTGATCCGAAACTATGCAAAACTCATCGCGCGCGTGGGCGCGAACATCCGCCCCGGCCAGCGCGTCGTCATCGCGGCGCAGACCGACCAGAGCGCGTTCGTCACCCTGCTCGCCGAGGAATGCTACCGTGCGGGCGCGGCGCAGGTCACCTGCGACTGGCAGGACCAGGCGCTGGAAAAACTTGCCTCGCGCTTCGAATCGGTGCGCGAACTGGGCGCCGTCACCGCATGGGAGGAGGAGCGCCTGCGCGAGCGCGCGCAGACGCTGCCCGTCACCATCAAACTGCTCTCGGCGGACCCCGACGGCATGCAGGGCGCCGACCGCGAAAAACTCATGCGCGCCGCCCAGGCGCGGAGCGCCATCACCAAGCCGTATACCGATTCCATGACCAACCGCTACCAGTGGTGCGTGGCGGCGGTGCCGTCCGTCGGCTGGGCAAAAAAGATCTTCCCCGCCGAACGTTCCAATACCGCCGTACAGCGGCTGTGGGAACTCATCCTCTCCGTCTCGCGCGCGGACGGCAAAGATCCGCTCACCGACTGGATGTGGCACAACCGTGCCCTGCGCGCCGCCTGCGACAAACTCAACGCCCTGCACCTGACCTCGCTCGAATATAAGAGCGCGAACGGCACCGACCTGCGCGTCGGGCTGATCGGGCAGGCGCGGTTCATCGCGGGCAAGAAGGCGACGGCGGACGGCGCCCCCTTCAACCCGAACATCCCCACCGAGGAATGTTTCACCACGCCCAAAAGAGGGGAGGCGGAAGGCGTCGTGTACGCCGTCAAGCCGCTCTCCTACGGCGGCGAACTCATCGAGGATTTCTGGCTCCGCTTTGAAGGCGGCAGGGCGGTGGACTGCGGCGCCGCGCGCGGCGAAGACCTGCTCCGCCGCATCCTCGCCATGGACGAGGGCGCGGCGTACCTCGGCGAGGCGGCGCTCGTGCCGTACGATTCGCCCGTCAACCGCACGGGCATCCTCTTTTACAATACGCTGTTCGACGAGAACGCTTGCTGTCATCTCGCGCTGGGCAGGGGGTATTCCAACACCGTCGAGGGGTTTGCCTCGATGGGCAAAGACGAGTTCGCGGCGCTGGGTGTCAACGATTCCTCCGTGCACGTCGATTTTATGATCGGGAGCGAGGATCTGAACATCGTCGGCATCACCGAGACGGGCGCGCGGGTGCCCGTGTTCGAACACGGAACGTGGAGCGCGGCGCTGAGGTGAGACTATGCAGAGATCGGTTCTGAAAAATTACGCAAAACTGCTCGCGCGCATGGGGCTGAACGTGCAGAAAGGGCAGGAGGTCATCGTCGCCGCCGCCCCCGAAGTGCGGGAGTTCGTCCTGCTGTGCGTCGAGGAATGCTACCGCGCGGGCGCGGCGAAGGTGCGCGTCGAATGGTCGCACCAGCCCCTGCAGCGGCTGGCGGCGGAGCATTGCGCCGAGGAGATCCTCGGCGAAGTGCGTCCCTGGCAGGAAGAAAAACTGCGCTGCGAAGTGCGCGAACTGCCCGCGCGACTGTATCTGGAAAGCGACGATCCCGACGGCATGCAGGGCATCGACGCCGAAAAGTACGCGCGCGCCCTGCAGATGCGCCAGAAGATCGTCAAACCTTACCGCGATAAGATGGAAAACAAATACCAGTGGTGCATCGCGGCGGTCCCCGGCGCGGGCTGGTCCAAAAAGGTATTTCCCGCTTCCATCGCCTCGGTGGGGCAGGAAAAACTGTGGCGCGCCATCCTGTCCGCCTCGCGTTCGCTGGAAGGCAACCCCGTTGCCAACTGGCAGGCGCACAACCGCGACTTGCAGGCGCGGTGCGAATACCTCAACGGGTTGGGCCTTACCTCCCTCGAATACCGCGCGTCCAACGGCACCAACCTGCGCGTCGGGCTCCTCAGAGAGGGACTGTTCGCCGCAGGCAGCGAAAAGACGCTGTCGGGCGTCGAGTTCAACCCCAATATCCCCAGCGAGGAGTGTTTCACCAGTCCCAGGCGCGGCGAGGCGGAGGGCATCGTCTATTCCTCCAAGCCGCTTTCCTACCGCGGACAACTCGTTCGCAATTTCTCGCTCCGCTTTGCGGGCGGCAGGGTGGCGGAAGCGCACGCCGCCGCGGGCGAGGCGGTGCTGCGCCGCATGCTCGAGATGGACGAGGGCGCGGCGTATCTCGGCGAATGTGCGCTTGTTCCCTTCGATTCTCCCATCAACCGCACGGGACTGCTCTTTTACAATACGCTGTTCGACGAGAACGCCTGCTGTCATCTCGCGCTGGGCAGGGGATTCACCAACTGTGTGCGCGGCTACGAGACGCAGACGGAGGATGAGTTGCACGCGCTGGGCGTCAACGATTCCATGATCCACGTCGATTTCATGATCGGCACCGACGACCTCGAGATCGACGGCGTCACGGATACGGGCGCGCGTTTCCCGCTCTTTCGCGGCGGCGGCTGGGCGTTCCGCGTCGATTAGGCGCGGGGAACGCGGCAGAGTGTTCCGTTCGCAGGCGATACACGACTTTCCGCCCCGCCGCGCGCAGGGCATACAAAAAACATCCCCGAACGATCGGGGATGTTTTTTGTATGCTGGATTTCTTATACGTACAGTTTGGCGCGCCGCAGGTACGCGAATACGGCGATACAGAGGGCGAGGCAGAGCGCGTCCAGTGCGACTACCGCCCACACGCCGAAAAAGAATCCCGCCGCGGCGGCGCCGAATCCGAGCGCCATACAGCCGAAAGACATGATCATGACGGGCGCGCTCTGTTTGACCGCCTGCGCCTCCGTCGTCCAGTCGTATTTGGGGAATTTGTAGTTGAGGAAGATGCCCGAAAGCGCCGTGAATGCCGCAAAGACGGGCACGGACAGGGGGAGGGCGATCCACGCCGCCGCGTCCGCGCCCAGCCGCGCGCACAGCACGCACGCGCCGATCAGTCCCGCGGCGGTATCGATGCACAGGGTTGGCACCGTCTTGGCGAGCAATACGGTGCGCGGCGATACGGGCAGGACGAACAACTGGTCGCGCGAACTGCCTTCCAGCGACAGCGCCGAAGCGGAGGGGCAGCTCATGCACAGGAACATGAACAGCAGTCCCGCGCCGCCGTACAAAAAGGAGGCGAGCATCTCTTCGGACAGCCCCGCGGCGAGCAGTTTTCCCTTCACGTCGAAGATGAGCAGGGCGATCGCCGCGAGCACGAGCAGCAGGGCGCCGGAGACGCCGTTCATCAGGTACACGGGGCTGGACGTCAGCCGCTTGAATTCCCGCCGCACGAGCGCCGCGCGCGCCGAGCCGCCGCGCACATGTTTGGCGTCGTATGCCACGCTCGCCGCCTTGGCGCACAGCGCGTCGTGCACGCGCACGTAGCACAGCGACAGTACCGCAACGAACGCCGCCGCGATCGCCGCCGAGCCGCCGATAAAGACAAAGATCGCCCAGATCTGTCCGCTCAGCGTCATGCCGATGAGCAGGGCGGGCGGGTAGATCTTGCACACGAGCACGTTGAACAGCGCGCTCATATCCGCCTGTTCGCCGCTCGCGTTGGAAAAGGACAGCGAAAAACTCAGCGCCATCAGCCCGATGAACAGCACCATCTGCACGGCAGTCTGGAGCAGGTTTTTGTAGCGGAACCGCGCCGTCAGCGCCGTCAGCAGCGTGGCGATCACCGACGCCGCCGCCATGGGCGCGAGCGGCGCAAACACCGCTCCCGCCAGCGATACGGCGAGCACGGCGAGCGAAAATCCTTCCATCACAAAAAACACGATCAGGCAGGGCAGGGTCACGCCCAGCGAAAAGGCGAGGTTGGCGAGGTAACTGCACAGCAGGCGGGAAAGGAGCAGGTCGCGTTTGGTCACGGGCAGGCTCATCACCTGGTCGTAGTCTTTCATCGCGAACAGTCCCGCGCTTCCGCGCAGCAGGGTGAACAGCAGGGTGATCATCGAAACGAGCGCCACGCACAGCGCGGGCAGGTTGCGCCCCAGCCCCTGCGAGCAGAACAGCACCGCCACCATCACGACGTAGAACGCGATCACCACCGCCGCCACGGCGAGCAATACGGCCGCGCCGCGCGCCTTGCGCCGCGCGGCAGGGTCCTCGGTGTGGCGGGCACGGTTGAAGCCGAGCAGGCCCAGCAACTGCACTTTGGTCAGGATCAGCCATTTACTTTTCATGGCTTTCGAGCACCTCCATGAACACCGCTTCCAGGCTCTCGTCCCCGCGCACCGCCTCGATGTCGCCGTCCGCCATCAGTTTCCCGCCCTTGATGATGGCGATCTTGTTGCACAGTTTTTCCGCCACGTCCAAAACGTGGGTGGAGAAAAAGATGGCGCTGCCCGCCTCGCACATTTCATGAAAGACCTGTTTGAGTTTGAACGCCGCTTCGGGGTCCAGCCCCACGAACGGTTCGTCTAAGATCATTAGTTTGGGTGCGTGCAGCAGTGCGCCCGTCACGGCGAGTTTTTGTTTCATGCCGTGCGAATAGGCGCCGATCAGCGAACCGAGGTCGCCGCGGATGCGAAACATGTCCGCATATTTTTCGATGCGTTGGCGCCGCACTTCCTTTTCGACGCCGAAGATGTCGCCGATGTAGTTGAGGTACTGCACGCCCGTCAGGTAGTCGTACAGGTCGGGGTTATCGGGAATATAGGCCGTCACTGCCTTGCACTGCACGGGCTGTTCGCGCACGGACATGCCGTCGATGAAGATCTCCCCGCCGTCGAAGGGGAGAACGCCCACCGTCGCGCGCAGGGTAGTGGTCTTGCCTGCCCCGTTCTGCCCGATGAATCCGTAAATGTCCCCCGCGCACACTTGCAGGGACAGGTCGTCCACCGCACGTTTTCCGCCCGGATAGGTCTTTGTCAGGTGCTCGATGCGAAGTATTGCTTTTTCCATAGATCCTCCCGCGGCGCTCGCCGCATATGCCAATATAATAGCATAGAGGCGCGCGCGCTGTCAAATCAGCCCGCGCAAAATTCTTGATAATTGCCGCGAAAGGTGGTATACTGAACGGGAATTCGGGTCGCGGCGCCGCCGCGCGGGAGGCGAAGGGCATGCGCATCGTGGTCGCAAGCGGAAACAGCAACAAACTGCGCGAGATCGCGCAGATCTTTACGGGGTACGAAGTCGTGTCCATGGCGGATGCGGGCTTTGCGGGGGATATCGACGAGACGGGCGCCACCTTTGCGGAGAACGCGCTCATCAAGGCGCGCGCCGTGCGCGATGCGCTCGGCTGCGACGCGCTCGCGGACGATTCGGGGCTGTGCGTCGAGGCGCTCGGCGGCGCCCCGGGCGTGCACAGCGCGCGCTTTTGCGGCCGCCACGGCGACGACGCGGCGAACAACCGCCTGCTGCTCGAAAAGTTGCAGGGCGTTCCCGCCGAAAAGCGGCGCGCCTATTTCGAAAGTTGCGTCGCGCTCTGCTTTGCAGACGGGCGCGAGATCGTCGTTTCGGGCAGGACGTACGGGCGTATCTTGTCCGCGGCAGAAGGGGAAGGCGGCTTCGGCTACGATCCGCTCTTTTTCAGCGACGAACTGGGCAAAAGTTTCGGCGTCGCTTTGCCCGCGGAAAAGAACGCGGTTTCGCACCGCGCCAAGGCGCTCGCCGCGCTCGCCGCGCGGCTGCGGGAGGGGAAATGAAGACCATCGTCGTTCTGTCCGATACGCACGGCAATTTGCAGTCCCTGCAAAAATTGGCGCAGGTGCTGGACGAATGCGACTGCATCGTCCACCTCGGGGACATGGCGGGGGATGCGCGTTCGCTTACGCGCGCCTATCCCGAAAAGACGTACGTGCTCGCGGGCAACAACGATTTTTGCGGAGGCATGGACGACGCGGTCATCGAGGCGGAGGGGCGGCGCATTTTCGCCTGCCACGGGCACCGCTACGGAGTCAAGAGCGGCACGGCGCGGCTGGCCGCGGCGGCAAAAGAACATCTGTGCGACATTGCACTGTACGGGCACACGCACGAGCCGGACGTGCACGAGGAGGACGGCGTCCTGCTCATCAATCCGGGGTGCATGACGCGCTATTCCGTGCGGCAGACCTATTGCTATCTGGTCGTGGTCGGCAAAAAGGCGGTCGCAACCATCGTCGATCTGCGCTGACGGAAAAGGAACAATTTTTTTTACGGAATTTGGAAAACTGCAGCGAAAAAGAATTGACAACCCTTTGCGGATTTGCTATACTGATTTGGCATTTTGAAGTGCGGGTGTAGTTCAATGGTAGAATTCCAGCCTTCCAAGCTGGCTGCGTGGGTCCGATTCCCATCACCCGCTCCAAAA
>CALVMB010000020.1 GCA_944341895.1 uncultured Clostridia bacterium
AGCGAGGCGATCATGACGCAAAAAAAGGCAGACGACACCGTCTGCCCTTTTTTTGCGGCTCTCCCGCCGAGCCTTTGCGTTGGCGGAGGCGGAGGGATTCGAACCCCCGTGACGTTTCCGTCAAACGGTTTTCAAGACCGCCTCGTTGTGACCGCTTCGATACGCCTCCGTACTGCCTTGTATTGTAACAGAGCGCGCCGCGTTTGTCAACTTTTTCGCCCGATCCCGCCCGCAAACGGCACCCCGCAGACAGTTTCTTTGGCGCACTATGCGGCAAAGAACGCCCCCAGCGCAAAAGATCGCCCTCTCTCGGCGAAGTGCGCCCCGCGGCATTCGCCGCGGGGCGCAAAACGGATCATTCAAACTGTGCGTGATAAATATCCGCATAAAAGCCGCGGTGTTCGAGCAGTTCTTCGTGCCTGCCGCGCTCGACGATGTCGCCGCCGCGCACCACCAGAATGAGGTCGGCATTGCGCACGGTGGACAGCCTGTGCGCGATGACAAAGCAGGTTCTGCCCTGCATGAGGCGGTCCATCGCGTCACGGATGAGCAGTTCGGTGCGGGTATCGACGTTGCTGGTCGCCTCGTCCAGAATGAGCATGGGCGCGGGCGAGAGCATGGCGCGCGCGATGGTCATGAGTTGTTTCTGCCCCTTGGACAGGTTGACCCCGCCGTCGGTGAGCGGCGTATCGAAGCCCTGCGGCAGAGAGCGGATGAACGAACCGATGTTGGCGGCGTCCGCCGCCGCTTCCACCTCTTCGCGCGTCGCGCCCTCTTTCCCGTAGGCGATGTTCTCAAACACGGTGCCGTCGAACAGCCAGGTATCCTGCAAGACCATGGAAAAGGCGGCGCGAAGCCCCGCGCGGGTGTATTCGCGCACATCCCTGCCGTCCACGCGGATACAGCCGCCCTGCGGGTCGTAAAAGCGCATCAACAGTCCGACGATGGTCGTCTTGCCCGCGCCCGTGGGCCCCGCGATGGCGACCGTCTGCCCCGCCTCTGCCGAAAACGACAGATCGGCAAGCACGGGCAGCTGCGGATCGTAGCCGAAACGCACGTGCTCGAAGGCGACGTCGCCGCGCACCTTCTGCGGGGCGAACGCTCCTTCCGCGTCGGCGGGTTCGGCGGGCTCGTCGAGGATTCGGAACACGCGTTCCGCCGCGGCAAGCGCCGACTGGATCTCGCCCATGATGTTCGCGAACTCGTTCACGGGCCCCGAAAAGCGGCGCGCGTACAGCAGAAAGGAAGAGATATCCCCCAACCCGATGCTGCCGCCGCGCATGTACAACAGTGCGCCCGCCGTGGAAATGAGCACGGTGCCGAGGTTGTTGACGAAGTTGACGGCGGGACCGATCAGACTGCTCGCATAGTCGGCGTCGTAGAACGCGCCCACCGCCTCTTCGTTTTTGACGGCAAATTTTTGTGCGACGGATCCCTCTCTGCCGTAGGCGCGGATGGTGCGCATGCCCGAGAGCATTTCCTCGGAAAATCCGTTGAGTTCGGCGAGTTTTGCCGAACGCTTGCGGAAGAGCGGGCGCACCGCCTTGCTCCGCCGCACCGTGATGAAAACGGAAAGCGGCACGGTGACGACGAACACGCACAGAAGGAGCGGCGATACGACCAGCATGCCGACGAACGCGCCGATCACGGTGACCACGCCCGTCGCCGCCTGCAAAATGTCGTTGGACAGCGAGGCGTTGACGGTATCGATGTCGTAGGAAATGCGGTTGATGACGTCGCCCGCGCGCAGGCGGTCGACGGTGCCGACGGGCAACGCCAGGATGCTGTCGAACACGTCCTGCCGCATGCGGCGCACGATCTTCTGGCTGAGCCGCACCATGAGCACGGACAGGAGATAAGAAAGCGCGGAGGAAGCGACGTAGAACACCGCCATCCACACGCAGTATTTCCAGACGAGCGCAAAATCCACGCCCGTCCTGAGGTCGATGGCGTTGATCGCCTGCCCCGTGAGCCAGGGGCCGAGCAGGGCGAGCAGGTTGCTGCTGAGCATGAGCACGAACGCTGCCAGCACGCTCCATTTGTATTGCAGAAAATAGCGGGACAGGCGCGCGAGCGCGGCGCGCTTGCCGCTGCGAACTTTATTGCGCATCGTCCACCTCCCCTGTCTGCGAACGCAGGATGCTCCGATAGACGGGGCATGTGCGGCGCAACTCCTCGTCAGTGCCGTAGCCGACCGCCCTGCCCTCGTCCAGGACGAGGATATGGTCGGCAAAGCGCACCGAACTGATACGCTGGGCGATCATGACGATGGTCGTTCCCTGCATGCGGGAGCGGATCGCCTTGCGCAGGCGCGCGTCCGTCTTGTAATCCAGCGCGCCCGAAGAATCGTCCAACAGCAAAATCTCTGGCGAAGCCGCGAGGGCGCGCGCGATGAGCACGCGCTGTTTCTGCCCGCCGCTGAGGTTGCTCCCGCGCGCGGTGAGCATGGCGCCGTACCCCGCCTCGTTCTCCTCGATGAAGGGCGCCGCCTGCGCGGTCTGAGCGGCGGTGCGGATCGCCTCGTCGCCGAGACCGCGTTCAAAATCGATGTTTTCGCGGATGCTCGCCGCCATCAGAAAATCGTTCTGCAGCACGACGCCGAACTTTTTGCGCAGTTCCTCCTCTTCGTAGGCGCGCACGTTTTTGCCGTCAACGCTGACGGTGCCGCTGTCCGCGTCGTAAAAGCGCAGAAGGAGCGCCGCCAGCGTGGATTTGCCGCTGCCCGTGGCGCCGATGACGCCCAGCGATTCCCCTTCGCCGACGGTAAAGGAGATATCGTTGAGCACGGGAGCGCCGCCGTAGCCGAAGGACACGCGGTCGAAGCAGATACGCCCCGGCGCACCCGAAGCATCGGGATCGGGCAGCAGGTCGCGCGGGCGGGCAAGCACGTCCTCGACGCGGCGCGCCGAAGCGGTGCCGCGGGTCACGACGTCGAAGATGCGGCTGATGGAGATGACCGCATTGAGGATGATGGTAAAATAGGAAGTGAAAGCGATGATCTCGCCCACCATCGCCTTGCCTGCCGCGACGCGGTAGGCGCCGACGGCGATGACGGCGACCATGCCGAGATTCAAAAGCGCGTTCAGGAGCGGATTGGTGATGCCCGTCGTCAGCGCCGCCCGCTGTGCGCGGCGGGAAAGTTCGGCATTGACCTCCGCAAAGGAGCGGCTTTCGCACTCCGTTTTGGACAGCGCCTTGATGACGCGCATGCCCGTATAATCGTCGCGCACCTTGCGTACCATGCCGTCGCTGGCGCGCTGGAGCGCGGTGTAGAGCACGATGCCGCGACGGGAAATGAGCACGACGATGAGCGAGAGCACGGGCACCGTGGCGAGCAGAACGAGCGCAAGCACGGGTTCGACAAAGAAGGTGAGCGCCACTCCGCCGACCAGCATGATGGGCGTGCGGATGCCGAGGCGCTGGATCATGCCGATCATGGTATGGATGTTGTAAGTATCCGAGGACAGGCGGGAAACGAGGGACGGCACCGTCACTTCGTCCGCCTGCCGCGCGGAGAGGGAGAGCGTCTTGGCGAACAGGTCGCCGCGCAGGGCGCGCGTGGAATCGCGCGCGACGCGGGACGCCGAGCGGTTGGCGACGACGTTGCACGCGAACGCCGCCACCGCGCAGGCGAGCATGACGCCGCCCCACAGCAAGATGGCGCGCACGCTCCCCGTCGGCGCGACTTCGTCGATCATATACGCCATGACCATGGGCAGCACCAGTTCGGCGACGGTCCCGACAAATTTGAGGGTGAGCCCGTACGCGATGCGCCCCTTATGCGGGGCGAGATATCCGAAAACTTTTTTCATGTTCTCTGTCCGGGCTCCTCCCCGCAGGTCTCTTCTTCGTGCGCGATGCGTTCCGCATTCTCCGCCAACGCCTGCGCGATGCGCGCAAACGTTTCCAGTTCCTCTTCCGAAATGCCGGCAGCGGCGCGTTCCTTCCACTCCCTGCGTACGGCGCGGATGCGCGGCAACACCTCCTGCGCCTTGTCCGTGGGATAGGCGAGGAGCACGCGGCGGTCCGCCTCGTCCTGCACCCGCACGATGAACCCGTTCTTTTCCAGCGCCGCCAACTGCCGCGCGGCGTTGCTCTTGTGCACGCACAGCGAACGCGCCAGCGCCTCCTGCGATACCCCCGGGTGCTCGCAGACGTGCAGCAGGTACGGGTCCTGATAGGGTCCCAGCCCCAGATCTGCATACCGCGCGGCATGATACAGATTGGCGCACCGCCAGATCTTTCCGACGTATTTCATAAACACTGCCATCGCTTTCCCCTCCTCCGCGCGGCGGGCGCGGTCTGTTTTACCCATCGTTTGCCGAAATTTTTTTGTACGGTTGCCGAGACCCCTTCCGCGTTTCCGCTGACCTCTTGCGCGCATTCGCCGAAACCTTATCCGTGCGTGCGCACGTCGCGCCCGCCGCATTTGTTGCATGCGCAACAGTTGCGTGCGCAACTATATAGTATCAAAAAAAGACGGCACCGTCAAGCGTTTTGCGCCGCCGACGAAAAATGCGCGAAGAACGCGCGAAGAACGTGGCTGACGCGCGCGACACACGCAACGGCGGCACCGTGCGGCAAGCGGTGAGCGCGGGGCAAGCAAAGGCGGCAGGTATCAAAGGCAAAACCGTGCGGCAGGCAGCGAGCGCGAAACAGACACGGACGACAGGCGGTGAGCGCGGGGCAAGCAAAGGCGGCAGGCAACAAGCGCGGAGCAAGCAAAACGGGCGCCCCTGCAAAGGGGCGCCCGCGAACGGTTGTGCCGTTATCTCTTTTTGCGTTTGTTGTAGGTGGTGTGCAGGATCTCGTGCGCCTTGTGCGAACCGGGCTCGCCGAAGAAATCCTTGTACAACTGCTGAATGGCGGGGTTTTCGTGGCTCTTGCGGATCTTGGCGTTTTTGTCCTCGTCATACAGCGCCTTGGCGCGTTTGGCGCGCAAGTCGGTCTGTCTGCGGGTGTATGCATCCTGAATGGGCTGGCCGCCGCCGTTGACGCAGCCGCCCGGGCAGCACATGACTTCCACAAAGGTATAGTCGCACTCGCCTTTTTTGATCTTTTCGCACAGTTCCTTGGCATTGGAAAGCCCTGAAGCGACTGCGACCTTGACTTTGACGCCGTTTAAGTCGTACTCCGCTTCTTTGATCCCCTTGATGCCGCGCACTTCCTTGAAGTCGATGGCGTCCAGAGGCTTGCCGGTGATCTTTTCCGCCGCGGTACGCAGCGCCGCTTCCATGACGCCGCCCGTCGCGCCGAAGATGACGCCCGCGCCCGTAAATTCGCCGAGCGGGTTGTCCACGGTGCTGTCCGGCAGTTGATCGAACAGAATGCCCGACGCCTTGATCATCTTGGCAAGTTCGCGGGTGGTGAGCACCGCGTCGATGTCGGGATAGCCGCTCGCGCTCTCGCCGGGACGGGTCTTTTCGAACTTCTTCGCCGTGCAGGGCATGATGCCGACGACGTAAATGTTGCGGGGGTCGATCCCCTCTTTCTGCGCCCAGTACGTCTTGACCGTCGCGCCGTACATCTGCATGGGCGACTTGCACGAAGACAGGTTGGGGATGAGTTCGGGATAATAATACTCGACGTAGCGGATCCAGCCGGGCGAGCAACTCGTGAACATGGGCAGGACGCCCTTGTTGGTCACGCGGTCGATCAGTTCGTTGGACTCTTCCATAATGGTGAGGTCGGCGGCAAAGTTGACGTCGAACACCTTATCGAAGCCGAGCATGCGCATGGCTGTGAACATCTTCCCCTCGACGTTGGTGCCGATGGGATAGCCGAATTCCTCGCCGATGGCGGCGCGCACCGCGGGAGCGGCGGCGACAATGACCACTTTTTCGGGATCGGCAATGGCGCGGCGCACGTCGTCGATCTCTTCGCGCTCGTGCAAAGCGCCCGTGGGACACACGGCGATGCACTGACCGCAGGCGACGCAGGGCGCGTCGTTGAGGTCGGATTCGAAGGCGCAGGCGACGTGGGTGTTGAAGCCGCGGCGCGCGGGCGCGATGACCGCGACGTCCTGCACGCTCTTGCACACCGCCACACAGCGGCGGCAGAGAATGCACTTTTCGTTGTCGCGCACCAGATAACTGGTGGAGAGATCGGGTTCGTATTCGGACTTGGTGCCCTCGAAACGGTGCTCGTCGCACCCGTATTCGACGGAGAGTTTCTGCAGTTCGCAGTTGGTGGAGCGGACGCAGGAGAGGCACTCCTTTTTATGATTGCTCAGCAGCAGTTCGATGGTCGTCTTGCGGGATTTGCGCACCTTTTCGGTATTGGTGAACACTTCCATCCCCTCGTTGACGGGGTATACGCAGGCGGCGACCAGGCTCCTGGCGCCCTTGACTTCGACCACGCAGACGCGGCAGGCGCCGATCTCGTTGATGTCCTTGAGATAGCAGAGGGTCGGGATGTTGATGCCGGCGATCTTCGCCGCTTCCAGAACGGTGGTACCCTCTTTCACCTGAACGGGAATGTTGTTGATCTTCAGATTTACCATGATACGTCCCTCCCGTTATTCCTTGACGATCGCGCCGAATTTGCACTTTTCCATACAGACGCCGCACTTGATGCACTTTGCGGGGTCGATGACGTGCGGTTCCTTGACGGTGCCCGTGATCGCGCCGACCGGGCAGTTGCGCGCGCACAGCGTGCAGCCCTTGCACTTGTCTTCGACGATCTTGTAGCGGAGCAGTTTTTTGCACACGCCCGCAGGGCAGCGCTTGTCGCGCACGTGCGCTTCGTATTCGTCACGGAAGTAGCGGAGCGTGGACAGGACGGGGTTGGGCGCCGTCTGGCCGAGTCCGCACAGGGAATTTTCCTTGATGTAGTAGCAGAGTTCCTCCATCTTGTCGAGGTCTTCCATGGTCGCGGTGCCGTCGGTGACTTTGCAGAGCATCTCGTACAGGCGCTTGGTGCCGACGCGGCAGGGCGTGCACTTGCCGCAACTCTCGTCCACCGTGAATTCGAGGAAGAATTTCGCGATGTCGACCATGCAGTTGTCCTCGTCCATGACGATGAGCCCGCCCGAGCCCATCATGGAGCCGATGGAGATGAGGTTGTCGTAGTCGATGGGCGTATCGATCAGGTGCGCGGGGATGCAGCCGCCCGAGGGGCCGCCCGTCTGCGCCGCCTTGAACTTTTTGCCGTTCGGGCAGCCGCCGCCGATATCGTAGATGATCTCGCGCATGGTGGTGCCCATCGGGATCTCGACGAGGCCGGTGTTCTGGATCTTGCCGCCGAGCGCGAACACCTTGGTGCCGCGGCTCTTTTCGGTGCCCATGGAGGAGAACCAGTCCGCGCCCTTCAGGATGATCTGCGGGACATTGGCGTACGTTTCGACGTTGTTGAGGATGGTCGGCTTGCCGAACAGGCCCTTGACCGCCGGGAACGGAGGACGGGGGCGCGGTTCGCCGCGGTGCCCTTCGATGGAAGTCATGAGCGCCGTCTCTTCGCCGCAGACGAACGCGCCCGCGCCGAGACGGATGTCGAGATCGAAGCAGAAATCGGTGCCGAAGATGTTTTTGCCGAGCAGGCCGTATTCGCGCGCCTGCTGAATGGCAATGGTGAGGCGCTGGACGGCGATCGGGTATTCGGCGCGGATGTAGATGTAGCCCTGGTCCGAACCGATGGCGTACGCCGCGATCGCCATCGCCTCGATGACGGCGTGCGGGTCGCCTTCGAGGATGGAGCGGTCCATGAACGCGCCGGGGTCGCCCTCGTCGGCGTTGCAGCAGACATACTTTTTCTTGCCCTCGGAGTTGCGCGCGAACTGCCACTTTCTGCCCGTGGGGAAGCCCGCGCCGCCGCGGCCGCGCAGGCCGGAGCGGGTGATCTCGTCGATGACGTCCTGCGGGGTCATCTCGGTGAGCACCTTGCCCAGCGCTTCGTAGCCGTCGTAGGCGATGTATTCGTCGATCTTTTCAGGGTTGATCACGCCGCAGTTGCGCAGTGCGACGCGGTGCTGTTTTTTATAGAAGTTGGTGTCGTTGAGCGCCTTAATGTTGCCGTCGTGCCCCACCGTCTCCTTGTACAGGAGGCGGGTGACGATGCGCCCCTTGATGATGTGCTCGTTGACGATCTCGTCCACGTCCTCGACCTTGACCTGCGAATAGAAGGCGCCTTCGGGGTAGACGATCATGATGGGACCGAGCGCGCACAGGCCGAAACAGCCCGTCTGCGTGACGTGCACCTCTTTATCCAGCCCCTCTTTGTAGATGCGGTGCACGAGCGCCTCGTAAATTTTGATGGAATTGCCCGACGTGCAGCCCGTGCCGCCGCAGACAAGAATGTGTGATCTGAACATGAATCTTCCCCCTGTTTAGTTCTCGCCGATCAGAAATTCGGTGCACACGTTGCCGTTGACGACGTGTTCGGCGACCACGCGGCGCGCCTTTTCGGGGGTCATGTAGACATACGTATATTTCTGCCCGTCGCGGAACACCTCGACGATGGGCTCCAGGCGGCACATGCCGATGCAGCCCGTCTGCGAGATGCTCACGTTGTGCAGGCGGCGCTTTTCCGCTTCGTCCAGCAGTGCCTCGAGGACGGGGCGCGCGCCGGCGGCAATGCCGCAGGTCGCCATGCCGACCTTGATCACCGTTTCGCCGTCAGCGGCGACCGAACGGTTGTCCGTCTGCGAACGCATCTTTTCGCGGAGCGCGCGCAGTTCTTCCAATGATTTCATAACCTACCTCCAAAAATGTCGACTAAATTTTCTTGAATGTATTCCCGCAAAAAGGAGCGCACTTCGGGCGCGCCGAGCGGAATGTCTTCCCCCAATATCTCGCGCAATTCGCGCGTATCCAGTTTCCCTGTCGTCTCGCCGCTTTGTGCCGTGAACACAAAATCCACCTGCGGATTCATCGTGACCAGTTGCAGGACCACGCCGCCGAAATCGCCCAGCGGCATGCGGTCCACATGCCCGATCCTGTATGTCGCGACGACTTCCGTCCCCTTTCCCTTTTCCGAACGGATGGAAAAGATCCCGCCCGCGCTTTCGGCGGAAAACTTGAACAGCGGCAGTCCCATCCCCACCTTGCGCGTGGTGCGCGTGGTCGTGAACGGATCGCACACGGTGGCGAGCATCTGCTCGTCCATGCCGCAGCCGTCGTCGCGAATGCGGATGGCCATCTCGTCCTTTGCAAAATCCGCAAGGACGTCGATCTCGATCAGGTGCGCGCCTGCGGAGACGGAATTTTCGGTGATGTCGAGAATGTTGAGGGCAAGTTCGCGCATGTCACGCCCTGTACTTGGCGAGGATCCCTTCTACCTGGTCCGCGGTGACTTTGCCGTACACATCGTCGTTGACGGTCATGACGGGAGCAAGCCCGCAGCAGCCGATGCAGCGCGTCGCGTCCAGCGAAAAACGGAGGTCGTCCGTGCACTGGCCGCCTTCGATCCCCAGCGTCTCGCACACTTTTTTGTACACGTCGCCCGCGCCCTTGACGTAGCACGCGGTGCCCAGGCAGACGCCGATCTTATACTGCCCCTTCGGGTACAGCGAAAACTGCGCATAAAAAGTCGCCACGCCGTACACTTCGGCGAGCGATACGCCCAGTTCGTCGGCGATGATCTGCTGCACGGGTTCGGGAAGATACCCGTAAATGTCCTGCGCCTTTTGCAGGGCGGCGATCATCAGCCCTTTTCCGCCGTGATCGATTTTCAGTTGCGCCAGAGCCGCCAGCAACTTCGCTTCCTGTTCCTTTGTGCCGTTGAAAGGAACTTCGATTTTTTTAGCCAATGAACCTACCTCCGATCGATGTAACGGAGCGCGCTGCGGCGCTCCGCGAGCAATTATAGAATATAGATATTCTAACACAGATTTTGTCTTTTTTCAACAAATAAAGGGAACTTTTTGAAACATTTTTGACCGGACATCGCATTTTGCCGCCGCGCGGCGCGCCGCCCCGGCGCGAGACGGCGCCGCTTGACTTTTGGCGCGTTTTATGGTATACTGTAACAATCACAGATTTTTCGCACTGAAATTGCGGGAAACAAAGGAGGTATGCCATGGAAATTCCCGAACTGCGGGACCATATCCTCAAAAAATTCGGAAAATATTCGCAGGACATCGCCGAATTGTCCAAGATCGCGACCAAAAGCGACATCATCAACCCCAAACTGTACGAAAAATACGACGTCAAGCGGGGCTTGCGCGACATCAACGGCAACGGCGTCGTCTGCGGGCTGACGGAGATCTCCGAGATCATCTCCTCGGCAAAAGACGCGCAGGGCAACAAGATCGCCGCGCCCGGCGAGCTGTACTACCGCGGCATCGACATCAAGGACCTCGTGCGCGGCACCCTCGGCAGGCGGTTCGCCTTCGAAGAGGCGACGTACCTGCTCCTGTTCGGACAACTGCCCACGAGCGGGCAACTTGCGCGGTTCTGCGAGATCCTCGCCGATTTCCGCTCACTGCCCCCCTCGTTCGTGCGCGACATCATCATGAAGGCGCCTTCGGGCAACATGATGAACATGCTCGCCCGCTGCGTGCTTTCGCTGTATTCGTACGACCCGCGCCCCGAGGACATCTCCAAGCGCAACGTCCTGCGCCAGTCCCTGCAGCTGATCGCGCAGTTCCCCCTGCTGACCGTGTACAGCCAGAAAGCGTACAAATATTACCATTCGGACGCCTCGCTGTTCATCCATAAGCCGCAGAAAGACCTTTCCACGGCGGAGAACATCCTCTATATCCTGCGCGAGGACTGCAAATACACCGAACTGGAAGCGCGGGTGCTGGATATGTGCCTCGTACTGCACGCCGAACACGGCGGCGGCAACAACTCCACCTTCACCACGCACGTCGTCACGTCGTCGGGCACGGATACCTATTCCTCCGTGGCGGCGTCGCTCGGCTCGCTCAAAGGCCCCAAACACGGCGGCGCGAACATCATGGTGTGCGAGATGTTCGACAACATCAAGGAAAACGTGCCCGATTACGACAAGGGCAAACTCAAAGACTACATCGCCAAGATCCTGGACAAGGAGGCGTTCGACCACACCGGACTGGTGTACGGCATGGGGCATGCGGTGTATTCGCTGTCCGACCCGCGCGCCGACCTGCTCAAGGCCTTTGCGGAAAAACTCGCCGTCGAAAAGCACATGGAGCGCGAATACGAGATGCGCAAGAACGTTGCGGCGGCCGCCGCCGAACTCATTGCCGATAAGCGGCGCATCTACAAGGGCGTCAGCCCCAACGTAGACTTTTATTCGGGGTTCGTGTACGACATGCTCAACCTGCCGCGCGAACTGTACACCCCGTTCTTTGCGATGGCGCGCATCGCGGGCTGGTCGGCGCACCGCATGGAAGAGATCACCAACGGCGGCAAGATCATCCGTCCCGGCTACCAGGCGGTTGCCAAGCGCCGCAAATATGTGCCCATCGAGGAGCGCACCGAAGAAGAATGACGCACTGCGGCGGCACGCTGCAGACAAGAGGGCGCCGCGCGGATATTTCCGCGCGGCGCCCTTTTATTTCCGCGGTGCGGCACTGCCCCGCGGCCCCGTCTCTGCGCGCCGCCCCGCGCCGAAGTTTCGGCGCGGGGCGGCGCAAATTTTATCCGACCAACGCCTCGATCAGCGCCCACACCAAAGCGAGCACGCCGATCCCGGCGAGAACGATGACGCCCGCGAGCACCTTGCGCAGCGGCGCGGAACGTGAGCCCTTTTTCGAAGCGATCGCGCGCACGCGGTCGCGGACGGCGGGCGAAAGGGTGCGCGGGAGCGATTCCCCTTCCAGCGGCATTCCGTACAAAACCGCGCAGTTCGGGCAGCGGGAAAAATAATCCAGGTCCTTTTTCGGATCGTATTCCGCGTCCTTGCCGCAGCGCGCCGCCATCAGCAGTTCCCACGCGCGCGCATCCGTGGGATACTGTGCGCACATGACCGCCGCATACCGTTCGGCATCGGCGAACGCTTCGCTGTCCAGCAAAACCTTGCCGCGCGCGATCTCTTTGCCGATGCGCGCGTTTTCGGCGCATTCTTCGGCGATGCGCTCATACAGCCGCTTTTGTTCGAAATCACCCGTCGCACACACGCGCTCGAAATGCGGGCGGGAACGCAGATCGCCCGACCAGCCGGCCAGTTCCGCCTCGTCCCGCGCGCCGACATCCGCCAGCAAACGCAGACGTTCGGCGGCAAACAGCGTGTCCGGCACGCCGCGCAGCGCCTCCTCCACGGCGTAATCCTTGCGCGCCTGCAACAGGCGCAGTGCCTGCCGCAGTTGTGCGTTCCACGCCTCCGTCTGCGCGTCGAAAGCGCGGAGCGTATCCCCGAAATCGACGACGAACGCCGTTTTCTGCGTTTTGAGCCGCTCCTCGAATTCGGCGGGCGTGACGATGTCCGCACCCGCCTCGACGGACGCATCCAAGATGTCTAAAACGCGCGAACCGCAGTGCGGGCAGACGTAGGCGTCCCCCTGCCGTTCGAGCGGCGCGCCGCAGTTTTTGCAATTCATCTGCACGAGAGCCATGATTTACAGTACCTCCGCAAGGTCGTTGAGGCTGTCGATCACCAGCGTGGGACGGTCGGACGCGGGAAGCGTCTTTGCCTTTTCGGCGTCCGTCTCGCCGCTGAGCACAAGCAGGGTGGAAAACCCGTTGTTGTTTCCGAAGCGGATATCGGTATGCGGCCTGTCCCCCGCCATGGCGATCTGCCCCGCGGGTACGTTCAGCCGCGCGCACAGCCGTTCGCCCATCACCGTATACGGTTTGCCGCAGATGACATCCGGTTCCCTGCCCGAAGAAACTTTCAAAAGCGCGATGAACGAACCGACGTCGGGCGGGTATACCCCCGGCGCGGGGCAGACCGCATCCGGATGGGTGGCGATGTACGGCTTTCCCCGCACGATGTATTCGTTGATCCTGCACAGTTTTTCAAAACTGAGGGTGGTGTCGTAGGCGAGCACGCACACGTCCGCATCCTCGTCCGCCACGCGCACGCCCGCCGCGGCAAAGTCCGCTTTGAGCGCATCGGTACCCACAAGGTAGACGCGCGCGTCGGGGTACGTTTCGCGCAGATATTCCGCCGTCGCCATGCCCGAGGTATACACGAGATCGCGCCCGTCGTACAGCCCGAGGCGGGAAAGTTTTTGCACGTACTGCTCCGCCGTTTTGGAAGAATTGTTGGTGCAGTACACGACGCGCCGCCCCGACGCGCGCACGGCGGCAAGCGTCTCGCGCATGGCGCCGATGGGGTGGTCGCCGATGTACACGGTGCCGTCCATATCCAGCAAAAATACGCGCGTTTGCGCGACGAGCGCGGCAAGCGCGGCGCGCGTTCTTTCCTCCATAGTGCTCCTCCTCGGCAAGCGGCAATGATTCAGCCGAAGGCGAGATCGCCCTCGGGATTGGGCAGAAATCCGAACTCGCGTTCAAGCGCGGGCGCGGACAACAGCGGCGAAAGTTCCGCCGAACGGTCATAGGCAAAAAACAAGTCGCGTTCGGCAAAGCGCGGCGCCTGCGCTCCCTCGCGCACACAGCGGATGAGGGTGCGCGCCGCGTATGCGGAAAGCATCTGCGCGCGCACCGCCAGTTTTTCGCGGGTCTGCGCAAAGATCTCGGCGCGGGCGAAACTTTCCGCCGCGTCGGGCACGCGGAGCATGGAAAACAGCGCCGCCGCGCCTCCGCCGTACGGCGCGGCGCACGCGATGCGCGCGGCATAATCGGGCACGAAATACGGGCGCGGGCGGGAAGAAAACAGCGCTTCGGCGCGCGCCGCAAAGTAGCCGAGCACGCCCAGCGCGCACGCTTCGGGGCTCTGCCCCGTGCGCTCCCGCAATACGCGCGCCGCCTCTTCCCCCGCAAACGGGGGCGCATCCCGCCTTTCCATGCAATAGAGCGCGGAGGCGGCGAACTGCTTTTCGTACCCTTTTTCGCCCGCCTCCGCATCCGCGAGAAGTTCAGCGGCAGACGCAAAATCCTGCGGGCGGGAAACGCCCGTGAACACGGCGTCCTGCGCGATCTCCTCTTCGCACAGCGCGCACAGCGCCGTGCGGGCGCGTTCGCTCCCCCGCACTTGCCGCGCGTCGAACAGAACGACGTCGGCGGGACGGGCGGGATACGCCCCGCCGCCCACGGCGGGCACCGCATCTTCAAACAGCCCGCGCGCGCTCGGCGAGACGGGAACGGCGACCGAAACGCCGCCGCACAGCGAAGCGAGCAGGCGCGCCGCCTGCGCGCCGCGCACGCCCACGCCGATGTATACGCGCACGCCGTCGGGCAGAGAAAACAGTCCCGCGGGCGGCGTGCCCTGCCCGAGCAGGACGGCATGCACCACATAGCCGCCCAACTGCGCGCGCAGAAATTGCACCCTTTCGCGGTGTTCCTCGCCCGCGATCAGCGCAACTTTGCCGCAGGGCACTTCCTGCGCGACCAGCGAGCCCAGCGCCGACTGCGGGCAAAAACGGAATTTCGTCGGAATTTTGCGCGCCGCGGCGCGGCTCGCAAGGGCACGATCACACATAGAGAACCCCTCACACAATGAATTGTCCTCTTTCGTGTATCAAGTGTTCTTCGTTTAGTATCCGATCAGCGGGAAAGCAGGTCGTCCAGCGCCGAAAGCAGGGCATCGTTTTCCGCCGCGGTGCCCACGGTGATGCGGCAAAATTCGCGGATGCGTTCGACGCCGAAATGGCGGACGAGCACCCCGCGCGCGCGCAATCCCTCGTACACTTCGCGCCCGCCGCGCGCGGCGTGGCGCGCGAATACGAAGTTCGCCGCGGACGGAAGCACGAAAAAGCCGCGCTTTTGCAGTTGTTCGGTCAGCCGTTCGCGCTCGGAGATCACCTGCGCAGTGCGTTCGCGGTAGTAGTCCGCGTCCCCGATGGCGGCGGCGCACACCGCCTGGCACACGCTGTCCACGGGGTAAGAGTTGAAACTGTCGCGGCAGCGTTCCAGCCCCGCGATGAGTTCGCGGTCGGCGATCGCATACCCGCAGCGCATGCCCGCGAGCGCATAGCCCTTGGAAAAGGTCTTGACCACGACGAGATTTTTGCACGTCTTTGTGAGCGGGACCGCGCTCTGCCCGAAAAAGGGCATATACGCCTCGTCCAGAATGACGATGCGCCCCGCGTTTTCGCGCACGAACGGCTCGATGGCGGACAGCGGGATGCCGATGCCCGTGGGCGCGTTGGGGTTGGCGACCACCATGCCCTGCGCGGGCAGGGCGCTCAGCGCACCGAGATCGAGGGTAAAGTCCTCGTTCAGCGGAAGGATGTGCGCGGGGATGCCGAAAAAGTTGCAAAAGACAGGATAGAAACTGTATGTGACGTCCGCAAACGCCGCGCCTGCCCCGCCCTCATCGAAAAACGCGGGAAAGCAGAACGCCAGGATCTCGTCGCTCCCGTTGCCGCAGAACACGTTTTCGGGCGCGACCCCTTCGGCGCGGGCGATCGCCTCGCGCAAACCGCGCATTTCCAGCGGCGGATACAGTTTGAGCGAAGCCGCGTCGAAGCCGTGCAGCGCCGCTTCCGCCTTCGGGCTGGGCGGATACGGGTTTTCGTTGGTATTGAGTTTGACGTACTTGCGGTCCTTGGGCTGTTCGCCCGCCACGTACGGAAGGATGGACGCGATGCGTTTGCTGTAAAATGCGGACATGAAAATTCACCTCTTGTTCCGTTCCATGATACATTGTTGCCCGCCGAAAGTCAAGCGCGGCGAGACGCGCGGTGCGGGCGCAGGAAAAAACGCACGGACGCTTTTGAGCGCACACACGACAGGCGCGGTAAAACGCGCAAACGCCGTTCGGCGCATGCGGGGCGGGCGCCCGTGCGGAAAAAACAGCCGCCGCGTTCCGCAACGGCAAAAAGGCGTACCGCCCCGACGGACAAAAAGCGCGCGGCGGTCCCCCGCCGCGTCCGTTCATCGCCCGCACATTGCTTTGAGTGCCGAAAACACGCCGTGCGCGGAGCACGTTTCCGCCTCGATGCAGTGTTCCGCCTCGGATATATCCCACAGATAGTGCGCGTCCGAATCGACGATGCGCGGCAGGCGCACGCCGACGTCTTCGCGGCATTCGATCATTTCAAAGCCCAGCCCGTAATCGAAGGCGCCCAGCACGCCGATCAGTCCGTTGGACTGCTTGTCCACGTGCGCAGGCACGGCGATGCCGCCGAAGCCCCTGACCAGCGCCGCCGCCTCCTCCACCGATACGCCCGAACTGACGATGAGCAGATCCTCCTCCTCGCCGATGCATTGGTCGTTTTCGTCCAGAATGCGCTGGCGGCCGAAAATTTCCGGCTTGTTCCTGACGCGCAGGCGGGTGGTCTGGATATGCCGCTCCAGTTTGCACAGATCCTCGTATCGCTCGAACAGGCACAGGATGTGGATATCCTCGCTCGTCGCCAGTTCCATGGCGGGCAGGACCACGAGCCCGTTTTTCTGCCCGACGGCGATCGCCGCGGGACAGTTTTTGCCCGTGTTGTGATCGGAGAGCGCGATGGCATGCAGCCCCTTGATGAGCGCCATGTTCACGATGTTGTTGGGCGTGCTGTCCTCGTCGCCGCAGGGGCTGAGGCAGGAATGGATATGAAAATCGTAAAATAATTTCATGGCTGCCCCGACGCCGCAGGCGGCGTCCCCCCCCCCGAATTTGTGCGCCGCGGCAGAATGCCGCGGCGCGGATGTGTCGCAATCGATGCCGCTCCGCCGTTCAGGGGCGGGCGTTCACACCCCGCACAGCGCCGCGACCTGTTTTGCCGCGCCGAACACGTCCTCGTCCGCGCCGAGCACCCAGATGCCGAGCGATGCGGCGCGCGCGGCGAGCGCGGCGTCCGGTTCGACCTTTTCGCACAGAATGATACAGGCGCAGTCAATGAGCGTGGCGACCGCCGCGACGTTGACGTTGTTCATGACGGTGAGCCAGGCGCAGGAATCGGGGGCGCGGGAGATGATGTTGCTCAGAAAATCGCCGCAGTAGCCGTGTTCGACGGCGCGATCCTCGCCCTGCGAATAGATGCGGTAGTTCGCCTTTGCCGCCAGTTCGGATACATTCATTTTCCCGCCTCCGCCAATTTGACACAGTGCAGCGAACCGCCGTTCACGACGACGTCCTCGGCATGACAGCGGCAGGTGGGAGCCCCGCAAGCGCCGCAGTCGATGCCCGGAAGTTGCTTTACGTACTCTTCCACCTGCATGAGTTTGCGCATCGCCGCAAAGCGGTCGGGATCGAGTTGGAAGGACGTGGAAGGTTCGGGCGCCTTGTCCCAGAGAAAGAAACTTTCGTCCAGCCCGTATTGTTCGAGGGTGGCGGGCGGGATGCGCAGATGCTCGGAAAGCTGGCGCATCTTGTTGCGGGCGATGAACGGGTTTTCGACGTTGAGCACGCCGCCCACGCACCCGCCCGGGCACATGTTGAGTTCGACGAACTCCACCCCGTCCAGTTTTCCGTCGCTCATCTCCTGCAACACGCCGAGCACGTTGCGAACGCCCGAACAATGGATGTAGTTGCCCAGGCCGAGCGAGTTGCTCTCCCCGCCTGAGGAGCCCCAGCCCAGTCCCGAATAGCCGCATTTTCCGAGTTTACGGGGATTTTGGATCTTGTTCATCTTTTCGACAAGGCGGAAATACACGTCGCTCTGCGAGAGAACGCCCGATATGTATTTTTCGTTGGAAACTTCCTCTTTGTGCAGGGAATACACCTTGGCGGGACAGGGCGAGATGAAGAAAATTCCGATGTCGTCCGCGGGGATGCCCTTTTCGATCGCCTGCTTTTTGGCAAGTTTCGCCGCGATCTTGGCGGGCGCATAGATATTGAGCAGGTGATCTTTGAGTTCGTGGTACTTGAGCAGGATAAGTTCTGCCACCGCGGGGCACGCCGAACTGATGACGGGCCGCGGCAGCGTCTGGTTTTCCATCAAGCGGCGGGTACAGTCGGTGACCAGTTCCGCCGCCAGCCCGACCTCGAACACCTCGTCGAAGCCGAGCGCGAGCAGACCCTCGATGACGTAGTTGGGGTCGGTCAGGTTTTCGAACTGCCCGAACAGCGAGGGAGACGGGAGCGCAATCTTGTACGCGTACCCTTCCAGCAGTTCGAAACTGTCGTAAACGGGGCGTTTTGCCCCGCCTTTGCAACTGCGCACGCACTCGCCGCAGTTGATGCATTTGTCGTAAAGTATTTTCGCCTTGCCGTTTTCGATGCGGATCGCCTCGGTCGGGCACCTGCGCATGCAGGTGATACAGCCGATGCACTTTTCGCTGTCCAAAACGACGGTCTTGAGCGTAGCCATTGCTGCCCTCCCGCTCCTTAAAAATCGATGCGCAGATACACCGTGGTACCCACGCCGACGGTGGAATCGATGGTCATTTCGTCGCTGTATTTTTTCATATTCGGCAGTCCCATCCCAGCACCGAACCCGAGGCTGCGGATGTTTTCGGTCGCCGTCGAGTACCCCGCCTTCATGGCGAGATCGATGTCCGCGATGCCGGGGCCGCTGTCTTTGAGGTAGATGCCGATGTGGTCGGGATAGATCTCGGCGATCGCCTTGCCGCCGTGCGCATGGATGACCATGTTGATCTCCCCCTCGTACATGGCGATGGCGACCCGCCGCACCGAAGCGGGCGAAACGCCGAGTTGTTTGAGCGTGCGCTTGACGCTCTCGCTGGCGTTGCCCGCGGATGCGAAGTTCTCCCCGTCGACGTCATATTCCAGACGAACGCAGTCCATGTTCAGCCTCCGAGCCCGTTGGTATACAGGATGCCGCAGGCGACGAACAGGCGCTTTTCGGTGGAAAGGAGCACGATGCCCTTGTCCTTCGCCAGTTCGACGACGGCGGGTTCCGGCCGCTTGCCGCGCACGAACACGATGCAGAGCATATCCATCATCTCCGCCGTGCGCACGACCTGCGGATTGAGAAGCCCCGTCAGCAATACGGACTGGTCCTTGACGTACGCGAGCACGTCGCTCATCATATCCGAACCGCAAGCGGTATGGATCTCGGTGTCCAGATGATCCTCACCGCAGAGGATCTCCGCGTCCAACAGTTTTACCACGTCAGCAATCGTCATGGGATTTCCTGCCTTTCCGAAAAAAATTTTGCGCGGGCGCACGCCGATGCGCCCCCATATATCTGTATGATACCACATCTGCGGCGTATTTTCAACCCATCGCCGCAAAATGTTCATAAAAAAAGGCGGATCGCTCCGCCTTTTTGATGTTTTTTGCGGGCAACGCTCAGAACAAGAGCATGACCGCCTGCACCGCATACCCCGCCGCCGCGCCAATGACGAAGAGCACGCCCCACAGCGCGAGGTTGCGCCGCCATGCGCGCACGTTACGAAACAGCACCACGAACCCCAGCCCCGCGTTGACGCACAGCCCCGCCGCGCAGGCACCGAAGGTGATGAATCCGTCGATGTATGCCTGCGTGACGAGCACCGAACTGGCGCAGTTCGGGATCAGCCCCACCGCCGCCGCGATGAGCGGCTGCCACCACAGTTTGGATTGCAGAAAGGAATTGATCGCATCCTCGGCGTAATACATGGCGACGCCGAAGAGAATGTTCACCGCCAGAAGGTAGGCAAAGATCTCCAGCGAATGCAGGAGCGGATGCACGAGATACTGCCGCACGGGGCTGTCGTGCTCGTGATCGTGCCCGCAGGGCGTACCGTGCACCTCTTCCCCCTGCGGCTCCTCCAGGCGCTCGCGGCGGCAGACGGCGTTTGCGAGATACCCCGCCCCGACCGCGACCGCAAACTTGACGGCGATGAGCGGCATGATCGCCGCCGCCCTGACGCCCGCCGCGGCGAGGAGCAGGAACGCCTCGTCCGACGTCGCCAGAAAGACGGCGAGCACGGTGCCCGTGCGGATGAGTTTTTTATCGTACAGCTTTGCCGCCATCACCGAAAAGCCGCATTGCGGGATCATGCCCGTGGCGGCGCCGAGCAGAGGCGCCAGCCTGCCGCGCAGCATGTTGCGGTGATTCAGATTGGTTCTGCTTTCCAGAAATTCGATGAGCACATACATCAGGAACAGGAACGGAAAAACTTTCAGGCTGTCCAGCAGTGCGTCGAGCAATACCTCTCCCATATCGTTCTCCCGCCGCACACAAAATTTGCGCCCCGCAAAAAAAGCACCCCTCACGGCGGAAATTGCGCCCATTATAGCGCATGCGCTGCAAAAAAGGCAAGCGTTTTCCCGCGGCGGCAAAACAAAAACCTGCGCCGTGCGCAGGTTTTTGGTGTCGCCGTCAAAGTTCGGTGTAATAGTGCCCGTCTTCGTATTGGTAACACTCGCGCATGATGCGCTCGTTCTCCTCTTCCGATTCGATGCCGACCATGTGCATGATCGTCTGGCGGATCTGCGTGTTGAGTTTTTCCACCGCCTCGTTGCGTTCGAGCGTCATGTCCGGATAGATGGGTGCGCCGATGTGCACATGCACATACGGGTCGCGCTTGTTCAGCCACTTGGAAATGCCCTTGCGCGGGTGGAAAGAATACCCGACGGGCACGATGGGCTTGTTGTACTGGCAGGCGAAATATGCCGCCCCGCGCTTGAACGGGCGGATGGGGACATAGTAGAACCACAGCCCCGTTTCGGGATAGATGTGCACCCATTTGTTGCGTTTGAACACGCCGTCGATAAAGCGGTAGAACTTGCGGAAAGTCACCCTGTCCTCGGGGATGGGGACCACGCCCGCGAGCGAAAAGATGCCGCCGAACTTGGAATAGATGATCTTGCCCCATGCGGGAACGTTGGGCAGGCCCATCTTCATGGACGCGCACAGCGCCACATAATCCCACAGAAACACGTGATTGCTGACCGTTATGAAACCGTTCTTTTTGAGCGTCTTTTTGTACGGTTTGAGGTTTTTCTTCCCCTCGACCTTCAGATGATAGCGAATGTAGACCGCCGGATAGGCGATGCAGACAAAGGCGATGCGGAAGAAAAACTGCCCCAACTTGAACATGAACCGCTTGAGATGGTCATAGTATCCCGGGTCCAGTTTTACTTTCCGCTTTTTATCCACTTTGATCAGTTGATCATCCGTCTTTTCCGGATAAACATATTTGATCTTCGGTATGTACATCGCTCTTCACCCGTAAAAAGATGGCGGCGCCCTGCGCGCGGCGATCTCGCGCACACGGCGCAAACCCGTTTGTCTCTTCTGCGGCAGACTTATTCCTGTCCGTCGTCGCTGTCGTCTTTTTTAAAGTTTTCTTTGATCTTGTCGATGGTGCGCTGCGCAAAATCGTCGATGGCTTTTTCCGCCTTGCCGAGCGTTTCGCCCGCCTTTTTGGCTGTCTCGGAGGTGGCTGCTTTTTTGCCCGCCTCGTATACCTTTTTGCCCGCCTTTTCGATCGCTTCGCCCGCGGCGTCCACCACCTTTTCGCCGACCTGCACCGCCTTGCTGTTGGCGACTGCCGTGCAGCCCGCTTCCAGCGCGTTGCCGACTTTGACGGCGACTTCCTCAACGGTTTCGCCGAACGACTTCTTTTCCGTCTCTTCCGCGCCAGGTGCGGCGCTTTCCGCCTGCGAAGCCTGTTCCGCGGATGCCTGCTCTTCGGCGGGCTGTTCTTCCTCCTCGCGACGGAAGACGTTTTTGATGTTCTTCTTCAGTTTTTCAAACATGATTCTCTCCTTAATCTTTGTTCTGCTGGCGTTAATCCTTTCGCTTCAAAATCCATCCGCTGTAAAATTGTTATAAAACCAGTGCCTTTATTCGAGCGGATTGCCCTGTTTGTCCTTGAACGCACCGACAAGGATCATGATGAAGTCGACGAGTGCGCCGATCCCGATCAAACCAAACGTGAACAACCAAAGGATCCCCGTACCGACCTTGCCGACATAGAACCTGTGGACCCCCAGACCACCGAGAAAGAAGCACAAGAGTGCCGCTGCCACTTTAGACTTTTTCATATTTCATCCTCCTATTTTTTGATTCAATCGCTGTGCGTATGGCATTACAAAACGATTGGATTAACCCATTCTCCCTTCGGAAAGCGTGTATGCGCGTTCCGCGCCTGCGCCGCCCCGTTTTGCACCGTTTATAATAACGAAAGCGGGCTTTACCGCCGTGCCGGTCACGGTGCAAGCATGAAAAAACTATGATATATATGTGATATGATTTTATCACATTACATGCGCATTGTCAATAATTCGATTGTCGTTTTTACGATTGTATCAATCTTCCATGCCTGTCCGCACGCGGACAGGCGGGCGCGGAACAACAGCACCGCGGGGCGTGCGCGTGCGAGCACCTGCCCGTACCAGCCGCGCGGCAGGCAAACAACTGCCCCTGCGCGCCTGCGCGCAGGGCACCCTCCCGCAAAGTCAAAACCACCAGTAAACTGGTGGTTTGCACAGACCCTAAAAGGGTTTAATGCCGGCGCACCCGTCAACGG
>CALVMB010000021.1 GCA_944341895.1 uncultured Clostridia bacterium
CCGTCGGACGGGGAGACCTGACCGCCGCAAACGGTTCTGCATCTGTTCGCGCACGTTCCCGCGCCTTCCGCAATTTTGCGAAAGGCGCGGGGAGTTTTTTGCGCAAATCCGTCCGCCGCCGCATAGGATGAAATGGGAGGCATTCTCCCATTTTCTACGAGGGGGCAAAGAAATTACTATGTGTCTGCTTTATTCCATCCTCTACGGTTGCGGATATTGCCGTCCGCGTACCTGCGGGTGCGGCGCCTGCGGCAGCGTGCAGAGCGCTTGCGGCTGCGCGCAGAATCTCTGCGGCAACGCGCACGGCGGCTGCGGCTGTGCGCAGAGCGGCGCTTCGTGCTGTGAAAATACCTATGGCACGCAGAACGGCGCGGCCGCATGTTGCTGCCGCTGCAGGGATTGCAGCGGCTTCGGCCGTCACGGCGGGCTGAACGTCTGCTGCGATGCGGCGTATTACAGCCGCCAGTATGCGCTGTGCTGTGCGTGCAATTCCTGCGCGAACAACTGCAACTGCGGCGGTACTTGCGCAAGCAACGGCAACTGCGGAAATGTTTGCGGCTCTAGTCAGTACTGAGTGTTGCAGGAACGTGGAGGAGCGGGTCGATGGACCCGCTCCTTTTTGTGTATATCGGATCTGTCATTGCCGCGGGTACGTTTCGCGCAGTCGGTTGCGCAGAATGCGGATATGGTAGTAAAAATTTTCGACTCGCATGTTTGTTTTTTCGAGCGCTTCCCGAAGGGGGATGCGCTTTTGCATGTAGTCCTGTGCGACGGCAAGGAATTCCTGCGAATATTGCCGCCGCGGCCGTCCGAAGCGCACGCCCCGTTCTTTTGCAAGGCGAATCCCTTCTGCCTGGCGGGCACGGATGTTGGCACGTTCGTTTTCGGCAACGAACGAAAGCACCTGCAATACGATGTCTGAAATAAATTTCCCGACCAGCGTCTCCGATTTGGCGCGCGTATCCAAAAGCGGCATGTCCAGCACCAGGATATCGGCACCGATCTTGTTGGTGATGCGGTTCCATTCCTCGATGATGGCGTCGTAATTTCTTCCGAGACGGTCAATGGACTGGATCACGACGAGATCGCTCGCGCGCAGTTTGTGCAACAGGCGCCTGTATTCCGAGCGATCGAAGTCTTTGCCGCTTTTTTTATCGGCAAAGATATTCGAATCGGGCACACCGAACGTGCGGAAAGCGTTCAGTTGTCTGGTAAGATTCTGGTCGCGTGCGGAGACACGTGCGTAAGCATACGTCATAGGCATTCTCCTTAAGTTTTTGTACTATAAGGATAACGAAAACGCGGCGAAAGTCACCTGTCGTCGCGTCCTTGTGTAAATATATGTAGATATAATATTTGAAAAATGTGTACTTTGTTTATAGTGCAGTCGTAATTTCGAATTGAACGAGAAAAAAAGTATTTATGAAAGCGTATTTTGTTTTCCGAACCAAAGTAATGAAAATCAAAATAATTTTTGCTCTCCGAGTATATCATGGTTATCAGAAAAATGCAAGAATTTCAACCGTAGAAAAAGTACACATTTCCTACAAAGCGGCATTTTTGCGGAAAATCGCCGTTTTTCGGCAAGCGGAAGGATGGTTTCCGACCGTGCATTTGTCAATAAAACAGACCGCATCGGAATACTACAATTTTCGGGGTTTACAGGATGAAGTCATCGGGAAAAACAGGCGGAATCGTGAGCACGGTATTGATGATCGTTTTGGCGGTCATCCTCTTGCCGATCCTCGCCATCAACCTTACGCTCATTATCAAGGGCAGCATGGATCGGGACGTACCGCCCTCCGTATTCGGCGTCGCGCCGCTGGCAGTCACGTCCGGCTCGATGGACGGCGGCCGCAAAGGCAGTTTCAAAGAGGGTTCGCTCATCTTTGTCTGCCTACTTTCCGAAGAAAAGAAAAATACCTTGCAGACAGGGGATGTCGTCACCTTCCGTTCGGCGGAAGCGTACGTCACGCACCGCATCGTGTCGCTCAACTATGACGAGGCGGGAAACATTCTTTCCGCCGTCACACAGGGGGATGCGAACGCCGTTACCGACGGTGCCATTCCTATCGCCAACATAGTCGGCATCTGCACGGGCAGTGTGGCGGGGTTGGGCAGTTTTGCGATGTTTTTGCAGACGCCTGCGGGTATTGTCGTCATCGTCGGCATCCCCGTCCTGCTGTTCATCGCGTACGACGTGACGCGCATTCTCCTGCACAACCGCAGGGTGCGCGCCGAAGCGGCGGCGGAGGAACAGACCATGCGCGAAAAGGTGCAGGAACAGGACGAGGAGATCCGCCGCCTGCGCGCGCTGGTCGGCGAACCGTCTTCCGCGGCAGAACGGCCGCAGGAAGAGGACGGCTCTGCCGCCGCACGGCAGAACGATGCGGAGAATAAGATCTGACAGGGGAAACACGGCGGCGTTCCGCACGCGCCGACGGGTACCATACATAACAAAACAGGAGAGAAGAGCAAGTATGACAAAAAAGAAAAGCATTGCTACAAAACTGCTGATCGCCCTTGCGGCGCTGACGCTGATCAGCTGCTGTTTCCTCGGAAGCACGTTCGCCCGCTATACGAGCGGCGGATCGGGCACGGCGACCACGAGCGTGGCGAAGTGGGATGTCAGCCTCGTCGGTGCAGACAGCCTGACGCCGACGTTTGCAGACCTTTCGCCCGAGCCGAAACCGTATACCCCCGGTACGTCGCGCACCAATTCCACCGGGAAAGTGAAGGTCGCCGAACTGAGCAACGCGGGAGAAGTGGACGCACTGGTCACCTTTACGTTCGACGCCACCGCGACCATCACTTACAGTGACGGCGGTAACTTTGCTTCTATCGCCCCGGGCGAGTATAAGCCGGGCGCGGAGAGCGAAGTGCAGGATCTGTTCTCCATCAAACTGTATTACAGCACGGAAACAGACTCGGCTGAAGCGGCAACCAACGCGATGGAGTCGGGCAAGACCAAGGTCTCTTTGACGGCGGGTTCGGGCAAAGTGTACGTCTATGCCGAAGTGATCTGGGCATCGAACGATAAGGGCAGCGGTTCCGATCCGGGCGAGGCTGCCGACAAGTTGGATACCTGGGTGGGCGAGAACGTGGAGAGCATCTCCTTCAAAATTTCGTACATCGCGGAGCAGAAATTCGAAGAGCCGGCAGGCGACTGATGCGGACCGCAAACAAACGAATTGCCGACCGCCGCGCAGTGTGTGGATGCGGCGGCTGGGCGGCTGACGGCGGGTTCGGGCATTGCCCGACCCGCGCGAACGCCGCGCCGCGCGCCTTCGGGCGTGCGGCGCAAGGGCGGAAACATTGCAGAAAAAACAGCGGGTATAGGCAATTGAGAAACAAAAGGAGGAGATAGGATGGCGGACATCGATCGGCATTTGACGGACGGCATCCCTTCTTCGGAGGGAAACGCCGCACAGGCAGGAGCGGCGGAAAGCGGCGGGGCGCTGTCCCCGCAAAACGAGAATTCGGATCTGAACAAAGCGGCCGTCGGCCGCGCAGATATACCGCCGCGCAGGGGAGCGCGGGCGGGCTTTTCCGCGCGCATGGGCGAAGCGGGCTATGTCACGGGCAGGCGGTACGATGCCGTCAAAAATGCCTTTCTGATGTACCGCACCGTCGGGAAAAGACCGAAGGGAGTGCGTTCGCGCATCGCAGGGGGCGGCGAATCTTTTTCGTCGGGCAGAAAACTTCTCGCAAAACTTTGCCTGGTCGGCGGGTATCTGCGCCTGTTCCTGGCGCTCGACCCCGCGGCGTACAACGTACAGAAATTTCACCAAAAAGATTATACGGGCGTCGCCCGCTATGCAAAAGTGCCGCTGATGATCAAGCTGTCTTCCGAGCGGCAGGTACGGCATGCGCTGGAACTCATCGACGAACTTATGCGTGCCAACGGTTTTGCGCCCGATCCTGACTATGTCCCGTCCGATCAGGCGAACATTTTCCCGAAGCCGAAGGGCAAGGCAAAACGAGGCGTCCGCACCGTTGATTCGGTGCAGGGCGGCTTTGCCGCGCCGCAGACAGAAGGCTCTGCTCTGCGGGAAGAGTATGCCGCATCGCAGGCGGAAGGGGAAGAAAGTGCCTTCCGATCGGAGAGTGAAGGAGACCCTTCTGCCATCGACGTGCGTCTGCCCGTGCGCGCGGGAGTGTGCGACCGTGCGGGAAAGCGTATCGGCAGGATCCGCCGCAGTGTCTGGTACGACGGCGATCGGGAACGGCTGGGCGAATTCCGCAAGGAAGAGACCAACGTCTTTTTCTATGACGGACAAAAGCGCGCCGCATACGTCGATAAAAACGACAACATTCTGACCCTTTCGGGAGGGTATGTGGCGACTATTCGCCGCTTTCCTTGGCGGCTCGCCGCCCTGCTCGTTTTGGCGCTGGCACTTCTTACGGCGTTTTCGGTCCTGTTGGGGCTGTATTGCGCCGGGCGTTCGGTGGGTGCGGACTACGCGCCCGTGCTGTTTGTCGCCGATGCGGAAGGCACGCAGTGGAGCGAGGAAGAAAACCTTCCCGTATTTTTCAACGAAAAATTCGGCGATACGAAGATCGCGCCCGGCATGCGCGGTTCTTATCGCTTTGTGCTGGAAAACCGCAACGCGGACGCGCTCGTGTTTTCGCTCGCCTTTTCGGAGGAAAACGAATACGGCATCGGTCTGGTTTATCGCCTGAGCCGCGACGGGGCGCTCATCGCGGGCGGCGCGGAATATCGGGCGGCGGACGCGCTGGGCATTTCCGATCTGACGGTCGAGGCGTGGTCTTCGACGGTGTTCGAACTGGAATGGTATTGGCAGGACGGCGAAGCCGATACGGCGGCGGGAGAAAACGAGGCGCAGTATACGCTTACCATTGCCTTTACCGCGGCAGTGCAGGCATGACGGGGCCGGCATGAAAAAAGCGTTGCGCGTTTTGAAAACGGTTTGCAAGGCAATCCTTGCCGCAGTCATGGGGATCCTGCTCCTGTATAACGTTTATCTGCTGATCGCCCGCACGGCGTTCGGCAACGGCATGCCTACGGTGTTCGGTTATGCGGTCGCCGTGGTCGCTTCGGGCAGCATGGAACCGACCTTCGGTACTTCCGACTGCATCGTTATCCATGCGGAAAAGGACTACGCGGCGGGGGATGTCATCACTTTTTACGACGATGTGCGCGGCGAATACGTCACGCACCGCATCGTTTTGGCGTCCGAAGGCATGTTTGCCACCCAGGGGGATGCCAACGATTCGCCCGACGCATTCAGCGTTCCGCAGAGCGCCGTGGTCGGCAAGGTGGTGTATGTCCTGCGTGGCGCGGGCGGCGTTGTCCGTTTTTTGCAGAGCCCCGCAGGCCTGCTCGCCGTTTTCGGCGGAGGAGTCTTGCTTTGGGTCGCCATGGACCTGATTTCGGAGAGAGAGAGGAAAAAGAGCGATGCGTGAGAAAAAGATCATCAAAATTCCCATCGTTACCTATCTTTGTTACCTGCTCGCCGTGAGCATCCTGTTCACGGGGGTCACTTTTTCGCGCTATACTTCTTCGACGAGCGGAGATGTCGGCGCGGGCATCAGCCCGTTCGTCGCGTTCTACGAGATCGGCGATATTTCCGCCACGTCGTACACCAACGCGGATTTTTATCTGCAATCGGGCGCGGCTACGGGCACGCCCCGCACCATCCGCATGACGGTGCGCAATTTCGAAGCGGATGAACAGGGCAACGTGCTCCGCTACAGCGACGTCGATCTGCAGGCGACCTTCCGCCTGTACCTTCCCGCCGAACTGGCGGATAATCTCGTCCTGCAAGTCGCCGAAGCGGCGGATGACGTCATGACGGTGCTGACCCCGCAGTATGTGATCGGCGATCTCGTGTACGAAGTTTCGCAGGGCAGCGAGGATACGGACGGCGACGGCTTCGACGAGTATGTGCGCGAACAGGGCACCTATGCCGACTATACGGGCGGCGGCGTGCGCGAAACGGCGAAATCCAACGATTACCAGTCGGGTGAATGTAAGGCGGAAACGCTGACCATGTCGGGCAGATTTTCGGCGGACGGCACGGGATATATCGCGGCGCATGCGGATAACGGCAACGCGATCTCCGTCACGTCGGAAAAAAAGGTGTCGCAGTATTCGGTCGGGTTCCACCGCGGCGTCGACCGCAACGACTACCGTTCGCAGCTGTACCTCGATCTGGAACAGAAAATGCGTTTTTACAGCATCGACGTGACCCTGCCGCGGATGGCGCTGGCGGGCACTTCGCCGCAGGAAAGATCCTTTGTGATCTACATCACGCTGGCACAGCGGATCGACGGCAGCGATTATAACGTGGAATGGACGGAAGCGATGGACGAACTGCTCATGCCGCCTGCGTCGGGGCAAACGCGCATTTTCAACGGCGCAAAGGTGCTCGGCTATCATTTCGACGTGCAGGCACAGACCTATGCGTCGCTCCCCGCAGGGGATGCGGCGGGCACGACCACCGTACGCGTGCAGAAGACGTACAATTATGAGGGCGGTGCCTCCGTTTCCTATCACCACGTCGCGCCCATCAGCGAGAGCACATATTCGTATGTGCACCCCATCGCCGACTTTTTCGCCGCGGACGGCACGTCCGTCAAACAGCCTGACACGACAGCCGAGATGCAGAGCGTATTTGGCGTCTGCAACAATCTTCTGGGGCAGGCGGGTGCATATTACATCTCGTTCAACGGTCTGCCCGACGAGCCGATGTACGAAGATTACGCCGCGCAGGGCGGTGCGGTACAGTATCAGTTGTTCACGTCGCTGAGCAAAAGTTATTCTTCGCAGTTCAACGTCCTGTTCGTGCAGACATCCGAGAGCATACGGGGAGGTGACGGAACATGATCGTACACTGCCGCAAAGCGCTTCTGTGCGCCTTTCTGGCTCTCCTGATCGCCCTGTCCGCAGGCGCGTCGCTCACGTTTGCGCGCTATTCCGAGGAAATGGGCTCTGGCGGCGTGTATTCGGGCGCCTTGGATTTTGTCGTTTCCGAACAGATCGAGATCCATTCGGTGGATGAATTTTTCACGGCGATCGAAAACGGCTACACGAACATCAAGATCGCGGACGAAGTGGATAACCCGCTCATCGTGACGGGCGGCGTATCGGATGTGAATTCCGATCTCACCATCGACCTCAACGGCCACGAATTGCAGCGAAACAACCGCGAGCCGCTTCTCAACGTCACGCATGGCGTCCGCCTGACCGTCATCGACAGTTCGCAGGAAAAGACGGGTTGCTTTTACAATCCCGTCGGGAGCGTGCTCGCCGTCAGCGGCGGAACGCTCACCGTCACGGGCGGCGTGTTCGAGAGCGGCCCGCGCAACGGCAAAAGTTTGAGCGATCCCTTGGGCGGGTCGCATTATTCGTCCGAATACGCTTCGGGATCGGGCAGCAACTGGGTCACGCCCGCGGGCGCGCGCACGGAAGGGACGAAAAGCACGGAAGTGTTCCGCAAGGACACCGTCACGGGCGAGTATCCCCAAACGGGCGTGCGGGCTGACATGCCCGTCCTTGTGCCCAACGTCGTGGAGCGCACGGACGGCGAAGATATTCGCTACGCCGTCAACGGCAACATGTATTTTGCGCAGGATGCGTCTGCGATCGGCATTGCCGCGGACACCTACCTCTATTTTACGATGGAGGGGGATAACATCGACAGCGCGCGCATCTCCGCAGGCACTGCCAGCGCAGAATTCTATTATTCGTATTACATGAAGCGCACCGAAAGCGGCGGCAAAGTCTCGTACGAATATGCCGCATCCGAAGGCGCCGATACCGTTCTGGTCACCGTCTACGGTTACGAGGAGGTCAAAGCTTCTTCGGAAGATACCGCGTATGCCGCCATACGCATGGAAGGCGGGAACCTCTATGTGCGCGGCGGCGTATATACCACCTATTTCGGCGAGAGCAATACCTATTGCGTCCATGCTTCGGGCGGATATATGGCGGTGGAAACGGGCGTGTTCGAGGCACAGGAAAACAGCGTCTGCGTGACCGTCGCCTACGATGCACCGACGGAAAATGAATACCTGCGCGTCGCGCACGGCAATTTTTATTCACAGGTCGGCGATACCGTGCAGGTCGCAGGCGGCCGCATGTCCGTTTCGGGCGGGTCTTTTTCCAAGGACGCTTCCGGTCATGCCGCAACGGCGGCGGGCGCGAACAATGCCGTCATCCACATCGACGGCGGCGAACTGACCGTGTCGGGAACGGCGGCAAACCCCGTTCTGTTCTCGCTGAAAGGCTCCTGCCTGTACGGGATCCGTTCCAAGGTATCCTCCGCGGGCGAAACGGGTACCGTCACCGTGACCAACGCGTCGTTTACTTTCAACGGCGGCACGGCGGGCGGCAATCATACAAACTACGGGATCTGTTCGGGCGGCGGCACCGTCACCGTCAACGGCTGTACTTTCAGTATGCCTGACGAAAAAAGCCGCGGCATTTCGGTCGAGGCCGGCACCGTCAACGTCAACGGCGCGGGCGGCAGGAGCGACGGCGACACCTACAGTTATTTCTATATCGATAAGGTCGCGGGCTGTTACGGCGTGTACGCGGGCGCGGAGGAAGGCGTTTCGGGCAACGTGCAGGTTAACGTCAATGCGGCGCAGTTTTTCATGGGGCAGAACGCAGGCGGTTCTCTCGGCGTCGGCGACGGCACGATGAACGGTGCGGGCATCTATATGGATGCTTCGGGCGGCGATTCCAAAGTCAGCCTGCGCAATGCGCTCGTCGTGGCGGCAGGGAACGGCAGTTGCGGCGTGTACGCGCGCCGCGGCAATATCGTGCAGCAGAAATTCGGCAAACTCGTCGCCGTCACGGGCGCACAGGTGCAGAACTACCAAACGGGCGTCACGCAGTTCCGTTCCGTCGAAAACTACACCGCGCAGACCAATCTTCTCACAGAAGGCCGCGTGGTGCGTTCGGGTATTTCCTACGGCTACGGCGTCTATTCGGGCGGCGGCGACATTTCGCTGCACGACGTCTTTTCCGCCGTGTACGGAAAATATTCGGCGGGCGTTCTTGCCATGGCGGAGGACGCCGCGTCGGGTGCGGACGTGTCCGTTGCAGGCACGTTCGAATCGGTGGTCTCCATCGGTGACAGCGTCGGCGGCATCCTGTCCAGTACCGCCATCAGCACCGAGAACAGCGACGTTACGCTGTCCGGTTCGGCGAATATCCAGACCGACGGATTGGGCATCACGGCGCGCGGCGGCAACGTCACGTTCGGCAGCGGCGATGCGACAGAGGCAACGCTTAAACTGACGAGCACGCGCGGCACGGCTCTGTACGTCAACGGCGGAAGTGTCCGCATCGCAGGCAATTTTACCACATACATCGTGAGTACGATCGTTGCAAATTATGCTTGGGCGGAACGTCCGGGCGGAGGCGGAGCGCCCGCCAGCCAGACCAACGGCGTATACGTCCAGGGCGGTTCCCTGACGGCGGAAGGCACGTTCAACGTGTCGCACGTCGGGCTGAACAATGAAGATCAGAGCGAGACGGACGCAGACGGCAAGATCGTCAACGCCGCGACGCTCTACTACACATTCGAAGTCAAAAGTTATGCGGTGCGCGTGGAAGGGGATGCAGGGAATGCTGCGTCCGTGTCGTTGACGGGCGGTTCCCTGACCAATCAGGCAGGCGGCGGATTGTACGTCAGCGGCGGCAACGTGACGCTCGGCAACGTGACCGCCTCTGCCGAAGGAGAAGCGCGGCAGGGTCCGTCCATCCGGATTCCCGGAGCGGATTCAAACTGGACCTATCAGCAAAGCCTGACGGGCGGAAACGCCGTCGAACTCAGCGGCGGCACGCTCACCGTCAGCGGCGGGACGTATACGGCGGCGCAGGGCAACGGCATCCTGGTGCGCGGCGGCACGGCCAACGTGTATGGCGGTTCGTTTTACGGGAACGACGGTTACGAAATCAGCGGCGGCAGCGTCGCGGGTGCGGCGGCTTCGTATGCCCTCAAAATGTACGGGGGCACGGCAAACATCTACGGCGGCACCTTCGGCGAAAACAGTTCGGGCAGCGGCGCCTTCTTTATGGGCACGGCGGCGGATGCGGTCGCGGATGCGAACATCTACGGCGGCTCTTTCCGGGTCAAAGGGCAGGCGGGCGTGAGCATTTATCAGTATGCCGACGTCTTGTTTGCGCCCCGCGGCGGCGAAAACGGCGATATCGCCGTATCGGGCAACATCACCGCTGTCGCGATCGAGATCACCAAGGACGAAAACGGCAACTTTGTTTCTTCCCGCGCTCCGTCGGTGGAGATCTGCGGCGGTTTGTTCGAGAGCACGACGGCGGATACGAACGCCAAGGCGGACGGCATCTGGTGCGGCAACAGCGGTTCGACTCTCATCATCAGCGGCGGTACGTTTACGGGCTCCATGCGCTACGGCGTGTACATCGAACAGGGCGCATCGGTAACGCTCAGCGGCGGCAGTTATTCCGGTCCGGAGGACGCGCTCGGCGGCGGTTCCTATACGCTGGAAACGGGGTATACCAAGTCCTGGCAAGGAGATGTCATGACGGTCGTTCCGATCTCCTGATCCTCGGCTCATCCGATTGCATCCCTCCAAACGCGGGAAGTACCCGCGCGATGCAGGCAAAAACCTCCCCGAAGGGAGGTTTTTGTCGTGGCGGAAAAAATTCCTTTTTGCGCCTGTGTGCTCGTTGCAGTCTTCGCTTTTGTTCTTTCGTCTGCCGACCTCCGTTCCGCCGCGTTTTTGCCGCCGTGTCGCGCACCGTTCTGCCGCTCGCTTTCGCCCGCGCACGGTTTTTTGCCGCCGAATTTTTGTTTTCCCTTGAAATCGCCGTGCGGATATGCTATACTGAAAGAAAAACGGGGGAAAGTATTTATGGCGATCAAAATTACGCGCGTGAACATGGGCGTCGTGTTCACGCCGCGCGACGAGGAAGTGTATTCCAATTCTTCGGGGGTGCTGTATCCGCGCGTCATCGAACTGCACCATGCGGGTGAGTTGAACGGAATGCTGCTGGCGACCTTCGACCATTCCACGATCAAAGAGCCGCCCGTCGTGCCCGTGTATTGTTCGCGCGACCACGGCGTCACGTGGGAGCCGTACAGTCAGATCGAGGACACGCAGAACGGGTTCGGCATCCGCTTCCAGCCGCACATCTACGAACTGCCGCAGGCATGCGCCGACCTGCCCGCGGGCACCATCGTCATGTGCGGCAATTCGGTGCCGCTGAGTTTTGCCTCCACCGAACTTTCCTTTTACGTCAGCCGCGACCACGGCAAGACGTGGCAATTCCGTTCATCCGTCGTCAAGGGCGGCAAACCCATCGAGCAGAACTTTGCCGAACTCGGCCCCGTGTGGGAGCCCTGCATCTACCTCGACCCGAAGGGGAACATCGTCGTGGCATTCACCGACGAGCGCCCGCACACCGACCCGCGCTTCAACCAGACGCTCGCGCTCACCGTGTCCGAAGACGGCGGCAAAACGTGGGGCGAGGTGCGCTACACCGTCACCATTCCCGACCGCGCCATGCGCCCCGGCATGCCCGTCGTCGCGCGCATGGGCAACGGCAAGTACATCATGGTGTACGAGATCGTCGGCTGTCCTTGCTGTGACATCTACTATAAACTTTCAGACGACGGCATCGACTGGGGCGATCCGCTCCTGCCGGGCAAGCGCGTCGAAACGGCGGACGGGCTGTTCCTGGGCAGCATGCCGTACGTCATCTGGGTGCCGCAGGGCGGCGAAAAGGGCACGGTCATCGTCACGGCAAAGCGCGAGGGCGAACACATCGGCATGCGCGATCCCGGCTATTATCAGGTCAATTACAACTTCGGGGAAGGGGACTGGGAGCGCGTGCCCATGCTCATCACGTACAATACCGATACTCTGCAGGCGGGCTGGAGCATGGGCATGACCACCATCCAAAACGGCGAATACCTCATCCAACTCGCGCCCACGCCCATCAACAAGCGGCTGATGCAGATCACCTACGGCATCGGCAAGATCGAAACGGTCAAATAGCGGCGGAATCGGTGCGCTTGCTTTTAACAAAACTTTAACAAAAAATTAGTACCGCGCTGACATCTGCGCGGTATAATTTTTTTGGAGAATAGGCCATGATTACCATCCTTGTGGCGGAAGACGATCCCGCCCTGAACAAGATCGTCTGTGCGCGGCTGTCCGCCGCGGGATACGAGACCGTTTCCTGTCACGACGGCGTCGAGGCGCTCGCCAGGCTGGACGAACGGAAATTTTCCGCCATCGTCTGCGACATTATGATGCCGCGGGTGGACGGGTTCGCGCTCGCCGAGGCGGTGCGCAGCGGCGATGCCGCTATCCTCATTTTGTTCATCACCGCGCGGGACGATCTCCCTTCCAAGGCGCGGGGATTCCGCATCGGCGTGGACGATTATCTGGTCAAGCCCTTCGATCTGGAGGAATTTGTCCTGCGCGTGGGCGCGCTTCTGCGCCGCTCGGGGGCGCAACTTCGCAGGGAACTGACCGTGGGAAATCTGCGCATGGACCGCGAAGAGCATACGGCGTATGTGGACGGCGCGGAACTGCCGCTGACGGTGCGCGAATTCGATCTGCTGTTTTTGCTGTTGTCCGCGCCAAAGCGCACCTTCACGCGTGCGCAACTTATGAACGCGCTCTGGGACTTCGACTCGTCGGCGACGTCGCGCACGGTGGACGTGTATATGGCAAAACTGCGCGAAAAGACGGCGGCATGCAACGGTTTCGAGTTGGTCACAGTGCACGGGCTCGGCTATAAGGCGGTGCTGCGATGAGCCGTGGATCGCCGCGCAAGGCGGCATTTTCTGTCTGGGGATACATCGGCTTTTTTGCGGCGACGGCGTTCGTGGCGGCGTGTTCCATCCTGCTGTACGCGGCGGCGCGCGCGCGGTATGAGAGCGACACCGCAGTCGCGCTTCTGTGCCTGGGGAATATTCTCTTTCTCGCCCTCGTGTGCACGCTGATCGATTTTCTGCGCCGCAAAATGTTCGTGGAGCGCCCCGTGCGGCGCATCCTGGATGCGACGCGCGCCATCGCCGCGGGCGACTTTACGGTGCGTCTGACGCCCGCGCACGCGTGGGGGAAATACGACGAGTTTGATGCGATCATGGAAAACCTCAACCGCATGGCGGCGGACCTGGCTTCGACGGAGATGCTCCGCACCGATTTCGTCGCCAATGTCTCGCACGAGATCAAGACGCCGCTGTCGGTCATCTGCAACTACGCTTCCGCCTTGCAGGACGAGGCGCTTCCCGCAGACGAGCGCCGCGCCTATGCGCAGACGCTCGCCAAGGCTTCGCAGAGGCTCGCGCGCCTCGTGTCGGACATCCTCGCCCTGGGCAGGCTGGAAAACCGTTCGCAGTGCGCCAAAAACGAGCGTGTCGACCTGTCGGAAGCGCTGCGCGGCGGCGTGATCGCGCTCGAACGCCTGTTTGACGAAAAGGAGATCTCGCTCGATTGTACCATCGAGGACGTCACCGTCTGCACCGACGTGCACCTGTGGGAGATCGTCTGGAACAACCTCTTGTCCAACGCCATCAAATTCACGCCTTCGGGCGGCAGGGTGTGCGTGTCCCTTTTGCCGTGGGAAGGCGGCGCCGAACTTACCGTGCGCGATACGGGCTGCGGCATGTCTGCGGAAACGTGCGCGCATGCCTTTGAGAAATTTTACCAGGGGGATACCTCGCATGCGCAGGAAGGGAACGGGCTGGGACTCGCGCTCGTCAAGCAGGTCGTCGATATTTTGGGAGGCGAGATCGCGGTGCAAAGCGAACCGGGAAAAGGAAGCGCCTTCACCGTCCGCCTGCGCGGCGAGTAGCTTGCGCTCGCGCATATTCGCGTGCATCCGCCGTCCGCCTCTCGCGGGCGTGATCGGCGTTGCCGCCGCGACCCCCGCCTTCGTCGCGGCAGGGATCGCGGCGGCGCTGTTCTTTCCGAACGGCTTCCTTTCCTGCGTGCTGTATGCGGTGGCGGCGCTTCTGCTGGGCTATTGCGTCGCGCTGATCGCGGGCGCCTGCGTGCGCAAGCGTCGCGCCTCGCAACGGGAGTGGCTGGGCGGATTCAAGGTGCGCACCGTCCTGTTCGCCTGCCTCGCCGTCGCCGCCGACGTCGCCTATGCGGGGTTCAACGGCGTGCTCGCCATTCTGTCGCATTCGGTCTGGCACGGGGCGCTCGCGGGATATTACTGTGCGCTCACCGCCCTTCGGATCGGTATCGTGGCGGCGGGCGCACGTATGCGCAGGCTGCCGCCCGAAGCCAAGGAAAAGCGCGGCGGCGCGGTGCTCTGCTGGTGCGGGGCGTGCCTGCTGCTGTTTGAGTTCGCGCTCGGCGCGGCCATCGCCCAGCGCACCGTCCGCGGCTGGGTCTCGCCGCTCTGGCCGAAGGTCGTCGCCATCGTCTGTGCGGCGTATTCCTTTTATAAACTTTCGTTCGGCATTTACAATTTCGTCAAGGCACGCCGTCTGCGCGACCCGTTGGTGCGTTCTCTGCGTTCCGTCGGCCTGGCGGACGCCTTTTCGAGCATGTTTTCGCTGCAGACGACCTTGCTCGCCGTGTTTTCCAATGGGGAGGACGTCGTCTTTCCCAACGCGATCGCGGGGGGTGCGGTCTGCGTCCTGGTCGCCGCCCTTGCCGTGAATTGCATCGTCGCGGGGGTGTGCCTTTGCAGGGAAAAGGAGGGTACCGATGTCTGAAAAACGCGGCGGCGTTTCCGCGTTCCGCTATCGTTATACCGCGCCGACGGCGGGCGAACGCCGCGAGATCGAGTGCATACGCCGCGAATATCGGGACGTTAACAAAACCTTTACAAAAGAGGCACGTTTTGTTTACAAAAAACAAACGTTTCGGCAAAGAGCGGATGCTATACTCTGCGCAAACGATGCAAGGAGGGACAATACAATGAATGCATCCGAACAGAAAGCCGTGGAAGAGATCCGCGGCGCCTATGTACAGAAAGAGGAGAGCGGCCTGGACCGCCTGCGCAGGCTGGATCGTGCCGCGCGCCGCCCCGCACAGATTTTTGCCTATGTCTTCGGCGCGGCGGGCACGCTCGTGCTGGGCACGGGCATGTGCCTGGCCATGGAGGTGATCGGCGCTCTGCCCGCCCTCGGCATCGCGGTGGGACTGGCAGGCATCGCCATGGTCGCATGCAACCTGTTCATCTACCGCGCGTTGCTGGGGCACCGCCGCAAAAAATATGCGCCGCGCGTCCTCGAACTGAGCGGCGAACTGCTCGGCGCGGAATAAAAGCGCCGCACGGCGAGAAATTTGCCTGCGTTTTTTCAAACGCGATTGCATTCCGCCTTCCGATATGGTATACTGCTCTGTGAAATAACGCATGCGCCCCTGTCCGCCGCGGCGGGGCGCGCGTGCCGCTACGGAGCATTGTCATGGCGCTTACCGTCAATCTCATCGCGGCGATCAGCATCGCCTATCTCGTCGCTCTCGCGGCGTCGGTCGTCTGCCGTCTTGTCCGCGGCGGCAGAAAGAGCCGCTACGCCTTTCTCAAAGGTTTCAAAAAGGGGAGTTGCTTCCTCGTCTATCTCGGCGCGCTTCCGCTCTATCTGGTCGCCCTGTTGGAGGGCGGGCAGGCGGTCGGGCGTTCGATCTTTTTGTCCGTCAAATACAGCGTCGAACTCATCGTTCTAAAATACGATTTTTCTTCGCTCACCCGCCTGATGGACGGCTTTCCGCTCTTTCGTGCGGCAGTCTATTTCTGCTACGGACTGGTGCTGTGCAATGCGCTGTTGTTCACTTTTACCCTCTTCGGGCTGCGGTTGATGAATGCGCTGTACCGCCGCGCCGCGTTGCGGCAGGCGGACGCCGTGTACATCATCGCGGGGTACAACCGCCGCAGTCTCGATATCCTCGATTCGGTCCTTGCCAAGGGCAGGCGTGCCGTTTTGCTCGCAGACCATGCCGCCGCCGAAAAAAAGGACGACATCCGCACTTCGATGTATGTACGCCGCACCGCGCACATCGAATATTCGCAGGCGGGGTTCGGCGCGTTTTTGCGTCGTGTCGCGGCAAAGTATGCCGCATCAAAGGCGGTCAACGTCATCCTCAATGCCGAGGACGCGGCGGAAAACCTGCTTCTGGTGCGCGAACTGTGCGCGGTCGCGGAGGAATGCGGGTTCGGGAAACGCCGCATGGACGCCCGCAACGGCATCAACGGCTATGTGTTCTGCCTTCCCGAAGACGTCGCCACATTCATGTATTTCGAGGAAAAATCGCACGGCTGTGTCCGCTGTGTCAATAAATATAAACTCATTTCCTTCGATTTTGCCGAACGTTACCCGCTTTCCGATCTCGTGCGCGGCGAAACGGAAGGGGACTTCCCCGCCCTGCGCGAAGGGGTGCAGCCCTGCGTCGTGATGCTCGGCTTCGGCAAACTCTGCCGCGAACTGTTCTGCACCCTCGTTTCCACCCAACAGTTTGCCTGCCTGCGCGGCGACGCCGTGCTGCCCGTGCCCGTGCGGTATTGCATTTACGACCGCGCCGACGGCACCGCCGAAAAGGAATTGAATCACAATTACCGCCGTTTCGGAGAATTCTGCCGCGGCACATGGAACGCGCTGGAATACCTGCCCTGCGCGGCCGCTCCCGCGCAGACCGAATTCCGCAAAATGGATATCAGCGACCCCGCGTTCTATGCGGCTTTGCGCGCCGATCTGAGCGGCGAAGGCCGCCACAGCGCGCTCGTCGTTTCCTTCGGCACCGACCTCGAAAACTTCGATCTCGCCCGCAAACTGCAGGCGAAAATACGCGAATGGGGGCTGGCGGATCGGGTGCGCATCTTTGCCAAGATCCGCGACGCGCGCCTGAGCGAGCGGGTGCTGGACGGCATGGCAGAGGGCGTGCCGGAATTCTTTTTGTTCGGCAACGAAAAGAGCACTGCGTACCATATCGACAGCATCATCGACGAACGCATGGAGCAGATGGCAAAGCGCAGGCATCTCTCGTATACGGCGGAAAGCGGGCACGGCAAGAGCGCGGAGGAGATCGCGCTGATCGCGCAGGGCAAATGGTATCTGAAAAACAGTCGGGTCCAGCGCGATTCCAATGTGTTTGCCTGCCTGGCGCTCCGCGGCAAACTGCGGCTGTGCGGCTTCGATTATGCCGCCGCCCCGCGCGACGATTCCGCCGCGCTGGCGGCATGGCAGGCACTTTATGAGCGGGAGGATCCCGTCGGATACGCGCAGGCATGGGCGGACGGGCGCCGTACCGTCGAATACCGCAATGCCGATTTCGAACGTTTGTCCGCGCGCAGGGTGTTTGCCGAACTGGAACATCTGCGCTGGAACGCGGCGTATATCTGCCAGGGCTTTGTGCCCGCGTCCCGCACGGAAATTGCGGCGGATCGGGAGGGGCACGGCAAAGATTTCTGCCTGCGCCGCCACGGTTGTCTGACTACGTTTGCGGGGCTGAAAGAATACCGCGCCATTGCGGCGCAAAGCGCGGGCACGGGCGAGGAGGAAACGGACGTCATCCGCTACGATTACCAGATCATGGACGACCTCGTCTGGCTGTTGCACAGCGTCGGGCTGTACCTGGTGCGCGCAGAGCGCTGAACGATCGCGGCCAGCGGGTCGGCGTGTTTCGATTTTGCATTCCGCGTATTCTTCCGGTACGTTTTTGTTATAATAAACGCAAGAGCGTAAGTTGAGCAATTCAACTTACGCTCTTGTTGGTGCCCCGCATGAAAACAAGGTTGAACTTTCGAGTTCTGCAAGGCTGACTATTTCTTCTTTGCCGTTAGAGTTGTATATGATTTTTAAGTGGTCGTCGTATAGGTAAATGGCGTTGATAAACGTATCTATTATCTTGCGCTTGCCTTCCTGCGTGGTTATATCTATTTTGCGGAAGTTATAGAGAGCCATCCTGAAATGGTCTTGCGTAAAGATCGGGGCTTTCAACTGTTCCTTGGCGATCACGTCGTTTATCTCACACTTTTCCTTTTCCAGCCCGTCAAGTCGTTTCAATAAGGTTTCCGTCGCGTAACCCTTCTGCACGGCGTTGACGATATTTTCTATCTCTTTTTCCTTTTGCTTCAACTGTTCCTGCAACTTAGGAAGAACAGTACTCTCCGTGTACTGTAACTCATACAGTTTTGCCGAGAGCTTCTCTATCACGCCGTCATCTTTGAGGAACTCCATCGTCTTATAGACTATGAAATCTTCCAGCTTGACCTTGCCGACAGGCTTCTTTTCGCATTGGTGTTTCTTCTGCCGCACACAGGCATAATAGCGATAGACAACGCCCTTCGTGCCGCTCGTTCCCGCCTGTGCTACCATCATTGCTCCGCACCGCCCGCAAAAAAGTTTGGTCGTGAGCAAGTAATCTTCGTCCGCCGAATGTCTTGCCGGCGCCTTCGCGTTCTTGGCAAGTTCCATCTGCACGGCTTGGAACAGCTCTTCAGAAACAAGCGGCGGCACATTGTTTTCTATCACCACGCCCATGTGACGGTACTCTCCGATATAAACTCGGTTGGAAAGCATATAGCGGATCGCGTTATATCTCAAAGCCTTGCCATTCGAGCGCGTTACTTTGCGCTCGTTCATTATGTTATAGATTTCCTTTACCGTCTTTCCGTCGTTGCTCAACTTGAATATTTCCTGAACGACGGTCGCGGCTTGCGTGTCTATATCGAGTTTGCGCTCTTTGTTTATCATATAGCCGAACGGAACATTTCCGCCATTCCACAAGCCCTTCAGGGCATTTTCTTTCATACCGCGCGTTACCTTTTCGGCAAGCTCAGCCGAATAAAATTCCGCCATACCTTCCAAAACGCTTTCCAGCAATATTCCCTCGGAGCCTTCGGCAATCGTCTCCTTTGCGGAAATGACCTTAACTCCGTTCTTGCGCAGCAGCGCCTTATAGTGCGCGCTGTCATAGCGGTTGCGGGAGAATCTATCCAATTTCCACACGATAATGCAGTCGAAGGCGTGCTTATAACTGTCCTTGATCATCCTCTGAAATTCGGGGCGGTGGTCGGTCTTTGCCGAGAACGCGCGGTCTATGTAGTTGCCGATGACCTGAATATCGTTATAGGTCGCGTATTCCATACATTCGCGTATCTGACCTTGTATCGAGGCTTCGGTTTGATTGTCGCTTGAATAGCGAGCGTAGATAACGGCTTTCATATTAATTCACCTTTTTCTTTTTTAAATATGACTTTATTAGATTTACATAGTTTTCACCAACGCAATAATATTTAATAGGAATATCATTCACATCCGTAAACCTACTAAATCCAGAATTTAAGTTTGCAATATACGGGACAAATTCTTTTTTTACGCTAACAAAAGGGATATAATCTTTTTCTTTTTTTGCATATATTTTGGGAATTATAAGTTGCGGTAATTCCGGATGTGCTTTTTTGAAATTTGAAATAGCAATATTAATTAATATAGGATCAATCATACCAAGACTTTTATATATGTCGCGCAAGAATTTATCAATGTATAGATTATCGAAATAAACTTTTACATCTTGCAGTGCCTCTAATCCATAAGCATATGCTAATTCTCGTGCATGAAGGTATTGATAATGGTTGATAAGTTTTACTTCTTCAATAGATAGAGGATTGTTACTATTTTTATATGCACAATCATAGATTCCATCATCGTAAAGCATAACGCATTTATGTGGTGATATAGGCATTAAGTATATTATACCTGCACAAAGAACGCCTAAACCTCCTTGTGTATCAAATTTATTTTCTATAACAACAGGGTGATCAGAAGAAATAAACTCATAATTAGGTGAATTTAATACTATTAACTTTAAATCTCTTAAGCTATCTTTGTTTTCCTCTGCAAATTCCATGTACTTAATGGCAGTATCTGTTCGACTCGTCTCATTTGCTATTTTATGCGCATAAGCAAGAGCTCTATTTCTTGGAATATCTAAACCTTCTTGTTGAGCAATAATTGGAATTAATTTGGAGTATATTTCGGCAAGCATATGATGATTTAAATCAACAGCCTTCTCCGTACGTAAATCTTGGAAAAGGATAAAATTTTTTATAATCAATTCTTCATAATTTGAAATATCTATTCCTTCAATTATTTTTTTAACAATAGGTGTTGCTGTAGCTTCATAATTAGCAATTATATTTTCCCATTTACCGTCTTTACCATAAAAATAGTTTGTATAGCATTGCGAAGAATAAGGAACGGGGTGATTAATAATACTATTTTTCAACAGTTTGAAAACATAAAATTGTTTATTACAATTTGAAAAATTTTTTAAAAGACTTTGCGGAACATAATGCTGTTTTTTCTGTTTAGGCATACTATTTTCTTTCCCTCATAAGGCGTAAAATCGTTTCTTTTAATTTGGCGTTGGCGGGAGATTTGGGGTCGAAACACATCTCCACGAACTGTTGCATCTTCTCGTCGTCGAAGGCTTTGGGGTTGTAGTCGTACAGTTTGCCCTGCGGCTTGTCCGTGCGTCCGAAAATGTAGTCGAGCGACACGTCAAAATAGTCGGCGTACCATAGTAGAATTGCATTCGGCACGTCGCTCTGCCCGTTTTCATATCTGAATATTGCCGGTTGAGCTATCGTTCCGATTTCCTTTGCGATAAAAGCCTGCGATTTACCAATGCCCTCGCGTAGCTCTTTTAAACGCTGTCCTATAATGTTTACCATATCGTATTACCTCTCGTCTATACTATATACAATTCTACAATCAAAATCAATACATTTATCGTATTAAAAATTTATTTCTTACTGATTATGTCTTTCCGCTTGAAAAGTTTACTTGTTTCTGCTATAATGAAAGTGCGTTCAAATTTCATACCCATACAACAGGTTACACAATGGCATTGATGTACCCTTTATTTCCTGCTGTATGGAAATTTGAACGCAAACAATTAAGGGATACATTCTTTGCGGGCGTTCCCTTAATTGGGGGCGCCTTAATTATACTTTCAAATAGCAAGGAACAATCATGAGGAAAATTATACGATTATTTAGCTTTAGTTTACTGGTTGCTATGATTATGTCTTTAACGGCAT
>CALVMB010000022.1 GCA_944341895.1 uncultured Clostridia bacterium
AGGTCGCAAGGGTGCGACAAATTGGGTGCGCTTGCAAAAAGTGTGATTTTTGCGCGCGCGAAGAAGTTCACGAAATTTGTTTCGTGCTGACGAAACAAATTTCCGTAATTATAAAAAAAGTACGCCGCAACGACGCGCGCCGCATTCACTTCATCCGTGAGCGCTGACGCGCAAATTGGGTGCGCTCCGCGAAAAGCGCGGTTTTCAAACGCGCCATGATCATAAGAATACATCGTACGCAATAGAAAGAACAGTACGGGTCACATCGTGATACAAGGAGAAATATGACAAGCAAACAGAGAAGCAAATTGAAGAGCATTGCGGCAAATCTCGATCCCATCGCGCAGTGCGGCAAGGGCGGGCTGGGCGATAATCTGATCAGATCGCTGTCCGACGCCCTGGAAGCGCACGAGTTGATCAAGGTCAATGTCCTGACCAACGCCGAAGAGGATGCAAAGTCGCTGGGCGCGGACATGGCGCAGGCATTGCGCGCCGAATGCGTGGCGGTCATCGGCAGAAAAGTCATCCTGTACCGCCGTTCTTCGCGCAAAGATTGCAAGCACATTGAACTGTAAGCGGCGCTCATCCGCAAGGCGGTTCGTTAGTATGCCTGCGGGAAGGGCTCGCCCGCGGCAGAGCACGAAAACTATCGGCGCGCAAACGCGCGACGCAAAACATATAGTGGGAGAGACATGGGAACAAAGACGATTCCGTCCTCGTTCGCGCGCGCGAAGAGCGCGGGCTGACGCAGGCGGAACTTGCCGAAAGCGTGCATGTTTCGGCGCAGACGGTAGGGGCGTGGGAAGCGGGCGAAATGCCCGATTCCGAACACCTTCTGCCGCTTGCCGCGGCGCTCGGCATCGGCGTGGAGGAGATCTTGCGCGGTTGCGGCGAAGCCGCCGAGGCGGACGCAGAGTGCGCGCAGACGGGGGAACCGAATGGGACGGAACCTGCCGCACAGGCGGAAACGCCCGCTTCGCCCGCGCGGCGCATTCCGCAGCCGCGGGCGGATCGTTCGCAGTATCGGCGCATTCTTGCCGAACATGAGCAGATCGTGCCCGAGCGCCATCCTTACCGCGGCGAATACAGGGGGTTCGGGTGCGCAAAGCGCATCGCGCTCGCCATTGTATTTACCCTGTTTCTGGGGGGCGCTGATCGTCGCGTTCTGTGTCCGCGATCCGGAGCAGGGCAGGGACTGGAGAGGCGGCACGGACGCGCGTGCGGTCCCGGTGGCTGAAAGCGAAGGAGGGGTTGCGTTATGAGCGAACGTTGCAAGGACAATATTTTGACGGTATATCTGGTTGCCGTCGCCGTCACGGGCCTTGTCGCCTTGTTCGTGTACAATGCGCCGGTCTGGGCGATCCCTCTCTACCTGTTCACGATGGCGCTCTCGCTCGTCATTTTTCGCATCGACTATGCGTTCTGCAAATTTTACCTGCGCCGCTTTTCGTTCTGGAACACGCGGGACTCGATGAGACCCCAACTGAACACATATTTCCATGAAAACATGCGATATAAAACTTTATTCAAATTAAATGCTATATGCAAATATAACAATCTTTAAAAATTGCATTTAAGAATGTTGTATGTTATACTAAAAATGTCATACAAGCAAATCGTAGTTTGCTTATGAAACAGATTATGGTTAAAAAACTATCACGGAGAAAGTATACATGCAACCAATTGTAATTAATGATCTATTGCAAATATCTGATGAAGATATAAGAAAAACTCGATTAAAACTTAATGTTTTTAATGGTAGTGTTGAGCCGCTTGAAGAATACAAAAAAGATCCGAATAAAATAAATGTCGAGTGGTTTCTATGGCATAATAAAAGAAGATATTTTAAAGAAGGGCAAATTGCTATATGTTTGTTGTATCTTTATAGTGATAAATGGTTGCTCACTACGATTAAAAAGATTACAAAAGAATTAGATATTGAGAATTGTGTCGGTTATGAGGCGGAAGAAATCCCCAAATACAGCAAGTATTATGGTCGATTAGTTTTGAAATATCATAACACCCATAGGGGTATGGGGAGAACCTATAAGTCATTAATGAATGAATTAGAAGTAGTAGAAATTCTTTCCGCTGCTTACGATGGCGATGAATTTCCCGGTTACGAAAATGTAAGACTTTCTTTTTCTCAGCTAGAAACTATAATCCGCAACAAGCGTAGCGGATGGCTTGATGCGTTGAGAAATCAAAAGGCAATATATCTAATCACCGATAGAAGCAACGGAAAATTATATGTTGGTTCGGCGACAGCTCAAAAAGGAATGTTGCTTCAAAGATGGACGAATTACATAAATGATGGTCACGGAGGAAATATCGAATTAAAGAATATTGTTCATACCAAAGGTTTCGACCATATAAAGAATAATTTTCAATATTCTATTTTGGAAAACTACAATGCAAGAATGGATGATAGCTACATTTTAGCTCGTGAGAAATGGTGGAAAGTTACACTTTTTACCAAAGAGTTTGGATACAACAAGAACTAAACAGAAGAATGCGTATTATAAAAATTAAAAAAGAAAGTAAATGTAAAAATAAAAAAGAACCCAACTAAACCTTTTTACGGGTTCAGTTGGGTACCGCTTGGCGGGGCAAAAAAATGCCGAACCCAGCCTGTTTTTGCTGTTTCGGACCAATATCTGCTGCTGGCTGCTGATCGCGGTCGACATTTTCTTTGTGATGTTTTTTATCTGGGCTGCTTGAAAAAGCACGCGCGGCGCGCCCTGAAAGGCGCGCCGCGCAAAAAATTTGTCGGGAGGGGCGCATGTTCCGCTACGAAACGCATTGCCATACCAAATACACGAGCGCCTGTTCGGCGCTGGACGCGGATACGCTGGTGCGTCTGTACCTTGCCAACGGCTACGACGGCGCGGTGGTGACCGATCATTTTCTCAACGGAAACACGACGGTGGACCGTTCCCGCCCGTGGGAAGAGCAGATCGACGAGTTTTTCCGCGGCTTTGAGCGCGTCGCCGAAGCGGGTGCGCGGGAAGGCTTTTCGGTGTTTTTCGGGTTCGAATATTCCTATCTCGGCACCGATTTTCTGACCTACGGGCTGTCGCGGGAGTGGCTCAAGGCGCACCCCGGGCTGCTCGATCTCAGCGTCCGCGCCTATCTTTCGCTGGTGCGCGCGGCGGGCGCGCTCACCGTGCAGGCGCATCCGTACCGCGAGGCGGAGTACATCGACCACATCCGCCTGTACCCTTCGGACGTGGACGGCATCGAAGCGATCAACGCGGGCAGGAACGAGCGCTGCAACCGCCTGGGCGGCATCCTGGCGCGCGAATATTCGCTGCTCGAAACGGGCGGGTCCGACCTGCATGCGGCGGCGCAGCCCCTTTTGTCGGGCGTGGAGACGCGGGAGCGCGTGCAAACGCTGAACGAACTGATCTCGCGCATCCGCGCGAGGGAAGCGAAGCCGTTTTTGCAGGAAAATGTTTTCGCCCGCAAATAAGATCGGACGGCGGCGCGGCGGGGTATTCCCGCCGCGCCGCCGCCTGCATGCAGGCATTTTTTCGTTGTCTGCATGCAGGCATTTCAGGCGCCGCCCGCATCCGCGGGCGGCGCCTGCGCAAGGGGCGCGTTCATTCGCGGACGCCGAAAAAGCGCACGGCGACGGCGGCGGCGAGCAGGAGCGAACCTGCGACCACGTAGTAGACGGGAAAGACGGCGAGCAGGGAAAACAGGAGCAGAAAGGCGCCCGAAAACAGGTAGCCCTTCCACGCCCTGCGCCGCACGCGGCGGCGCAGTGCGCGGCGGAACCCCGACGGCGGCGCGGGCGGCTCGATGTACCGTTCGGGCAGTTGTCCGCCCGCCTGCACGAGGTCGTACACCCCTTCGGCGCCTTTTAGGGTGATGTCGAAGGACGCTGCCAGTTTTTCCGCTTCGTCGGTGAACCCGCCTGCGAGCACGTATTTTTTGTCCCCTTCGGCACGGCAGACGGGGCAGAGGGCGTCGGCGGTCACTTTTTCAAAGCGGAAGCGCAGAAAATACGTTTCGCCGTTGCCGCACACCCGCCCGTCGCCCGCGGGGCGGTACTGTTCGGCGCCCTCTTCGCGCGCGGCGTTGAGGCTGTCGGCGATCCGCCGCTCGTTGTGTTCGGGCGCGTCCATGGCAAGGTGAAAGGCGAGCCGCTCCGCCTCCCTGTGCGCGGCGGCGGCCGTGCGTCTTTTGCCGCGTCGGCGGCGCATAAACGCAAAGTACAGCCCGCCCGCCGCGCCGCCCGCGGCAAGCGCGGCGGCAAGCGCCGCAAACAGTCCCATCGAAAAGCGGAAGATGCACAGAAAAAACAATGCCGTACATCCGCCCAGAAACAGCGTGTCTGTCCACAGCGGCACATCCAATCGCTTCATACTTCCTCCCGCGCCCGCAGGCGCGGTCTGTTTTTTGTCACAAATTCTTTTTTTTATACCTTGCCAGCCGCGCGAAATTGTGGTATACTGTTCTGCAAGAAAGTTCACGGCATAAGGTATAAGGGGAGGACGGATTCCCCATAAATGAGATCGGGATGAAAATAGCGATATTCGGCGGGTCCTTCGACCCCGTCCATGCGGAACACAGCAACATCGTGCGCGCCGCGCTCGAAAAACTGGGAGCGGACAAGGTCATCGTCATGCCGGCGTATATCCCGCCGCACAAGCAGGGCAAGCATATGGCGACGCCCGAAGACCGCCTGCAGATGGCGCGGCTCGCCTTTGCGGGCATGCGCGGGTGCGAGGTCAGCGCCTACGAGATCAACGCGGGCGGCACCAGTTACACCTGCCGCACGGTGGAACACTTCGCCGAACAGTACCCGGGGTCGCAGTTGTATTTTCTCGTCGGGGCGGACATGCTCCGCGACTTTTATTACTGGCGCGAGCCGGACAGCATCCTCGCCCGTGCCGAACTGGTCGCCGCGGGGCGGGAAGGGGAAAAGGTCAATTTCAAGGCGGAACAGATCCGCTTTCTCGCCCGTTTCCGCAAGACGTTCAAGACGCTCGAATACGTCGGGCGGGACGTTTCCTCCACCAAAGTCCGCGTGCTGTGCGCGTTCGGCGAGGACGTGCGCCCCTATCTGAGCGGGGAAGTCATCGACTACATCGAGAGCAAGGCGCTGTACCGCGTCGAACACGTCAAGGCGGCGCTTGCCTATCTCAAACCCGCCCGCCGCAAACATACCCTGCGCGTCGCGCTCATGGCGGCGGGGGCGGCGGAGCGCTTCAAACTGCCTGAACAGTCCGTCATCCAGGCGGCGGCATTGCACGACGCGGCGAAAAACCTCGATCTCTCCGCGCCCGAACTGGCGGGGTTCGTGCCCGAAGCGGGGGTGCCCGCGCCCGTCCTGCACCAATATTCGGGGGCATACCTTGCCGAACACACCTTCGGCGTGACGGACGAGGACATCCTCAACGCCATCCGCTACCATACGTCGGGCAGGCCGAACATGAGCACGCTCGAAAAACTCATCTTTCTATCGGATATGCTCGAAGCGGGGCGGGATTTCCCGCACATCGAAAAACTGCGCGCGTGGTTCGAAAAGGACCTCAACGAGTGCATGTACCGCTGCCTGCGCCACCAACTGCGCTATCTGAAAAAGCAGGGCGGCCCGGTCTATCCGCTGACCGCCCGCGCCTTCGAATTTTACGCCGAACTCAGCAAGAAGGGAGGCAAAACCACCAAAGGAGACCGTTGATGAACGAAACCAACAGGGAAACAGAACGCACTGCCGCCGAAGCCGCGGAGGAGACCGTGAACAAGCCCGCGGCGCGCAAAAAGGCGTCGGGCGAAGCGAAAAAGGCGCCCGCGCGCAAGGCGGCGAAGCCTGCGGCGGACGCGGCGGAAAAGAAGGCTGCGCCGCGCGGCAAAAAGGCCGTCAAGGCGGCAGAGCCGTCGCTTGCCGAGACCATCTGCGCCTTCCTCTCTTCCAAAAAGGCGGAGGACATCGTCATCCTCGACGTGCGCGAAAAGACGGTGCTGTGCGATTACTTCGTTGTGGCGAGCGGGCGCAACACCACGCAGGTGCGCGCGCTGTGCGAGACGCTGGAAGACAAACTCGCCGAGAGCGGCATCGAGCCGCGCCGCCGCGAGGGCGTCAAGGAAGGGCGCTGGGGCGTTCTGGATTACGGCGACGTGCTCGTGCACATCTTCAACGACGAATCCCGCCTGTTCTATCACCTCGAACGGCTTTGGGGCGAAGGGGACAACATCCGTCGGTGGGAGGACTGAGAAGGTCCGTCAAAATTGATCTTCCGCGGCTGTTTGTACGACGCTTTCTGCGTCGTCCGCTTTTTTTCGACGAGGTAGTACACCGCCTTGGGCTTTTCTTTGGCGGGTTCTTCCCGTGCGGGCGGCGGGGGCGGCGTCTTTTTTGCCTGCAAGGCGCGCCGCAGTGCTTTTGCGCCCGCGACGGCGCCGAAACAGAGCGCGAACAGGATGAGAAGATACAGCCCGCCCGCCGCCGTGCTCTCGGCGAGCAGGCAGGCGGCGCGGGAAAAGTAACGGTACAGCATAGATCGGATCACCTCCACGGGCGGCATGATAGCACGCCCGCGGCGGAAAACGGGCAAAAGTTTTGCCGAGGGCAGGGAGATTTTGTCACATGACCGTGTATGACGTCATCGACCGGAAGAAGAGGAACAATGCGCTGAGCGCGGAAGAGATCGGCATGTTCGTGCGTGCCGTGGCGAGCGGCGAGGCTTCGGATGCGCAGATCGCCGCGTTCTGCATGGCGACCCTGCTCAACGGCATGACGGACGAGGAGTGTTTTCTGCTCACCGACGCGATGGCAAAGAGCGGAAAGCAAGTTCCCCGTCCCGCCGCCGCGGGGGTGTTCGCGGACAAACATTCCACGGGCGGCGTGTCCGATTCGACCACGCTCGTGCTCGTGCCCGTGCTCGCTTCGCTGGGTGTGAAATGCGCCAAATACTCGGGGCGGGGCCTGGGGCACACGGGCGGCACGCTGGACAAACTGGAAAGTTTCCCGGGGCTGACCTGCGCGCTCTCGCCCGAACGGTTCGCTGAACAGGTGAATCGGGTGGGTGCCGCCGTCGCGGGGCAGACCGAAGAGACGGTCCCCGCTGATAAGCGCATGTACGCCGTGCGCGACGTGACGGCGACGGTGGACAGCATCCCGCTCATCGCCTCCTCCGTCATGAGCAAGAAACTTGCCTCCTTTGCGGACGTGATCCTGCTGGACGTCAAATGCGGCAACGGCGCGTTCATGCAAACGCCCGCGGAGGCGGAGAAACTGGCGCGGCTGATGGTCTCCATCGGCGAAGCGGCGGGCAGAAAGATGTGCGCCGCGGTGACGGATATGGATTCGCCGCTGGGCGACGCCGTGGGTTGCAACGCCGAGGTGCGCGAGGCGATCGCCGTGCTCAAAGGCAAACAAAACAGGCTTGCAGAACTTTCGCTGTTCCTGGCGGAGCAGATCGCGCGCAAGGCGCTTGGCATCTCGGAAGAAGAGGCGCGGGTGCGGTGCGAACGGGCGATCGGGAGCGGTTCTGCGCTTTCCAAACTGGAAGAGATCGTGGCGGCGCAGGGCGGCGACGCGCGCTGCGTGCGCGATGAGACCCGCCTGCCGCTCGCATCGGGCGTGTATACCGTCCGCGCCGCCGCAGACGGATATGTGCGCGCGGCGGCTCTGCCGCTGGGCAAGGCGTGCGTGGAACTGGGCGGCGGCCGCAGGCGCGAGGGCGATGCGGTCGATCACACCGTCGGCATCCTCCTGCGCCGCAGGACGGGGGACGCCGTCCGCGCGGGGGACGTGCTCGCCGAAGTGCGGTATGCGTCGCCCTCCGAAGCGGCGTTCGCACTGGCGGAAAGCGCATTTTCGGTGGGCGCGGACTGCGAACCGCACCCGCTCGTATATACAATGATCGAAGGAAAGGAGTGAACCAAATATGCTGTTCAAAAAGAAGCGCCGCACGGCGGATACGGATGTGACCGAAGAGGCGGGACAGGCGCAGGCAGGCGAAGAAGAGACGTTCGGCGAGGCCGCCGCACATTTGCAGGATGCGGCCGAAGCGGCGCCCGCGGCTTCCGAGGAAGGGGCGCAGAGCGCGCCGCAGGCGGTGCTGTCCGGCGGCGCGGCGTCTCTGTTGCAGGGCGATCCCGAGGCGGAGCGCAGGGAGTTCGAGGAATTCCGCCTGCAGCGCAAGGCGATGGAACTGCGCCGCCTTCTGCGCATGATCGATCACACCCAACTCAAACAGACGGCGACGGTCGCCGACATCAAAAAACTGTGCCGCGAGGCGCGCGAGATCGGGTTCGCGTCCGTGTGCGTGCAGCCCGTCTATGTGGCGGCGTGCAACGAGTTTCTCCGCGACGCGCCGCAGATCAAGATCGCCTGCGTCGTCGGGTTCCCGATGGGCGAAAACAAGACGGAGACCAAGGTGTTCGAGGCTAAACGCGCCGTTGCCGACGGCGCGGACGAGATCGACATGGTCGCCTGCATTTCCGCCATCAAAAACGGCGACTACGGGTACGTCAAACGCGAGGTCAGAAAGGTGGTCAAAGCGGTGCACGGCGCCACCGTCAAAGTCATTTTGGAAACTTCTCTGCTCACGGCCGAGGAAATGCGCAGGGCGGCGGCGTGCTGTGCGGCGGCGGGCGCGGCGTTTGTCAAGACCAGCACGGGCTATTTCGGCGGCGCCACCGTCGAGGCGGTCAGAACGCTCAAAGACGCGGTCAGGGACAAATGCGCGGTCAAGGCTTCGGGCGGCATCCGCTCGCAGGAGACCTTCTGCGCTATGGTGGATGCTGGCGCCGACCGCATCGGCACCAGTTCGGGCGTGGAGATCGCCGAATCGCTCAAAAAACAGATGTGATCTTCGCCCGCCGCCCGCAGAGACTGCGGGCGGCGGAAACGTTTCTGCGCGGCGCAGGAAAACCCCGCCCCGGACGGCGGGGTATTTTTGCGCAATTTCTGTTAACTTTGGTTAATTTTTATTTGACTTTGCGCGCCGGATATGGTACCATGCAACCATGCAAAGCGAGCCGCGCGCGGCTGCCGTCGGCGCCCGCGCGGGCGCCGCAAACGGCGCACCCCGCGGGGCGCGCTGTCAGGCGCTCCGCCGCGGCGGGCGCATCCGTACGCTTACTCCGTTACAATAACCTACCGATATCGCAGAGAGGGCTCCCGTCACGGGCGTCCTCTCTGTGTTTTTCGGGGGCGTGCGGGCGGGGATATCGGATGCGGGCACGCGCGGCAGGGGGATGCAGATCGGCGCATGCGGGCAGGTATATGCGCTTGCGCGTGCGGGGCACGGAACGTCGCGTGCGGGGCGCGGAACGTCGCGTGCGGGGCGCGGAACTTCGCGTGCGGGGCGCGGAACGTCGCGTGCGGGGCGCGGAACGTCGCGCACGGGCGCCTTGTAATACATTGCGCGCGCGGGCACCTTGTAAAATATTGCGCGCAGGCAGGGCAGGCGCGCGCGAGCGCGCGGCGGATAAAATTTTTTCCGAAAGCGAAAAATAACGGCATAAAACCCTTGACATTGGGCGGCAATCGAATTATAATAGCGTTAGCACTTACAGATTGAGAGTGCTAACATATTTTTTGACGAAGTGCCAGATCTTACCGAACGGAGAGAAAGCAATGAAGATGTCCGACCGGAAAAAGAAAATTTTACAGATCGTCGTGGATGAGTATATCAATTCCGCGGTGCCGGTTTCGAGCAAAGTCATTGCGGAGCGCCACATGACGGACGTAAGTTCCGCCACCGTGCGCAACGAACTGGCATCGCTCGAAGAACTGGGGTATCTCACGCAGTTCCACACGTCGGGCGGCAGGGTCCCGTCGCCGCAGGCATACCGCTTTTACATCGAGGAACTGATGGAACGCGGCAACCTGTCCGAAAAGGACCTCGATTACATCGAAAAGGCGTTTTCCGACCGTTCGGGGGACGTGGAACACCTCATCCGCAACGTTTCCAAGGTCATCAGCGACCTCACCGATTATACGTCGGTCGCCATCGGCCCGCACAAGGAACAGGAAAAGATCCGTTCGCTGACGCTGCTTCCCTGCGGGGAAGGGCAGGCGCTGCTGGTCATCGTGACGGGTTCGCGCATCCTGCGCGACAGTTTCATCGATCTGCCCGAAAGCATGTCGGACGCGGACGTGGAAAACGCCTCGCGCGTCATCGCCAAACTGTTCGAAGGCAAGGCGCTTTCGGAAGCGGACGCGGTCAGCGAGGAGGCGCTCGCCGAGTTCGGGCAGTACCGCCAGGTCATGCGCGAGGTCATCGACGCGCTCAAAGAGTACACCCGTCCCCGCGATACGGACGTCATCCTCACGGGCGCGGATAAGATCTTCAACCATCCGGAGTACGACGATATCGGCAACGTCAAAAACTTCCTGTCCGTCATTTCCAGCAAGGATAAACTCGCCGAGATCATCGGCGACGAAAACGACGAGATCCAGATCAACGTCAAGATCGGTTCGTGCGAGGACAAGGACGTGCCCGAAGACTGTTCGGTGGTGACCGCGACCTATTCGGCGGGCGGCAGGAGCCTGGGCACCTACGGCGTGATCGGGCCCATGCGCATGGACTACACCAAAGTCATCGCCGTGCTCGAAAACGTCGGCAAGGCGCTGGAAGAACTGGTCGGCAGGAACAAAAACAAAAAGGACGACAAAGATGAGTGAAAAAGAAAAGGCCGAACAGGCCGTGACGGAAGAGACGGAACAGGCGCAGCAGACCCCCGCGGAAGAACCCGTTGCCGAAGCGAAAGACGAAACCGCCGCGGCGCTGGAAGCGGCGCAGGCGGAAGCGGCCGCGTACAAAGATAAGTGGATGCGCACGGCGGCGGAATTCGACAATTTCCGTAAGCGCAACGAATCGGCGCGCCGCAGTGCCTATCTGGACGGAAAGGCGGATGTTCTTTTGAAGATCCTGCCCGTCGGCGACAACCTCGAACGCGCGCTCGCCATGTGCGACGAGCAGACCAGAAAGGGCATCGAGATGGTGCTGCGCAGTTTCCGCAAACTTCTGGACGAGGAGGGCATCGAGGCGATCGACCCCGTGAACGAGGAGTTCGACCCCGCGCTGTGCGAGGCGGTCATGAGCGAGCCCGCCGCCGAGGGCGTGGAACCCGGCTACGTCAAGGAAGTGTTTCTCAAAGGCTATAAGCGCGGCGACAAGGTGCTGCGCTACGCACAGGTCAAAGTGACCTCGTAAATAAGGCAAAACCGGCGCGAGCCGTTTTTCATACAAAATCAAAAATCAAGGAAATATCCCTTTTCGGATAGAAGGAGCAGTATTATGGGAAAAGTCATCGGTATCGATTTAGGAACGACCAACTCCTGCGTCGCCGTCATGGAAGGCGGCGAGGCAGTCGTCATCCCCAACCCCGAGGGTGCGCGCACGACGCCTTCCGTCGTCGCCTTCCAGAAGGACGGGCAGAGGATCGTGGGGCAGGTGGCAAAGCGCCAGGCCGTCGCCAACCCCGACCGCACGGTCATCTCCATCAAGCGCCATATGGGCAGCGATTACAAAGTGGACATCGACGGGAAGAAGTATTCCCCGCAGGAGATCTCCGCGATGATCCTGTCCAAACTGAAAGCGGATGCGGAAAGTTATCTGGGCGGCAAGGTGACGGACGCCGTCATCACCTGCCCGGCGTACTTCACCGACTCCCAGCGCCAGGCGACCAAAGACGCGGGCAAGATCGCGGGGCTGAACGTTCTGCGCATCATCAACGAGCCGACGGCGGCGGCGCTCGCCTACGGGCTGGATAAGGACAAGAACAACCACAAGGTCATGATCTACGACCTCGGCGGCGGCACTTTCGACGTCTCCATCCTGGAGATCGGCGACGGCGTGTTCGAAGTTTTGGCCACCAACGGCAACAACATGCTGGGCGGCGACGACTTCGACAAGCGCGTCATGGACTACCTCGTCGACGAGTTCAGGAGCAAAGAGGGCATCGACCTGTCCAAGGACAAAATGGCGATGCAGCGCCTGAAAGAAGCGGCGGAAAAAGCCAAGATCGAACTTTCGGGCATGACCACGACCAATATCAACCTGCCGTTCATCACGGCGACGGCGGAAGGGCCCAAGCATCTCGACCTCGACCTCACCCGCCAGAAGTTCGATGCGCTGACGGCGGACCTCGTCGAAAAGACGGGCGAACCCATGCGGCTCGCCATGAAGGACGCGGGGCTTTCGTACAGCGACATCGACAAAGTCATCCTCGTCGGCGGCTCCACGCGTATCCCCGCGGTCGTCGAAAAAGTCAAGAGCATCACGGGCAAAGAGCCGTTCAAGGGTATCAACCCCGACGAATGCGTCGCGATCGGCGCGGCCATCCAGGGCGGCGTGCTTTCGGGCGAGGTCAAAGACGTCCTTTTGCTCGACGTCATGCCCCTGTCGCTGGGCATCGAGACGCTGGGCGGCGTGTTCACCCGCCTGATCGAGCGCAACACGACCATCCCCGCCAAAAAGTCGCAGGTGTTCTCCACCGCGGCAGACAACCAGACGCAGGTGGATATCCACATTCTGCAGGGCGAGCGCGAATTTGCCAAGGACAACAAGACGCTCGGCAGGTTCGAACTGACGGGCATCCCGCCCGCACCGCGCGGCATCCCGCAGATCGAAGTCACCTTCGACGTGGACGCGAACGGCATCGTGCACGTCACGGCGAAAGACCTCGGCACGCAGAAGAGCACGGACATCACCATCACGTCGTCCACCAATCTCTCCGAAGCGGACATCGACCGCGCCGTCAAGGAAGCGGAACAGTACGCCGAAGAGGATAAGAAGCGCAAGGAGAAGGTGGACAACAAGAACAAACTGGACGGCATGATCTTCGCCGTCGAGAAATCGGTGGGCGAACTGGGCGACAAACTTTCCGCCGAAGACAAGGCGCAACTCGAAGAGGCGGTCAAACACGCCAAAGAGGAACTCGCCTCGGACGACGACGACCGCATCCGTGCGGCGACGGAAAAACTCTCTTCCGAAAGCCAGCAGATCTTCGCCAAGGTCTACCAGCAGGCAGGCGCGGCAGGCGCGGGCGCGGGTTCCGCGGACGCGGGCAGCGACGACGGCGACACCGAGTTCCACCAGTAATCGGGGCGGCTTGTTCTGCAAGCCGATCGCAAAGCGCAAAATGCCGTGAGTCTTCACGGCATTGTTGCGTGTTCCGGTGCGGTGCGCCCCGCCGTGGCGGGCGCCGCGCCAACCTGTCAAGAGGTGGTATATGGCAGACAAAAATTATTATGAGATCCTCGGGGTGGACCGCAAGGCGTCGGACGCCGACATCAAGGCGGCGTACCGCAAACTGGTCAAACAGTATCACCCCGACTTACATCCGGGCGACGCGAACGCGGCGGCCAAGTTCAAGGAAGTGAACGAGGCGCACGAGACGCTTTCCGATCCGCAGAAACGCGCCGCATACGACTACGAACTGGAACATCCGGGCATGCGCGGCGGCGCGGGCGGGTTCGGCGGCGCCGGCTTCAGCGGGTTCGGCGGATTCGGCGACATATTCAACGAATTTTTCTCGGGCTTCGGCGGCGGTTCGGCAAACGCCGCGCCCCGCCAGGGCGAGGACATCACGCGCGAAGTGGTCCTGTCCTTCCTCGATGCCGCCAAGGGCTGCACCAAGGAGGTGCGCTACGTGCGCAACGAGCCGTGCAAGACGTGCGGCGGCACGGGCGCCAAAAACGGCACCGCGTTCAAGACCTGCGACAAGTGCAAGGGCACGGGGCAGGTGCGCTACGCGCAGGATACGCTGTTCGGCAGGACCATCCGCATGGCGGTGTGCGACGCGTGCGGCGGCACGGGCAAAAAGATCACCGAAATGTGCCCCGACTGCAAGGGCAAGGGCTATACCCGCAAGGAGACGGTGGTCACGCTCAACATCCCCGCGGGCGCGGATACCAACAGTTACATCCGCAAAAAGGGGTACGGCCACGCCGCGCCCAACGGCGGCGAGGCGGGCGATCTGATCGTCGTGTTCCGCGTCGAACCGCACAAGTTCTTCAAGCGCAAGGACAAAGACCTGTACATCGACCTACCCGTCTCCTTTTCGACGGCGGCGCTGGGCGGCAAAGTGCTCGTCCCCGGACTGGACGAACCGTTCGAGTACCTCATCCCCGAGGGAACGCAGAGCGGAACAGTGTTCTGCGTGCGCGGCAAGGGGCTGAAAACGCGCCTGGGCACGGGCAACATGTACATCACCGTCTCGGTGGAAGTTCCCGCAAAACTGACGCGCGAGCAAAAGAGCGCCCTGCAGGAATTCGACGCGGGCGTGGACATGCGCCAGACCGCAAAGATGCGCGCCTTCCGCGACAACGTGCAGGCGATGTACGGCGTCGATCCCTATAAAAAGTAAGCCGGTTTCGGTACGATCGGCACAATGTTTGCGGCGAAAACCGCAAAGCGCCCGCCTTTCGGCGGGCGCTTTTGTATGCGGGGTCGAAATGATTTGACGATTTTTGCAAAATGCGTTACAATACGGAATGTGCCTGCGGCACGAAAGGAGGAAAGTATGCGCAAACGCAGAGAAGCGGAAGAACTGACCGCGGAAGAACGCGAGGATGCCGACATCCTGTATGCGCTCCGCCGCAAGGGGAAGAATGCCATTCGTTTCAACATCGCTTTGCAGGTCATCACGCTGCTGACGGCGATCGGCTCGCTTCTGTTTTACTTTTTTGAGGACGAGCGCGGGCTGGATATCACGATCAACCATATTTTTCAGTGCATCGGCGCACTCCTGATCCTGAACATCCCGCTCATCATCCAGCGCAAGTTCAAATGCTATATCCCGAATTCCATCACGGTGATCCTGTACATCTACATTTTTGCGCATTTTGTTCTCGGCGAGATCTACCGTGCGTACGATCACGTCTTTTTGTATGATAAGATCCTGCACGCGACGGGCGGGCTCATCTTTTCCACACTGAGTTTTTCCGTCGTCTGGCTGCTCAACAACCGCGAGGGGAACAGGACCAAACTTTCCCCCTTCTTTATCGTATTGTTCACGTTCTGCTTTACGATGACCGCCGAATATCTGTGGGAACTCATCGAATACGCCGCCGACCGCCTGTTCGGGCTGAACATGCAGCGCTGGCAGGACAGCATCATCGAGGGCGCGCAGATCGTCGTGGACGGGCAGGTTGTCGAGGGGACCGCGCACTCCGTCCCGTACGGCAACGGCATCAAGGATACGATGGGCGACATGCTGATGAACATCGTCGGCTGTCTCGTGGTGTGCGCCGTCAGTTATATCGGCATGCGTATGCGCCCGCGCTGGTTTGAAAACAAGGTCATCCTCACCGAAAAGCAGTTCCGAGCCATGCTCGAGCGCGAGGCGGCGGGGAAGGACGGGGACAGCCGTCCCGTCGTGGATTTTGTGTATAAAGCCGAAAAAGGCGAAAAGAGCGAGCGAGAGGCAAATCGCGCAATGCCGCCCGAGGATCAAACGGAGAAGGGTGCAGGCGCCGCCGTACCCGCTTCGCCTGCCGCGGATGCGGAAGGGGCGGATTGCGGGCATGCGGCAGAGGATGTTTCGGGGACAGGAACGGACGGCGGGAAGGAGAAACAATGAAATTCATCGAACTCACTGTGCATACCACCACCGAGGGGAGCGAGTTGGTCGCCGACGTGCTGTGGCAGTATACGACGTACGGCGTCGCGGTGTCGGACGCAAACGACGTGATCGCCTTGCAGCGGGACAAGAGCACCTATTGGGATTATATCGACGACGAGGCGGCACCGCAGGGCGACGTGCTCGTCAAGTGCTTTCTGCTTGCTGCGGGCGCCGACGCGGACTGCGCGTCCATCCGCGAAGAACTGGACGCCTTGCGCGCGCGCAGTGCGGGCGTGTTCGAATTGGGCACGCTGGAAACGGGCAGGCGCGAAGTGGAAGGGGACGAGTGGATGGATATCTGGAAAAAGCATTTCCGCCCCCTGCACATCGGGGAGCGGGTAGTCGTCTGTCCCGAATGGATCCCGTACGAGGCAAAGGAAAACGAGGCGGTCATCCTGCTCGATTCCAACATGGCGTTCGGCACGGGCGAACACGAGACGACCGCGATGTGCCTCGAACTACTGCAAAAATACCTGCGCGAAGGCGATTTCGCGGTGGATGTGGGGTGCGGCAGCGGCATCCTCGGCATCGCCGCCGTCAAACTCGGGGCAAAGGGCGCCTATCTTTCGGACATCGACCCCTTCGCCGTGGCGAGCGCATCGCACAACGCGGCGCGCAACGGCGTTGCGGACCGCTGCACCGTCGTGCGCGGCGACCTTCTGGAAGAAAAGTCGGTGTGCGGGCAGATCCTGACGGCGAACATCACCGCCGACATCCTGTGCCGCCTCGCGCCCGGGCTTCCCGCGCATCTCGCCGCGGGCGGAACGCTCATCCTCAGCGGCATCATCGAGAGCAAACTCGATCAGGTCTTGCGCGCCTTCGAGGGCGCGGGCATGCGCCTTGCCGAACAGATGCGCCGCGGCGAGTGGTTTGCGCTCGCCATGCAGAGGGCGTGACCATGTCCTCCCGCAGATTTTTTGCGCCCTGCGTGGCGCCCGAAACGGTGTTGCGCGGCGACGAATTTTCGCACGCCAGGACCGTTTTGCGCCTGCGCGAAGGGGACGAGATCGTTCTTTTCGACGGAACGGGCAGGGAATACGACGCGATCGTGCGTTCGGTGGGCAAAACCGAACTGGTGTGCGGCGTGGTGGGCGAGCGCGTCGCGGATAAAGAGTGCCGCGTGCCCGTGCGCCTGCTCGTCGGCGCGCTCAAAGGGGACAAGACCGAACTGGTCGTGCAGAAAGCCACCGAACTGGGCGCCGCGTCGGTGGGCGTGTTTTCTTCGCGCTATTGCTCCGCATACATGAACGAAAATAAGTTGCAACGGCTGGAAAAGGTGGCGCGCGAGGCGGCGCGGCAGTGTCTGCGCGCTTCGGTGCCCGCCGTGGAGTATTATCCCGACCTCGCCGCAGCGCTCGCGTCCTGCGCGGAATACGACAACAAACTGTTCGCCTGCGAATTTGCGCAGCGCTCGGATGCCGATCTGCACGCCCTGCGCAGTTCCTGCGCGCTGGTCGTGGGCAGCGAGGGCGGATTCGCGCCCGAAGAATTCGAGGCGGCAAAGGCGGCGGGCTTTGCGGGCATCTCGCTGGGCAAGCGCATCCTGCGCGCCGAGACGGCGGCGATCGCCTTTCTGGCGGTCACCCTCTTTTCGCTGGGGGAACTGGAATGAAAGCGGTCGTCTTTACGCTGGGTTGTAAGGTCAACGACTGCGAGAGCGCCTCGCTGCTGCGCGGGCTCGCCGAGCGCGGCTGGGAGGTGAGCGACGAACTCGTTCCCGCCGACCTGTATATCCTCAACACCTGCGCCGTTACCGCCGAAGCGGAGAAAAAATCCCGCCAGGCGATCGCGCGCATCCGCGCGGTCAGCCCGCAGGCGCGCATCGTCGTGTGCGGTTGCGCCGCCGAACGCGCGCCCGAGGCGTTTGCGGGGCGCGAGAACGTGACGCTGGTCACGGGCGCACAGCATAAGAGCGCCATCCTCGGCATGCTGGACGAGGGGGGCATACACATCGCGCCGCCGCAGGCGGAGTACGACGAGATGCTCCCGCCCAAGCGCTGCAAGACGCGCGCCTTCGTCAAGATCCAGGACGGGTGCAACCATTTCTGTTCCTATTGCATCATCCCGTACCTGCGCGGCAGGAGCCGTTCCCGCTCGCTGGAAAGCGCGGCGCGCGAGATCTTGTCCGCACAGGCGGAGGAAGTCGTCATCACCGGCATCGACATTTCTTCGTATCGGGACGGGGAACGCACGCTCGCCGACCTGTTGTACGCCGTCAAGGACGCGTCCTGCCGCATCCGCCTCGGCTCGCTGGAGACGGCGGCGCTGGACGAACGCCTTCTGGACGCCGCCGCGGCGGTGCGCGACTTTGCGCCGCAGTTTCACCTCTCTTTGCAGAGCGGGTCGAATGCCGTTCTGCGCGCCATGAACCGCCACTATACCCGCGAACAGTTTTTGGAGCAGACGGAGCGCATCCGCGCCCGTTTCCCCGATGCGGCGATCACGACGGACATCATCGCGGGGTACCCCACGGAGACGGACAGCGATTTTGAAGATACGCTCGATCTCGCGCGCCGCGCGCGCTTTGCGAACATCCATTGCTTTACGTACAGCCGCCGCACGGGCACCGTCGCGGCAAAATTGCCCGATCTGCCCGCCGCCGTCAAAAAGGAGCGCATGCACCGCCTGCTTTCGCTCGCCGAAGAGTTGCGCCGCGGATACGAAGAGCGGTGGCTGGGAAAAGTACTGCACATCGTGCCCGAAGAGTATCGCGACGGGGCGACCGAAGGGTATTCGGAAAATTACATCCGCCTGTACGTGCCCGCACGGCTTTCGGGCAAACGCGCCGTGGTGCCCGTGCGCCCTTATCGGGACGGGCTTTGGGCTTTGCCCGCGGAACAGGCGGAAAGCGCCGCAGAGCGCGGCGGGCAGGCGCGGACGGAAGGGGAACGCGCACAGACAACGGAAAATCAAGGAGGTTCCTGAACATGGAAAACTGTATTTTTTGCAAGATCGTCGCGGGGGAGATCCCTTCGCAGAAGGTGTACGAGGACGAGGAGATCGTCGCGTTCAAGGACGTGAACCCGCAGGCAAAGGTGCACGTGCTCGTCGTGCCCAAACAGCACTTTGCCACCCTTGCGGAGATGAATCTCGCGCAGGCGGAAGTGCTCAAACACGCCATGATGCGCATTCCGTTCATTGCCTCCACGCTGGGGCTGGGGAACGGCTACCGCCTCATCGTCAACCAGGGCGCGGATGCGGGGCAGACGGTGCACCACCTGCACATCCACATCCTCGGCGGACAGACGCTGGGCGAAAAGATGGTGTAACGGGATCCTCGGCGGGCACGCCGAAAATAATCCGCCGTTTCGCACGGCGCACGCGTGAGACGCGGCAAAGTTCCGGTTCGGACTCTTTGCCGCGTCTCTTTTTGTTTTCCGCCCGCGGCGTCAGCCGCGGGCGATCTTTTACTGCCGCCCGACGGGCGGCATTTTTTGACGCCGCGGGAAGGCGGCACGGCAAAATTACGGGCGGGGCGCATATCGGGCGGGCGCGCGGCATAGGTTAAAACAAAGCGGAAAGCGCCTGCGGCGTTTTCGGCAAAGAAAGACGCGTTTCGATAAAAACGGATAAAATATCCGCGTTTGAAACCGATAAAATAGGGAGGAAGTGCAGATGATCCGCACCGTTCGCGTGCGCGCTGCCGCGCTGGCGGCGGCGTTCGTGTTTTTGTTTGCCGCGCTGGCGGCGGCGGTCCGCTTTACGGGGGCGTACGCCCTCTATACGGGAGGGACGGTGCGTTCGCTGCCCGTCTATTCGGTGGAGCGGGCGGACAAAAAGATCGCCATCACCTTCGACTGCGCGTGGGGCACCGAACACACCGACGCCATTTTAGAAGCGCTCGCCGCCGAAAACGTGCGCTCTACCTTTTTCATGGTGGAATTCTGGTCGGAAAAATATCCCGAATACGTGAAAAAGATCGACGAGGCGGGGCACGAGATCGGCACACACAGCGCCACCCACTCGTACATGTCCAAGATGGACGGGGATGCCATCGCTTCGGAACTGCGTTCCTCGTCCGCCGCGATCGAAAGCGTGACGGGAAAGAAGGTCGATCTGTTCCGCGCGCCGTACGGGGATTACGACGATCTGCTCATCGATACCGCCGAGGCGGAGGGCTTTTTCACTATCCAGTGGGATGTGGACAGTCTGGACTGGAAGGACCTGACGGCGGACGAGATCGCCTCGCGCATCACGGGCAAAGTGCAGGCGGGGAGCATCATTCTCTGCCACAACAACGGACTGCATACGGCGGAGGCATTGCCGCTCGTGCTGGCGACGCTGAAAAACCGCGGCTATGAAATCGTCCCCGTCGGCGAACTCATCCTGCGCGAAAACTATACCATTGACGCAAACGGGCGGCAGCGCGCCGCTTCGTAAAGAACATTGTTTCGGAGGATTTTTTGGTTATGAACGGCACAGAGAAGAACAACAAAGTCTTTATCATGGGCGAGATCGTCAGCGACGCTGTCTTTTCGCACGAGGTGTACGGCGAGGGGTTCTACGAACTGAAAGTCAAGGTGATGCGCCTTTCGGGGCAGGCGGACATATTGCCCGTCACGGTGTCCGAACGGCTCATTTCCGAGCGCGATCTCAAAGTGGGCGCCACGCTGTGTGCGCTCGGGCAGTTCCGCTCGTACAACAAACTGGAAAACGGGCGCTCGCGCCTGATGCTCACCGTGTTCGTGCGCGAACCGGTGGATGCGCCCGCGGGCAAAAATCCCAACAGCATCGTGCTGAGCGGCTACATCTGCAAACCGCCCGTGTACCGCACCACGCCGTTCAACCGCGAGATCGCCGACCTGCTCGTCGCCGTCAACCGCGCGTACAACAAGTCCGACTATATCCCGTGCATCGC
>CALVMB010000023.1 GCA_944341895.1 uncultured Clostridia bacterium
CGCCGCATGCTGGACGAAGCGGGGTTCCCCGATACCATCATCTGCGCGTCGGGCGATCTGGACGAGTACACCATTGCCTCTCTCAAAAGCCAGGGCGCCAAGATCGACCTGTGGGGGGTGGGCACCAAACTCATCACCAGTGCGGACATGCCCGCGCTCGGCGGGGTGTACAAACTCGCCGCGCTCGCGCCCGCGGGCGGGGAGTTCATCCCCAAGATCAAGTTGTCCGACAATTCGGGCAAGATCACCAATCCCTGCTTCAAACAGGTGTACCGCATTTATGACAAGGCGACGGGCAAAGCGGAAGCCGACCTCATCGCCGTGCGCGGGGAGGAGATCGACGCGGGCAAGCCGCTCACCGTCTTCGACCCCAAGGATACGTGGAAACGCACCACGTTCACCGAATATACCGTGCGCCCGTTGCTCGTGCCCGTGCTCCGCGGCGGCGAACTTGTGTACGACCTTCCCGATCTTTCTTCCGTCTGCCGCTATGCGCAGGCGGAAAAGGAGACCTTCTGGGACGAATATAAGCGGCTGGACAACCCGCACCTGTACAAAGTGGACTTGTCCGAACGGCTGTACGGCGAGAAAAACAGGCTGATCCGGGCCATACGGGGGAACAATGGCTAAGAAATTCACACAGAAAGAGACGGAGCAACTCATCGCGGGCATCCGCGAGGCATACGAGATCAAGATCCGCCAACTCAACTATCGGCTGGACGGGCTGACGGCAGAAAACCGCAGTCTGCGCGCCTCGCTCGCCGAATACCGGCAGAAGGAAGGCAAGATCGGCAGGGCGATCGTCGCTGCCGAATCCAAGGGCGAAGAGATCCGCGAACTCTACCGCATGTCCGCCGAAACGGAGTGGCGCACCCTGCGGCTGTTTTCCGAAAAATGGAAAAAACTTGCCGAACAGATGCGCGGCGTCATTCCCGCGGACGAGGCAAAAAAATACATAGAACTGTCCGAGAACCTCGCGGCGCTGTTGGGCAAGGACCCGAACGCGTTCGCCGCGCCCAAGGCGCAGGAAGAGGAGCCGTTCGACCCGCGCGCCGTCATCGGCAAGTACGTCGAAGGGGAGGAGGAGAGCGGCTTCAACCTCGACGAGGTGCTCAACCCCAAGGGGGAACTCGACCTCGAAAAGTTGTGCCGCAACCTCGGGCTCATGGACGAATAAGGAGAAGTATCCCGCATGTGGTATGCACTGTTGTTTTTCGTCGTCCTGCTGGTCGACCAGGTCACCAAAGCGATCGCCTACGCGCTGTACGGAAAGAGCGTCATGCTCATCCCCAAACTGTTCGGTTTCGAGGCGATCCCGCTCAACACGGGCATCTCGTTCGGCTGGCTGGCGGATAAGGCATGGGCACAGCCTGCGCTCATCGCCATCACGGGCGTAGCGCTGCTCGTGTTCCTCATCGTATTTCTGAAACTGCCCAAGCGCAAGCGCTTTCTCCGCTTTTCCATCATCATGATCATGACGGGCGCGGCGGGCAACCTCATCGACCGCGCCGTCGAACAGGGCGTGCGCGACTTCATCTACATGAACTTCGGCTTTACCGAATTCAACAACAACGTCGCCGACCTCGCCGTCACCGCGGGCGCCGTCATGTTCATCCTCGCCCTGCTCTTCGTGGACGAGGACGCCCTGTTCCGCAAACACAAACACCACGGCGGTGCGCAGGGGGAGATCGCGGCGTCCGCCGTTCCCGCCGAGGCATTGCCCGCCGCGGACGCCCCGCAGAGCGATGTGCCGCCTGCAGAGAGGCAGGACGTCCCGCAGGATCAGGCGTCTGGAAAGGGACAGGACGCTCCGCAGAGCGACGCGCCGCCCGCAGAGGGGCGGGACGCGGGCAAAGACCGTGGATAGCCGCACCGTCGAGGCGGAAAAGTCGTACGCGCGCCTGGACGTATTTTTGGCGGAAGCGTTGGGCGTGACCCGTTCCGCCGCCAAAAAACTCATCGAAGAGGGGCACGTCCTCCCCGCGGAAGCGGGGCGCGCCGCGGGTGCGGACAAGCCTTCCCGCCCCGTCGCGGCGGGGGAGGAGTTCGAAGTGACCGTCCCGCCGCCGCAGTTGCTCGACCTCACGCCGCAGGATATCCCGCTGGACATCGTGTACGAGGACGACGACCTCGCCGTCGTGAACAAGCCGCGCGGGCTGACGGTGCACGCGGGGTGCGGCAACCTGACGGGAACGCTCGTCAACGCGCTGCTGTACCGCCTCAAAAATCTCAGTTCCATCAACGGGGTGGTGCGTCCCGGCATCGTGCACCGCATCGACAAGGACACGACGGGGCTTTTGGTCGTCGCCAAGACGGACGCGGCGCATCTGTCGCTGTCCGCGCAGATCGCAAACAAGACCTGTTCGCGCGTCTATCTCGCGCTGTGCGACGGCGTGTTCGGGCAGGACGAAGGCAGGATCGAAACGTACATCGGCAGGCATCCGACCGAACGCACCAAAATGGCGGTCGTTCCTCCCGCGAAGGGGAGATTCGCCGCCACCAATTATGAAGTCGTGCGCCGCTATGCGGCGGGATATACTCTCGTCCGCTTCCGTTTGGAAACGGGCAGGACGCACCAGATCCGCGTGCATTGCCGCCATATCGGGCATCCCGTGACGGGCGATCCCGTCTACGGCTCCAAAAAACAGCGCTTCCGCGTGGGCGGGCAACTGCTGCACGCCGAGCGGCTTTCGTTCACGCACCCGACGACGGGGGAGAGGATGACGTTCACGGCGCCACTTCCCAAAGATTTTACGCAGGTGCTGGAAACGCTGGAACGGAGCGAGCGCCGCGGCAGGGAGGAACAGGAATGAAGATCAAAGGAAAGATCATGGACGAAGCGGGCATCGGCAACACCTTCCGCCGCCTCGCGCACCAGGTCATCGAACGCAACGAAGGGGTGGAAAACCTCGTCATCATCGGCATCCGTACCCGCGGCGTCACCGTTGCGGCGCGCATCAAGGCCTGCCTGGATTCCATCGAGGGGGCGGACGTGCCCATGGGCGTGTTCGACATCGCCCTGTACCGCGACGACCTCGAAGACCCCGCGTCCGAGATCGAGTTTTCGGGCAGCGAGATCGCTTTCGGCGTGGACGGAAAGACGGTGCTTCTGTGCGATGACGTTCTGTACACGGGCAGGACGGCGCGCGCGGCGATCGCCGAAGTCATGGCGCTGGGCAGACCCGCCAAAGTGCAACTGCTCGCGCTCGTCGACCGCGGCCACCGCGAACTGCCTTTCAAGGCAGATTTTACGGGCAAGAGCGTGCCCACTTCCCGCCGCGAGGGCATCGCCGTGCGCTTTGCCGAGGACGACGGCGAGGACGCCGTATACATTTACGAAAAAGAGGGAACTTTTCCCGCATAAAATTTGTTCTGCACGGGGGCGAATCGGTTGAAAATTGTCTCGCGCCGTGGTAAAATAGGAAAACAAAATCAAAAGGAGAATATGTTCTTATGGCGAAACGGCAAAGAACGGAAGGGGAAGCCAAGCGCGACTTTATCCGCCTGTGTTGCTATGTCACCCTGATTCTGGCGGCGTTGCTCATTTTCGTAAACAACTTCCTGCCTTTGGTCGGTGTGGACGTGAGCGGCAAACTGTTTGACGTTCTGGTACTGATCAAGGATATCGCGTTGCTTCTCGGCATCGTGTTCGGCGCGTATGCGTTTGCGCGCGCACACGGCAAGGCGTGGGTCATCATCTTCATCATCGCCGTCATCTTGTATGTGGCGAGCGCGATCATGGGATTGTTCTGATCGGATAGCAAAAAAGCGGTTTGCTCGGCAGGCCGCTTTTTTCTTTGAAATTTCTTTACAAGCGGCGCAAAAATCTGTATAATATTCCCATCCGACAGGAAATGATGCGAGGGCACAGTGTATGGCAAATCCTTTGGTGGCGATCGTCGGCCGCCCGAACGTGGGGAAAAGCACCCTATTCAATAAAATCGCGGGGCGGAAGATCTCCATCACCGAGGACCGCCCCGGCGTCACGCGCGACCGCCTGTATGCGGACGCGGAATGGCGCGGCAAAAAATTCACCGTCGTGGATACGGGCGGCATCGAACTCAAATCCGAAGATTTGATGTGGAAGGAGATCCTGCGGCAGGCGGACGTCGCCATCGACATGGCGCAGGTCATCGTCCTGCTTGTGGACGGGCGGGAGGAACTCACCGCTTCCGATTTCGAGGTGGCGGACAAACTGCGCCGTTGCCGCAAACCCGTCATCCTCGCCGTCAACAAGGTGGACGAATTTTCGCACGACAAACTGTTCGATTTTTATTCTTTGGGGCTGGGCGAACCTTTCCCCGTCTCCGCCGAACATTCGCAGGGCATCGGCGACCTTCTCGACGAGGCGGTCGCCTACTTCGACGGCGGGGAAGAGGAGGAGACGGACCGCCTGAAGATCGCCGTCGTCGGCAAGCCCAACGCGGGCAAGAGCAGTCTCGTCAACCGCCTGCTCGGTTCCGAGCGCACCATCACTTCCCCCGTGGCGGGCACCACGCGCGACGCGGTGGATACCCCCTTCGAATTTGGCGGGCAGAAGTACACCCTCATCGACACGGCTGGCATCCGCCGCAAAAAGAACGTTTCGGACGACGTGGAATATTACAGCGTTCTGCGCGCCTTCGACGCGGTGCGCCGCGCCGACGTCTGCCTCGCCGTCGTGGACAGCGCCGAGGGGCTGACCGAACAGGACGTCAAGATCTTAGGGTACGTGCACGAACAGGGCAAGCCCTCCGTCGTCGTCATGAACAAGTGGGATCTCATCGAAAAAGACGGGAAGACCATCAACAAATTTGAAGAAAAACTCAAGACCGATCTGAGTTTCATGGACTACTTCAAGTCAGTGTATATCTCGGCAAGAACGGGTCAGCGCGCCGAAAAGGTGCTCGCGCTCGCGCGCGAAGTGTACGCGCACGCCAATTTCCGCGTCACCACGGGCACGCTCAACGAACTCATCCTCGACGCGGTGCGCACCAACGAGCCCGCGTCCTTCGGCGGGCGGCGGCTCAAGGTGTTCTACTGCGCCCAGCCTTCCGTGTGTCCGCCCACCTTTGTGCTGTTCGTCAACGACGAGGAACTGCTGCATTTTTCGTACCGTCGGTATCTCGAAAACGTTTTGCGCCGTTCCTTCGATCTGTCGGGCACACCCATCAAGATCATCGCGCGTTCGCGCGGCGACCAGGCCGGGCAGGTGTAACCGCCGCGCGGCGGCCGTCCGCACGATGCGGCGGCGTCCCTGCGCGCAGGGCGCAGAGAGAAAAGGAGGCAGAACATGATCGCATTTTCCGATTGCTGGTACTGGTTCGCCGTCATGGCGGTCGTATCTTATTTTATCGGATGTTTCAACTTTGCTCTGCTCATTTCCAAGATCAAACACAACGACGTGCGCAAGATGGGCAGCGGCAACCCGGGCACCATGAACATGAGCCGTCAGTTCGGGTTGAAGATCGGCGCGCTCACCCTGTTTTTGGATATGTTGAAGGGCGGGCTGCCCGTGCTCGCGGGGTATCTCATCTTCCGCGGCAAGGTGTTCGAGGGCACCGACGTGCTCGTCTCTGACCTTGCGCGCTACGTCTGCGGCGTGTCCGTCATCGTCGGGCACATCTATCCCGTCACCATGCGGTTCAAGGGCGGCAAGGGCATCGCCTCCACCCTCGGCATGTACGCCTTCGCGCTGTGCTGTGAAAAGTGGTGGATGCTCTTCGTCGTGCTCGCCATCCTGCTCGCCACCCTGTTCTATATTTGGGCGAGTGAATGGGGCTCGATGGGCAGTCTGTTCGGCGTTTCCATGCTCACGGCGGCGCAGGGCATCTTTTTCTATCTGCGCTATACCGAATCGCTGCTGAACGGCTTCGTCATCGCGGTGTTTGCCCTGCTCATGCTGGACTGCTTCCTCACCTGGTTCGCGCACCGCAAAAACATCCTCGCCCTGCTTGCGGGGGAGGAGCATCACACCTCGGTCAAAAAACTTTCGCACCGCAAAAAGGCGTAAAAATTTTGCGCGCGGAGCATTTTCCGCGATCGCCTCTCATATACTGAACTGTACTGCACGGATACGGGGGCATGCCCGCAAGGCGGCTTCCGTATACCCGAATCGTTTGGTATATGGGAGGCTGTTTTTATATGGATCAGGAACTGTATGCCGCCTTTGCCGCCCGTGCGGGCGGCAACTGCGCGATCGCCGTATCGGGCGGCGCAAAGACGGGGAAGTCCTCGCTGATCGCGGGCTTTGCCTCCGCGGCGGGCGTCGCCGCCGAGGACGGCCGCGCCGCGCTGGACCTGCCTGCGGGCACGTTTTCGCTGTGCGAAGGGGATGCGGAGGACGCCTGCGCCGCCCTGCTCGTCACCGCGGACGGAAGTTTCGGCACCCCGCGCGAGGAAGTGCTCGCCGTCGAAGAGGAGACCGCCGCGCGCCTTTCCCGCGCGGGCAAACCGTTCGTCGTCGCCGTGAACAGCGCGGCGCCGCAGTCTGCCGATTGCAGGGCGCTGTGCGTGGCGCTGGCGGAGAAATATTCCGTGCCCGCTTTCGGCTGCAACTGCGCCGAAAAGGGCGGCGCCGACGCCGCGTTCGAAGGGCTGCTCTTTGCCTTTCCCGCCGCGGCACTGGAGATCGACCTTCCCGCGTGGATGTGCGTACTGCCCGAGGACAGTCCCGCGCTCGCGCCTATCCTTGCCAAGGTGCGCGAGGTTGCGCCCAAGGTGTGCTCGCTTGCCGACTGTTCTAAATTGCAGGATGCGTTCGCCGAGGACGACGTCTATTGCGAATCGTATGAGACCGATCCCGCAAGCGGCGCGGCGTATTTCCGCTTTGTCGCCAAAGACGGGGTGTTTTATCGCATGCTCAGCCGCGAATGCGGCGAAGAGATCGGCGACGATCTGCGGCTGATGGCGTACGTCGCGTCCCTCAAAGACGCCAAGCGCATGTACGAAAAATTCCGCGGCGCGCTCGCATCCGCCGAAATGAGCGGCTACGGCGTGGTCGGCCCTTCGGAAGAGGACATGGAACTGTGCGCCCCCGAACTGTTCCGCCGCGGCGGCAGGTGCGGCGTGCGCCTCAAAGCGGAAGCGCCTTCCTATCATATCATGAAGATCGACGTGCACAGCGAGATCACGCCCGTCACGGGCGAAGCGGCGCGCAGTGAGGAGATCGCCAAGGGCATGATCGAAAGTTACGAGCAGGACGCCGATTCGCTGTGGAACACCGACCTGTTCGGCCGCACCTTCAAGGAAATGGCGGGGGACGGCCTGCGCGAAAAACTTTCCAACATGCCGGACGAGGCGCGCTCCAAATTGCGCCGCGCCGTCGGGCGCATCGTCAACGAAGGCAAGGGCGGCGTCATCTGCATCTTGCTGTGAACGCACAAAACCGCATACGGCACGCGCCGCCCGTTCGGGCGGCGCGTGCCGTTTTCTTTCAAACAAGCGCCTTCGGGGCGCTTTTTTCTGCCGTTTTCAGAGGCGGGGCGTTTCGTTCGGGCGGTGGGTTCAGCCCTTTCCGGCGGGGCGGTACAGTTCTGCTAGGGCGCGGGCGCGGTCGGCGAGCGCGTCCGCCACGGGCGCGGGGGCAAGCACGCGGATCCCGTCCCCGAAGGAGAGCAGTTTGGAAAGGAGCAGTTCGTCCTGCGGCATGGACGCCTCCGCGACCAGCGCGCCGTTTTCGGCGCGGATGTTATCCACGCCCAGCCATTCCTCGACGTCGGGCAGGGCTTTGGGCAGCACTTCCAGGCGCAGCGTGACCAGTTCGGCGCTGTCGAATTCAAAGCGCAGCGGCACGTCCTCGCGCGCAAATTCCCGCCGCGCGAACGTCTCGCCCGTATTTCGCGCACTGCGGATGCGTCCGATGCGGAACAGGCGGAACGCGCCGCGCGTGCGGCACCATGCGTACACGTACCAGATGTTTTGTTTGAGCACGAGCAGGTGCGGCTCGACGACGCGCCGCGATTCCCGTCCGCCGCGGTCGATGTAGAACAGGTCCAGGCATTCGCATTGCGCGATCGCCTCTTCCAGCACTTTGAGTTTGTCGGTAAAGTGGTACACGTCGCCCCACGTGCCGCTGTCCACCAGCACGTTGCCCGAAAAAGTCAGGTTGCGGCTGTCCGCCTTTTTCTGCCGCGCAAGTTTTTCGATGGCGCCCGCCAGCGCCTCGTCGGGCAGTTGTTCGTACAGCGCGTGCATGGCGTTTGCCGCCGCCGCGTATTCCTCCGCCGTGAAAAAATTTTCGGGCAGGCGGTAGGTGTCCGGCAGGCATATTCCGCCGCTTCTGCCGCGTATGATATCGAGAGGAACGCCCGCCACGATCAGTTCCTCCACATAGCGGTACACGCTCCGCTCGGATACGCCCGTTTCCGCCGCGAGCGCGCGTGCGCTCATCTTGCGCTGTTGCAGCAGTCGGAACAGGATGCGCAGCATTGCCTGCATCTTCATCGCCGTCACCCCACAAAATTTATTACAAGTATTTTAAAATATATGACAATATCTGTCAAGTATTTTGTGGTATGCTCGTGTTGTAAAAAGGAGAGGAAAACCATGAACGTCTGGACAACCCTGATCGGCCGAATTTTTAAGGGGAGCGCGCGCGACGCGGTCATCTTCGGCGAACGCACGCCGCGCGGCAAAGTGACCCGCAGCGACGGTGCGCCCGCGCGGACGGGCGCACCGAGAGGGAACGCCCGTGCCGCCGTTTCTGCGGTCTGCGCGGCTGTCACACGCACCGAACGTGCGCCCGCCGCCGTCTTTGCGTCCGCTATGCACGCGCCCGCTATGCCCGATCCTGCCGCCGCGCAGAGTGCGGAGCGCGCCGTGCGCGTTTCGGTGGTGCGGCGCATGTTCGTCGCGCCCGCCCTGTTGGCGCCTGTGTGCGCCGAACACGCGCCCGTCTGTACGGAAGTTGCGCCCGCCCGCATGGAAGTTGCGCCCGCCCGCATGGAAGTTGCGCCCGCCCGCACGGAAATTTTGCCCGTTCGTCCCGTTGCGCCCGCCGCGCCCGCGAGCGCCGTTTCCGCGGTCTGCGCGCCGTCCGAGAGCAAAGAATGTGCGCCTGCGGCAGGGTGCGCGCAGGGCGTTTGCCTTTCGCAGACGTACGCGGCGGTGAGCCGCGCGCTGGACGCGCGCATCCGGGCGCTGGGCGAGAGCATGCGCGGGCTGAACGTCGCCGAGCGCTTTGCCGCGGACAAAAGTGCGGGTTATGGAAGATATAAATTTTAATGATAGCACCATTTTGCCCCGATCGTTTGCAAAAAACGGGGGAAAATGGTACAATAAAGGGCGAAATCCAAAGCAAGGAGAAAGTCCCATGTCTTATGTTGAAAACGTTCTTGCTCGCCTGAAAGAGCAGAACCCGAACGAACCCGAATTCCACCAGGCGGCGACCGAAGTGCTGCACAGCCTGCAGACGGCGATCGATGCCAATCCGCAGTACGAAAAAGCGGGCCTTCTGGAACGCCTCGTCGAGCCTGAGCGCGTCGTCATGTTCCGCGTCCCCTGGGTGGATGATGCGGGCAAAACGCAGGTCAACAAGGGCTATCGCGTGCAGTTTAACAGCGCCATCGGCCCGTACAAGGGCGGCCTGCGCTTCCACCCTTCCGTCAACCTGTCCATCATCAAATTCCTGGGCTTTGAACAGATCTTCAAAAACAGCCTGACGGGCCTGCCCATCGGCGGCGGCAAGGGCGGTTCCAACTTCGACCCCAAGGGCAAGAGCGATAACGAGATCATGCGCTTCTGCCAGAGTTTCATGACCGAACTGTACCGCCACATCGGTGCGGATACCGACGTACCCGCGGGCGACATCGGCGTCGGCGGCAGGGAGATCGGCTTCCTGTTCGGCCAGTATAAGCGCATCCGCGACGAGCACGTCGGCGTGCTGACGGGCAGGGGACTTTCCTACGGCGGTTCGCTCGTCCGTACCGAGGCGACGGGTTACGGCCTCGTGTACATCTGCCAGGAAGCGCTCAACAGCAAGGGCGACAGTTTCGAAGGCAAGACGGTCGCCATCAGCGGCTCGGGCAACGTCGCCATCTATGCCTGCCAGAAGGCACAGCAACTGGGCGCGAAAGTGGTCACGATGAGCGATTCCAACGGCTATGTGTACGATAAAAACGGCATCGATCTCGCGGTCGTCAAACAGATCAAAGAGGTCGAGAGGGGCCGCATCAAAGAGTATGCCGCGCGCGTGAAAGGCGCCGAATACCACGAAGGCTGCAAAGGCGTGTGGACAGTGAAATGCGACGTCGCCCTGCCTTGCGCCACGCAGAACGAACTGGACGAAGAATCGGCAAAGATCCTCGTCAAAAACGGCGTGAAACTGGTCGGCGAAGGCGCGAACATGCCTACCACGCTGGCGGGCACCGAAGAATTCCAGAAAAACGGCGTCGTGTTCCTGCCCGGCAAGGCGGCGAACGCGGGCGGCGTGGCGACCTCTGCGCTGGAAATGGCGCAGTCGAGCGGACGCCTCTTCTGGTCGTTTGAAGAAGTGGACGCCAAACTCAAGGGCATCATGGTCAATATCTTCAAGAACATCGATGCGGCGGCGAAAAAATACGGTTTCGAGGGCAACTATGTCGTCGGTGCCAACATCGCGGGCTTTGAAAAAGTGGCGCAGGCGATGATGGCGCAGGGCATTGTGTAATCGGAACACGCGGAAGATCATCGCGCGGCGGACTGCAAAAAAGCAGTCCGCCGCTTTGCGTTGTTTTTGTGTGCCGCAGATCGCCGCCGCGGCGCAAATCGCTTGTCAAAAAAAGGCAATGTTTGCTATAATGATTGCCTGAAAATCCAACAAAAGAGACGATAGTGGTATGACAAACAAAAATTCGATGACGTTCGGAAAAAAGATCACGGCACTGCGCCGCGCGTCGTGCATGACGCAGGAAGAACTGGGCTTTTCGCTCTGTGTATCGCGGCAGACCATTGCGCAGTGGGAGGCGGATTCGGCGCCGCCCAAAGCGGATAAGATCATCGAACTCTGCAAACTGTTCAACGTCAGCGCCGATTATCTGTTGTTCGACGATGACGAGCAGGGCGAAATTGCCGCCGCCGAGAAGGAATGCCCGAAGCAGGAAGTGCGTTCCCGCGGAGCAAAAGCGGTATCTGCTTGTGGCTTGGGGGTCGGTATCATGGCTTTTCTTATGGCCTTGATGTTGGCGGTGCTGCTTTTGTTTGGGACGTTTTTGGAGCAAGCAAAGCGGTATTCAAGCGATTTCAATACGTATGCTTCGATTGCCCTGATTGTCGGTCTTTTAGTGCTTTCGGCAATGTCGATCACCTTGTCTGTTATCGCGGCACGCAAAGGAAACGGGAAACTCGGTTGTCGCCGCAAAAAAGTTGAAAAAAATTGAGGATGTTAAAGAAATTTGACAGGATGTCAAAAAAATTGCTTGATTTTCGGGCAGGTTGTCGTTACAATGGTGGCATCGTTCGGGCGCAAACAAGGGGCACCGGACAATATGGCGGAGGGGGAAATTATGATTCGCAAAAAACGGTTTGTTGCTCTTTTGCTCGGTGCGCTTTGCACCGTTGCGCTGATGGCTGGCGTCTTTGGCAGTGTGACCGCATTTGCGGACAGCAACGAGTCCGAAGCGGAACCTTACGGCATATTCACGAGGCTGTCTGTTAAATTGGTAGGCAGCGGCGGCGTCATGTCGGCGGTCGCTACGAATGAGTTGACTCTGCTTCCTTCGACGGTGGAACTGCATGTCGAATTGTACCGCTCGACAACCTACCAGGAAGACTGCGCCAACATGGAATGCGTTGCCAGGAATTATACTCCCGATCTGAACATGGGCGATACCATTTCGGCAAGTTATTCCACGGGGTACGAGCAGTGGTACTGGCAAGGCCGCATTTATTATTCGTTTGATCAACAGGAATGGAAATGGGTCGTGACGGGCTGTTACCTTGCGGATGGCCTGGGCGGACTTATCCTGTAAAGAGTTACATTCGAAGACAAATGAGAAATGATATAGATAAAGCAGGCGAGAATTGGGTCTGAGTGTAGAGGAATCACAAAGGGCGATCCCGTGCGGGCGGCTATGGCTGTCCGTGCGGGGTCGTTTTTTGTCTTATCCGAAAAATGAGGATGAGAATTGCGTGAGCATGCCGCCGACCGCGCATTTTGGCTTGTAAAAGCGGCGCGGATGTGTTATACTATGAAAAAGCGGGCGGCGCCGCATCTTTGCGGACGCACCGATCGCCGCTGGCGAGGAATTTTATGCCGAGAACGAAAAAGATCGTAAATTATCCGCTCGTCGCTCTGCGCGGGAAAGTGGTTTTCCCGGGGACGACGGCAAATATTGACGTGGGCAGGCTCATTTCCCTGACCGCCGTCTCGCGCGCGTCCGAACGCGACATGACGCTGTTTGTCAGCCTCCAGACGGATATGGGCAAAGAGGACATCGTGCCCGCCGACGTGTGCAAGGTCGGGTGCGCCGTGCGCATCAAACAGATCGCAAAACTGCCTTCCAACAACCTCCGCCTTTCGGTGGAGGGACTGTACCGTGCCAAGGCGGAAGAGGTATACGAAGAGGACGGATGCCTGTTCGCCAACGTTGCCGAACTCAAAGCCGCGCACGGCGATCCCGTGCTGGAAGAGGCGTACTTCCGCACCGCACAGGAAGTTTTGCGCGAACTCGCGTCGGGCGATGCGCGCCTTGCCAAGGAAGCGGCGTCCGTCGCCGAGGCGGCGGGGGATGCGGACGCGTTCATCGACCGCGCGCTTGCCGCTCTGCAGATCCGCGAGGCAACCAAACAGAAACTGCTGGAAACGACCAACGTCGTCGAGCGGCTCAAACTGTTCGAGCGCTGCCTCAACGACGAGTTGGAGATCCAGCGTCTGGAAAAAAAGATCAGCGCCACCGTGCGGCAGAGCATCGATAAAAACCAGAAAGAATATTTCCTGCGCGAACAACTCAAAGCCATCCACAGCGAACTGGGAGACGACGAGGAGGAGCGCGAGACCCTTTCGCGGCAGATCAAAGAAAAGCACATGCCCGCGGACATCGAGGAAAAGGCGCTCAAAGAGATCGGCCGCATGGACAAGATGCCGCCGTCTTCGCCCGAGTTCACCGTCATCCGCAACTATCTGGACTGGCTCATCGAACTGCCGTGGACGGAGCAGACCAAGGACACCGAAAGCCTTGCCGAGGCGCGCAAGATCCTCGACGAAGACCATTACGGGCTGGAAAAGGTCAAAAAGCGCATCACCGAGTACCTCGCCGTATTGCAGCTGACGGGCAGCATGAACGCGCCCATCCTCTGCTTTGTGGGGCCGCCCGGCGTGGGCAAGACGTCCATCGCCAAATCGGTGGCGCGCGCCGTCGGGCGCAAGTTCGTGCGCATGAGCCTGGGCGGCGTCAAGGACGAAGCGGAGATCCGCGGACACCGCCGCACTTACGTCGGCGCTATGCCGGGGCGCATCATCTATGCCATGAAACAGGTCGGGAGCATCAATCCCGTTTTCCTGCTCGACGAGATCGACAAAGTCTCTTCGGACATGCGCGGCGATCCCGCCAGCGCCCTTTTGGAGGTGCTCGATCCCGAGCAGAACGCGACCTTCCGCGACCGTTTCCTCGAAGTGCCGTACGATCTTTCCAAGGTGCTGTTCATCACCACGGCGAACACGGTGGAAACCATTCCCGCGCCCTTGCTCGACCGCATGGAACTCATCGAACTCAACGGCTACACGCTGGACGAAAAGCGGGAGATCGCCAAGCGCTATTTGATTCCAAAACATGTCAAAGCCAACGGCCTGCCCGAGGGCTATGTCACCTTCGAGGACGAGGCGATTGCCGCAATGATCGAGGGCTACACCATGGAAGCGGGGGTGCGCAACCTCGAACGCACCGTGGATACCGCCGTGCGCCGCGTCGCCGTGCAGTATGCCGAAAACAGGGACCTGCCCGCCCGCCGCGTGACGGAGGGCGACCTCGAAGAACTGCTGGGCGTGCGCAAATACACGCGCGACGCGCTTCGTCCCGAGGCGAACGAAGTGGGCGCCGCCACGGGGCTCGCCTGGACGAGCGTGGGCGGCACCACCCTCACCATCGAGGTGTCCGCCATGCCCGGGAAAGGGGAGATCCTGCTCACGGGCAAACTGGGCGACGTGATGAAAGAATCGGCGCGCGCCGCCATCAGTTACATCCGCGCGCATGCCGATTCGTACGGCATCGAACCCGAAAAGTTCGGCGAAACGGACATCCACGTGCACGTGCCCGAAGGCGCCACGCCCAAGGACGGGCCGAGCGCGGGCATCACCATGGCGACCGCCATTTTGTCGGCGTTCACGCACAAACCCGTGCGCAGCGACATCGCCATGACGGGCGAGATCACGCTGCGCGGCAAGGTCCTGCCCATCGGCGGGCTCAAAGAAAAGACGCTCGCCGCCCACCGCGCGGGCATCCGCAACGTCATCATTCCCGCCGATAACGTCAAAGATGAGGAAGAGATCCCCGAAAACGTGCGCAGCGAGATCAATTTCATCCCCGCCGCGGATGTGGACACAGTGTTCCGCAACGCCATCGAGGGGCTGTGATGGAACCGCGTTTCATCGTCAGCGCCGCCGACGCGCGCGGCATGCTCCGCCCCGACAAGCCGCTGTTTGCAGTGTGCGGCAAGTCTAACGTCGGCAAAAGTTCGTTCATCAACATGCTTGCGGCAAACGGCAAACTGGCGCGCACGTCCGCCGAACCGGGCAGGACGCGGCTGATCAACTACTTCGATTTCGGCGATTTTCTGCTCGCCGACCTGCCGGGGTACGGCTTCGCGCGGGTCTCCAAAGCGGAAAAAGACAAGTGGGCGGTGCTTCTTGATGCCTTTTTTGCGCACGGGGGCGCGGTGCACGTGTTTGCGCTCGCCGATATCCGCCACGAACCGACCGCAGACGACAAACTGATGGTCGGGTACTTATACAGGACGCAGACGCCGTTCACCGTCATCGCCACAAAGGCGGACAAACTGGGCAAGACCCGCATCAAGGACGCGGCGCGCCGCGTCGCCGCCGCGCTGGGCACGGGGGAGGGGAACGTCATTCCCGTCTCCGCACTGACCCGCCGCGGCAGGGAGGAGGTGCTCGCGCGCATCGCGCAGGTGTGCGCGCAGTGCGGCTTGCCTGCCGAAGGGGAGCGGGAGGAGTGAAAGGCGCACATCCCGCCGCACAGCTTTCAAAAAACGCTTGCACCTTCGTGCGGGATATGGTATAGTAGAATATCCGAGGCGGGCAGCCGCGCAAAGCGGTGCGGCTCGCGGCGGGAGATCCGTAGTGTGCGGCAATGCCGCCGAGGGGGGGCTTATGGTAAATTGTCTGGCAGGCGTGACGGACGTGCTCGACACGTGGTGGGGGCTGACCCTCTTCATCGTGCTCGACGTCGTCATACTGCTGTTTGTCATCGCGCTCAACTACAAGTGGCTGTTCAAGCGGGTGCTGGATGTGCTGTTTTCGGCGCTCTTTCTCGTCGCGTTCTTTCCGCTCTTTCTCGTCGCGCTCGCCGCGCAGGCGATCTATAACGCGCGGTCGAACGCCTATCCCGCGCTCTTTCAGTCGGTGCAGGTCTGCGGCAGAAAGCGCAAGCCCGTGCGGTATACGGTGTTCGCCACCGAACGCGTCCTGCACGACGCGGAGGGCAACCGCCTGCCCGAGGAAAGGTGCATCACGCCCATGGGCAGGGTATTGCGCGCCTGCGGCATGAAGTATTATCCTTCGCTCGCCGCGGTGTTCGCAGGGCGGCTGAGTTTTGTCGGACCCCGTCCCATGTCGATGGCGGATTCGGTCGCCTTGACGGGCGAGGACGGGGCGCGTTTTGACGTGCGCCCCGGGCTGGTCAGTTCGCTCGAACGTTACGGCGGCGAAAAACTCACCTATCCCGACATGCTGGAAGAGGACGCCGAATACGTCGCCCGCCGCGGGCTGTTCCGCGATGTCTCTTTCTTCGTGACCAAAATCGCGCACCGCCTGCGCGGCGATCGCATCGAGCGCATTTACGGCGAATGCGCGGGGCGCTCCTATCTGGAATGGCTCGCCGAAACGGGCGCGTTCACCGACGAGGACGTACAGCGCTGTACGCAGGAAGCGGAGGAACAACTCGCCGTCCTGCGCCGCCGCAAGCGCGAGCGCGACGATTTCATGCACGGACAGTATACGCCTTTCCGTTGAACGGGACCCATGCCCGCCGCGCTTTCACGCGGCGGGCTTTTGCATAGATTGCATTTCGCGCCCCGCGCGGCGATCCTCCGCGCGGGGCGCGCTTTTTTCGCTTTTCGCCCCGCCGCCGAATGCGGCGGGGCGCTAAAATTCGCCACGATGTTGGTTTCTTTTTCAAATTCCGCCCGTTCGGCGGGCGTATAATGGGGCAGACCCGCGGCGGAAGGCGCCTCCGCCCCGCGCCGCGGCGGGAGGGCGGCATGACGGTCTACCTCGATCTGCTTCTGATCAACAACTTCTGCGCGGACGCGGCGCTCCTGTACTGCGCGGCAAAGACGGTGCGCGGGCAGGCAAAGTGGTGGCGCATCGCGCTCACGGCGCTGCTCGGCGCGGTGCTGGGCACGGGCTACGCCGTGCTCGGCCTGTACTGTTCGGTGCCTGCCGCCGTCGATGTGCTCGTCAAATACGGCGTGATGGCGCTGCTGCCGCTGCTCGCCGTCACCTGCCGCCGCAAGCGCACCTATGTGCTGCTGTCGCTGTGCTTCTGCGGGTATATGTTCGCCTTTGCGGGGGTGCTCACCGCGCTGTTTTCGGATTTCTCCGTCGCCGAAGCGCCTATATACACGGTGCAGGCGCTCCCTTCGGGGGTGCTGGTCGGCGGGTGCGTGCTCTTTGCCGCGCTCGCCGTGCGCCTCGTGCGCGCGCTGTCGGCGCGGCGCAGGGTGCTTTCGCTCACCTGCGACTGCGAACTCACCCTGCGCGGCAGGACGGTGCGCGTCAAAGGGCTGGTGGATACGGGCAACCGCCTGCGCGACGGGCGGGGCAGGGCGGTGGCGGTCGCCGACCGCGCCGCGGTGCTTTCTCTCTTTGCGGAGGACCTGTTCGCGGCGCATACTCCCTGCGAAAAGATCTCCGTGCATACCGTCAACGGAAGTTCGCAGATGACTTGTTTCCGCGCCGAGCGTTTGCGGATATATTGCGGCAAAACGGCGCATATACTTAAAGATGTGGCGGTCGCTCTCAGTCCGCGCCCGCTCGCGGGCGAATACGGGCTCATCCTGCCGCCCTCGTTCACCGAAGAGGAACAAGACGATGCGGAACGGGAGGTGGAACATGCTCAATAAACTGCGCCTGCGGCTGGTGCGGCTGTGGCTGAAACTGCACGGAGGGGACAACGTCCTCGATTACATCTGCGGAAGCGAGGCTCTGCCGCTGCCCTATTCGGCGGAAGAGGAATCCGACATGCTCGGAAAACTTTCGGCGGGGGACGAGCGTGTCAAGTCCTCGCTCGTCGAACACAACCTGCGGCTGGTGGTGTACATCGCGCGCAAGTTCGACAACACGTCCGCCGACCCCGACGACCTCGTTTCCGTGGGCACCATCGGGCTGATCAAGGCGATCAATTCTTTCAACCCCGAAAAGAATATCAAACTCGCCACCTACGCCTCCCGCTGTATCGAAAACGAGATCCTCATGTACCTGCGCCGCATGGTGCGCGTGCGCGCCGAAGTTTCCTTCGACGAGCCGCTCAACACCGACTGGGAGGGCAACGAACTGCTCCTTTCGGACATCCTCGGCACGGACAGCGACGTCGTATACAAGGACATCGAGGCGGGCGTGGAACGCGACCTGCTGCGCGGCGCCCTGCAAAAACTTCCCGAGCGCGACCGCCGCATCATGAACATGCGCTTCGGGTTGGACGGCGGGGAGGAGATGACGCAAAAGGACGTGGCGGACATCCTCGGCATCTCGCAGTCGTACATATCCCGTTTGGAAAAAAAGATCATTTCGCGGCTCAAAAACGAAATGAGCAAACTGGTCTGACTGCGAAGGGCGCCTGCCCGCCGCGCGGGGCTGGAAAACGGTTGCGGAAACATGCCTGCCGCGCGGGGCTGGAAAACGGTTGCGGAAACATGCCCGCCGCGCGGGACAAAAAACGGCCCGCGGCGCGCGGCAGATCGCCGCGGAAAGGTATGATCCGGCGTTTGCGGCACATACTCACCTTTGTCGCTGTACATAGGAGGTGAAGATATGTTGCAAAAAGTAGAGATCTGCGGCGTGGACACGGCGGGGCTCCCGCTCCTGTCCGCGCAGGAGAGCGAGTCGCTCATGCGCCGCCTGAAAGAAGGGGACGCCGCCGCCCGCGAGCGCTTTATCGTCGGAAACATGCGGCTGGTGCTTTCGCTGGTCAAGCGGTTCTGGGCAAAGAACGCCAACGCGGACGACGTGTTCCAGGCGGGCTGCATCGGGCTGCTGAAAGCCATCGACAATTTCAACGTCGATCTCGGCGTGCGCTTTTCCACCTACGCCGTCCCCATGATCCTGGGCGAGATCAAGCGCTTTCTGCGGGACGGCAATTCGCTGCGCGTTTCCCGCAGCATCCGCGACACGGCGTATAAGATCCTCAAAACGCGCGAACGGCTGGAAGAGGAACACAAAGAGGCGACCATCGCCAAGATCGCTGAGGCGATGCAGGTGCGCGAGCGCGAGGTCGTCTACGCGCTGGACGCCATTTCCGACCCCGTCTCGCTGTACGAGCCCGTATGCAACAAATCGGGGGACGCGCTCCTGCTCATGGACCAGATCAGCGACGAAAAGAACAACGACGAGGTGTGGACGGAGCACGCCGCGCTCGCCGAGGCGATGGACAAACTGGGCGAACGCGAGCGCAAGATCCTGTTTTTGCGCTATTTCGAAGGAAAGACGCAGACGGAGATCTCGGACGAGGTGGGCATCTCGCAGGCGCAGGTCTCGCGGCTGGAAAAAAACGCCATCAACGAGATCCGCGGTTCCATCGCCTATGACGCATAGCGCCGCGGCGGACGGCGCGCTCTTTCTTCCGCCGCATCTTCGCTGCGCGCAAAACGGAACGTTATCTTCGCTGTGCGCACAACGAAAAGTTTTCCGCGCCGCGCCCTGCCGTACAGGCAGGGAGCGGCGCGGAATTTTGTTTTTCTGTCACCTTTCGGCGCGTTTGTGCATACAATGATAGTATCGCCGCGCACGGCGCGGGGGAGGTAAGCGATGGAAACTTCGTACAGGGAACTCAAATGCAAAGACGTCGTCAACGTGGCGGACGGGCGCAATCTGGGCAGAACGAGCGATCTCGTGTTTTCCTTCCCCGAAGGAAAGGTGTTCGGGATCGCCGTCCCCGGAAAGCGCGGGTGCCGCGTGTTCCGCAAAAACGACCTGTTCATCTCCCTGCGCAATGTCGTCAAGATCGGCGCGGATGTGGTGTTGGTCGACCTGAAAAACGCCAAGCCCGCCTGCCCGCCCGCCAAAAAACGGGGCGGCGAATATTATGCGGAAGGAGAAGGGGGCGGCCGCGATTTCAGCGAGTACGAATGAGCGCCGCGCGGGATAAAAATGCTAAAAAAAAGCAAACAGGAACCATTGACTTTTGCTTTGCCATGTTTTACAATAATCCTGCGCCGCGCGGTCCGTGCGGCGCAGAACGCATATAAAACGAGGGAACGGTATGGAAACAGATCCGATCATTCAACTGTGCAGGCAGAACAACAATTTCCGCCTTTCGGAGGACCGATATAAAAAAATGGAATACCGCCGCGCGGGCAGGAGCGGGCTGAAACTTTCCGCGGTCTCTATGGGACTGTGGCAGAATTTCGGTACGGTGAACAT
>CALVMB010000024.1 GCA_944341895.1 uncultured Clostridia bacterium
CGCCGCCCGACAAAGTCTGCCGCGATGAGCGCGAACCTTTCCGTTTTCGGCAAGCGATCGCGCGGCAGGCGCGGATGGCAAGCCGCCCGCAAGGGGAGCGTACACAGACGTACGTGACCCGCGGCGGCGGCGCCGCCTGACAAAGTCTGCCGCGATGAGCGCGAACCGAAAAATTATTTCAGGAACCCTTTATAGTTCTTCATCATCAACTGCGACTGCAACTGCTTGTCGAATTCCAGAGCGACGGACACGACGATGAGGATACCGGTCGTGGAGAAGACGCTCAGAAGGTCGGAGTTGCCGATGAAACTGAACACCAGCGTCGGCACGAACGCGACCAACGACAGGAAGATAGCGCCGAACAGCGTGATGCGGTTGGAGATCTTCCGCAGATAGTCTGCCGTGGGACGGCCGGGGCGGATGCCCGGAATGAAGCCGCCGTTTTGCTGGATGCTCTTGGAAATATCTTCGGGGTTGAACTGGATCTGTGCATAGAAGAACGAGAACAGGAAGATGAGCACGCACAGGACCAGGATATACAGCCAGCCGAGCGTACCCGTGCCGCTGCTGAACCATTCCTGATAGTTGGAATACGCCGTGCTGTCCGAGAAGAACAGACCCATGATGAGGTCAGGCAAACTGATGATCGCAAACGCGAAGATCAGAGGCATGACGCCGCTGCCCGAGATCTTGATGGGGATGACGGTGGACTGCCCGCCGTACATCTTTCTGCCCTTGACCTGCTTTGCATACTGCACCGGGATGCGGCGTTCCGCAAGGTCGACGGTGACGATGAGCGCAAAGATGATGACGGACAGGATGCAGAAGATGATGATCTGCAGGATGGGCGTGAAATCGAACTCGGTGCCCGTGAAGGCGGACGAGAAGGTATCCACGATGATCAGCCCCGCCGTGGAAATGATACCCACGAAGATGATGAGCGAGATGCCGTTACCCACGCCGTACTCGGTGATGCGCTCGCCCAGCCACATGGTGAGCATGGCGCCTGCCGAATAGACGATGATCATGAAGATGTACGCCAGCCAGGTCTGATCCCAGAAGAAACTGGTGCGGATCGCGTCGTTTCCAAAGGTTAAGATGACACCTACCGCCTGAATGACGGCAAGGATCAGCGTGAGATAGCGTGTCAGTTGCGCGATCTTCTTTTTCCCCTCTTCGCCCTGCTTGGAAAGCCGTTCGAGCGCAGGAATACCGACGCAGAGAAGTTGCATGATGATGGACGCGTTGATGTACGGCCCGATACCGAGCGCGAACAGCGTGCCGTTTGCCAGCGCACCGCCGGTGACGGCACTCATCAGCGTGAGGAAGTTGTTGCCATCGACCGTATCGGTGAACTGTGCGCTGTCCAGTCCGGGAACGGGAATATAGCAGCAAAGACGATACACCAGCAGCAACAGCAGCGTGATGAAGATCTTTTTGCGTATTTCCTTGACCTTAAACGCGTTTTTTAATGTTTCGAACATCTTGTTCTCCTAATGAAAAGTCTTCTCTCCGCGCTCGGAGAGCGAAAAGGGATGGCAGGCAGAACGGGATCAGACCGTCTCTGCCGTGCCGCCCGCCTTTTCGATCGCCTCTTTGGCGGCGGCGGAAAACTTCGCGGCTTTCACCGTGAGGGCGCAGGCGAGTTCACCCGTGCCCAGCACTTTGAGGCCGGCATTGTCTTTGACCTGTTTGGCAAGTTTGTTTGCCAAAACGTACTCGTAATCGACCACCGTGCCAGCAGCGACGTTCGCCAGCGCAGACAGATTGACGATGACATAGTACTTCTTTTCGCGGTTGTTGAAGCCGCGCTTGGGGAGACGGCGATGCAGCGGGGTCTGGCCGCCTTCGAACCCGGGACGGACACCGCCGCCCGAGCGCGCCCACTGACCCTTGTGGCCCTTGCCGCTCGTTTTGCCTAAACCCGAACCGATGCCCCTGCCCAGACGTTTTGCGGGCGTGTTGGAACCGATGGCGGGCTGAATCGTATCAATTCTCATACCGGTTGCTCCTTACAGTTGCTCGACCTTGACCAGGTGCGAGACCTTTTTGATCTGGCCCTGGATCGCGGGATTGTCTTCGTGCACGCGGAAAGAACGGATCTTTTTGAGACCCAGCGCCGCGACCGTCGCCTTCTGCGTATCGGTGCAGCCGATGGTGCTCCTGACCAATGTTACTTTGATCTGCGACATGTTGCTTCCCTCCTCAGCCGATGATCTCTTCGACGGACTTGCCGCGAAGCGCCGCGACCTGTTCCGCCGTTTTCAGCGCCGCGAGACCCGCGACCGCCGCTTTGACGCAGTTGACGGGGTTGCTCGTGCCGTACGACTTGGTGCGGATATCCTTGATGCCGGCGGCTTCCATGACCGCACGCACCGGGCCGCCGGCGATCACGCCGGTACCTTGTGCGGCAGGCATGAGCAGGACGTAGCCCCTGCCGAATCTGCCGTATGCTTCGTGCGGGATGCTCGCTTCGACCATCGGAACGGTGATGAGATTGCGCTTGGCCTGCGCCGTTGCCTTCTCGATCGCTTCCGGGACTTCGTTTGCTTTTCCGGATCCGACGCCGACTTTGCCTTTCCCGTCGCCCACGACCACCAGCGCCGCAAAGCGCATGTTGCGGCCGCCCTTGACGACCTTGGTGACGCGGTTGACCTGGATCAGTTTCTTGATGAAGCCGTCGTTTTCTTCCTGCCTCCTCTGAGGCCTTCTCTCTTCTCTTGCCATGCTTCCCACTCTCCTGTCAGAATTTCAATCCGGCTTCTCTCGCGCCGTCGGCTACGCTCTTGACTCTGCCCGTATAGATGTAACCGCCCCTGTCGAAGACGACCGTGTCGATGCCGGCAGCCAGCGCTTTTTTCGCGGCTTCCGCCCCGACGACCTTCGCCGCTTCCGTTTTGGTGAGATCTGCGATCTTGTCTTTGACCGCTTTTTCCATGGTCGATGCCGAAACGAGGGTAACGCCCTTCACGTCGTCGATGACCTGAACGTAAATGTGATTGAGACTTCTATACACGTTGAAGCGGGGCCGCTCCGCGGTTCCGACGATCTTTTTGCGGACGCGTGCGTGGCGGGCGAGCCTGTCTGCGTTTTTATCTGCTTTTGAAATCATTGTTTTACGCTCCTTTACTTACCTGCCGTCTTGCCTTCCTTCCGCTCGATCACTTCATCCTTGTAGCGGATGCCGTACCCGTGGTAGGGTTCGGGTTCGCGGATGGTGCGGATGTTGGCGGCGGTCTGGCCGACCTTCACTTTGTCGATGCCGGAGACGGTGATCTCGGTCTGCGTGGGGCAGTCGAGTTTGATGCCTTCGGGTTCCGGGAAATCCACGGGATGCGAATAGCCGACGTTGAGCACGATCTTGTTGCCCTGTTTGGCAACTTTGTAACCGACGCCGTTGATGACGAGGCCCTTGGTGTAGCCCGCCGTCACGCCCGTGACCATGTTGTGAAGGAGTGCCCTGTAAAGCCCGTGTTTGGCTTTCAGTTCTTTGGAATCGTTGGCGCGGGTCAGAACGGCATGGCCGTTTTCCACCGCGACGGTGATGCGGGAATCGATGTCCTGTTCCAGCGTGCCCTTCGGCCCTTTCACGATCATTTTGCCGTTTTTGACTTCGACCGTGACGCCCGCAGGCAGCGCGACAGGCGCTTTTCCTACTCTGGACATGTGCTTGCCTCCTTACCAGACGAAACAGAGCACTTCGCCGCCGACGTTGGCAGCCTTCGCCTGTTTGTCTGTCATAATTCCTTTGGACGTGGAAACGATCGCCGTTCCCAGACCGCCCAAAACTTTGGGCATGTTCTCTGCGCCCGCATACGTCCTCAGGCCGGGTTTGGACACCCTTTTGAGGCCGGAAATGACCGATTGATTGTCCGCATATTTGAGCGTGATGACGAGTTTGCCCGAAACGCCTTCTTCGACAAATTTGACCGCCGCGACATACCCTTCTTTGAGAAGGATGTCGGCAATGGCGCTCTTCATCTTGGAAGCGGGGATCTCCACCGTCTCATGTTTGGCGACCAGCGCGTTGCGGATTCTTGTGAGCATATCTGCGATAGGATCTGTCATGATGCGCCTCCTTACCAACTCGCCTTTTTCACGCCGGGGATCTGCCCCTTATACGCCAGATTGCGGAAGCAGATACGGCAGATGCCGTATTTGCGCAGGACCGCGTGCGGCCTGCCGCAGATGCTGCAGCGCGTATATGCACGCGTCGAAAACTTCGGCGTTCTCTGCTGCTTGTTGATCATTGATTTTTTAGCCATGTGTCCTCTCCTTATTTCTTGAAGGGCATTCCCATCGCCGCGAGGAGTTCCCTTGCCTCCTCGTCCGTCTTCGCCGTGGTGACGAAGCAGATGTCGTAGCCGCGGATCTTCTCGACCTGATCGTAGGAGATCTCGGGGAAGATGAGTTGCTCTTTCACGCCCAGCGCATAGTTGCCGCGGCCGTCGAAGGAATCGGCGGGAACGCCGCGGAAGTCACGCATGCGCGGCAGCGCGATGGACACGAACTTGTCGTAGAAATCGTACATGCGGTTCTGGCGGAGCGTCACTTTCAGGCCGACGTTCATCCCTTCGCGGACTTTGAAGTTTGCGACGGATTTGCGCGCCTTGGTGATGACCGGCTTCTGACCCGCGATCGCCTTGAGTTCGTCGTGCGCGATCTGCACGCTTTTGGCGTTATCCTTGATATCGCCGAGCCCCGCGTTGATCACGATCTTGACCAACTTCGGAACTTCGTTGATGTTCTTGTAATTGAACTTTTTGACGAGGTAGGGCACGACTTCGGTGTCGTATGCCTCTTTCACCCTGCTTTTATAAACTTTATCTGCCATCTGGTGTCACCTCGCCTCAGTCCTTGTTCTCTTCTTTGTTCTCGGCGGCTTCCGCTTTCGCGGTACGCTTGCGCGTCCTCTTTTTGGGAGCCTCTTCCGTCTTGGCGGCGGCTTTCGCCTGTTTCTTGTACGCCTTGTCGAGCACGGCGCCGCACTTGCACACGCGGACCTTCTGCATCTTTCCGTCCGTCTCCACGAACGCGTGCTTCACGCGCGTCGCTTTGCCGCATTTGTCGCACACGACCATGACGTTGGACGCGTCGATGGCGCCTTCGCGCTCGACGATCTGCGAAACGGCGTTTGCTTTGCGCGCTTTCTGGTGGCGCTTCTGCATGTTCACGCCCTGCACGGTCACACGCCCGCTCTTGGGAGAGGTGGAAACGACTTTGCCCGTCTTGCCTTTGTCCTTGCCCGCGATCACGAGCACGGTATCGTTCAGTTTTACGTTCATTGCCTGCCTCCTTACAGCACTTCCGGAGCGAGGGAGATGATACGCATGTAGTCCTTATCCCTCAATTCCCTGGCGATGGGCCCGAAGATACGGGTGCCGCGCGGCTGCTTCTGGTTATCGATGATGACGGCGGCGTTGTCGTCGAAACGGATATAGGTGCCGTCCGCCCTGCGGATGCCTTTGCTGGTACGGACGATGACCGCCTTGACGACGTCGCCCTTTTTCACGGCGCCGCCCGGGGTCGCGGTCTTGACGCTCGCGATCACGACATCGCCGATGTTGCCGCATTTTCGGAACGAACCGCCCAGAACCCGAATGCACATCAGTTCTTTGGCGCCCGAGTTGTCGGCCGCCTTCAACCTTGTCTGTGGTTGTATCATATCGGCTCTTTCTCCTTATAAATTACTTCGCCTTTTCGACGATCTCGGCGACGCGCCAGCATTTGTCCTTGCTGAGTTTGCGCGTTTCGACGATGCGCACCTTGTCGCCGACGACGCAATCGTTCGCTTCGTCGTGCGCCTTGACCTTCTTGGTCTTGGTGATGGTCTTTTTGTAAAGAGGGTGCGTGCTCTTGTCGACGATGGCGACGACGACCGTCTTATCCATTTTATCGGAAACGACCGTCCCGACCCTTTCTTTCCTGAGATTTCTTTCCATTGCTGCTGCTCCTTACGCCTTCTTCAATTCGCGCTCGCGGATGACGGTGTTGACGCGCGCGATGTTCTTTTTGCATGCCGCGATCGTCATCGGGTTTTCGAGTTGCCCCGAAGCGTGGCGGAAACGGAGGTTGAACAGTTCGGTCTTGAGTTCGCCCAGTTTCGCTTTGAGTTCGGCGTCCGTCATTCCCTGAAATTCTTTGGCTTTCATTAACCTTCACCGCCTTCTGTGATTTTTTCGGCTTCGACGTCGCCCGTCACGGGGTTGGGCTGCCCTTTGAGCATGAATTTCGTGCGGATGGGCAGTTTGTGACCGGCAAGGCGCATCGCCTCGCGGGCTACGTCTTCGGGCACGCCCGCCATCTCGAACAGCACCCTGCCCGGTTTGACGTCCGCAACCCAGTATTCGACGGCGCCTTTGCCCGAACCCATACGGGATTCGGCGGGATGGCGCGTGATCGGCTTGTGCGGGAAAATGTCGATCCAGACCTGCCCGCCGCGCTTGATGAAACGGGTCATCGCGATACGGGCCGCCTCGATCTGGCGGGACGTGATGCGCGCTCCGTCCACGGCGACAAGCCCGAATTCGCCGTAGGCGACCTTGTTGCCTTTATGTGCCTGGCCGCGGAGCATGCCGCGGTGCTGCTTTCTGCGTTTGACTCTCTTAGGAATTAACATTGCCTTTTTCCTCCTTCGCGCGCCGCCCGAGGATCTCGCCCTTGTAGATCCAGACTTTGACGCCGATCATGCCGAAGGTGGTGTGCGCCTCGGCGAAGCCGTAGTCGATGTCGGCGCGGAGCGTCTGCAGAGGGATGGAACCCTCGTGGTACTGCTCGCAGCGCGCGATCTCGGCGCCGTCAAGACGGCCGGAGACCATCATCTTGACGCCTTTCACGCCCGAACGCATCGCCCTGCCGATCGCCTGCTTCATTGCGCGGCGGAAGGACATACGCTTTTCGAGTTGCTGTGCCACGCCCTCGGCGACGAGTTGCGCGTCCGAATCGGGCTTGCGCACTTCGGTGACGTTGATGACGACCGTTTTGCCTTTGGTGAGTTTGGCAAGGTCCTTTTTGATGACCTCGATCTCCGAACCGGCTTTGCCGATCAGAACGCCCGGCTTACCCGTGAAGACGGTCACAACGACCCTGCTCGCCGCGCGCTCGATCGCGATGCGGCTGATCGAAGCGGCGTAGTACTTTTTCTTGATGAAATTGCGGATCTCGTAGTCCTCTTTGAGGTTTTTGCCGAAATCCTTTTTATCGGCGTACCACTGGGTATCCCAACTCTTGATAACGCCGACGCGCAAACCGTGCGGATTAACTTTTTGTCCCATGGCGATCTGTCTCCTTACTTACTCTGCACATCGAGGATGACCGTGATGTGGCTGGTCCTCTTGAGGATGGAATGTGCCCTGCCCTTGGAAACGGGGTTCATCCTCTTCAACGTGGGGCCCTGATCGGCAAACGCTTCCGCAACGACGAGGTCGCCGCGATCCATGCCGAAGTTATGCTCCGCGTTCGCCGCAGCGGACAGGAGCACCTTGCGCACGGGCTCGGCGGAAACGATGTCGGCATACTGCAGAATGGCAGCCGCCTCGTTGACACCCTTGCCGCGGATGAGCGCGAGCGCCCTGCGCACTTTGTAGGGAGACATCCGGATATGCCTAGCCGTGGCATACGGACGCCTGTCTTTGTTTTCCGCGATCTTTTTGCTCTTTTCGCGCGTATTCTTAGCCATATGACTTTGCGACCTCCTTTACTTCTTTGCACCGGTCGTCTTGCCGCCCGAGTGCCCCTTGAAGGTCCTGGTGGGCGCGAACTCGCCGAGTTTGCAGCCGACCATATCTTCCGTGATGTACACGGGAACGTGCTTCCTGCCGTCGTGAACGGCGATCGTATGACCGACCATTTGCGGGAAGATCGTGGACGCCCTCGACCACGTTTTGAGTACCTTCTTATCGTTTGCCCCGTTCAGTTCTTCGATCCTCTTCAAGAGTCTCGCTTCTACGTAAGGGCCCTTTTTGACGCTTCTGCTCATTGTATTTGGATCCTCCCTTAATTGATGCGCTTCAAGATGAACTTGTCGGTGACGTTCTTCTTCTTTCTCGTCTTATAACCGAGCGCAGGTTTGCCCCAAGGAGTCATAGGACCGGCATGGCCGACAGGGCTCTTGCCCTCGCCGCCGCCGTGCGGGTGGTCGTTCGGGTTCATGACCGCGCCGCGCACCGTAGGACGGATGCCCATGTGACGGGTCTTGCCCGCTTTGCCGACTGCGATGATCTCGTGCTCGACGTTGCCGACCTGACCGATGGTCGCGCGGCAGACGACGGGAACGAGGCGCATTTCGCCGCTGGGCATTTTCAGCGTCGCATAGGCGCCTTCCTTCGCCATCAACTGCGCGGCGATGCCCGCAGCCCTGGCGATCTGGCCGCCCCTGCCCGGCTTCAACTCGATGTTGTGCACCATCGTGCCGACGGGGATGTTTTCGAAGGGCAGGCAGTTGCCCGCCTTGATGTCTGCGTTCGCGCCGCTGACGACGGTGTCGCCGACGTTCAGACCGACGGGAGCGAGGATGTAGCGCTTTTCGCCGTCCGCATACTGCAGGAGCGCGATGTTCGCGCTGCGGTTGGGATCGTACTGGATGCTCTTGACTTTCGCGGGAATATCGTCTTTATCGCGCTTGAAGTCGATGATGCGGTACTTTCTGCGGTTGCCGCCGCCGATGTGGCGGACGGTGATCTTGCCGGCGTTGTTGCGGCCGCCCGATTTGCGCATGTCCTCCGTGAGGCTCTTTTCCGGTTTGGTCTCGGTAATCTCCTCATAGGTGTGGACCGTCATGAAACGGCGGGCAGCCGACGTCGGATTATATCTCTTGATAGCCATTTTTCGTATCCTCCGATGTTGTTAGGACAGCGAGTTGAAGTACTCGATGGGTTTGCTGTCCGCTTTCAACTGAACGACGGCTTTTTTATAGGAGGACGTGAGTCCCTCGTTCCTGCCCATTCTTTTCAGTTTGCCGCGCACGTTGGTGGTGTTGACGCTTTCGACCTTCACGCCGAACAATTTCTCGACGGCAAGTTTGATCTCCGTTTTGTTCGCGCCCTTGGCGACCTTGAAGGTGTATTTCTTGTCGGCGATGCCGTCGTACCCTTTCTCGGTGAGGATGGGCTTGATGATGATGTCTTCGGCTCTCATTATGCTCCGTACACCTCCTGGATTTTTTCGACCGCGCCTTTGGTGAGCACGACCTTATTGTTCGCGACCACTTCGTAGGTGCTGATCTGCGCCACGGGAAGGGTGCTGAGCGTTTCGATGTTGCGGCTCGCGAGCAGGACGTCCGCATCCGCGGCATCCAGAACGAGCACCGTGCTCTTGTTGAGGTTGAGCGCGTTCATGAACTTGACCATCTCTTTGGTCTTGGGCGCGGACACTTCGATCTTGTCCACGACGATGAGTTCGCCGTCCGCCACTTTTTTGGAAAGCGCCGAGAACAGGGCGCCCCTGCGCGCTTCCACGTTCATTTTCTTGGAGAAGTCGCGGCTCTTGGGTGCGAACACGACGCCGCCCTTCGTCCACTGCGGTGCGCGGATGGAGCCCTGACGCGCACGGCCGGTGCCCTTCTGGCGCCACGGCTTTGCGCCGCCGCCGCGGACCTCGGTGCGGGTCAGCGTGCTCTTCGTGCCCTGCCGCTCGTTGGCAAGGCGGGTGACGATCGCCTGATGGATCAGGGGTTCGTTGTATTCCGCGTTGAAGATCTTGTCGGACAGTTGCATTTCGCCTGCGACCGTGCCGTCCATCTTATAAACTTTTACGCTTGGCATTGTTCTTCTCTCCTTCGCTTACGCCTTGACGCTGTCGCTGACGGTGACGATGCTGCCCTTCGGGCCGGGGATCGCGCCCTTGATCAGGAGCGCGTTGCGCGCCGCGTCCACTTTGACGACTTCGAGGTTCTGCACGGTGACTCTTTCGTGGCCGTACTGGCCGGGCATGTGCTTCTGTTTGAAGACGCGGCTCGGGGTGCTGTTCGCGCCCATGGAACCGACTTCCCTGTGTACGGGGCCGACGCCGTGCGTCTCTTTCAGGCGGCGCTGGTTCCAGCGCTTGATGACGCCCGAATAGCCGTGGCCCTTGCTGGTGCCGACGACGTCCACTTTTTCGCCCGCCTTGAAGGTGTCGACGCGGACTTCCTTACCCACTTCGTACGAAGCGATGTCCGCAAGACGGAACTCTTTGAGCACTTTCTGGGGTTTGACGCCCGCCTTTTTGAATTGGCCCATTTCGGGTTTGCTCAGGCGTTTTTCCGTCGTCTCGTCAAAACCGAGTTTGACGGCGGCATAGCCGTCTTTTTCCACCGTCTTGATCTGCACCACGGGGCAGGGACCCGCCTCTACCACCGTGACGGGGATGACGATCCCTTCCGGCGTAAAGACCTGCGTCATGCCGACTTTGCGGCCGATGATTGCTTTATTCATAGATAAAGTTCACTCCTTTACGTTTTATTCGAATACCTTGCCGCTGCAAAGTATTTCTCGTCGTATTTTGTTACAGTTTGATCTTGATGTCCACGCCCGCGGGAAGGTGCACGCTGTCGAGCAACTTGGCGTTGGGGCTGTAGATGTCGATGATGCGCTTGTGCGTGCGGATCTCGAACTGCTCGCGGCTGTCCTTATATTTATGAGGCGCACGCAGGATGGTGACGACCTCCTTTTCGGTGGGCAGCGGGATGGGGCCGCTGATCTTCGCGCCCGATTTCTGCATCGCTTCGACGATGCGCTGTGCCGCGAGATCCACGAGTTCGTGGTCGTATGCCGCGAGTTTGATCCTGATCTTCTGACTTGCCATGTTTGTTCCTGATTCCTCCGTTTTTTATACTAACTTTCCGTCAACTGTGCCGTGTGTGTCGGAGCCTTGCGGAAATAAAAAAACCATTCAATTTGATTCGAATGGCGTAACTCCGGTTAGTCGCAGGGGTCGAGCCCCCACATTTGTCGGTATAAATTATCTTCGCAAAGGGCGCGATTGTGCTGTTTTTATCCTCGCAACCCAAAGCGATTGAAGTAACTTTATACCTCAACCCTATTACACAGCCTAAGTATAATAGCATATTTGACAAGCCGCGTCAAGGATTTTTTCGGTCAATTCAATTTTTTTTCCGATTTTTTTGGCGGAATCTGCGAAATTTTTGCGCGTTCCGGCGGGGCGGCGCCCCGCCGCTTTTTTTCTTGCGCGAATGCCTCGCGCGAGGCATTCCGCCGCCCCTCCTTCTCGGTTTGCCTTGATTATATATGGTTAATAACCATAATCCGAGAAAATCATGGCTGATAACCATATACTTTTATCGGGAGGGAAGAAACATGATCACATCCGAACAGATCGGCGCGCGGCTTTGCGAGACGCTGCGCCACAGCACCATGACGCAGACCGAACTTGCCGCACGGCTCGGGATCACCCGGTCGACGGTGGCGCACTACCTGCGCGGGGATACGGTGCCCTCGCTCGAAACGTTTGCCAACCTGTGCGCCGTTCTTGACGCGGACCCTGCCTACATCCTGTGCCTGCAAGGCAACTGAAGCGCCCCGCCCGCCGATCAAAACCGCACGCCCTTCCCGCCGCTTTTGCGGCGGGCTTTTCGGGTCGTCCCCGCCCCCGCGCGACGCGTGTGCACGCACGGACGCGCCCCACAAAATATCGTCAGCCCGCAAAAGCACAACGGGAGAAGCCTCTTTCGGCTTCTCCCGTTTTTTATTCCAATTCCAATTCTTCCGAAGTAAACAGCGGATCGTCCAAAAATTCCAGAACGGACATGCCGAATCCCTTTGCGATCATCATCACCGTGCTCAGCGTCACGGTCTTGTTGCGTCCGTTGAGAATGCACGCCATGCTTCCGTGCTGAATATGCGAATTCTGTTCCAGGCGGTATTGCGTCATATTTTTCTGTTGCAACAGATTTCTGATCCTTTGCGCCACCACGTCGTTTACGGTCATTCAATCCCTCTATGCAGGTTTATCTGCATAGAGTGTAGCAAAACATTTTCAAAAATATACGTAGGCATACCTTCATATATTTTGCTTTTTGGCCGCAGGCTTTGTATAATGGTCAAAAACAGCGACGGGGATGCGCCATGACCATTGTTTTTTGCGGGCATCGGGAATTTCAGGCCGACGAGCACCTGCAAAACTTTCTGACCGAAGAACTTTTAGTACGTGCCGCACAGACAAAAACCTTGTTTTGTTATACCGGCGGGTACGGCGGATTCGATTGGTTTTGCGCACATTGCATAAACCGTGCACAGAAATCCGCGCCAAACATACGCAACTGTTTGGTCATCCCCTATCTGACGCTTTCTCTTCAAAAGCGCTTGCAAGAAAAGACGGACTTTTTTGACGAGATCATTTATCCGCCGCTTGAACTTGTTCCGCCGCGCTGTGCCATTCTTCGACGCAATTATTGGATGGTCGACCGCGCCGACCTTCTCGTCGCTTACATCACGCACGATTGGGGCGGCGCCGCGAAAACATATCGCTATGCAAAACAAAAAAATGTGCCCATACTGTTGCTCAAACAATGATCGCAGCGTTTCGCCCCGCCCGCGCAACAAAAAAAGCACCCGAATCGTTCGGGTGCTTTTTTGTGCGATGTGGGCAATTAGTCGATGGTGACTTCCGCGCCGGCTTCCTTCATGCGGGCAGCGATCTTTTCGGCTTCTTCCTTGTTGACGCCTTCCTTGATCATGCCGAGACTCTCGACGAGCGCCTTCGCTTCGGCAAGGCCCAAGGAGGTGAACTCGCGGACAGCCTTGATGACGTCGATCTTCTTCTCGCCGAAGGATTTGAGTTTGACGTTGAACTCCGTCTTCTCTTCCGCGGCTTCGGCAGCGGCACCCGCAGCGGGAGCAGCCGCAACGGCGACGGGAGCAGCGGCGCTGACGCCGAACTCCTCTTCCAGCGCTTTGACCAGTTCGTTGAGTTCGACGACGGTCATCCCTTTGATCTCTTCAATGAATTTTGCGATATCAGCCATTGTAATGTTCCTCCGATTTTTTTTGATTTGTTTTTTGCGCGCTTTTTACGCCGCGCGCGAGGCGGGCGGAGAGTGCCGCCGCACCGTTTCTGCGCAGGTTATGCGCCTTTCTTTTCCGCGATCGCATTCAGTGCGACGACTACGCCGCGAAGCATCGCCGAGAGCACGCCCGCAAAGTTCGCGATCGGCGCCTGCATGGAACCGAGCATCTTTGCGATGAGTTCTTCCCTCGACGGCATCGTCGCCAAAGCCGCGACGCCCTTTGCGTCGACATACGCGTTGTCCACGTATGCGCTCTTGGTCTTGATTTTGTCGGGCAGCGTCTTGACCGCTTCCGCGAACACTTTCGCCGCCGCCGTCTCGTCGGGGCTGAACGCCACCGCCGTCGGGCCGTTGAGATCGCTGTCGAACGCCGTCACGCCGATCTCGTTGAACGCCTTGCGCAGCAGGGTGTTTTTGTACACCTTGTACTCGGCGCCGACTTCGCGGAACTTGTTGCGCAGCGCGGAAACTTCCGCGACCGTCAACCCGTTCACATCGACAAACACGACGGACTTGGACGCTTCGATCTTTTGCTTGATCTCTTCGACGACCTGTTTTTTAGCCTCTAAATTCGCCGACATCGGATATCCTCCTGTTTGGATTTTTTGCACAGGAACGTCGCCGCTCGTGTGCGGGGCGCATGCCTTGCGGCTCCGCCCGAAAAAAACGTCCTTGCGCCGCAACGGGCGCAAGGACGGCTCACCCCCTAAACGGAGGGAAAAGACTGTTCCTGCATCACCTCGGCGGGCGGCGCGAGCCATTGAACCTTGCGGTACCTGCTTTCTGCGGCAACGATTTTGTTTTTACCTGCTCAGTATACCGCCGCAAATCCGATTTGTCAATCGATTTGCGGGGCATGGATCAGATCTTTGCGTAATTGATCTTGATGCCGGGGCCCATGGTGGACGAAACGGCAACGCTCTTGACGTACTGGCCTTTCGCCGCCGCGGGTTTCGCCTTGACGATCGCATCCATCAGCGCGGTGAAGTTTTCGAGCAGTTTTTCTTTGCCGAAACTCTTCTTGCCGATCGGGCAGTGAATGATCGCGTTCTTGTCCAGTCTGTATTCGACTTTACCGGCTTTGACTTCATGGATGGCTTTGGCGACGTCCATGGTGACCGTGCCGGACTTCGGGTTCGGCATGAGGCCTTTCGGGCCGAGCACTTTACCGATGCGGCCGACGACGCCCATCATGTCGGGAGTCGTGATGACCACGTCGAAATCGAACCAGTTTTCGCCCTGGATCTTGGCGACCATCTCTTCGGCGCCCACATAGTCGGCGCCAGCCGCCTGCGCTGCGTCCGCACGCTCGCCTTTGGCGATCACGAGCACGCGCTTGGTTTTGCCCGTGCCGTTGGGAAGGACGAGCACGCCGCGGACCTGCTGGTCTGCCTGGCGGGGATCGACGCCGAGACGGACGTGCAGTTCGACGGTCTCGTCAAACTTCGCCTTCGCGGTCTCGATCGCCAGCCCCATCGCTTCGTCGGCGTCGTATTGTTTGGAGCGGTCGTATGCCTTCAGGCTGTCGGCATATTTTTTCCCGTATTTCATTCTTATTTACCTCCTTGTGGTTGTCGCGAGATCTCTCTCTCCCACATCTTCCTTTACTCTTCGACGGTGATGCCCATGCTGCGGGCGGTGCCTTTCACCATGCTCTTGGCGGAATCGAGCGAAGTGGTGTTGAGGTCGGGCATTTTGAGTTTGGCGATCTCTTCCACCTGCGCCGCCGTGAGTTTTGCGACTTTGTCGCGGTTGGGGCGCGCGCTTCCGCTCTCGATGTTGCATGCCTTTTTGATGAGCACGGGGACGGGCGGCGTTTTCAGAATAAACGTGAACGATCTGTCCTGATAAATGGTGATGACGACGGGAATGATCAGCCCCGCCTGATCGGCAGTTTTGGCGTTGAATTCCTTGGTAAAGCCCGGGATGTTGATGCCGTGCGGGCCGAGCGTCGAACCGACGGGCGGACCGGGGGTCGCTTTACCTGCCGGAAGTTGCAACTTGACGACTGCAGTGATTTTTTTAGCCATAAGTTCTCCTCCGAATGTGGTTTTAACAAAGCGCCGCAAATATTTGCGCTTCTCCCACTTATTTAAGCGCCCGAAAGGCTCGGGCGTTTATACCTTGCGCGAAGTTACTGTTCCGCGTCCCCTTCCGCGACCTGCGCGGTGAGTTTGCGGATCTGTACGTACTCCACTTCGACGTCGGTGTTGCGGCCGAACATGAGCACGTTGACGGTGGCTTTCTGCGCCGCGTCGTTGAGTTCCTTGATCGTGCCGACAAACCCGGCGAGCGGGCCCGCGTCGATGCTGACGCTGTCGCCGACGGCAAAGTCGACGTTGACCGCGACCGATTCGAGTTGCATCTTGCGCACCTCGTCCTCACGCAGCGGCATCGGCCTGCCCTGCGGCCCGACAAACCCCGTCACGCCGCGGGTATTGGTCACCAGGTACCAGACCTGGTTGGAATAGATCATTTTAATAAAGACGTAGCAGGGAAGCAGTTTGCGCTCGACGACCTTGCGCTTGCCGTTCTTCTCCTCGATGGTCTGTTCCATGGGGATCTTCAGATCGAAGATGCTGTCCCCGAGGTTGTTGTTTTCGATCAGCCGTTCCAGGCTGTCTTTGACCATCGCCTCATACCCCGAATAGGTATGCAGGACGTACCATTTTGCGCGGCTTTCGGGTGAATTTTCCATCGCTGCCCCCTCAGGAACCGAGGCCGACGATGAGTTGAAGCAGTTCGCCAAGCCCGTAGTTGATCGCGGTGAAGACGACCAGGAAGGCGATGACGACCGCGAGCACCGCGCCCGTCGATTTGATGACTTTGCCGAACGAAGGCCAGGTGACCTTTTTCAGTTCGGAAAAGACCTCTTTGATCTTTCTGCCCATCCGAACAAAGATGTTCGGCTTTTTGACGGCTGCATCCGATTTGGCTTTCATCGCAGTCTCCCTTATTTGGATTCCTTATGAACGGTATGTTTTTTGCAGAACGGGCAATACTTGCTCAACTGCAGGCGTTCGGGATCGTTCTTTTTGTTTTTGATGCTGTCGTAATTCCTGTGTTTGCACTCCGTGCATTCGAAGGTCACTTTCGTCCTATTGATAGCAGCCATGTGATGAATTTCTCCATGCAAAAAAATCACACCTGCTCACGGTGTGTTCTTAGAGTCTATCACAACATTTTTGGCTTGTCAACCGATTTTGCGGCAGGTTTCCCGCCTTTTTTGAATTTCGGGGTATACTTTTTGCGTTTTTCGGGAAAACCCGCGCCGTTTTTCGCGCCGCGCGGCACGGGTTTTGCAAAACCCTTGCGTTGCGGCGGCGATTGATGTATAATACATTGCGGATATGGCGCCGCGCGCCGTCCGCTTTTTCCGTCGGACACGACGGCCCCAACACTGACCATAAGGAGAGTTTTGCAATGAAAGCCATGCCGATCTGCGAAGGCGTCTACTGGGTGGGCGCCATTGACTGGAACCTGCGCAATTTCCACGGGTATGAGACCGAAAAGGGCTCGACCTACAACGCCTATCTCGTGATCGACGAAAAGATCGCCCTCATCGACACCGTCAAGGAAGGGTTCGAGGGCGAGATGCTCGCGCGCATCCGCTCGGTGATCGACCCCGCCAAGATCGACATCATCGTTTCCAACCACGCCGAACCCGACCACAGCGGCTGCCTGCCCGCCGTCCTGCGCGCGGCGCCGCATGCCAAGGTGTATACCGCGGCGGGCGCGGGCGTGAAAGACCTCTCCGCGTACTACGGCGACCTCGGCTACATCGGCGTCAAGGCGGGCGAGACCCTTGTCCTCGGCAAGCGCACGCTCACCTTCGTGCCCACCCCTATGGTGCACTGGCCGGACAACATGGTCTCCTTCATGACCCCCGACAACATCCTGTTCTCCAACGACGCGTTCGGTCAGCACTACGCCTCGGACGAGCGGCTGGATACCGAATGCGACCTGCCCGAAGCGTACATCCAGGCGCGCAAATACTACGCGAACATCGTACAGCCGTACGGCATGCAGACGGGCAAAGCGCTCGCCGCCTGCGCGGGACTGCCCATTCAGACCATCTGCCCCAGCCACGGCATCGTATGGACAAAGCACATTCCCGACATCCTCGCGCTGTATCAGTCGTGGGTGGCGGGCGAATACGACGACACCGCCGTCATCGTATACGACACCATGTGGCATTCCACCGAAGCGATGGCGCACGCGATCGAAAACGCGTTCCTCGCCTGCGGGCTCAAACCCAGGCTGTACAACCTGCACTACTGCCACAATTCCGACGTCATCGCCGACGCCATGACCGCGAAATACATCGCCGTAGGTTCCCCCACCCTCAACAACAACATGATGCCCTCCGTCGCTTCCTTCCTCACCTACTTCAAGGGGCTGACGGGAAACAAGAAAAAGAGCATCGCCTTCGGTTCCTACGGCTGGGGCGGGCAGTCGCCCGACCAAGTGCAGGAAATGCTCGCCGCCTGCAAGTGCGAGGCGCTTTTGCCCGCCATCCGACAGGCGTACAAGCCCTCGGCGGAACAGTTGGAAAAGATCACGGAAGACGTGATCGCCGCCCTCCGCGCGCAGTAAACGGGCACGTCCCGTGAGGAGCCGCCCCGCAGATCGCCTGCGCGGGCGCGGTTGCGGAACGGGTCTTGTGCGGGCGGCATATGTCTATATTATAATTAAAGAAATGGCGCCGCGGCAAAATGCCGCGGCGCCTCCCTTTTTCCGTTCAGTTGACCGCATCTTTGAAAAAGGCGGCGAGCAGGTTCCCCCTGCCGACGAGGACGCGGTTGGCGTCGTACGTCTTGTCGCTCGCGGGGTTGTAATACCCGACGAGCATGCGGTCGGAATCGTAGGCAAGGATCTTGCCGGACGCCGCCGAACGCAGATACCCGACCAGCTTCCGATCGGAATCGTAAAACTTTTGCATGACTTCCCCTCCCCCTTCAGTATACGGCGGGCAGACGGGCGAAGCAAGCGTGCCTGCCATCTGCTTTGCGGGCGGAACGGGCGTTCCTTTCAAAAAGTGCAGGCAAAAATCTGCCGCGGGCAGAGGTTCGCCGTCGCGGACGCACCGAAAAAAGAGGGAGACGAGGCGCACCCCCTCGCGCACGGCGCGGTCGAACAGCGCGTCCGCATCCTCGCAGGAGGAGAAGGAAGGGTCGGCAGGGTTATGCCACTCCTCCCCCGCCGCATTGCGCACGCGCGGGTCGCATTCGGCGCGGCGGTACAGGCAGGAGAGCAGGCGCGGCGCGCACAGGGCACGTTCGGCGCCCGCAAAAAAACGGCGGCGACGGCCGTGTTTGTCGCGGAACCAGCGCACATACCAGAAAAACCGCCGCAGTGCGGCGCGCAGGGCGCGTTCGGAAACCGCGGCGCCGCTCACCGCGCGCACGAGCGGCAAAAGCGCGGAAACATCCACGTCGGCAAAGGACAGCGGAAGCTCGTACGCGGCGACGGGGATGCCCGCGCGCGCCTGCACAAAGTAGGTGTCGAGATCGCTCTCGATGTAGGCGTGCCATTTGGCGCGGCGGCGCTCCTCCCCCGCAAGGCGGGCACACAGCGCGTACACAAAGGGATGAAAGACGGTATCGGCGGCATAGTGACAGATGTATCCCGCGGCGTACGAATACTGCCAACCGTTTCGGGCGCGGGCGAGCATGCAAAAATCGCGGTAGATGCCGCGGCAGTGCATGCGTCTGCCCAAGTTGTAGCGGCGGCCGTCGTTCAGCCAGCAGAAAAAATATGCGTCGCCGCCCTGCGCGCCCAGCGCGAACGCGGCAGGCGAAGTGAGCCGCGCCCGTATCTCGGACGGCAGGCGGCCGAACACCGCCTCTGCGATCAGTTGATGGGTGTACTGCGACGGCATACCTCCCCCCTCGGCGGGCGTTTCCCGCCGAAACACAGTATGTCCCGACGGAGAGCGTTTTGTGCGCTTCCGCCCCCGAAAAAAATTTTTTAAAAAAAATTGAAAAAACGTTTTGCATTTGCTTGCTTTTTGTTTTCGCTTTTGGTATAGTATATAGGCGATTCGGACGGAAGTTTAGCTCAGTTGGGAGAGCATCTGCCTTACAAGCAGGGGGTCATAGGTTCGAGCCCTATAACTT
>CALVMB010000025.1 GCA_944341895.1 uncultured Clostridia bacterium
CCGTCAGCGTGACGGTGACGGTATGCGTGCCCGCGTCCGTCTGCGTGCCGCCCGCGACGGTGAAATAGCCCGCCTTCACGCCGTCATAATCGAAGACGACGGTCTGCTCGCTTCCGCTGTATACATACGTTTCCGTGATCGCGGGCTTCTGCACGCCCCGCCGCGCGATCGCAAAGAATGCTTCCTTTGCGAGAGACGCCGCGTAATTGTCCGTCTCTTCGATGACCGCGACCAGTTTATAGTTTCCCGCAGGCGATTGCGCCGTGGGCGCGGCGCTCAGTTGCTGTTCGCAGGTGCCGTCGCCGTCCGCGTCATAATAATAGGTATAGGTCGGTACGATACCCGAAAGGGTCGTGCCGAATGTCCAGGAAAACTCGGGCTTGGCGGGCGCGGCGCCGAACGTCCGGTCCGCAACGGACAGCGCCGTGATCTCCGTGCCCTGATACTGCGCGATCGCCCAATCGAGCGTCTTTGCCTCGTGGATGTCGGACGTGAAATCCGCCCATTGATAGTTGTTTTCGTCCTGCAGCGCTGCGGTGAACGTGTACTCTCCCGCATCCGTCTGCAGATCGCAGTCCGCCGTGACGAGACCGCGCAACTCCCCGACGAGCGCGACGCTCTGCTCTTCCGCGCTATACGGAACGTCAACATAATCGGTGCCGCGTTCGGGCGTTTTTACCTGCGCGCGCCCGATCGTAAAGGAAACGACGTCCGCTTCCGCCATGGCAAAATTGCCGTCGGCAGAGGCCGAGACCGAGACGTACACCGAATAGGACCCCGCCTCCGTCGGGACCTGCCCCGCCGTCAGCGCGGCGCCCGCTGCCACGGTCACCGTGCTGTTGTAGGAATCGGCCGCACTGCCGTTGGGCGTGCCCGTAAAGCAGTATGTGACGTCCGCGCCCCCGTAGTTGCCCGAAACGACGGGCGAATATTCTTCCGCATACGCGCCGTACGTCCAATCCTCTGCCGTGACCGTAACCGGCGGTACGGCAGGGGCAACGGTCAATGTATATTCGATGTTCGCATCCGAATTGCAACTCCAATAATAACCCGATTTCAATACAATGCCGATGGTATACTCGCCCGCATCCGTCACGCGGACGACGCCCGTATTCGCATCTGCGCACTCTGCCGTGACGCCCGTATCGCCGCGGAATACGGAAACCGTCATGATATCCGGATCGAACTGCGCAACGGAATCGCCCAGCGCGATCTCATACGGAATGCCGACGGCCGCGCCGCTCTCTGCCGTGTACTGATAGGTCTTTTGCGCGATTTCCTGCGCGGAAGTACCGTTGGCGACCACGTAGCGGATACCGCCCAGGGTTGCGGGCACGGCATCGATGGGGCGCTGGCTGATCTCGATTGTAACTTCCCCGGAAACACAGCAACCGCTTTCGATGTAGTACACCGTCACATAGTCGTAGCCGATGTTGAATTCAAAGCCGTTCTTGCCGCCGTACTGCGCCCATTCCTCGTCCGTCACGCCAGGGTTGCGGACCAGTTCTTTGTCCGAAGTAGAATATATGTACAGCGGGACCGCCTCGCCACCTTCGCGCAGGAACATATAACTGAACGCAAAATTCGCGGTGTTGCAGGCAGGTTTGGACGAGCGGTTGCTCACGCTGCCATAATACACCGTCGCCGCATAATCTTTCAACGCAAACGGATCGCCGACGCTGACCGAAGAAGCATCCTTTTTGTCGATCGCGATATCCGTCGGCTCTGCCTTTTGCACGGTCACGGCCGCTTCGCACGGATCCACCGTAAATTCAGAGTTGGTATCATATGTTACGGTGATCGACGCCGTATATGTATCCGAAGCGTTGGTCGGCGACGCGGCGAGATCGTATTCCAAAACCACCGAACTCATCTGCGTGGTGTTGAACACCTGCGTGCCGCCGCTGTGGAGCAAACCCGTGACTGAAACGTAATTTTTGCTTACGCTCGAATACGGATACAGCGTGCCGCCCGTATATTCCGCCGTGATGCTGACGATCCTGTCCGTCAGCGGCGTGATGTTCAGCGTCGCCTCCAACCCGTCCGCCGACGCGGTGAATGTGACCGTCTGCGTGCGCGCAGCCTCGCCGAACTCCTCATTTTCGCCCAACGGCGTCCCCGTGGCGGTATACGCGGCGGCGAGCGTATACCCGCCTGCCGCCAGTTCCGCGCTCGAACCGTCCGAGTAGTGCCCCGTCACGACGATCAACCCGTCCGATTGCACCGTGGCGAGCGTGTCGTCGTAAAATATCCATTTTCCCGGCGCCTGTTCGATCGCAATGCTTTCGAGTGTACCTGCCGCGCGCGCGGGGGTGATCCCGAAAAAAACGCCAAACAGCGCCGCGCTCAACAGGAACCCGAACACGGCGATCGCCAGACAAATTTGTTTTCTTCGAATACTCATTTTTCTTCTCCCTTCTTTTTTGTGCATGGCGCCGCACCGTTGCGGCACCGCCGCCCACGCCTGCGCGCAGGGCTTTTGCCTCATCCGCCGCGGACGGCACGCCCGTATCCCGCCTGACTGGGACGATACAGTATGCTATGTCCGCGCGCGGAGAATTATCCCCTGTAAAAAAATACAAGCCGCAAAAAAACTGCTTTGCGGCCTGAAACGAGGAAACCGCCGTTTCCGTTCTGCCTTTCCTCATCTCCTGTGTTCGCATTATAACATACCGATATTACAATGTCAATACTTATTGCTTAAATAAAATTGCGCATATTTATAACTATTTATCATGTTTTTAGACGTATTATTTAAGTAAATTTTTTATTTTTTGCTAAATTGGTATAATTTTCGACGCATATCGCCCGATTGCGCGCCCGTTCGGTTTTTTTCGCAAACAAAAATTTATGCGCAAAAAAAACGACGCCGCCGACGCTGCCCTGCGGAACAAAAAACAAGCGAAAACCGCACACATCCCCGCACGTACTTTGCGGCACAGCCGCAGCGACGGCCCTGCCGCCGCCGTTTCGGCAAGCGCATGGGCAAGGGCGACGGCCTTCTTACAGCGCAGAAATGCGGCGCGGCAATTTTGCCGCGCCGCATTTCTGCCGCACTTCCCGATTATAAAAAAATTACATATTCCCCCGCCGCGCACCAAAAAAATTTTTTGACCGCTCTAAAAATCAATGACCGCGGCATCACTCCGGCGGAAGGATCTCATGGTTGCGCGCGGTTTGAATAAAAATACGCCGCCGCCCCGAACCGGGGTGGCGGCGCCGCTTTGATGACATTCGCAATGCGCGGCAACGCGCCGCGGACGTATTTTTTACAGCAGAGAGCGATACAGCGCCGCGATGTCCGCTTTGGTCGGATCCTTGGGGTTGCCGGGGCGGCATGCGTCGTCCATGGCAGACTGCGCGAGGAAGTCGATGTCCTCTTCTTTGACGATGCCCTTGAGGTCGGCGGGGATGCCGACGTCGTGCGACAACTGCCGCACCGCATCGACCGCCGCCGCGCGGTACTGTTCCTGCGTCATATCATCCACACCTTTCACACCCATGGCGCGCGCGATCTCGCGGTATTTTTCGCCCGTCGCGGGCGCGTTATACTCCATGACCGTAGGCAGGATGATCGCGTTCGCCACGCCGTGCGGGGTATCGTACAGCGCGCCGAGCGGGTGCGCCATCGAATGCACGATGCCCAGCCCGACGTTGGAAAAGCCCATGCCCGCCACGTACTGGCCGAGCGCCATGCCTTCCCTGCCTTCCGCCGTGCCCGCGACGGCGCCGCGCAGCGAACGGGAGATGATCTCGATGGCTTTGAGGTGGAACATGTCCGAAAGTTCCCATGCACCCTTGGTGATGTAGCCCTCGATGGCGTGCGTGAGCGCGTCCATGCCCGTCGCGGCGGTCAGCCCCTTGGGCATGGTGCTCATCATTTCGGGGTCGACCACGGCGACGACGGGGATGTCGTGCGGGTCGACGCACACGAATTTGCGGTTCTTTTCCACGTCGGTGATGACGTAGTTGATGGTGACCTCCGCCGCCGTGCCCGCCGTGGTGGGCACCGCGATGATGGGCACGGACGGATGTTTGGTCTGCACCGCGCCTTCGAGGCTGCGCACGTCCTCATGCTCGGGGTTGGCGATGATGATGCCGATCGCCTTTGCCGTATCCATGGACGAGCCGCCGCCGATGGCGACGATGTAATCCGCGCCGCTCTTTTTGAACGCCGCGACGCCCGTCTGCACGTTTTCGATGGTGGGGTTGGGTTTGATGTCCGAATACACCTCATAGGGAAGCCCCTGCCCTTCGAGCACGTTGAGCACCTTGTCGGTGACGCGGAATTTGATCAGGTCGGGGTCGGAACAGACGAACGCCTTTTTGAAGCCCCGCCGTTTTGCCTCGTCCGCGATGGCGGCGACGGCGCCCGCACCGTGGTAACTCGTTTCGTTGAGAACGAACCTGTTCATGCTGTTTCCTCCTTATAAAACAAAAAGATTTTGCCGCAACGCCGTTGCGGCGGTCTGCCGCTCCCCGCGCGCGGCGCGGGGAGCGCGGTTTCCGTTACAGGTGCAGGAAATCCTTCCTGTATTTGACGCCGAAGAACTCGGCGAGGCGCACCATCTCTTCGTCGCGGATGGTGTTCACGCGCGGACGATTGCAGGTGAGCATATAGATCTGCGCCGCCTTTTCCACCGTCTCGATCAGCCCGAACGTCTCGTCCATGGTCTTGCCCGCGCCGTAAATGCCGTGCATGCCCCACACCACGAGGCGGAATTCCTTCATCTTTTGCGCGGTCGCTTCCCCGATCTCGTTGGTGCCGCACAGCATCCACGGGAGCACGCCCACGCCGTCGGGGAACACGACGATGCACTCGGTGCACATCTCCCACAGCGTATGCGTGAACTTTGCCTCGTCCAGTTCGTGCACGTAGTTCATGGCGAGCAGGTTGGTCGGATGCGAGTGCATGACGACGCGGTTTGCGGGGTCGACGGACAGGCGCGCCATGTGGCTCATCAGGTGCGCCGGGAGTTCGGAGGTGAATTTGCCGCCGTCTTTATATCCCCACAGCAGTTGCGCCGTTTCGCCGTCCTCCTTGATACGGATGATGCCGAGGTTGGTCTCGGGATCGCCGTCCACGTTCTTGAAGTATTTGCCCGTGCCCGTGACGATGAAGATCTTGCCGACGAGCGGCTTTGCGGAAAAGCCCGTGGGGATCTCGCGCAGGACGTGCGAAAGGTCGAGATACTGCCCGACTTCCGCTTCGTCCAGCAGATAGGAAATGTTGCCGCCGTTGCGCTCGTCCCAGCCGAGGCGGTACATGTTCGCCGTGACGGCGCGCATCTCTTTGACAAAGGGCGCCTGCAGAATATCTTTTTTCATGCCCGTTCCTCCAAAACTTTTTTCTCATACCCGCACACGGAAGCGAACCAGTCCCCTTCCATGCCGTTGCGGCGCAGGTATTCTTCCCACACGTCGCCGTACGGGAGCGTCTTGCTCTCTTCCTGCAACACCATCTGCGCGGTGAAGTCAGCCCCGTCCTGCATGGCACGCAAGGTTTCGCTCGGCTGCAACAGCGCGTACAGAAGCGCTTTCTGCACGTTCCTCTGCCCTACGATCCACGCGGCGAGGCGGTTGATGCTCGCGTCGAAGTAGTCCAGCCCGATCATCACCTTGTCCGTCGCGCCGCAGCGCACGATCTCCTTGCAGATCTCTTTGAGTTCGTCCTCGAGCAGCACCACGTGGTCGCTGTCCCAGCGGACGGCGCGGGTGACGTGCAGGGCGACGCGATCGTAGAAAGCGAGCAGTGCGGGGATCTTGTCCGAGACCGTTTCGGTCGGATGGTAATGCCCGTTGTCCAAAAGACAGCAGATGCCGCGGGAAGCGGCGTAGTTCTGGTAGAACTCGTTGCTGCCCACCGTGTAACTTTCCACGCCGATGCCGAACACCTTGCTCTCCACCGCGACGCGCACCTTTTCTTTGTCGTAACCGACGGAGAGGATCTCGTCCAGCGATTTTTTCAGGCGCAGGCGGGGGCCCAGCCTGTCGGCGGGCACGTCCTTCATGCCGTCGGGGATCCAGATGTTGACCAAACAGTGCGAACCCGTTTCGGCGGCGAAATATTCGGCGATCTTCAGGCACGCCTGCCCGTGACGCACCCAGAAGGAGCGCACCCGTTCGTCGGGGCTGGACAGCGTGAGCCCGTTTTTGACCATGGGGTGCGAGAAAAACGTCGGGTTGAAATCGATGCCGTCCAGACCGATCTCTTTGGCGAACGCCACCCACGGCGCAAAATGTTCGGGGCGGTAGGCGTCGCGATCGACCTTGCCCGCGTCCTTCCCCAGTATAGCATAACTGGCATGCAGATTCAACCGCTTTTTGCCGGGCATGTGCGAAAACGCGAAGCGGATGTCCGCCATTAGTTCTTCGGGCGTGCGCGCCCTGCCCGGATAGTTGCCCGTCGCCTGGATGCCGCCGCTCGCCTGTCCGCCGCCGTCGAACCCGACCACGTCGTCCCCCTGCCAGCAGTGCACCGAAACGGGGATGCTTTGCAGCGCGTGCAGCGCCGCCTCGGTGTCCGCGCCCAGACGCGCGAACATTTCCTTTGCCTGTTTGTACCGTTCCATCTCCATTCTCCCTTTTGATTTTTTCAGCGATATTCCCGCAGCGGGAAGGAGCGCCGGATGCACTCCCTGCCCGCGGCAATGTCCTCGATCTCCCCGCCCGCGATCATCTGCACGAGCAGGTTGCCCAGCGCCGTCGCCTCCGTCGGCCCCGCGACCAGCGTGACGCCCGCGACCTCGGCGGTGCGCTCGTTGAGCAGGGAATCCATACTCCCGCCGCCGATGACGTGCAGGACGTCGAACCGCTTGCCGAGCACCGCACCCATCTCCGCCAGAGCCTGCCGATAACCGTGCGCGAGGCTGTTGTAGATACAATACAGCAGTTGCCCGTCCGTGAGCGCGCCCGCCCGTTCGCGGACGGCGGCGCACATGCTCGGCGGCGCCAGGAAGGCGGGATCGTTGCAGTCCACGAGCGCGTCGCACGCGTTCTCGCGCGCCAGTTGCTCCGCTTGGGCAAAGTTCAGCCCCAGTTCTTTGCGCGCCGATTGCAGCATCCACAGCCCCATGATGTTTTTCTGGTAGCGGAAGGTGTGATCCCTGCCCCCTTCGTTGGAAAAGTTGTTGGCGCGGCTGGCTTCGTCGGTGTGCGCTTCGCGCTGTTCGATGCCGAGAAGCGACCACGTGCCGCTGGACAGATAAGGGCAGTCGAATCCCGCGCCCACGGGCGCGGCGAGCACGGCGCTCGCCGTATCGTGCGTGGCGCACAGCACCGCCTTTGCGGTACAGCCCGTCTCGCGCGCGATCTCCTCTTGCAGCGCGCCCAGCGCGGTGCCGGGCTGGCAGAGCGCGCCGAACAGCGCGCGGGGAAGGCCGAGGCGGTCGGTCAGTTCGGCGTCGAACGCATGCGTGGATGCGCTGACCAGCCCCGTGGACGTGGCGTTGGTGTATTCGTGCGCCGCGACGCCCGTCAGGCGGTACAGCAGGTATTCGGGCAGCATCAGAAAGCCGTCCGCCCTGTCCAGCCTGCCGCTCATTTTGTCCGCGTACAGTTGGTACACCGTGTTGAAGGGCTGGAACTGGATGCCCGTGCGCCCGTACAATTCCGCGAACGGGAGGATGCCGTGCACCGCCGCCACGCTCGCTTCCGTGCGCCCGTCGCGGTAGGCATAACAGGGCAGGATCGGGCGGCCGCCGTCCATCAAAACATAGTCCACCGCCCAGGTATCCACGGACAGGCTTTCGATGTTCCCGCACCGCCGCACGGCGGCGGCGATCCCCTGCTTCACATGCGCAAACAGCGCTTCCGCATCCCAGACCAGGTGCCCGCCTTCGCGCACTGCCCCGTTCGGGAAACGATATACTTCCTCGGTGCGGATGCGCCCGTCTTCCAGCCGGCCCACGATGTGCCTGCCGCTGCTCGCGCCGATATCGATGGCAAGATATTGTTTCATTCCTTCCCCTCCCGCACATAGTATACCGCACATTTGAAAATCAAACAATGACATGATTTTGTAAAATTCGTAACGGTTATTGACTTTTTTGCCCTGCGGTGCTATACTCGGGGCATGGAACAGGCGATCATCGAAAAACTGACGCGGCTGACGGAGGAGGAGGAACAGATCCTGCGCGGCGGGAGCATCCGACGCGGGGACTATTCTTTTTCCGAACAGTTCATCGTAAGCAGCCGCAAATTTCTGCGCGGAGACCGACCGATCGAACTGCGCCCGCACACGCGGTTCGTGGATTTTCCCGAACACGGGCACGATTATATGGAATTCATGTACGTGTACGCGGGCAGGATCGTGCACACCGTCAACGGGACGGAGGTGGCGGCGGAGTGCGGCGACATCCTGTTCCTCAACAAACACGCGCGCCACAGCATCGCGCGCGCCGAACGGGGAGACGTGGGCATCAACTTCATCCTCTCCGACGGGTTTTTACGCTCGGTATACCGCAACGTGGAAAACAACCCCGTGATCAGCGAGTTCCTGACCGGCAATTTCGACGAACACGGCGAGGCGGCATATCTGTTTTTCCGCACCAAGGACACTTTCCCCGTGCGCAACCTCATGGACAACCTCATTTTCGGCATCGCCGAAGCGGAGCAGGACCTTTCCCTGCTGACGCAGATCGTCGCCCTGCTCTTCTCCTACCTCGCGCACTACCGCGGGACGCTGGTCAACGCGAAACAGTTTTCCTCGCCCGACGGGAAGTTCCGCGAACAGGTGCTTTCCTACATCCGCCGCGCCTACCCGACGGCGACGCTGACCGAACTTGCCGCGGACATCGGGTACGACCCCGCCTACCTTTCCCGCAAGATCGCGCGCGTCCTGCACGCCAATTTTCAGACGCTTTTGCAAGAGGAACGGCTGAAAGTTGCCGCCAAACTGCTGCGCGAGACCGCGATGAGCGTGGAAGAGATCGTGCGCGCGGTGGGGTACGAGAACAAGACGCATTTCCACGCGCTGTTCCGCGCCGCCTGCGGCATGACGCCGCACGCCTACCGCAAGAGCGTGCGCGGCGGCGCGGATAAACACGGCTGAATCGTCCGCCAAGCCTGCGAATTGAAATGCAGCGTTTCGTCGCCGAAAATCTTGCGGTTGGCGCCCACGGAGAGGGCGATACCGAGCGCATAACCGTTTTTGAGCGCCACGGCGCATTCCACGCCCGTCACATCCGTCGTCAGCGAAATATGGTAGTACGGCGTTTGCAGGCAGGCTTTGAGAAAGCGCAGCGTTTCGGGACGCTCGCCGCAGAAGGTGACTTCCGTCGCGTCGTGCGCGACCAGTTCGTAACTCGTGCACGGCCCGCCGACGGCGTTGATGTCCGCCGCCCTGCCGCGCTTTGCCGCCTGCTCCTTCCAGTAGGCGGGAAAGGTTTTGACCGAACCGTCGGGCAGGTCGAGCAATCCTTTTGTGACCGCCAAAACGGGCGTCCGTTCGGGAATGCGCGGGAGCATGGTTTCGGAAAACCATTCGACGCCGAAACTGGAAACGCCGCAGATGACCAGATCGCATCCCGCGATCGCGGCGTCCGCCTCCTCCGCACGGTAACAGAGCACGCCCGCAGGAAAAGGGCGATCGAACTTCGGGTGGCGGCCCGTCGCTTTGCAATGCGCGATGATCGCGCCGTCCAGATGCGTGCCGACCAGGCGCACTTCGTGCCCGTTCTCCCGCGCGGGGAATGCCAGCGCCGAACCCATCATCCCCGCCCCAATGATCGTAATGACAGCCATGACCGAACTCCCCCGTGACAAGATATTCAAACTATAACACCGCAAACCGCCTGCGGCAAGAGGTTTATCAGAAATCGTTATTTTTTTGAAGGACTATAAATCAAAAACAATAAAAATTTATACAACCGCACCGCTCTTTCCATATTGCGGCGCGGATACACCGCCCCGGCGAACACGCAAAAAGCCGCCCGACCGGCGGCTTTTTATTGTCAGAGTATATTTTCTGTCTTGCCCGTGCGGCACTCGCTTCGCGGCGCATGCCCCGTGCGGCACTTTGCTTCGTTTTGTACGCATCTTGCGGCGGATACGTGCCGCCCGCGGCGCGGAAACGGCTATCGCGCCAACACCGAGAGCCTGCCTTCCTCCGCACGGACTTCGCACACGCGGCCCGTCCTGCACTCCTGCGTTTCCGATGCGCCGTTGTCCCTGCCGTGGTAGTATAAGTAATACCTTCCGTCCTCTTCCAGGATACTGTTGTGGCCCGTTCCGCTCTCCGCCGCGTTCCTGCTCAGCAGCGGGATGTACTCGTGGTCGTTGGGATATTTATGGAACTCGACCTTGGTCAGGTCGTTTTCGGGCGTGAACGCGCGCGCATACCCGATGTGATAGTAAGGGCTCTTATAACAGTTGCCCGAATACGTCAGGTAGTGCCAGTTCCCTTTCCGAAAATAAAACGCGCCCTCGACGGTGTACCAGTCCTGTCCTTTTTCAAAGCGGTCGCGCATGAAGATCTCTTCCTGCAGCGTGGGCCGCACGACGGCTTTCGGATTTCCGCAAACCTCGGCGGGCGAAAGCATCTTATCCACCACGATCAGCGTGCCGACGCGTTCCGCGGCATAATCGTTGGTGGAATAAAACAGGAACCACTCGCCGCCGCTCTGCACGACGTGCGCATCGATGGAAAAGGGCGGCACCAGGTCGCGGCAATAGGCGAACGGACCTTGCGGCACATCGCTGACCGCAACGACAAGCCGCTGCGAATGCTCGTCCGCCGCATCCGCGGGCATGCAGGAAACATACAGATAGTATTTTCCGTCGATGCGCGCGACCGCGGGCGCCCAGAATTCGCGGAACCCCTCCCGCCGAAAACAAAACCCCGCAAAATCCCAATCCAGTTTGTCGCGACTCACATACAATTGCACCCCGGCAGCATGCGTTGCGTACATATAATAGCGGTCCCCCGCCCGGATCACGAACGGATCGGGCTGATTGCTCCCGAAAGGTATGTTCAGTTTCATACAGTCCTCCCTATGGACAGCCCCGCGCCGCTTTGACGGACGCTCGGACGGGCTTGCCCCCGCGCAGACGCGCGCGGCGCAGTTTCTGCCTCACAATTCCGGCTTGATCGCCGCGGTATGCAGCCAATCGTTGAACGGAATGCTCTTTCCGTCCTCTGCCCCGCTTTTGTACGGCAGGATGTCCTCTTCCAATTCTTCGATGCGGTCGGCTTTTCCGCCCGCATACGCCGCCAGCCTGCGGCGGCAATGGCCGAGCCGTTCCAACAGTCCGCCCAGGCGGATATCGTGCTTTTCAAACCCGAACGGCTTGCATTCCCGCTCCCACTGAGCGGAAAAACTTTGCATGAATCTGCGAAGCCGCCGCTCCGCCTTTGAAAATTCGGGCAGAAGCGCGCGGACTTTTTCCCGATCGCCCGTGCGGTATGCCGCGCGGACGCGGACGCCTAGCGCATATTTGATCTCCATGAACGCGCACAGATCGGCGAGCGTGCGGAACATATAGCCGAACCGTCCGCCGCACAATTTGACAAGTTTTTTGCGCATCTTTGCAAACACGGCGCTCTTTTCGGAATCCGCCGTCCTGTCGAAGATACCCAGAAAGGGATCGGCGTACAGCATGTATTTGCAGGGGTTGCATATGCCCGCCTCTTCGTCCAGCGCGTCGGGGGCATCCGCGCAGAGAAAATCCTGCAGCGCGATGCCGAACTGCGCACGGAAAGACTGCGCAAGGGACTCGCAGCCGAAGTTGCCGCGCGAATATTCCGCCGCCGCCCACAGCGCGGGCAGGACGGACCAGACCGAACTCTCCGCCCCGTCGTCCTTCCACAGGGCGACAAAGGTGTTTCGGACGCCGTTGTCCGCGCAGGCGCGCAGCGCATCGCGCGCCGCCTCCATGCTGTACGCGTTGTGCGGCACAAAGCCGTACCACGCCCACGCGCCGCCCGCAAAGACCGTTTCGCGGCCGAAAGCGCGGTGCGCGCGGAGCATGGCGCAGACCCCCTCGTATCCCCGCCGCTCGTAATCCCAATAGATCATTTTCAGGTTCGACGGCACGCCGAGCGAATCGGCCGAGGGCGGCCGGGCTGGCCCGTAATAATTGCCGCGGTTGGCGAGCGAAAAGAACATGTCCGACCACATCATCGGGGCAAATCCGTACCGTTCGGCGAGCGCGCATACCCGCTCGAGGTGGCACCTCAGCACGGTAAAACGATCGCAGGGACCGTTTCGGTCCAGGTATTTGCCCAGCCCCATGCGATGCGCCTCGTCCATGCCGATGTTGATGCGGCGGCTGCGGAAATTCTTTGCGCAGAAGGCGAACATCTTTTCAATGAGTGCATAGGTGCGTTCCCAGATTGATGACGACGAAATCGGTATCGGGATCGACGGGGTAATCCGTCCTGTTCAGCGTCGAATACCAATGCCAGATGCTGTACATCGTGATATCCGTGCCGTAATATTTGGGCGCCTTGACCGTGATGCCGCCGTACCCGATAAAATCGGATTCCGAATCCAGCGCCTGCGCCGTGAACGCCGCATACGTCTGCGTGCCGTCCGAATTGGCGACCGTGATCCCGTCCGCCGCCGATTCTGCCAGATTGCCCTGCCCCGCCGTGATGGAATCGCCGTAAAAATCGATTTTCAGGCGGTCCTGTTCGGGCAGGCGGTTCAGGAGCAGGCACTCTTCGCCCGTCTCGATGCCGGCAACGCGGAAGGAGAAACTCGTGCCCCACATGTTCTGCTCCGTCGCCTTCAATACGCGGATGCGGTGCACGCCGCGCTCTAAATTTTTGGCGAAGGTATACGTCTGCGCGCCCGTGCGGGAGATCGGCACGCGCACTCCGTCTTGGTCGTCATCCACAAAATAACGGATGTATTGCGTTGTCCCCGCGGTGTTGTAGATCTCGATCCGGCACTGCGTTCCGTAAAACGCAAAGCCGATGCCCGAATTGACGTTGTCGACCGCGATCCCGCCCTCCTGTCCGTACGTTCTGCCGTAGGTACGCACCGTGCTCTCCGACATCTCTCCCGAAGACGCCTGTTCCCACACGCGCACCGTCAGTTCGGCGTCCGCGTCCCGACAAGATACGCTTACCGTCGCTTCCCCCGCGCCGACCGCGGTCAGGTTTCCGTCTTGGACGGTGACGACGTCCGGATCGGACGTCGCATACTCCAGATATGCGGGGTCGGCAAACTCGCCGTCCTTCGTGAACTCGGCGATCTCGATGAACGCGTCGTCCTGCCCTTCCAGCAGATCCATCGACTGCGCCGCCAGGCGGATGGAATATTCCCCCTCCGGCGCAACGGTCTGCCTGCCCTGCTCCGCAGGTGCGCACCCGACCAGAACAAACGCGATCAAAAGCATAGAAATCGCAATAATTTTATTCATCTTTTCCCCAAACCGCTTTTTGCCGTTTACTTTTTAATTCGTCTGTATTTTCATTATAAATGCGCTTTTTTGCGCTGTCAATCATTAAATTTAATGTTAAATTGCTTAACTTGGCACAAAAATAATGTATTTATACCCATATTTCCGTCGCAGTAAGCATTTTTCATCCAATATTTGCCATAAATAATGATTTTCTTCGTTTTTTTCGGCATGAAAACGCATTTTCCTATAAAAATATGGCTTTTTTATGTTTTTCCAGGTTGCTCCGAACCGCTGTTTCTTCGCGCTTTTTGCCGCCGAAACGAGCAAACGCACCCCGACGCCGACAAGACGCGCGCCGCCGCGGCAGACGTCTTTGCAGGCGCACGCAAAAAGCCGCCCGAACGGCGGCTTTTTATGATGCAAAATAAATTTCCTGTTTTGTGCGTTCCGTACGCGCTTCGCGGCGCATGCGGCATGCGGCGCTTTGTTTTGCACCGTTCCGTCCGCACTTTGCGGCGCGGCAAAACGAACGGCGCGCCGCAGAATTTTCTGCGGCGCGCCTCGGCGTTCCGATATCGGAAAAACGGTTTTATGCCCGTGCCGCCCCGAACGGGGACGGAGTGCGGTTATACGATCTCATAGCGGACGTATTCGCACGCATCCGCGTCTACGGTCAGTTCCAGGCCGTCGGCATCCGCTTCCGCGCACACGACGGAGGAGAGCGATCTGCCGCCGACAAAGATCTCCACCGAAAAATTGTCGCTGACGATCTCGATCTGCACGCGTTCTTTGCTTTCGCAGGGCATGCGGCGCACGCCCGCCAGCGAATCGGCGTCCCGTTCGGCGCCGCGGATGGGTTCGCCCGCCCGCGAGCGGTCAAACACCCATTCCTCCCCGCGCAGGGAAAACGAAACAAAGCGTTCTCCTTTTTTGTGCAGAAGCAGGCAGAGCGAACGCACGTTTTCCGCGTTCAGCCGCACCGCCCCCGCTTTCAGACGATCGGACAGAAAAGAGACGTCCTGCCTGCGCAGTACCTCCCTGCCCGTATAGACGGGCGTCTGCCGCAGTTCGCCGTTTTGCACCTCGATGCGGCGCGGCACGGTGAGTTGCCCCGCCCAGCCGTACCGTTCGGTCGGGTTGGTGCGGTCCCACATATCCAGCCAGCCGATCATCACGGGCGCGCCCGCAAAGGTCTGCGGCGCGTAAAAATCGAATCCGTAGTCGACGGGTTCTCCCTCTCCGCCGCAAAAACCGCGCGTAAGGTCGAGCGTTCCGATCCGCGCGAAACAGGAATGGATGTTGCGGTGCGCGGCGCCCGCCGCGGGCTGAAACTGTTCGGAATAGAGCAACAGCCCGAGGTCGTCGCGGTAATCGGGGCATTCCGTCATCGAACCTTCGCCGTCGCGGCCGAGCACGTCCAGCACAAATTCCCAGCGGAACAGGTCGTCCGAACGGAACAGGAGGATCCTGCCCCTGCCGTCCCGCTTTCTGGCGGCGGCCACGCAGTAGAAGGCGCCGTTTTTGCGGAACACCTTGGGGTCGCGGAAATCCCACGGGCAGTATTCGGGCGGAAGTTCCTTTTCGCCGATCACCACGCCGTGTTTGACAAAGTGCACGCCGTCCTCGCTCGATGCGAGGCACTGCCGCTGGCGGACGTTCTCGCCGCCCCCGTTTTCGCAAAACCCCGTATAGAGGAGCCAGAGTTTCCCCTGCCACTCGATGGCGCTGCCCGAAAAACAGCCGTCCTCCGTTTCGTCGGGATACAATGCGATCGGGAGGCGCTCCCAGTGCGTCAGGTCGCGGCTCTTGACGTGCCCCCAGTGCATGGGGCCCCATTGTGCCGCGTGCGGGTAATACTGAAAAAACACATGGTACTCACCGCGGAACAATACGAGACCGTTCGGGTCGTTGATCCAGCCCGCTTCGCCGTTGATATGAAATACAGGTTGTCCTTGCATGTCCGTCATATGCTTCCGCCTTTGCGCCGCCCGAACGGGCGGCGCGCCTGTTTTAATAATAACACTTCCTTTAACCGTTTGCAAGTTGATTGACGGCCGCCGCAAAACCTGTGGGCGCAGACGCGAGGTTGACCTGCACGTCGTCCAGCGTAAAGCAGCCCCAGCCCGAAGCCGCGTTGTCCGTGACGCGCACATAGCATTCGGTATCCGCATCCAGTTCGGCAAAGGTATAGGTGTACGCGATCAGTTTGCCGCCAGCGGCTTGCGTGTTATAGAATTTTGCGAGCGGCGTTCCGTCCTTTTTCACGAATTCGAGGTAGATGTTTTCGTTTCCGCCGCCGCCGCCGAAACGGAAGGAGACGACCGCACCCTTTTTGAGCAGGAACGTACTGCTTTGCAGCGTGCCCGTGTTGCCTTCGCGGTTGACCTCGGCGCCCGCGCCTTCGTTGGCGCCCGCATCCCAACTCCACCAGGTGAAGAGGAAGTTGCCCTCTTTCCCGTAGACGTTGTCTTCATTGTTCCAGTACGTATTGTCCGCCGAGACGATGCCGATGTCCCCTTCCAGCGTCCAGCCCGTCAGGTCGCCCGTCTCGAATCCGCCGTTTTTGACCTGGTATTCCGACTCGACGGTCGGTTCGGGCAGGATATCCTGCGCCAAAGCCGCATCGGCGGGAACGTCGTCCGCGCTCTCGTAATAGGTGATGAAACTGTCCGCCGTGATCAGCCCCCAGTCGCTCGTCGCCTGATCGGTGATGCGGATGCGGATGCGCGTGCCGAATTCGATGCCCAGCGCCGTGAGGTCGGCTTTGTAGAAGTTCATGTTCGCGAGGAAACTGTTGACGTTCAGCGAACCCGTCCCGTTGTCGAGGAACCCTTGGTTCCAGAAGCGCGCGAGTTCTTTGTCGCTGTCGGCATCCAGCACCGAAACATAGCACTGCGCGGGGTTCTTGCCGCCGCCGAGGCGGAAGGTGATCCAGCCGCACCCGCCGAGGGTGAACGCGTCGCTCGTGAGCGTGCCCGTGCCGCTTTCGCTGTCGATGCCCGTGAACAGATACCTGCCCTTTTTGTTGTACGGGAAGTTCTCCGCCCACCAGCCGGAGGCATCGGACACGACGCCGATGTTTCCTTCCATCGTCCAGCCCGTCAGGTCGCCCGTCTCGAATCCGCCGTTGTAGAGGCGGTACTGATAAGTATCGGCAATTTCCAGCGTGACGGTGTATTTGAGCGTCGCCGTGCCGCTGGATGCGGTAACGCGGAACAGGTATGTTTTGGGGGTCGCCGAAAGCCCTTCGCCCGCAAACACCACGGTGTAACGGGAATTTTCGTCCAGTTCGAGCGCGCCGTCCTTGCCGACCAGCGTGACGGTGTACGTCACGCTCTTGCCGTCGGGAATGAGGATGTAGTCCGCAAAGTTCACAGTGAACTGTTTTTTGTCCGCAATGTCGCTGTCGTTGACGTCAAAAGCCTTTGTGATGCTGTCGCCGTCTTTGAGCGCGATATCGTTGTCCGCAAAGTTAAGCGTGACGGTAAAAGTAAGCACGGGCAGATCGGTGACGGTGTATTGGATGTCCGTCAGCGTGACCGTGACGGTGAACACGAGCGTGCCCGCCGCGTTCGGCGTATATTTGAGCGCCGTCCCTTCGATCTGCGCGCCTTCGCCCGCCGTGATCGCATACGCATAGGTGAACCTGCCCTGCTCCTCCGCCTGCGGGAGGGAGACGGACACCGTCTGCCCCTGCCAGTCGGCATAAGCATACGTCTGTTCGATGTCTTCAAAGGCGGGAAGTTCGGTCGTGTTGGTCACGGTCACGGTGACCGCAAACTGCGCGACGGTTTCCCCGTTCACCTGCACGGCGTAACGGACTGTATACACGCCGCTCGCCGTCGCCGTCAGGTTGAGCCCGTCCGCCGTCAGCCCCTGCCCCTCGACGGTGCCGACAAAGGTATACTGTACCCCCGCGACGCCCTGCGACAGGACGATGGGCAAAACGGAAACGGTGTTCCCGTCTTTGAGATCGATCGCCGCGTCGGTATCGAGGTAGCGCGCAAAGGTCAGGTCGGCATAGGCATCGCCGGGCTCCTCGTCATACCAGGTGACGAATGCATCCAGGTACAGACTGCGGAAATTGCCGCCGTCCTCGTTGTCCACCGCGCGGATGAATACCGTCTTGCCCTTGTACGCGGACAGATCGAGTTTATAATCGTTGAGCCTGAGCGCGGCGGCGGGGTCGTCGAACAGCACGTTGCGCACCTGCGCGAGCACCTGTCCTTCGCCCTCCTCGCTGTATTCCACCACTTCGAGATACACGTTGCGCAGCGTCTTGCCTTCGTTGGGGCGCATGGAGCCGAGTTTGAAGGTGATCCAGCCGCTGCCGCCGACGACAAAGTCGTCGCTTTGCACCGTTTCGGTGCCCCCGTCGATGCCGACGTAATAGAACCCGTCGTTGTTGGATTCGTACTGTTCCCAATAGGTCTCATTTTCGCTGAACGTGCCGTTCATGCCCGTCCAGTCTTCCTTATCTTCCAGCGCGCCGCCCGCGAGGCGGTAGGCGGTGGAATCGATGACCCAGACGGTATAGGTGTACCACACCTCCTTGTCTTCGCCGTAGGTCGCCGTCACCTTGAACGTGACCTCCTGTTCGACATCTTTGAATGCGCCTTCGACGGTATACAGATACTTACCTTCGGACGCTTCGACGGGTTTTCCGTCCACCGCATAGGAGAGGACGTTGTGCGCGTTCGCAATGTTCGCGGCGAGGTCGACGGTGTATTCGCCCGCATAGAGGTCGACGACTCCGTCGATCTCAATGGCGTTCTCGATCGCCTTGGGCGTGCTGTCCGTGACATTGACGGTGACGGTGAAGGAAGTCTCCTTGACCACCGACGTCCCCACCGACGTCTCCGCCAAGGTCGCCCGCACCTGCACGGTGATGACCAGATCGCTCACCGCGCCCGTCGCGGTATAGGTGAGCGTGTCGCCCGAAACGGATGCGCCGCTCGTTTCGACGGCGTATACATAGGTGAACGACGTGCCGGCCGGTTCGGTCTTTGCAAAGGTATAACTGCCGCTCTGCGCCTCGAAATAATCGAAGGAAATGCTCCCGTTTTCAAAGGCCGGCGTGCCGACGGTCACCGTCACCGTGAAGATGACGCTCACCTCTCCGCAGGTCAGCGTGACGGTGGCCTCGCCCTCGGAGACCGCCGTAATCGTCAGCGTGCCGTTCTCCACCGCCGCAGAGGCGACCCCTGCCGCGTTCGACTGCGCCGTCACTGTGTTGCCGTACGCCGTGATATAGTCCGC
>CALVMB010000026.1 GCA_944341895.1 uncultured Clostridia bacterium
CAGAGGTTTTTATTTACTGAAGTTCTTTTGCCTCCCCCAGTATAACTGGGGGTTTATTCATGCTAAAGCGCCAAAAAGCGCGCCGCCCGCGGAAAAACTCCGCGGGCGGCGCCTTGTTTATTGCTTTTTGTTTTCGTGCCCTTTTCCGTTCCTGCGCCGCCGCACCGCTGCGGCGATCGCCGCCCCGTCGGCGGGATCGTCGTCCGCATCGGGTTCGGGTTCGGGGTCGGGCTCGGGGTCGGTCTTCGGCATCCCGTCCAGCAACAGGACGGCGGCGCTCCGTTCCTCTTCGACGGCGGATATGCTCGCCGCGCCGTCCACCGCGGCGACGCTCTGCCCGTACGCCGCACAGAGCGCTTCCCATGCCCCGTCCGCATATTCTTCCCGCACGTACCCGCCGAAATGCTCTTCCAGCGCCAGCAACGCGTCCTGCTTGGACTGCGTCAGCCGCAGGCGCATTTCCGTATCCTCCTGCGTCGCCGCGGGCACATACCCGCGTTCCTGCTCGCCGAGAGCGTCGAACTGCCTGCGCAGTTCGGCAAACACGGCATGCATGGACGCCGTCGCCTGCGCGGGCGGCACGCAGTGTTCCTCCGCGCCCGCCATCCAGCCTGCCTCCGCGCGCATCACGCGCAGGGCGGCTGCATCCGAACGCAATTCTTCCGCCGCCGCTGCCGCCTGCAAAACGCTCTCCGCTTCGGTCAGCCCCGAATACGCGCCGAGGTCCTCCGTCTTTGCCAGCGCCTGCCCCGCCAGTTCGTACAGTTCCGCGCCCTTGCCGTAGGCGATCTGCCCTTCCCGCACGCAGGCAAGCGGTTCGGCAAACGCCGCCCGCCAGCCTTCCGCGATCTCCGCGACGCGCGCCGCCTCGTTGGGCACGGCGCGCGTGAACGCGCACGGCGGCAAAACGAGCGTCTTCGATGTCGGGCAGAACGAGCCGTTCCATATAATTGTTGCGCACGACAAACCCGCCGCCCTCGAGTTTTTTGTTGCGGCTCATATCCAGAAAGGTCAGTTTGTTGTGGTAGATGTGCAGGAACTTGAGTTCGGTGAGCCCCGTCGGATCAAATTCGGACAGGTTGTCGGTCAGGTAATTGTTTTCGCAGTTCAGCGAACCCAATTTGGCGAGCCCCGAAACGTTCAGTTCGATCAGGCGGTTGAACGAGCAATTCACGTAGGTCAGTGCCGCATTCTGCGTCAGATCCAGCGAGACGATCGCGTTGTAAGGCACGATCAGCCGCTGCAGCGCAAAGAAATGTTCGCCCCCCTGCAACGTCTGCACGAGCGCGTCCGCCGTGCCGCCGATTATCCGAAGGACGGCGCAGGCGCCGTGCGCACCGACGCTCCGCCCCTCCTTTTCCCAAAAATCTCGCTTCGATCTTCCAAAGCCCTGTCGTGCGCGCCGAGCGCGCTTCGGGTTTGCGGCCGAGGCGGACGCGGGGCAAGTCCTTTCTCCGCATACGACAAAGCGGCGAAAGGTCAAAGACCTTTCGTACTGTCGCAAAATGCGTCCGACCCGTCGTTGCGACCTCTTGGTCCCTGCGTCGGGGCTGTCGCTTGCCCCGCACGGCGGCGCGACGCCGCCGTGCGCACTGACGCTCCGCCCCTCCTTTTCCCAAAAATCTCGCTTCGCTGCGATTTTCGGGAGCCCTGTCGTGCGCGCCGAGCGCGCTTCGGGTTTGAGACCGAGGCGGACGCGGGGCAAGTCCTTTCTCCGCATACGACAAAGCGGCGAAAGGTCAAAGACCTTTCGCCGCTTTGTCGGTTTCGTGGATAAAAATGCCATCTCCAAACCGAGCAGAAGGGTTGCAGGTTGCGACCTTTCAAATGCGAGGGCGAGGGAGTTTACTAAGACGTAAATGACCGAAGCCCGAGACATGAAGAAAGGGCGCAAAATGCGCCCTTATCCTCGGTTTGGTCGAGGTGACGGGACTTGAACCCACGACCTCTTGGTCCCTAACCAAGCGCGCTACCAAACTGCGCTACACCTCGCCATGCCGTCCCGAAAGACAGCATCTATTATTATACATGGTTTTCCGAAAAAGTAAATCATTTTCGGGGTGCTTTTGCGAAAAAATTTGTTCGCCGCGGGCAAAGCCGCCCGCCGCCGCAAGCGCCGCCCCTGCCGCGGCGGCGTTTTTGCCGCCCGATCAGATGCGGCTTTTGGCTTTGAGCGATTTCATCAGCAGTTTGAGCCCTTCGAGCTGGTCTTCGAGTTCCTTGCCCGTATCGGTATCGCTGACCAGCAGGCGATGCTGGCGCGTTTCGAATACCGTGACTTCGGAATGGATGTCGCTGCGCTGTTCGATCGCCTTTTCGATGGAATCGAAGGGTTCGTGCGCGCACAGGCGCAGGCCGTGCGAATTGTAGATGAGCGTATACCCCGCGATGCCCGTCTTTTCGTGGTACGCCTTGCAGAAGCCGCCGTCGATGACGATGAGTTTCCCCTCTGCCTTGACGGGATTTTCGCCCAGTTTGGTGCGCACGGGCACGTGCCCGTTGACGATGTGGCTGTACTTGCCCGCGATGCCGAAATCTTTGAGCACCTTTTCGCAGAACTCTTTTTTGCGGCAATAGACGTAGTAGCTGTTGTCCTGCTCCTTGTGAAATGCGGGGTCGTCGATGTACAGCCGCTCGAACGTCGTGATCTTTTCCCTGCCGTACAGCGGCGAACATTTGCCGCACCACAGATAATAGAAGAAGTCTTCCGCTTCCTCGTCCTGCCTGCCCGCCTGGAAGGCGTGATAGGCGCGGCGCACGGTGGATTCGCAGTAATCGAGCAGGTCGCGCCCCTCGTGCCCGCAGAAGTTCATATAACTGCCGTCCTCGTTGAGGGGCACGCAGCCGTGGAAAATGAGGTTGTTGTTGCAGATGATGTACGCCGAACCGTTGCGCAGAAAGAACGACATGTGGCGGGAAAGTTTTTCGCTGGTGCGGAAAGAACGTTTGAGCCCGTCCAGCACCTCGCGTTCGGCGGCGGTGAAGCGGAGCGGGTTTTTGGGATCGACGCCCGGGAACGAGCAGTTGTTGAGGCGCGCGCCGCAGAAGGTGCCCGCCTCGAAATCGATGAGGCGCAGAATGTTGCGGTTTTCCATCCCGTATTCGGGGCGGCGTTCGATGATCTGCCCCTCCGCCTTGAGTTGCATCATGTACGCCGCCTTGCGCATCTTGGCGATAAGGCGCACGTCCTCGCCCGCCGTCGCGGGATCGACGCCGACGGGATAAAAGCGGGGGTCGTCGTCCATGTTCGCCGCGGCATAGGTGGAAAGTTTGCGCAGCGAGATGCCGTACCCCTCTTCGAGCAGGTCGGCATTGGCATATTTGAGAGAGATATCCACCACGCTGAGCAGGCAGGCCAGGTTTCCGACGTGCGCACCCATCCACTGGATGTCGTGGTTGCCCCACTGCACGTCCGCGTTGTGGTGCCCGATCAGAAGGTCCATGATCTTGTCGGGATTCTCGCCGCGGTCGTACACGTCGCCCACGATGTGCAGCGAATCGACGGCGAGCCGCTTGATGAGGTCGGTGATGGCGACGATGAACGCGCTCGCACGGCCCAGTTCGATGATGGACGTGAAGATCTCTTCGTAGTACGCTTCCTTGTCGAAGTCGTCGCGGTCCATGTTGATGAGTTCGTCGATGATATAGTCGAAATAGGCGGGCAGCGCCTTGCGGACCTTGCTGCGCGTGTATTTGGACGCGACCGAGCGGCACACTTCGACGAGGCGGTGCAACTGCACGAGATACCAGTCCTTCTCGTCGCTGCCCTGCACCTTTTTTTCGGCGATGATGGCATTCGGATAGTAGATGAGGGTGGCGAATTCGTCGCGCTCGCGCTTGGTCATGGACTGCCCGTACAGGCGCTCCACCTTTTCGCGGATGACCCCCGAGCAGTTGTTCATGATGTGGCAGAACGCCTCGTACTCGCCGTGCAGATCGCTCATGAAATGTTCGGTGCCCTTGGGCAGGCGCAGGATGGCCTCGATGTTGATGACCTCGGCCGCCGCCGCCTGCACGGTGGGATATTTTTCGGAAATGAGCCGCAGATAATCGCGGTCGATGCTCGCTTCGGGTTTGGTTTCGGGCATGAAATTTCCCCCTCTTTGACAGTTCTCGCCTTCATTATACACCCGTTCGGCGGCGTTGGAAAGAGTTTTTCGAAAAAAAGCGGACAGAAAACCGCCCCGCCCGCGTTCGGTGCGGGCGGGGCGGCGTTTTGCCCTGCCGATCTTATTTTTCGGGAAGTTCGAAATAGAAGGTACTGCCCTTGCCGACTTCGCTTTCGATGCCGAACGGGAAACCGTGTTTGACGAGGATGACCTTGACGATGGAAAGCCCCAGCCCCGTGCCCTTGACCGGCCGCTTGTGCGTCTCCGCACTGCGGTAGTAGCGGTCCCAGATGGTATCGATCTCTTCGGGAGGAATGCCTTTGCCCGTATCGCTGACGGACAGGCGGAGCATCCCGCCCTCCGACCGTTTGAGGCGCACGCGGATGACCTTGTCCGCGCCCGTATAGTTGACGGCGTTGCCGACGAGGTTGTACACCACCTGTTCCATCTTTTCGATGTCCGCTTCGGCGTACAGTTCGTCGTCGATATCCCGCTCGATGGTATAGCCCTGCGTCTCGGTCAGGTAATCGAACCGTTCGAGGACGGTGTGCACGAACTCCGAAAAGTTGAAATTGGTGATCTTGAGCATGTCCATGCCCGAACGGATCTTGGAAAGATCCAGAATGTCGTTGACCAGCGCGGTCAGGCGGTCGGATTCGTCGATGATGACCTGCGTATGCTTGGCGCGCTTTTCGGGATTGTCGCCCGAGATCTCCTGTATCATGGACGCATATGCTTTGATCATGGTCAGCGGCGTTTTCAAATCGTGCGTGACGTTGGCGAGCACCTCTTTCTGCAACCGGTCGGAACGCTCGATCTCCTCTTTCGCATAGTCCAGCGTTTCGGCGAGCGCGTCGATCTCGGCATAGGAATATTCGCTCTTGAAGTTGACCGAAAAGTCCCCCGTGGCGAGGCGCTGCGCCGCCTTGGTGATGCGGATGATGGGCTTGGTGAGCAAGGTGGAGAGCCACGCCGAAACGACGAGCGCCAGCAGGATGACGATGATCGAGATAATGAACAGCTGCACGCGCATGGTGCCCATCGCCGCCTGCGAAAGCTGCGCCGAGTACCCGACGAAGATGTACAGATCGGACAGTTGCCCGCCCTGCACGAGCCCTTCCTCCATGCAGTAGGCGAACACATAGTATTCGTCGCTGAGTTTTACGACCACGCCCTGTTCGGAGATCTGGCCGCTCACTTCGGCAAACGCGCCGTCCGTCGGCGCATCCGCCGCCGCAGTTTCCCCCTCCGCCGTCGGTTCCGTGGAACACAGCACCTTGCCGTTTCCGTCCAAAAGGTAGATGTCCGTCGCCAGGCTCTCATCCTGCAGCCATGCCAGAAAATTGTCCTGCGGCATGTTTTCGGCGTCGAGCGGAAGGCGGGGACGCAGGTACAGGCACACTTTTTCGCCCGTCTGGCGCAGGTCGCTCTCCGTCTCGCGGGAAAGAAAGACGCGCAGAAGGGTGGTCTGGAACACCCACGTCAGCAGGATGATGAACGCCGCGAAGATGAGAAAACTCATCCACAATATGAAGTTGATGCGCCGAAAGCGGCTGAACTCAAACTTCAAACTTATACCCCAATCCGCGCAAAGTCACGATAAAGCGGCGGTACCCTTTCAGATTGCTGCGCAGCATCTTGATGTGCGTATCCACCGTGCGGTCGTCGCCGTAAAAATCAAAGCCCCACACGTCCGAAAGCAGTTTCTCCCTCGAAAGCGCGATCCCCTGGTTTTTGACGAGATAGAACAGCAGTTCGTACTCCTTGGGCGTGAGTTCCACCTTTTCCCCGTCCACGGTGACGTTCCTGCCCGCCATGTCGATCTCCAGCCCCTCGAAACGGAGCACCTCGCGCGAGGGCGGGCTGCCCGCCTTGTGGCGCTTGGTGACCGCCGCGATGCGCGCCATCACCTCTTTGGGGGAAAACGGCTTGGTCACATAGTCGTCCGCCCCCACTTCGAAGCCGAACAGTTTGTCGTATTCTTCGCCGCGCGCCGAAAGCATGATGACGGGGATATCCTTGCTCTTGCGGATCTCCTTGACCGCCGAAAAGCCGTCCAGTCCCGGCATCATCACGTCCATCAGGATGATGTCGAAATCCTCTTCCTTGCACATGCGCACCGCCTGCAATCCGTCTTCCGCCTCGCTTGCTTCGTATCCCTCGAACTCGACGTATTCCCGCAGGACGTTGCGGATCATTTTTTCGTCGTCCACGATCAGAACTTTCATTCTCTTCTCCTTTTCCCGCCTGCCGCGGGCGGCGCTGTGGTTTTCCGCGCGATCCGCGCAGTATGTTCAGTATACGACCCTATTATTATTATACAACCATGAACGCATGAAAGACAAGTGAAATTTCACAATTTGGCAACGAAAAATGCGAACAAATGTTTGACTTTTTGCGGGCGGCGCGGTATACTGGTGGCGAAAAAACCGAGGGGGGAAAACCGCCATGCTGGACGCGGAACGGCTGAAAATTCTGACCGAGAGCGCAAAATACGACGTTTCGTGCTCGTCGTCCGGCTCTTCGCGGCAAAACCGCAAGGGCGGCATCGGCAACGCGAGCATCGGCGGGATCTGCCACTCCTTCACCCCGGACGGGCGGTGCATTTCGCTATTGAAAATTTTGCTGAGCAACCGCTGCGTATACCACTGCCTGTACTGTCCCAACCGCGCGGACGCGGACGTGCCGCGCGCCTCCGCCACCCCCGACGAACTGTGCGAACTGGTCATCGCGTTCTACAAGCGCAACTACATCGAGGGACTGTTCCTCTCCTCCGCCGTGGACGGTTCGCCCGATTCGACGATGGAGCGCATGCTTGAAACGGTGATCAAACTGCGCAAGGTATACAACTTCAACGGGTACATCCACCTCAAGGGTATCCCGCATGCCGACCGCCTGCTCGTATCCCGCGCGGCGCAGTATGTGGACCGCATGAGTTACAACGTGGAATTCCCCTCCGAACGCAGTCTGAAACTGCTGGCGCCGCAAAAGAGCAAGGAGAGCGTGCTCCTGCCCATGGGTCAACTGGCGCAGGAAAAACTGGAAGCGGGAGGCGGGCGCAAGAGCCGCTTTCTGCCCGCAGGCCAGACGACGCAACTCATCGTGGGTGCCTCGCCCGAGTCGGACGGGCGCATCCTGCGGCTGAGCGAGGCGATGTACCGCAAATTTTCGCTCAAGCGCGTATACTATTCGGCGTACGTGCCCGTGGTGCGGCACGCGCTCCTGCCCAAGACGTGCACGGGATTGCTGCGCGAACACCGCCTGTACCAGGCGGACTGGCTGCTGCGCTATTACGGGTTCACCGCCGAAGAGATCGCGGGCGAGGGCGAAAACCTGCCCGAAGAATACGACCCCAAATGCGCGTGGGCGCTGAAAAACATGCACCTGTTCCCCGTGGAGGTCAACGCCGCGCCGCTGGAAATGCTGCTGCGCGTGCCGGGCATCGGCACGCTGGGCGCGTACAAGATCCTCAAAGCGCGGCGGTTCGGGCAGATCGGGTTCGACGACCTCGCCAAGATGCGCGTCGTGCTCAAGCGAGCGCGGCACTTCATCACCTGCAGCGGAAAATTTTACGGTTCGGAAAACCCCGCCACCGTGCGCACCATGCTGCAACTGGCGGCGGACACCCGCCCGTTTGAACAACTCTCGATGTTTTCGGCGCCCGAGGCTTCGCTTTCGGCGCTGACGGGGCAATTATGAACGTATACTGCACGGACGGAACGGAAGACGGATTCTATACGGCGGCGTTTTCCGCCTACGGGGACAGGGACTGCGTGGTGACTTCGGCAAAGCGGCTGCAACTGCCGCTGGGCGCGGAACTGTTCGAGACGCGGACCGACCCCGAAAAGAGCGGGCGGGTGCGCAAAAAAGTGCGCGCCTGCGACGCGCGCGCCGAAAACGACATCTCGCTCGTCCTGCGCCGCGGGTGCGACGGGCGCGAGATGACCGCGCTCGGCTACCTGCGGCTGCTCGTAAAGACGGGGGCGCCCGTGCGCGACATGCTCGCCCACCCCGCCGTCATCGAGATGTGGGACGAGCGCGGCAAAGTCACCTACGAGGCGCACCGCTTTACAGGGTTTTTGCGGTTTTCCGAAGGCGCGAACGGCGTGTTCTACGCCCCCTTCGAACCGGACAACGACGTGCTCGAACTCATACTGCCCCACTTCATCAAGCGGTTCGCGGCGCAGGCGTTCGTCATCCACGACACGGCGCGGCGCAAGGCGGGACTGTACAACGGCAAAGAATGCATCGTCGCGCGCACGGACGAGCAGGTCAGCGTGACGCTCTCGGAACAGGAAGAATACTTCTGCGCGCTGTGGAGGGAATACTACCGCGCCGTGAACATCGCACAGCGCCCGCACGAACGGCAGATGCGCGGGTACATGCCCGCGCGCTACTGGAAATTCATGCCCGAAAAGCACTGAACGCGCCGCTGCATCGCGGCGCGTTCGCTTTGCCGAACCGACCCGAAACGGCGGACGTTTGAGGGGCGGGGCTCCGCGCGGCAAAGCGCGGAGTGCGGACGGACGAGGGCGGGCGCAAAGATCGGCGCGGCGGGCACGTCCCGTGGGCAGACGCAGGGCGGGCGCCGCACTCTGCGGCGCCCGCCCTGCATATACATACAGCATGAAACCCATCGATTACGACCGCCTTGCTGCCGTCGCCTATGCGCGGCGGTGGGCGTACAGGCGCAACCCCGCCTACTACGATTTCAGCGCCCTCGGCGGCGACTGCACCAATTTCTGTTCGCAGTGCCTGTTCGCAGGCGCGGGCGTAATGAATTTTACGCCCGTGTTCGGCTGGTTTTACCGCAACGCGAACGACCGCACCGCGTCCTGGACGGGCGTGGAATTTTTATACCGTTTTCTGACCTCGAACGAGGGCACAGGACCCTTCGCCGAAGAGGTGAGCCTGCCCGCGCTGGAGCGCGGCGACCTCGTGCAACTGGGGCGGGCGGACGGTTCCTTTTACCATACCCTGCTCATAAGCGGGTTCCGCTTCGGCATCCCCCTGCTCGCCACGCACACCTACGACGCGTTCAATCGCCCGCTGACTTCCTACCGCTTCGAGGCGGTGCGGTTCGTACACATCCTCGGCGTGCGCCCGAACGGCGCGCCGTGACGGACGTCAGTCGGTCAGCGAATCCAGCGCGGCGAGGTAGTCGATGCTCCAATCGTATGCTTTGAGAAACTCGCCCTTGTATCCCTTGCCCGTCCCTGCAAGAAAGTCCCAATAATCGCAGGAAATGTTGCTCTTGTTCAGGTACAGCTTCGCGCGGCTGAATTCCACGCAGTTGAAGTTGATGTCGCGCAGCGTCTTGCGCAGCCGCCACACCGCGTCGCGGTACAGGATCTTGCTCCGCGCCGTGTCAAGATCGGGCCAGAGTTGCGAGATCGCGTCGGACATGGTCAGCACCTTGCCGTTGTACGCGATCAGCAGCGCGAACAATTCCTTGGACTTCTGCGAGGAAAAGCGCACGGGCTTTTCGTTGACGGAACAATCGAAGGAGCCGAACGTCTTTACCGTCATGCGGAGCAACTCGTTGGCGACGACCGAGAGCAGCCAGGCAAGTTTATCCTCGTCGTACGGCTTGTACAAAAAGCCGACAGTACTTTCGCGCACACGCGCGGGAAGATCCCGCTCGCCCATATCCAGCCCCGTCACGAACGCGATGCGGATATCGGGCTGCACGTCGATGAGTTTTTCCGCAAGGCGGACGCCGTCGATGCCGGGCATGTTGATGTCGAGAAAGGCCGCGTCCGCGCGATTGCGCGCGACCCATGCGACGATCTCGTCCGGGGTGTCTTTGAAAAATTTGTATTCGATGTCCGCTTTGCCGACGATGTCGCCCAAAAAGAGTTGCAGCGCACACACCTCGTCATCGACGATGATCATTTTCATTCTGAAAATCCTCTTTTGCGTTTTTTCCGAGCCGAATGATGACTTCCGTCCCCCTGCCGGGAACACTGCGGATCTCCGGCTCCGTTCCGATGAGCAGCAGGAACCGCTCCCGCGAGTTTTTGATGCCGCACGAGGAAGGACGGATCGCGCCCAAATCGAATCCCACGCCGTTGTCGCTGATCTCGAGAAGAACTTTCCCGTCCGCCTCAGAAGAGGAGATGCGGATGTAGCCGTCCTCTTTTTCGTTGACTTTGCTGTACTTGATGGCGTTTTCGACGTAAGGCTGCAGCGAGAGCACAGGGATATCGAAATCGGTGCAGTCGATATCGAAAATGACCTTGAACGGCTTTTCCCGCCGCAGATTTTCCAGAGAAACAAAGACCTGGATGTTGTCCAGTTCCTTTTCGAAAGGCACGAAATCGATATTGAGCGCCTCGATATTCGCGCGCAGATGGCGGGAAAAGAGGTTGATCGCGAGGTCGCCGCTCTCCCTGTCCCTGCGGTACAGAGACTTGACCGAGGACAGGACGTTGAACACGAAATGCGGCTTGATCTGGGCGCGCAGCGCCTGCGATTTTACCCTTTCATACTGCAGTTTGTACTGGCTGGCTTTGAGCGCCCGCTTATCCAGCCCCGCGATGAAGTAAATATAGATCACCGCATAGCACAGGATGCCGGCAAAGGCGCACGCCGTGGAAGCGCCCGCAGGAAAGGCGCTGACGAGGCCGGTGTTGCAGACGATCTCCGCCAGGGACAGGCCGCACACCGAACACAGAATGAAGCCGGTCACGTAAAAATTGAAATTATCTTTTTTTGCGCGGCAGACGGACACATACGTGCGGATAAAAAGCGGCAGAACGACCGCCAGCGACAGGAAGGCGACGACGGACTGCACGCGAAACATCACGCACACGCCGTACGCGACGGCGCAGGCGGCGGCAAACGCGCAGGCGGCGATCGCCTGCCGCGCGGGAATATGCAGGCGATAGGTATAATTCCAGAGAACAAACAGCGCGATCACGCTGAGCAGAAAAAACGCATAATGCAGGCTCTCGAACAGCGCCGCGTTCGGATACAGGCGGACGTTGTACAGAGAGACGGTCATATCCTCGGAAAAGAAATAATACAGCAGCAGCGACACCGCCAAAAAAGTGCTGTGCCACGTGGACGTGGAAACGGCAAACGCCGCCACCGCATCGACGAGCACCAGTACGAACAGCGCGGTAAGCATGACCATCGGCAGCACGGACATATCCGTCAAGAACCCGCCCGGCGCGATGACGCGCGAAGATATGAGAAAAACATACGCCATCCCTGCCAGCAACAGGACCGCGTCCAGAAAAATACAGATGGCCGTCTTGGCGCGCCAAATTTTATTCATACATATATTGTAGCAAATAACACATACATCCGTCAATGCAAGTCCGAAAGGAAGACGCAAAAATTTTATATTTTTTCCCTTTTGCGCGCAAAAATCCGAAAATAAAAAAAGCAGGGCGGACAAACCGTCCGCCCTGCCTGTTTGGAGGATGAGCGCCGCAGCCGCGGCGCGGGGATCTGTTTATTCGATTTCGATGACATGCTCTTCTTTGGCGCGCGCAGGCTCCTTCGGGATAAACACGCTCAGGATGCCGTTTTCATACTTCGCCTTGATATCTTCCTTGCTGATATCGCCGACATAGTAACTGCGGCGGCAGGAGAAACTGCGTTCGCGGTGGATATAGTTGTCCTTTTTGTCTCCTTCGTTTTTCTCGGTCTTTCCGGCGGAGATGTTCAGATATCCGTCCTTGAGGTCGATCCGGATGTCCTTTTTCTCCATACCGGGGATCTCCACTTCCATCACGTACTGCGTTTCATCCTCGCGGATATCCGTGCGCATATACTTCTGGCTGTGCCCCCTGCCGTAAAAGGTCGGGAAGAAATCCTGCAAAGCGTCCTCAAAAAAGTCATAGTCGCGGTTTGCGCCCCTGCGCATCATTTCGTTTTTCATAATTGATCGTCTCCTTTTTATGGATTTAGCACTTATAATTTATAAGTGTTAGCACTCTCTTTCTGAGATTGCTAATATTATAGCACATTCCCGCGGGATGTCAAGCCCCTGCACTCCTTTTTTTTTATTTTTTTGAAAAATTTTTTTTGCAGGCGAAAAAAAGCGCAAAAAGCGCCCCTTCGCAGAAATTCTGCGAAGGGGCGCTTTTTGCGGCCGCGGGAGCATTGGACCTATAACGCCGTCGGAAGCGTGGTCAGGCGCCGACTTCGGGTGTGCGCACGATGCGAGGATCGGTAAAAATATCCGTTTCGTCGCGGCTCATGGTGGAAAATTCCGAAACGACGGCGCCCTCCGCGCCCGCACGGAACCAGTGCAGGGTGTCGGGATACAGCGTATACTGTTCCCCCGGGCGGAGAAGGACGCGGTGAAAGACGGTGACGTCGGTGGGCGGGAGCGCGATGTCGCCGACGTTGCGTTCCCCCGAAACAAACAATTCCACCTCCCCCGCACGGCAGCGGAAAGTTTCCTGCTTGCCGCGCACTTTCGCGCCGTCCGCACCGATCAGGTCGGGGTGGCGGTGCTCGGGACAGGTCTGGTGCGGGAACAGGACCATCTCTTTGGAGCAGACGCGCTCGGTGTTGATATAGATCACCAGTTGCAGACCGATCTGTTCCAGGTCGTTCAGCCCGAAATCCGCCACTTCGACGCGCCCCTTTTCCTCATCCGTCAGCGCGATGTGCGCCCGCTCGAAGGCATTTCGGTGACGGGATTCGACGATACCTACCATTCCGCGCACAGCACGCCCCCGCTGACCACCATGCGGCAGCCTTTTTACGCGATGGGTCAGACGGCGGCGGAAATGCTGTGCGACCGCATCGCCAACGGGCGCAGGGTCATCAGCAAGGTGTATCTGGAGACCAAACTGATCGAGCGCGAATCCGTTCTGCGCCTGCGCTGAAAATTTTTGCCGCCGCGCCCCGATAAAACTTGCGCCGCGCTTGCGGCGAGGCGCAAGGCATGGTATACTGTCCTTAAAAAAACAGGCGGCGCAAAGGCCGCCGCAAGGAGAAAACATGCATACCGAAGATATGCGCATCCGCGCGCACGGACGCACGGTGTTCGGAACTTTTTACGACCCGGAGGCGGGCGAAGCGAGGCCGCTCGTCATCTTCAGCCACGGGTTCAACGGCTCGGGCAAGGATTTCGACGCCGAGGCGCGCGCCCTTGCCGAACGCGGATACTGCGCGTTCTGCTATGACTTCTGCGGCGGCTCGCTCGGCACGCGCAGCGATCTGACCACGCGGGAAATGACGATCGGCACCGAACGCGAGGACCTCGGCGCGGTGCTTGAAGAACTTTCGCTCGACCGACGCACGGATAAAAAGCGCATCGTTTTATTCGGCGGCAGCCAGGGCGGGCTGGTCACGGCGCTGGTGGCGGCGGACCGCCCGCAGGACGTGGCAGCCGTGTTTCTGCTCTTCCCCGCCCTCTGCATCCCCGACGACTGGACGCGCGCCTTCCCCAACAAGGATGCCCTCCCCGACGAATTTTCGCGCTGGGGCGTGCCGCTGGGGCGGGAGTTCGCGCTGTACGTGCACGGGCTGGACGTGTTCGCGCACATTGCCGCATACCGCGGGCACGTGCTGATCCTCCACGGCGACGCGGACGACGTGGTGCCCCTTGCCTACAGCCGCCGCGCGCAGGGCGTATACCCCGACGCCGAACTGACCGTCCTGCCCGGCGAGGGGCACGGCTTTTCGCCCGCAGGGAACGCCGAGGTGCTGCGCCGCCTGCTCGGTTTGCTCGCCGACCTGTGAGCCTTCTGCAAAAAAGTTGTCATAAAAAGGTAAAAATTTTTAGTTTTTTGAAAAAATCGTTCAAACAAAATTGACTTTTTCGGTAAAAAGGTATATTCTAATTCAAATATAAAAAACCGCCGCAAACAAGCGGCGGCGGAGGCTACACGATGTTTTGCCAGGATTGCGGCAACAAACTTGTTCTTAAATTTTGCGAAGGCGAGGGGCTGGTCCCCTATTGCGACCAGTGCGGCGGATTCAAGTTCCCGCCCTTCAAGACGGCGGTCAGCATGGTCGTCGTCAACAAGGCGCAGGACCGCGTGCTGATCGCGCGGCACGAAAGCGGTGATTTCCTGCTGTTTGCGGGATATGTGAAAAAGGGCGAATCCGCCGAAAAGACGGTCTCGCGCGAGATCCGCGAGGAGACGGGGCTGAACGCGGTGCGCTACAAATACATGTGCTCGCGCTACCACGAGCCGCACAACGTGCTCATGCTCGGGTTCATCGTCGTGGTATCCGAAGGCGAAGTGCAGTTCGACCGGAAGGAGATGAGCGAGGTGCGCTGGTGCACCTTCGAGGAGGCGCTCGCCGAAGTGCCGGAAGGCTCCACGGCGGAGTACTTCCTCAAAAACGCGGCGGCGGAACTGAAAAAGAACAAGATCTGAACGCAAAAAGCGGCGCCGAGGCGCCGCTTTTTTGTCTTTTGCTCCGTTTACATCCTGCTCTTGAAACTTTCGCAGCAGGTGCATTTGTCCGCGTTGCAGTCGCAGGTGCTCCCGACCATGATCTTGTCCAGCGTGCAGTTTTTGCCGTCGCAGTTGAACATGCAGTCGGAAACTTCGCAACCGATCGATTTGTTGATCTTCTCCATTGCAATTCACCTCCTGCCCGCAGTATGCCCCGCTTCGGCGGGGAATATACGCAAAGGGTTGACATTTCTGCACGTTCGTTGTAAAATAACAAAAAGCAATTCCGCGAGGTAGCGAAAATATGAAAGTGATTCTCAAACAAGACGTAAAGGGAACGGGCAAAAAGGGCGACGTTTTGGAAGTCAGCGACGGTTTCGCCAAAAATTTTCTGTTCAAACAGGGGCTTGCCGAACAGGCGTCGGCAACGGCGCTCAACAGTCTGAAATTGCAGCAGGCCGCCCAGGCGCGCCGCAAGGCGGAAGAAGAGCGCGCCATCCGCGAACTGGCAAAGCGCATCGACAAGACCAGTGTCAGCGTTTCCATCAAATGCGGCGAAAACGGAAAGGTGTTCGGGAGCGTGACTTCCAAGGAAATTGCCGCCCGCCTTGCCGAACTCGGGCACGACGTGGATAAAAAGAAGATCGTGCTCAAAGATCCCATCAAAAACGTGGGCGAATACCCCGTGGAGATCCGCCTGATGGAGGGCGTGAGCGCTAAGATCACCGTTTCGGTCATCCCCGAATAATCGAAAAACGAGCCGCGGCGCGCAACGAAAGTTGCGCGCCGTTTTTTTTGACGGAACGAACGGGGCGCCCTCACGCCGCCGACGCGGCGTTTTGCCGCGCGCCGTCCCGCCGCATCCGCCGCGATCTGCCGCGGCGCTTTTTTTCTGCCAAACGCAGAAAGCATTTGTACAGTTCGGCGGCGGGAATGACGGACAGCGAAGCGCCGAACACGACCGCCCACTGCGCCGCCGTGAGCGGACTGAGCGAAAAGGCGGCGCGCAGCGGCGCGAACGCGCACAGGAGGAGGTTCACCGCCACCCCGATGCCGACGGTGACAAAGAGCATTTTGTTACGGAAAAAGTCCTTTCCGAACGCCGAATCGCGTTCCGAACGGATATTGAAGGAATGGAACAGTTCCAAAAAAGAGAGCACAAAAAAGGTGGCCGTGACGGCGACGGCGTTGCCGTACGCGCTCTGACAGCCGACGAATACGGCGACGCACACCGCCGCCTGGAAGGCTCCGTAAAAGAATACCGAACACAGCGAGACGGGACTGAACAGGTCGGATGCGCGGCTGGGCGGGCGGCGCATGACGTCCCGCTCCGCGCCTTCCGCGCCCAGCGAGAGCACGGGGAGGCTGTCGGTGATCAGGTTGATCCACAGCAGTTGCGTGGAAGTCAGGAACCCGTATCGATAGAACGCGAGCGAGACGACGAGGATGGAGAGCACCTCGGCGAGGTTGGTCGCCAGAAAGAACTGGATGGTGCGGCGGATGTTGGCAAAGATGCGCCTGCCCTCGCGCACCGCGGTGACGATGGTCGCAAAATTGTCGTCGGCAATGACCATATCCGCGGCGCTCTTGGTCACGTCCGTGCCCGCCTTGCCCATGGCGATGCCGATATCTGCCCTGCGGATGCCGGGCGCGTCGTTGATGCCGTCCCCCGTCATGGCGACCACGTCGCCCGCTTCGCGGAAGCGCTCCACCACCGTGCGCTTGTGCTTGGGGCTGACGCGCGCGAACACGCGGGCGCGGGGGATGCGCTCTTTCTGCTCCTGTTCGGTCATGGCGTCCAGTTGTTCGCCCGTGAGCACCTGTTCTTCGTCCGAAGCGATGCCCAGCCGCTGCGCGACGGCAAACGCCGTATCGCGGTGGTCACCTGTGATCATGACCGGCTTGATGCCCGCCGTCTTGCAGGCGGCGACCGCCTCCGCAGCCCCCGCGCGGGGCGGATCGATCATGCCGCACACGCCGCAGAAGACCAGCCCCTCTTCCCCCGCCGCGGCGCCTTCGCCGTACGCAAAGCCCAGAACGCGCAAGGCGCGCGCCGACAGGCGTGCGGTGGCTTCCAGCACGCGCGCGCGGTCGGCATCGGTCATGGGACGGGCGCCCGTTCCCTCGTCGATGGACGCGCACAGCCGCACCAATACGTCCGCCGCCCCCTTTTCGAAGCGCAGATCGCCGCGCGGCGTGTGCACGGTGACCTGCATGCGCTTGCGCTCGGAATCGAAGGGAACGACGCCGATGCGGCGGAAGGGAAGATCGAGCGACTGCGTGAAGCGCACGAGCGCCACCTCGGTGGGATCGCCCGAAAGCCTGCCGCCGCGTTCGCGCACCGAATGGCAGACGTGCATGCACGCCGCGGGATACGGGTAGCGCGCCGCGTCGAACGCGTGCGCCGCGATCTCCTCGCCGCTTGAAAAATCGCAGACGAGCACTTCGACGGTCATGCGGTTTTCGGTGAGCGTGCCCGTCTTATCCGAGCAGATGCAACTGCATCCGCCCAGCGTTTCCACGGCGTGCAGTTTGCGCACGATGGCGCGCTCGCGGCTCATCTTCTGCACCCCCATCGCCATGATGACGGTGACGACGGCGGGCATGCCTTCGGGAATGGCGGCGACCGCGACGGCGATGGCGGACATGAAATTGCCGAGCACGCCGACGTCTTTGAAAAAGACGCCGAACACAAAGATGACCGCCGCCACGGCGACGACGGACGCCGTGATCACCCGCCCGAGAACGGCGAGCGTCTTTTCGAGCGGCGTCTTTTCCGCGTCAGTCTCCCCGAGCATGTCGGCGATCCTGCCGATCTCGGTATCCGCGCCCGTACGCACCACGACGGCGCGCGCCTGTCCGTGCACAACAAAGGTCGAACAGTACAGCATGTTTTTGCGGTCCGCCGCCGCCCGCGCGCGGCTGACGTCGGCATCCTTGTGCGCGCTCGCCGATTCGCCGGTGAGCGAAGATTCGTCACAGCGCAATTCTTCACAGCTCAGAATGCGGCAGTCGGCGGGGATCCTGTCCCCTTCTTCGAGGAAAATGATGTCGCCGGGAACGAGTTCCGCGCTGTCGAGAAGGAGATCCTTGCCGCCGCGCACCGCCTTGACGCGGCAGACCGAATTTTTTTTGAGCGTTTCGATGGCATGGTCGGCGCGGTATTGCTGCAAAAAGCCGACAAAGGTGTTCAGCAGGATGATAAAGAGCAGGATGCCCGTGTCGGCAAGTTCGTGCGCGTCCTCGGTGACATACGCCACCACCGCGGAAACGACGGCGGCGCAGATGAGCAGAATGGTCATCACGTCCTTGAACTGGGCAAGGAACAGGCGGAACGCGCTCCCCTTCGCTTTGCCGTGCAGGACGTTCTCGCCGCAGGACGCGAGGCGGGAAGCCGCCTCCTGTGCCGAAAGTCCGCTCTCCCCCGTCCGCAGTGCGGAGAGCACCTGCTGTGCCGTCATGGCATGGTACGGCACGGGCTCTTCGGTATTCGGGCGGATTTTGCCCGCTTTTTTGCGCGCGCGCCGCACGCTTGCACATGCGGGCGCTTCCGTTCCGTTGCTGTTTTTGACCCCGATCGCGCGCATAACAACCTCTTTGCAAGAATTGTGCGGGCATTCCCGCACGCCCTATTGTATTCGCCGCCGCGGCGGGATAGAACGGCAGAGCGGGTTGCAAGATCCGCGCAGAAAAAATTCGCAAAAGCCGTCAAATTCGATTGACAAACCGACTGTAAAAATGATATAGTAACAAAGCATCCGACGGGGGTGTAGCTCAGTTGGTTAGAGCGCATGCTTGACATGCATGAGGTCATAGGTTCGAGCCCTACCATCCCCACCACGAAAATAAAGGCACCCAAACGGGTGCCTTTTTTCGTGGTGCGGGGTGGAGCGCGAGAACCTCGCGCGGCGAAGTTGCGCGGGAGTTTTGATTTTGCACATCGCCGCGCCGGGGCGCGC
>CALVMB010000027.1 GCA_944341895.1 uncultured Clostridia bacterium
AACTCTATTTTACCACAGATTTGTATGAACTCCTTTTTTTTCTCCCAAAGTGTTGCACTTAATAGTATAATTCACCGACAGAAACAACCGCCCGCGCGGCGCATGCCGCGCGGGCGGTGCGGAACGGACTTTATTTTCCCTCTTCGCCCAGCGAAAGTTTGTAGAGTTTGACGGAATTTTCGATGGTCTTTTCCTTGGCGGAAGCGCCGTATTTGTCCACGTCCACCACATTCTTGGGGCCGTGATTGAGGCAGAGCGCGCCGTTGAGGCACCCGCCGTCGCACGCCATGCCCTCGAAGAAATTTTCGGTGGCGCGGTTGAATTTGAGTTTCATCAGTGCGGCGCGGCATTCGTCGATGCCGTTCATCGCGATGGGCTTAATGCCCTCCACGCCCATGCTCGCCGCCACGTCCGCGACGCCCTGCGTGATGCCGCCGCTCTTGGCAAAGATCCTGCCGTAGAAAGACGCATTGTCCAGCGAGGTCTCTTCCAGGCTGCCCACGTCGATATCGCGCGCGTCCAGAAACGCCTGCAACTCTTCAAAGGAGAGCACGCAGTCGATGGCGCCCTGCGTTTTGGGAAGTTTGTACTCGTATTTTTTGCTGGCACACGGCCCGATGAAGATCACTTTGCCCGTCGGATCGGTGCGCTTGATGAGCATCGCCGTCTCGATCATGGGCGATACGGAATGGCTGATGTATTTGACCAGTTCGGGGAAATTCTTTTCGACGAACAATACAAAAGACGGGCAGCAGGAGGTGGTGAGGATGCCCTTCTCTTTCCATTCCGCCGCTTCGTGGTACAGCGTGATGTCCGCGCCCAGCGCCGCCTCGACCACCTGATGGAAGCCGAGTTTGCGCATACCGGTGACGACCTGCTCGATCTTGGCGTACTTGAACTGGCTGACGATGGAAGGCGCGATCACCGCATACACATGGTATTTTTGGTTGTTTTCCGATTTTTTGAGGATGTCGATGGCGTCCAGTACCAGCGATTTATCCACGACTGCACCGAACGGGCACTGATACACGCAGGCACCGCAGGAAATGCACTTGCTGTTGTCGATGACCGCCTTTTTGTCCTCGCCCACCGAGATCGCCTTGACCTTGCAGGAATTGACGCAGGGGCGTTTCTGCGCGATGATCGCGCCGTACGGGCATGCCTGCGTACACTTGCCGCATTCGATGCACTTGGACTTATCCACCACCGCCTTGTGGTCGATGATCTGGATGGCGCCCTTGGGGCAGACTTCCTGGCAGCGGTGCACGATGCAGCCGCGGCAGGCGGGCGTGACGAAAATGCCGCCGATAGGGCACTCGTCGCAGGCGATGTCGATAACTTCGACGACGTTGGGGTTGTTCTTGTCCCCGCCGCGCGCCAGTTTGATGCGCTCCTGCACGATCGCGCGCTCCTTGAAGATACAGCAGCGCATGGTCGCCTTGGGACCGGGCGAGATCTCCTTGGGGATATCCATGTAAATATCCTCGTAGCAGTGCTCGTACTCGTTGCGAATGACCGCTTTGAGCACGTCGTACTTGAGTTTTTGTACCGCTGTGTCAAAAATGCGTTTGTCTGCCATGGTTGTTCCTGCCTTTGCGATAAACTGTATTTTTTGTTGTCGTTTGCCGCCGCGCAAATGTCGGAGCGCGAAGTGCGGCGTCGGTGTCTCCCTCCACTCACGGAAAAAGCTTTTGTCTGCTCAAAAGTTTTTTCGTGAACCCTTTAATCATAATCGATCACCACGTTCTTGCCCATCTTTTTGAGGTTCGCAGCGAGGCTCTCCACCAGTTTGAGTTTCATGGTGATGTCGATGGGCAGCCCCGTGTGCGCGGCGTTGATGCTCTGCCCCACAAAGAAATGCACGTCGGTGGCTTCCTCGAACAACAGTTGTGCCAGCAAAGAAGCGCCGTCCTTTTTGGTGAACGTTTTGGGGGTGAGATCGCCCGGCGAAACGTACTTTTCGGACAGTTCAAGCAGGCGGCGCATGGTGAGCACCCCCTCGGTGGTGAGGTCGATGCCGTCGATAAACCCGATGGGCGGCACGTCCTTATCGGGAAAATCGAAGGACGCGCGCACGGTGGTCTTTAAGTAGCGGGCGACGATCTGCGAACTGGTGCCGCCGCACACCACCTTTTTGCCCGCGCCCGCGAGGAACCTGCCGATGTAAAAATCGTCCTTTTCCTTGTCGACGGGCGGGCCGATCATGAGGCTGACGGGCAGCCGTTCGCGCACCTTGACGGCGGCGACGGTGGTATCGTCGCCCGGCGAACCCAGATACAGGTCGTTGCAGACGCCCGCGAGCAGGCAGGCGACGGCGCGCGCGCTCATGCCCGGTTTGACGTTTCCGTCCAGATATTCCATGACTTCGGGGCGCTGCCAGCCGAGGTTGAGCGTCATGCCGATGCCCGCATGGATGACGCCGTCGCTCATGACGACGACGATGTCCCCCGCTTTGAGGTCAAGCGCCGTCTTGTACACCGTCTTGCCCAGCACGTTGAGTTCTTCGCGCTCGAAATCGCGGCACTTGCAGTCGCGGATGAGGATGGCCTGCGGATTGTCGAACTCGAACATCACCCCTTTCCCCTGCCCGTTCATGTGGATGACCGAAAAGGTGGAATACGCCACGCCGCGCACCTTGCATACGGGGAGCGATTGCAGGATGGTCTCGACGCATTCCTCGATGGAAATGTCGTTGGAGACCATGGTGCACAGGATCTTGGACGTGAGCGTGGAAAGGATGTTCGCCTTGACGCCGCTGCCCAGCCCGTCGGCGAGTACCAGCGTCGTGTAATCGCCCGAAACGGTGCTTTCGACGCGGTCGCCGCACAATTCCTCGTTGTGCTTGTTGAGCGACGTGTAGCCGCTTTCCAGACACAGCGCCATATCACTTGCCTCCGTCGTCGCCCTGCAGCGTGTTTTTGAGTTTGAGAAGGGCGATCTTGGTTTCGGCGGTCGTCTCCCCGAGCAGGGAGGCGATCTCCTGCGCGACGCGCATCTGCTTTTTGATAACTTCGTCGGTGGTGGCGAGCGTTTCGAGTTTGACTTTGGACAGTTGCTCCTCCGAATGCGTCTCCTGCGTGATGTCCTTCATCACCGCATAGGTGCCCTTGTTGTCTTTGAGAACGATGATGGTCAGTTCCACCCAACTGGAAGTGCGTTCGAGGTACACCTTTTTGTTATAGATGTTCTTGTTGTCGGCGGCGGCGAGCACAAAGTCGGTGGGGTTGAAATAATGGAAGATGCCCTGCCCGCGCACGTCGCTCTCGCGGATGCCCAGCAGTTCCTTCGCCTTGCCGTTGATCTCCAGGATGTTGAGGTCGTTGTCCAGCAGAACGATGCCGTTCGGGCTGGTCTGGATGATCTCGTAACTCATGCTCTCGGCGCGCGCGCGCATGTACGGCACACACATGTCGATATTCGCATACCCGTTGGCGACCGCCCACGCCTTTTCCATGCACGTCTCGTAGCCGCAGGCGCCGCAGTTGAGCATGTCTTCGGGCTTGGTCTTGCCCGTCTTGGCGAGGATCTCGGCCAGTTGGCGGTCGGTGGGGATGAAGTCCCCCGTCCGCTTGCGCGCGTGCACGCAGGTGAAATCCAATTCGCTGGGCGTGTACGGGGCGGGTTCGCCGCTCTTGTTGACGTAGCGGCGGATATCCGCGTTGGCTTTGAGCGCGCCCGCTTTGAGCGCCAGCGAACACGGCCCGTTGACGCAGGCGGAATCGCAGCAGTTCATTTCGATGAACATGCCCGAAAGGCTTTCGATGTTTTCCAGCACTTCCTTGCATTTTTCCGCGCCGTCCACCGCGACGAACTCGTACCCGTCCACATAATTTTCGAAGGATTTGATGATGCCGCGGCTGATCGGGTAGTATTTGGAACGCATCATCCCCTCGTCGCGGGCGGGCAGGCGGGCGATCTCGTCCAGCACGATGCCCTTGTCGGCGAACATGGCGGCAAGGTCCTCAAAGGTCAGCACGCCGTCCACCGCGCCGCTCTCGCGCGCCTCGCGCTTTTTGGCGATGCACGGGCCGATGAACACGACCTTGGCGTCCGGATGCGCGGCGCGCAGCATCTTGGCGTGCGCCACCATGGGCGAATCCACGGGCGCGAGGTATTGCAGCGCCTTGGGATAGTACAGTTCGATCATGGTATTGACCGCGGGACAGCAGGAGGTGATGAAGTTTTTGAAGGTCTTTCCCTCGAGCAGGCGGCGGTAGCGCTCGGTGACCTCGCGCGCGCCGACGGAAGTTTCTTCCGCGTCCGCAAAGCCCAGCCTGCCCAGCGCGAGTTTCATCACGCTGAATTCCTGCAGGCCGAAACTGGACACGAAGGAAGGCGCGACGGAGGCGATGACCTTGCCGCTTTTGAGCAGCGCCTCCACCTCTTCGCGCTCGGTATGTACGCTCTTGGCGTTCTGCGGGCACACCTCGGTGCAGTGGCCGCACAGGATACAGCGCCCGTCGATGATCTTGGCGTGGTGGTCGATGACCTTGATCGCCTTGACGGGACATTCGCGCAGGCACTTATAGCAATCCTTGCAGCGCGCGTCCTTGAAATCGAGATAGCGGATCATGGCGCTCCCCCGTCACGCTAAAAGCGGATAGATCTGCGCCAGGAAGAGTTCCTCGCAGTTGTCTTTGTTGGCGTTATGCAGGAGCATTTCGTCTGCGCGCAGCGAGACGCCGTTGGTGCAGTTGCCCATGCAGAAACTCGCCTGCAGGTCCACTTTGTCCTCCACGCCGTACTTTTTGATGATGCGCTTCATCTCCTCGATGACGTCATACGAACCGCGCAGATGGCAGGAACTGCCGACGCAAACTTTCAGAACCATAACCGTGAACCTCTCCGATGTAATATTGTGCGCGAGCGCGCCGAAACCGCGCAGGCGGCGTGCGCGCCGCGCGGTTTTTTGCGGCAAACCGCCGCATTGTTCGCCGTTTATTATACTATAAAGGCACAATTTCGTCAATGCTTTTGCAAAAAACCCGCCGCGACTTTTTGGACAAGATCCGCCCCCCGCCGACGGGCGGGGGGCGGGATCGCGCAGGGATATTTTGCTTACGAACGCGCCGTGCGCCGCTTTGCGACGGGGCGGGCGATCAGTTTGACGATCTCCTCCACCGCGACGACGGACAGAGCCGCGGCGACGATCTTGAGCCAGTCGAGGATGCCGAGCGGGCAGGTCCCGAACACGGCGCCGCCGAACTGCGTGATGAGCACCTGCAACGCGAACGCGATGACGAACGCGACGAGCATCATGCGGTTTTTGAAGAGATTGGGGAAAATGCTGTCGTTGCCCAGTTCGCGGCAGTTGAAGGCGTTGAAGAGTTGGAAGAACACGAACAGCGTGAACACCGATGTCTTGACGGCGGCGGGATCGGTCTCGTCGACGCCCAGGAAGTTGAACGCATATTGCAGCAAGCAGACGGCGCACATGAACGTGCCCGCCACCGCTATGCGGCGCAGCATCGAGCCGCTGACGATGCTTTCGGTGCGCGCGGTGGGCTTTCGCCGCATCAGATCGCCGCGCATCGGTTCCAGCCCCAGCGTGAGCGCGGGAGGCCCGTCCATGATGATGTTGATCCACAGCAGATCGAGCGCGGTGAACGGCGATTCAAACCCTTCCACAAACTGTCCGATGATCGTGCACAGCAGCACCGTGAGCACCGCCGCCACGTTGACGGCGAGTTGGAACTGGATGAAACGCTTGAAGTTTTCGTAAATGCCCCTGCCCCAGCGCACGGAGGTGACGATGGTGGAGAAGGAATCGTTCAGAAGCACGATATCCGCCGCTTCTTTGGACACTTCGGTGCCCGAAATGCCCATGGCGATGCCGACGTCCGCGTTTTTGAGGGCGGGCGCGTCGTTGATGCCGTCGCCCGTGACGGCGACGACGTTGCCCGCCGCCTTGAGCGCCTGCACCACGCGCATTTTCAGGATGGGCGTGCTGCGCGCGATGACGCGCACGGACGGGAGCACTTTGGCAAATTCCTCGTCGGACAGGCTTTCGAGATAGGACGCCTCGACGGCGATGCCGTCCTTGCCGAACAGATCGAGTTCGCGCGCGATGGCGGTCGCCGTGACGATGTTGTCGCCCGTGAGCATCTTCACCTCGATGCCCGCGCGCCTGCATTCCTCCACCGCGCCGTACACCTGTTCGCGCAACGGATCGGCGATGCCGACGAACCCGTCGAACACCAGCCGCGTTTCGGCGTCTTCGCGCGAGGCGGGGCGGTCTTCGCGTTCGCAGTGCGCAAACGCGAGGACGCGGCGGGCGCGCTCTTCCAGCGATACGATGCCTTCCTCGATGCGCAGGCGCTCGGGTTCGGACAGCCCGCACAGCGCTAGGATCTTTTCGGGGCTGCCCTTGCTGTACACGGTGTAGCCCTCGTCGCGGCGCACCACCGTGGTCATATTCTTGGTATCCGACGAAAACGGATAGACGTCGACGACGGACGCTTCGCCGCGGAAACGGCGGTAATCCACCCCGCAGCGGGCGGTGAGCACGAGCAGGGCGCCCTCGGTGGGATTGCCGACGAAGCGGGTCTGTTCCCCGTCGCGGTACAGGTCGGCGGTGCTGTTAAGGCAGAAATTCTGCAACATGGCGCCGTCGCGCAGGGAATCCGCCTCCGCGAACGCGCCGCCCGTCCAGACGTCCGTCGCCGTCATGCGGTTCTCGGTGAGCGTGCCCGTCTTGTCCGAACAGATGACGTTGATGCACCCCACCGTCTCGCAGGCGACCATCTTTTTGACGAGCGCGTTCTGCCGCGCCATGCGCGCGATGTTGATGGACAGCGAGATGGCGACGATGGTGGGCAGTCCCTCGGGCACCGCCGCGACCATGAGCACGATGGCGGAGACGAACGCCTCCGAAATGTTTTCGAAACTTGCCTCGCCGCGGGCGATCATAAAGATCAGGCTGAGCACGAAGATGAGCCCCGCGCACACGCCGCCGACGGCGGTGATGACTTTGCCCAGCCGCGCCAGTTTTTCCTGCAAGGGCGTGTGCCCCGTCTCCGCACTCTGGATCTCGCGCGCGATCTGCCCGAACTGCGTTCCGTCCCCCACGGCGGTGACGATCATCCTGCCCGAACCGCCCGTGACGAAACAGCCCGCGTATGCCATGTTCACGCGCTCGGCGACGGGCGTTTCGGGGTCGGTCAGGCAGACGTAAGCGTCCTTTTCCACGGGCGCCGATTCGCCCGTGAGCGACGACTCGTCGCATTGCAGAGACTGACTTTCGAGCAGCCTGCCGTCCGCGGCGACCTTGTTGCCCGTTTCCAGGTACACGATGTCGCCCACGACCAGTTCGCTTTGCGGCACGTACTGCACAATGCCGCCGCGCATGACCTTGATCTCCACGCCGTCCTTGATGCGGTTGAGTTCTTCAAACGCCTTGGCGCTCCGCCCTTCCATGACGATGGTCAGCACGACGGAAATAACGATGGCGACGAAAATGCCCGCGATCTCGTACCAATCGAAATGCCCGCCCTGCACGACGGAGACGATGTTCACCGCCAGCGTGATGAGCCAGGCACAGAACAGCAAAATGAGCATGGGCTCAGTGGATGCTTCCCAGATGCGGCGCCAGATGCTCTTGCGGCGGGCGCGCGTGAAATCGTTGACGCCGTAGCGGGCGCGGCTCGCGGCGACCTGTTCTTTGTTCAGGCCGGTATAGACGTCTGTGCCGAATTCGTGCAGCGTCTGCTCGGCCGAGTGCAAATATTCCTGCATGTTTCACCTATCGATATGATCCGCGGGAACATAAAAATCCCCGCAACGCCGTGCGGGGAAAACCGATTCAAAAATGTATGAAGGATCGCCGCCGCGCGTGCGATGTGCCCGAATCTCATCATTTCAGGCAAGCCTATCCCGCAAGCGGGACGTGATTGTAGACTTGCCGCGCGGGCGATCGCCCGTGCCGACTACTCCTCCATAGCAATGCATATTCAATTCTGCTTGTATTATACGGAAAGGAAGGGCAACTGTCAACCCTTTTTGAAAGGATACGTTCACTTTTGCGGAAAATTATCCGCGCTCAGTTGCCGCGCAGCGCCCCCTCGCTCGGCGGTGCCAGAAATCCGCGTTCGCCCAGCGCCGCCTCGATCTCGTCCAGCGCGGCTTCGCTGTCGGCGGACACGGTGTGATAGTGATAGTCGCCCGTGATGTGTTTGAGGGGCGCCGAAACGCCGGCCGCGATCTGCGCCAGAAACGCTTCCGCCTTGCGCCGCGAATCGATGCCCATGGGCGCGGCGATCCTGCCGTATACCTTGTGGCGGACAAACACGTCCTCCACGCAGCCGCCCGCATCGACGACGAGGAACAGTTCGTCGCGGATGGCTTCGTCGGTATGGCACACCTTGAACACGCGCGAACACGGCCGCCCGCCCGCGACGTAGCCGCGGTTGGTGGCGACGATGTGCGCGCCCTCGGCGCGCAGAAGCGCGATGTCCTGCACGATGACCTGACGGCTCACCCCGAAACGCGCGGCAAGGCACGTAGCGGAAAGTGGCGCGGCGCCCAGGCACTCGGCAATGGCGCGGCGACGCTGTTCCCCGTTCATCTCCTTTCCTCCCGTCCGCTCACAGGAGCGGGCGCATGTTTTTCAGCGATACGTCGAGCACGGGCGCCGAATGGGTGAGCGCGCCGCAGGAAACGACGTCTGCGCCGATATCTTTGAGCCGCGCCACGTTGTCGCGGGTGACGTTGCCCGAGATCTCCACCACCGCCCTGCCCGCGATGAGCGCGACCGCCTCCTTCATCTGCGCGTCGCTCATGTTGTCCAGCATGATGATGTCCGCGCCCGCCTCCACGGCGTCGCGCACCATGTCGAGCGTCTCGCACTCCACCTCGATCTTCGCGGTAAAGGACGCGTACGCCTTTGCGGCGGCGACGGCGGCCTTGACCCCGCCCGCCGCGCCGATGTGGTTGTCTTTGAGCAGGACGGCATCGGACAGGTTGTAGCGGTGGTTCCCCGCCCCGCCCACGCGCACCGCGTATTTTTCAAACAGGCGCATGTTGGGCGTGGTCTTGCGCGTATCGACGAGGCGCAGGCCGCTCCCTTCCAGCAATTTGACCATCTGCGCGGTATAGGTGGCGATGCCGCTCATGCGCTGCAGATAGTTGAGCGCGGTGCGTTCGCCCGTGAGCAAAACGCGCATGTCCCCTTCCAGGGCGGCGAGTTTCTGCCCCTTGTGCACCCGATCGCCGTCGCGCACGAAAAATTCGACGAGCGTTTCCGGGTCGAGCAGTTTGAACACGCGCTCGAACACGGCAAGGCCCGCGATCACGCCGTCCTGCTTGCAGATCAGTTCGGCGACGCCCGGAGTGCGTTCGCGGAGGATGCTCGCCGTCGAAACGTCCTCGTTCGTGACGTCCTCGGCAAGCGCGGCGCGGATGAGTTCGTCCGCATGCAGCATCATCGTACTTTCGTCAATCACAATAAGCCTCCCGTTCCGCCTCGCGGCGGATCCTCTGTGCGTAATCTTCTTTGAGCGCCGCGTAATCGGCGTACATGCGGTGCACGGGCGCCGCCGTCGCGCGGGGCGGGGCGGGGCTTGCGGCGATGGAGAGCGCCGCACGCTTTGCCCAGATCAGGCTTTCGAGCAGGGAATTGCTCGCCAGTCGGTTTTTTCCGTGCACGCCGTTGCAGGCGGTCTCCCCCGCCGCGTACAGCCGCGGGAGGGACGTGCGCCCGTCCGCGTCCACGCGGATGCCGCCCATAAAATAGTGCTGGGCGGGCACGACGGGGATGGGCGTTTCCAGGACGTTGTACCCCTCCTCCGCGCAATGGCGGCAGATGGTGGGAAAATGTTCAAACAGCGTCTCCCTGCCGACGGGGCGCATGTCCAGCCAGACATGTTTGGTCCCGTCCTTGCGCATCTGCGCGAGGATGTCCCCCGTCACGATGTCGCGCGGCATCAGTTCGTTGCAGAACCGCTGTCCGTTTTTGTCCAGCAGGACCGCGCCTTCGCCGCGCACCGATTCGGAAATGAGGAAGCGCCGCCCGTGTTTTTCGGAATAGAAAGTGGTGGGATGGATCTGCACGTAGTCGAGGTGTTCCACCTCCACGCCGTTGCGGAGCGCGATGGCGAGCGCGTCCCCCGTCAGGTGCTGCCAGTTGGTGGAATGCTCGTACAGCCCGCCGATGCCGCCCGTGGCGAGCACGGTGTCCGCCGCAAAAATATCGAGCAGTTCGCCGTCCTCGCGGCGCACGACGCCGCCGCGGCACAGTCCGCCCGCGCGGATGATGTCCACCAGTTCGCAGTGTTCCAGGATGCGCGCGTTGGGCAGGGCGCGCACCAGCGCGAGCAGTTTGCTCGTGATCTCCCTGCCCGTTTCGTCGCCGTGAAAGAGGATGCGCGGGCGGGAATGCCCCCCTTCGCGCGTAAAGCGGAAGTTGCCCGCCTCGTCCCGCGCGAACTCCACCCCGTCGCTCACCAGTTCTTCGATCATCGCGGGCGAACTTTCGATCATCTGCCGCACGGCGGCTTCGTTGTTCGCGTAGTGCCCCGCGCGCATGGTGTCCTCAAAATATGCCGCGAAATCCTCCGCGCCGCGCAGCATGCAGATGCCGCCCTGCGCGAGAAAGGAATCGCTCTCTTCCGCCGCCGCCTTGGTCAGCAGGACGATCGATTTTTCGCGCGGCAGGTTGAGCGCACAGCACAGCCCCGCCACGCCCGTGCCCGCGATGAGCACGTCGCAATCCGTTCGTTTTACCATCGGTTTTTCCTCATTTTGCCAGTTCCAGCATGCGCTCGAGCGGGCGGCGCGCCGCCTCCGCCGTCGCGGGATCGAGCGCGACTTCGTATTCGCCCGTTTTTAGGCAGCGCAGAAGGCGCTCGGGCGTGATCCGGCGCATGTCGCCGCACACGGGCGTCACGGGGTAAAATGCCTTGCTCGGGCAGCGGCGGCGCAGTTCCCACAGCACGCCCGGTTCGGTGCAGACGATGAACTCGCTCTCCGCGCTCCGTTCGGCATACGCGATGATGTCCGCCGTGCTCCCGAGAAAATCGGAGACCGCCCGCACGGACGGTACGCATTCGGGGTGGGTAAGCACCTGCGCCTGCGGATGCGCGCGGCGTTCGCCCTCGATGTCCGCGGCGGTGACCATCGCGTGCACGGGGCAATACCCGCCCAGAAAATGAAAGGTCTTTTCAGGAAACTGCGCGGCGATGTGTCCGCCGAGATTGTCGTCGGGGATGAACAGGATGTCCTTCGCCTCCAGGCGGGAAACGATCTTGGCGGCGTTGGAGGAGGTGACGCACACGTCCGAACATGCCTTGATCTGCGCCGTGGAATTGATGTAGCACACCACCTGCACGCCCGGCACGCGCGCGCGCACCGCGGCGATCTGCTCGGGAGACGCCATGTGCGCCATGGGGCAGTCCGCCTCGGCAGACGGAAGCAGGACGCGGCGGGACGGGTTGAGGATCTTGGCGCTCTCCCCCATGAACCGCACGCCGCAGAACACGATGGTGCTCCTGCCCGTCTTTGCCGCGACTTTGGCGAGGTAGAAGGAATCTCCCACATCGTCCGCGACGGACTGCACCGCGCCGTCCGTGTAGTAATGCGCGAGGATGACGGCATCCTCCCGCGCCTTGAGCGCTTCCACCTCTTTTGCAAACGTATCCATACCTACCGATCGCCTGTTTTTTGTTTTGTAACACTATACACGAAAAATTGACAACTGTCAAGACAATCGGAAAATTTGCGGGCAAATCCGCGCCGCACACACAAACTTTATTTTTTCCGCAAGGCATACAGCGACCGCAAAAACTTTGCAATGTTTTTATTTTTGCGCATATATTTCCTCAAAATTCTTTATTGCGAAACATTTTACCAATTTTTTTCACTAAAATCAAGAAAAATTCGCAATAAGGAAATTTTGAACGGTCTATGCAAAAAATTCGCCCCGATCTCGACCTCGGCGCAGGCATCCGCGCCCTGCGCAAAGGCGCGCACATGACGCAGGAGCAGGTTTTGGCAAAATTGCAGTTGGCGGGCATCCCCATCAGCAAAAGCACTTATGCCAAAATCGAAACCAACCGTATGAACATCAAAGTCAGCGAATTGCTCGCACTGCGCCGCATTTTCGGCTGTTCGTACGACGATTTTTTCCGCCATCTGGAACAAAGCGAAGCGAATACGGAAGAACGCTGAACACGCCGCAAAATCGGCTTTACGCGCAAGCCGCCGCCTGCAAACAAATTTGCAGGCGGCGGCTTGTTCCCCGTGCGGCGGTTTTGTGCGATGTTTCCCGTTGGATCCTTTTTCCGATACGCCTATCCCGCAATACGCCCCGCCGCGACAAGCGGCGGAGCGTATGTTCAAACATCGGATGCGCGCGCCGCAGGCGCGGGGCGAGGGCGCGGAGCGAGATTCAACTGCCCAGCACCTCTTTCATTTTGGCGATGGCGCCGGCGCGGTTGTCGCTGCCCAGTTTCATGTAAATGGCGCTGATGTAGTTGCGCGCCGTGCCGTCCGAAAGGTTGAGCGCGGACGCGATCTGGCGGTTGTTGAACCCCTCGTACAGCATGACGGCGATCTCCACCTCGCGGTCGGACAGGCTGAACGCCTTGCGCAGGCGGATCTCGCGGTCGGAGGCGACGAGGCGCGCCGCGTCCGTGATCTTTTTGGCGATCTTGGCGGGAAGGATGGTGTCGCCCTTGTAGGCGTTGATGATAGCGTCCACCAACGCGGGGGCGGAAATATCCTTGAGCAGGTAGCCGCACGCGCCGTTGTTGAGCGCGTTGAGGATGTAATCGCTGTCGTCGAACGTCGTGAGGATGAGCACCTTGACGGTCGGATAGCGCTGTTTGATCTCGCCCGTCGTGACCACGCCGTTCATGTCCGGCATGCGGATATCCAGCAATACGACGTCCGGCACCTCTTTTTCCATCAATTCGAGCGCCTCTTTGCCGCCGTGCGCGACGGCGATGACTTCCAGGCTGTCGGAGGAAGAAACGACGCTGCGGATGCCTTCCGAAAGGATGACCTGATCATCCACGATCATGACTTTGATCTTCATGCTACACCTCCGTTGATTTGTTTGCTTCGGATAATTTACAACTGGCGGGCAGGCTCAGGCAGATCTCGAACCCCTCGCCCGGCTCGGAGGAGAGGTGCAGCATGCCGCCCAGCGACTGGACTTTGGCGCGCATTCCCGAAATGCCGAATCCCTCTTCAAAGGTCTTCATGTCCACGCCGGCGCCGTTGTCGGAAAGCAGGAATTCGATGTAGTTGCCCTTGTCCTGCAACTCGAAGAGGAACGCCGTGCTCCCGCCGTGGCGGATGCCGTTGGAAATTCCCTCGCGCAACGTGTTGGCGATGAAGCGTTCCGCCTCTTCGGTCAGTTCCATCTCGTCGATCTTGCTGCGCATGGTCAGATAGGTGCCCGCGCTCGTCTCTTCGAGGATGTTTTCAAGGAACTGCTTGAAGGTGAGCCCCGCGCGCTTGCCCGAGAGCAGGTGCACGCTCATGCGCAGCTGTTCCAGGCAGTTTTTTGCCTGAATGTTCGCCGCGGTGATACACTTTTTCGCCTTTTCGGGGTCCTTGTCGATGTTCAGCCGCGCCGCCTCCGTCTGCATGATGACCGTCGTCAGCGAGTGCCCCGCCGTATCGTGGATGTCCTTGGCGATGCGGTTACGCTCTTCGAGCACCGTCGCCTCTTCCAGGCGGTCGTAGGCGTGCATGAGTTCCTCGCGGCTCTTTTCCAGTTCGGCGAGGTTTTCCTCGATGACCCTGTTCTTGCGCCAGACGGTCACGGCAAAGTTGCAGATGGCAAAATGCAGGGCAAGGACGGTGAGCGCGACGAAATACTCGGACGAGATATAGAAGGCGGACGCCAGCCGTTTGCCGATGACCGCCGAAACGATGTACCAGACAGTATACAGGCCGAGGTTGGTGCCGAAATAGATGGTCGAATCGCGCAGGGAAGACGCCGAAAGGTAGAAATCGGACAGCACGATGGCATAGGTGACATAACTGAACGTGACGCCCGAAAAAACGCTGAGCAAGACGAGAAAGACGCTGTCGATGACGAACAGAACGATCTTGCTGCGGAACTCGCGCACGCGCAATTTGAGGCCCGCCGAAATGACGAGCACGGCGGCGGCGGGAATGGACAGCACCGCCGCGAGCGGGAAGAGCGCCAGCCCCCCGAAGGCGGATACGCATACGATGATGCACATGACCGCCTGTGCGACCAAAAGCAGGACGCGCGTCGCGTAAACGACGGCACCGGAATTCAGTTTGCCGAGCAGGCCGTGCAGCGGCTTTTTGGGCGCACTCATGCCCTGTTCAGCGCATCCGCCGCCTGTTGCAGGCGCCGAATGCAGCGCTCTTTGCCGAGCAGTTCCGCCATTTCGCTCGCGCCGCCGGGGGTGCTTTCCCTGCCCGTGAGCGCAATGCGCACGCACCAGAGCACCTGCCCGTTCTTCCAGCCGTTTTGCGCCGCGAGCGCGACCATCGCCTCGTACAGCGGCGCGTTTTCAAAGCATTCCGCCGCCGAAAGCGCCTGCAACGCGGCGGGAAGCACCTGCGCGGCGACGGACGCATCCGTCTTCATCTTTTTGTTGTTGTACAGAGCGGGGTCGATCTCGCCGAATTCTTCGAGGAAATCGATCTTTTCGGGGATCTCGCTGAGGATCTCCACGCGCGTTTTGAGAAGGCGCAGAACTTTTGCCTCGTCATATTTGCCGTACACCTTGCTCTTTTCCAGGAAGGGGCGGGCGCAGGCGGCGAACGCCTCGTCGCTCATCTCTTTGATATACTCACCCGAAAGCCAGCGCAGTTTGGGCTCGTCAAATATGGCGGGCGACTTGTTCAGCCCCGCGAGCGAAAAACTCTCTTCCAGTTCGGCAAGGCTCATCTTTTCGCGGTTGTCCTTAGGATTCCAGCCCAGAAGCGCGATGTAATTGACGATCGCCTGCGGGATGTACCCCTTAGCCACGAGATCCTGATAACTCGCGTCGCCGTTGCGCTTGGACAACTTTTCGTGCGCGTTCTTCATGATGGGCGGCAGGTGCACGTACTGCGGACGTTCCCAGCCGAACGCGTCGTACATGAGGTTGTATTTGGGCGTGGATGAGAGATATTCGCTGCCGCGGATGACGTGCGTGATGCCCATGAGATGGTCGTCCACCACGTTGGCAAAGTTGTAGGTGGGCATGCCGTCGCTCTTGAGCAGGATGCCGTCCTCGATGTCCTTGAAATCGACGGTCACCGTGCCGTACACGAGGTCCTCGTAGGTGCCGCTCCCCTCTTCGGGCACGTTCTGGCGGATGACGTACGGCTCGCCCGCCGCGAGGCGGCGCGCCACTTCTTCGGCGGAAAGGTGCAGGCAGTGCTTATCGTACCGCCCGACGCCGTTTTCGTCTTTGAGCGATTCCAGCCGCTCCTTGTCGCAGAAGCAATAGTACGCTCCGCCGCGGCGGACGAGTTCTTCGGCGTATTTGCGGTAGATGTCCGCGCGCTCGCTCTGGATGTACGGGCCGAATTCGCCGCCCACGTCGGGGCCTTCGTCGTAGACGATGCCCGCGTCTTTGAGCGTATCGTAGATGATCTGCACGGCGCCCGCGACATAGCGCTTGGAATCGGTATCCTCGAGGCGAAGGACAAACTTTCCCCCTTCCTTTTTCGCAAACAGATAGCCGTACAGCGCGGTGCGCAGGTTGCCGATGTGCATATAGCCCGTGGGACTGGGCGCAAAGCGCGTGCGGACGGTCGTTCGATTGTCTTGCATAGTTGGTACCTCTCTATAAATGGCGGCGAAGTTCGCCCAGCCGATACTTCTGATAATAACTGTATACCTGTCCCGCGGCGAGAATGATGCTGTCCCCCAGCCGCACGCCGAGGTCGCGGCAGATGTGCAGCAGTTCGTTCACGGCGGCATCGTCACCCGCGGAGGGCTCGGGGTTGCCGCTGGGATGGTTGTGCGCGACGAACACCGTCGCGGGGCGCATGTTCGCCAGCAGCGTGCTCAGCGGGCGGACTTCGGCGACGACGCGGTCCTCATAGATATTGGAAACCGTCCTGACGTACAGCAGCATGCCGTCCGCATCGGTGAGATAGAATTCGAGTTTTTCGCCTGTCCCGCCCGAAAAGCGGCGCAGCGCATAGTTTTTGAGTTCTTCGAAACTGGTCAGCCGCACTTCCGAACGGATGTGTTCGGACAGGCGGCGGAGCACCTGCCCGCACAGGCAGATGTGCGCGGCGACCTCTTCCCCCACGCCGTCCACCGTCATGAGCAGGCGGGGCGTCGCCTCGAACAGCCCGCGCAGATCGCCGAACGTATCCAGCAGGTCGTGCGCGATCGGGTTGGTGTTCCTGCGCGGAACGCAGGAAAACAAGAGCATTTCCACCAACTCGTGATCGGTCATCGAACCGCCGTCCGCAAACAATTTTTCGCGCATGCGCTTTCTGTGCCCTGCGTGCATCCCCATTCGCTTTACCCTTGCTTTCTCGTTTGTTCTTTCATTTTAGCATACGGACGCCCGTTTTTACAACTGTTTTTCGGCGTTCGCCCGTCCGCCGCGCAAATTTTCGCGCGGACAGAGAAAAAGCGCGCTCCTGCGGGAAGATCCCGCGGGAGCGCGCCCCGTGCGGAAGGTTTATTTTTCGTCCAGATCGAGGTATTCGTCGGGGTCGATCGCCCTGCCGTCCTTGTGCACCTCGAAATGCAGGTGCGAGCCCTGGTCGTACTCGTTGCCCATCGCGTCGGACGCGGCGGAAACGGTGCCGATCACGTCGCCCTTGGCGACCGCGTCGCCCACGCGCAGGTTTTCGTCCACGTCGATGGACGCATACACCGTTTTCAGGCCGTCGCCGTGGTCAATGACGATCTTGCCTCCTTCGAGCAAGGTCTGCGTGATGCTCTCCACCGTGCCGCCGCAGGACGCGGTGACCGCGGTGCCCGCCTCTGCCGAGAAATCGATGCCCGTATGCAGCGAATAGCGGTCCAGCGTGGTGTTGTGCCAGAACTCGTACGAGGCGGTCACGCTCGCTTCCGCGACGGGAAGGTTCAGCACGACTTCGGTCGAGCCGGGCGTGCTGGGCTGGTCGTCGGGTTCCTCGATGTCGGGATCGTCATCCCCCGCGGGCGTCTCGACGTTGCCCGGATTTTCGGAAACGGGCGGTTCCACGTCGTTCCCGCCGACGGTCAGCAACACGGTGAGCACGATCGCGCCCGCAAGCACCAGCGCGCACGCCGTCACCAGCACGGTATACAGCCGCCTGCGCTTGACCGTGACGACCTCTTCCGCTTGTTCTTCCTGTTTTTTGATCATGATTCAATCCTCCGAAAGATGTGGTGTATGGATTGTTGCCATGCCCGCGGCGGTTTATACATGGCGGCGAAAAATTTTTCAATAGCCGCCGAAAATGAGCGGCGTGCCGATGCTCGCGCTCCCGCCGCGCACCGCCACATGCAGGTTGACGGTCATCCCGCCGACCTCAACGCCGCCGCGCAAGCGCGGCGTATGGTAATAATAGTTGACGATATCGCCCGCCCGCTCGCAAAAGCAAAGCCGCGCGCCCAGCGTTTCCGCCTGCGCAAAGGCGTCCCGCGCGTCGGCATAGCGGGCGCTCTCGCCCGTCACGCCGCCCAGCGTCAGTTTGACGGCCGCCGCCGCGGCGCCCTCCGCCGCGACGATGTCGGCGTTGGAACTGACGCTACCGACGTAGAACTGGTAACTTTCCGCGCCCGAAAAGACAGGCAGTTTTGCCGCGACTTGCGGCAGAACGAGCACCGCCGCGCAGACTGCGATCGCCGCCGCCAGCGCCAGAGCCTTGCGCATGGTCCCCTCCTTTGCGGGCGGACCGCGGCGGCGCCGCGCGCCGCCACGTTGCCCGCGGGCACGGAAAAAACCGCCCCCGAACATTTTTCGAAGACGGTTATTGACCGCGCGGCGGAACTTTATACCAAACGCGGGCGAAAATGCCGCTCGGGCGGCGGAACAGCGCATCCTTTGCGGCACAAAAATTCTGAAATTTTGGAATTTGAAAAATAAATGCGGCGCGCACAGCGGCGGTGTGCCTTTTTTATAATTGTGGCGCGAGCGAAAACCGCGCTTTTCGCGGAGCGCACTCAATTTGTCGCACCCTTGCGACCTCAGCGGGTGAATGTCCGCGATTTTATAAACGTGTGCCCTTTCCATCGCGGACAGAGGGCAGAGCCCTCACTTCACGGAAATTCGCAGGCGGCACCAGCCGAGAATTTCGTGACCTTCTTCGCGCCCGCAAAAATCACACTTTTCGCGGAGCGCACTCAATTTGTCGCACCCTTGCGACCTCGGCGGGTGAATGTCCGCGATTTTATAAACGCGTGCCCTTCCC
>CALVMB010000028.1 GCA_944341895.1 uncultured Clostridia bacterium
TCTATTTTACCACAGATTTGTATGAACTCCTTTTTTTTCTCCCAAAGTGTTGCACTTAATAGTATAATTCACCGACAAAACAAAGCCGCCCCGCGCGATCTTGCGCGGGGCGGCTTTCTGCTGTTTTTTGAAGCGGCTGCCGCACGGGAAACGCCCCATTTTTTGAAGAGTTCCCCGCGCGGGAAGCGCCCGACGCGGGCATCCTTACGGGTGCGGCGCGCCCTTGGGGGGATCGGACACGGGCATGCCCTTGCGGCGGCGCGTTTCCAGCACCGTCTGTTCGTATCCCTTGCCCTGCGGGCGGTAGAACACCGCGTCTTTGAGGGAATCGGGCAGATACTGCTGTTTCACCCAGCCACCGAACTCATGCGGGTAGAGATACTTTTTGCTCTGCGCCTTGGTCTCCTTGTCGCCGAAGGTGTTGTCCATGAGATAGGGCGGGATATTGTCATCGCGCACTTCGCGCGCGGCGCGTTTGGCGCCGTCCATGGCGATGATGACGGAATTGGATTTTTCCGCCTCGCAGACGTAGATGATGGCGTTGCTCATGGGGATGAGCCCCTCGGGCGCGCCCATCTTTTCAAAGGCGTACATCGCCGACGTGGCGACGACCAGCGCGTTCGGGTCCGCCATGCCCACGTCCTCGGAGGAATGCGCGATGAGGCGGCGCAGGATGATCATGGGGTCGCACCCGCCCTCGATGAGGCGGAAGGCATAGTACAGCGCGGCGTCGGAATCGCTGCCGCGCAGGCTCTTGCAAAAGGCAGAGAGCATGTCGTAATAGGTATCTTCGTTGTAGGAAAGCGCCTTGCGCTGGATGGACTGTTCGGCGTCCGCGAGGGTGACGGCAATGGTGCCGTCCGCCTGCGGCGGCGTGGTGAGCACGGCAAGTTCGAGCGCATTGTACGCCGTGCGCAGGTCGCCCGCGCTCATGTGCGCGATGTGGCGGATCGCCGCCTCCTCCACCTGCGCCTTGTACGCGTACAGCCCCTTGCGCGAAGTGAGCGCGTTCCTGAGCGCGCCCGCGATGTCGTCGTCGGAAAGGCGCTTGAACTCGAACAGGCGGCAGCGCGACACGATGGCGGGCGTCATGGACGCGTACGGGTTCTCCGTGGTGGAGCCGATGAAGACGATCGTCCCCTGCTCGATGGCGGGCAGGAGCGAATCGGACTGCGTCTTGTTGAAGCGGTGACACTCGTCCAGCAGGAGATAGGTCTTTTTGCCGTACAGTTTGAGGGCGTTGCGCGCGTCCTCCACCGCCTTTTTCACGTCCGCCACCCCGCTCTGCACGGCATTGAGTTTGACAAAATTCCCGTGCGTGGTGGAGGCGATGATGTTGGCGAGCGTGGTCTTGCCGCAGCCGGGCGGGCCCCAGAAGATGCAACTGCCCAGGCGGTCCAGTTTGATGGCGCGGCGAAGCAGGCTCCCCTCGGCGACGATGTGTTCCTGCCCGATGAATTCATCCAGGTTGGAGGCGCGCATCTTGTCCGCGAGCGGCTTTGCGTCGTATTCATTGTTGTTGAGATCGAACAGATCCATGATTTTCTCCCCGCGCGTCAGCCATCCAGAAGGCGGAGGATAGTCTCGGCGTTCTCTTTGCCGCAGCGGTACCCCGCCTCGTAGATCTCCGGATCGTATTTGAGTTTGTAGGCGTTTGCGTCGCCCATGTCCGGTTCCAGCCACAGATCGGTGATGTCCGCCGTCTTTTCGCGGCTGTGCGCCGTATTGTTGGCGTCCATGATGTCATACACGCGCGTGATGAGCGAAACGACGCTGCCGATCTTTTCCTGCGGGCGGACCTGCCCCATCACGTCCACCGCGACCACGACGTCCGCGCCCATCTCCTTGACCTGCCGCACGGGAACGCGGCACAGAACGCCGCCGTCCACATATTTTTTGCCGTCCAGTTCGACGGGGAGGAAGATGGTGGGCATGGAACTGGAGGCAAGCATGGCGTCGATGACCGAACCTTCGCGGAAAAAGCGCAGTTCGCCCGAATTGATATCGACGGCGACGCAGCCGTACGGAATGGGAAGGTCCTCGATGTTGTGTTCGCCGCCCATATACTCCGCGATGATACGGCGGACCTTTGACCATTTGAGAAAGCCCAGTTGGGTGACGGGCAACAGGCTGAGGTTGACGATGTCCAGCGCGCGCAGTTCCACCATGGCGTCGCGGATCGCGCACGGGCTCATCCCGCTCGCATAGCATGCGCCGACGATGCTGCCCATCGACGAACCCGCAATGAAATCGGGGCGGATGCCCGCGTCGTCCAGCGCCTGCAACAGCCCGATGTGCGCGATGCCGCGCGCCGCGCCCGCGCCGAGGGCAAGCCCCAAAGTTTTACGCATAATCTCTTTTCCTCCGCAATAGGATACCGACGGGACCCTTGCCCCCGCATTGCGGCGGGAACGCAGCCCCATATTTCTATCAATGCGCCATTCGGAACAAATTATGACACATGTACGCTCTCTTTCCTCCGCGCGGGCGAAGCGCCTGCGCACGGGCGCGCCCGCACTCGCCGCCGCGGCGGTGCTCGCGCTGATGATCGCACAGCCGGAGCGGTACGCCGCCGCCTGTGCAAAAGGCATTGCGCTGTGGGCGACCGCCGTGCTGCCCGCGCTTTTTCCCTTTATGGTGCTGACCTCCGTGCTCACGGGGCTGGGCGCCGCGCAGGGACTGGCAAAGGCGTTTGCGCCGCTCGCCGCAAAACTGCGGCTGCCAGCCGTTGCCGCCTACTGCTTTCTGCTGAGCGCACTCTCGGGCTATCCCGTAGGGGCGCGCGTCGCCGCCGACCTGTGCCGCCGCGGCGCTCTGCCGCAGGCATACGCCGCGCGCGTCGCGGTGCTGTGTTCGACTTCCGGCCCGATGTTCGTCGTCGGGAGCGTGGGCGGACTGCTGTTCCGCTCCCCCGCCGCGGGCGCCGTGCTCTACGCCTCGCACCTGGCGGGAACGGTGCTCGTCTGTCTGCTCGCCCTGCCCTTCGCAAAAAAACTGCCCAAACAGGCGAGCCTGCCGCCGCGGCAGGATACCGACGGGCTTCTGCGCGAAAGCGTGCACGCCGCCGTCCTTTCGGTGCTGTGCGTGGGCGGGTTCATCGCGCTGTTCTGCGTGCTGACGCAGGCGCTTGCGGATGCGCGCCTGCTCGCCCTGCCCGCCGCACTGCTTGAACGCCTGCTCGCGCCCTTCGGCGCGGAAGCCGCGGCGGAAGGCGTTGCCGCGGGGCTGTTGGAATGCACGCAGGGCTGTGCCGCGGTCGCCGCGTCGGGCGCGCCGCTTGCCCTGCCGCTGTGCGCCTTTCTCATCACCTTCGGCGGGGCGAGCATCCTCGCCCAGCAGATGGCGTACCTGGGGCAATGCGGCGTGAAAGCCGCGTTTTTTGCGGGATTCAAATGCCTGCAGGGCGGGGCGGCGTTCGCCGTCTGCCTGCTTTTGTGCGCGCTTTTGCTCTGATCGTTCCGCCGCGGGCATTCAGTAACAGCCGAGCAGGCGGAAACCGCGCGAACACGCCGCAAGGCGGTCGAGCGCCGCCTGCACGCTTTTGTCGGCGATGTCGCCCTCGAATTCGATGAAAAAACAGTATTCGCCCGGCAGGTTCTTGATGGGGCGGGATTCGATCTTGGTCATGTTGCGGTCGTACACCGACAGGATCTGCAACAGTTTGAGAAGCGAACCCGGCTCATGCCGGCACGAAGCGGCAAAATAGATGCGCGCGCTGTGCGCGGGAAGGGACTCCCTGCCCCGCGCGACGACGAGAAAATGCGTGAAGTTTTTAGGCTCGTCCGCGATGTTTTCGCCGAGAAATTCCAGCCCCTCCTGCCGCACGTGCGCGCCGACGATGCCCGCATCCCCCGCCTCGCGCAGGCAGGACAGGCTCTGCATGGTGGATTCCGTGCGCACCAGCTGCGCCTGCGGGAGCCGCTCGCTCAGAAATTTGCCGCACTGCAAAAATGCCTGTTCGTGCGAAAAGACGCGGCGGACGTCGGCAAGGCGCGTCCCCGCCTTTGCGATGAGGCGGTGTTCGATGCGCAGGAGGTATTCGCGCACGGCGAACAGGTCGGGCGAGGCGTACAGAAGATCGAGGTTCTGCGTGACCGCGCCCTGCAAGGTGTTTTCCACGGGCAGGACGGCATACTCCGCCTCCCCGCTGAGCAAAGCGCGCACCGCGGCATAAAAACTGCCGCAGGGAATGCCCTGCACCCGTTCGCCCGCGAACAGGGCGCCTGCCGCGACGGAGGAATAACTTCCGTCGGGGCCGAGATAACTGACTTTCATCTTTCCTCCGCGCCCGCCGCGGACGCTTCCGCGCGGGCAGATTTTTGCATGTCGGGACGGACGGCGGCCGCCTCAGATCTTGGCGGCAATATCGGGCACGAAGCGTTCGGTGTCCGCCGCGCGCGGACACATCAGATCTTGTCCGCGATGTCGAGGACCAGCCGCTCGGTGTCCGCCCATCCCAGGCAGGGGTCGGTGATGGACTTGCCGTACACGACGTCCTCTTTCTGGCACCCTTCTTCGAGAAAACTCTCGATCATGAAGCCCTTGACGTATTTTTTGAAATCCTTGTCGTACAGGCGGTTATTGAGCACCTCCTCGACGATGCGGATCTGCTGTCTGAACTGTTTTCCCGAATTGGAATGGTTGGCGTCGATGACGATGGCGGGATTTTTCAGCCCCGTGCGCGAATAGCCCTCGATCACCTTCATGACCGTCTCGTAATGGAAATTCGGGATGTCGTTGCCGTAACCGTCCACCGCGCCGCGCAGCACCGCATGCGCGAGTTCGTTGCCCGTGGTGCGCACCTGATAGTTCTGGTACTTGAACACCTGCCCCGCGCTCTGCGCCGCATAGATGGAATTGAGCAGGACGGGAATGGAGCCGCTCATCGGGTTTTTGATGCCGACGGGCAGGTCGATGCCGCTGGAAACGAGGCGGTGCATCTGGTTCTCGCTCGACCGCGCGCCGATGGCGATGTAGGTCAGCAGGTCGGCGACGTAGGCATAGTTTTCGGGATACAGCATCTCGTCCGCCGCGGACAGGCCGCTGATGCCGATGGCGTCGATGTGCAGGCGGCGGATGGTGAGGATGCCTTTGAGGATGTCCTCTTTGCTCTTGGGATCGGGCTGGGTGAACATCCCCTTGTAGCCGACGCCCTTGGTGCGGGGTTTGTTGGTGTAGATGCGGGGCACGACGACGATCTTGTCTTTGACCTTTTCGCTCAGTTTGCCCAGCCGTTCCACGTAGTCGAGGACGGGCTTGCTCTCATGCGCCGAACACGGCCCGATGATGAGCAGAAGTTTGTCCGTCTCGCCGCGGATGACCTCGGAAGCGAGACGGTCGCGTTCCGCCTTGACCTTCGCAAGGTCGGCGGGAAGCGGGAGTTGTGCCAGGATCTCCTCAGCCGCGGGGATCAGTTCTTCGCGTTCAAACATGTTTTTCTGCCTCTTGTAAGTATTTCTTCAGATCCCCCCGAATCTCCTCCGGAACATATTTATCCACATTTTTGTGGAAGCGGAGCGCGTCCTTGACCAGCCCCGAACTGATGTGCAGAAATTCCTGCCGCGTGGGCAGGAACACGGTGATCATGTCCTTGTACATATCGACGTTGATGTAGTTGAGTTGCGCCTCGTAGTCGTAGTCGGTGCCGTTGCGGATGCCGCGCACATAAAAGCGCACCTTTTCGCGTTTGAGCAGGTCGACGGTCAGCCCGTCGTAGGCGAGCACGCGCACGCGTTCGTTGCCCGCAAACACCTTTTCGAGCATGCGCTGCCGCTCCTCCACCGAAAAGAGCGGTTTTTTGTTCGGGTTGATGAGAATGGCGACGATGACCTCGTCGAACAGTTCCAGGCATTTGAGGACGATGTCCTTATGCCCGAGCGTGGGCGGGTCGAAGGTGCCCGCAAAGACGCATTTTTTCATACTGCTGCCTCCCTTGTGCTTTCCGATGCGGAAAGGCTGTGCCCCCGCTCATTCGGGGGAATAAAAGGTCAGATACACCCGCCCGTAACGGCGCTCGTCGTAGCGCACGAGCGAACCGAACTGTGCCGTGAACGGCTTGTCGCTCTCCACCACCGCGACCCCGCCCGTGTTGAGCAGAGCGCGCGCGGCGATCTTTGCGAGCGCCTCTTCGGCAAAATCTTCGCGGTACGGCGGGTCGATGTAGATGATGTCGAACCGCATGTCCACGCGGTCGAGCAGGGTGCGGAAATCGAGGTTGTACACCTTGACGGGCGGCGCCGCCCCGAGCGGGGCGAGATTTTTGCGCAGAACGGCGAGGCTGTCCGCCGAGACGTCGTTGAACACGACGAAATCGGCGCCGCGCGAGAGCGCTTCCAGCCCGACCCCGCCGCTGCCGCAGAACACGTCCAGCACCGTCGCGCAGGAGATGTCGGGCGCGAGGATGTTGAACAGCGCTTCCTTGACGCGGTCCGCCGTCGGGCGGATCTCCTTGCCTTTGAACGCGGCGAGCGTTCTGCCGCGGTATTTTCCGCCGATGATCCTCAATTCCGTTTCTCCCTGCGGGCGCGCTTTTGTTCTTCGATGGTCTCGCTGCGCCGTTCGAGCGCATCCTGGCGGCGTTTTTCCACCCTGCCGCCGAGAATGTACGCCACGCCGCAGAGGACGAGGATGACGCCCACGATGATCAGCCCCCACCAAAGGGTCTCGGCGGGGACGGTGACGTCCGGATTGCCCGCGATCAGGCAGACAAAAACGGGAAGATACGCCCAGCCGGACGTAAACAGCAGCGCGGCACGGCACCCCGCGTTGCCCGTGGTCGCGCCCACGAGAATGAGCACGAGCGGAAGCAGGCAGATGCACAGCCCGATGATAAACCCCTTGTACGGGCGGTATTCCTTGGCAGGGCGGTACGAGCCGATGCGGTTGTCCTGCGAGACGGGCATGTTCGCGCGTTTGCGCTCGCCCGTGACTTTCATTTTGTAAGCGATCTCGCCCGCGCCGCGCATGAAAATAAAGTCGGTGAACCCGGTCGCGCCGAGAAGCAGGAACACGAGCAGGATGCGGACGGTATCCTCGTTGATGGCGGATGCGGCGAGCATGGTCATGCCGTACAGCAGGTTGATGATGAACGGCGTCACCGTCCTGCGCAGGTATTCGACGATCTGCCAGCCGAACGCGGCAAGTTTTTGTTTCATGGAGTTCCTCCGAAAAGTTATTGGCGGCGCAGGATGCGCAGGTCGGTGACCACGGCATCCGGCAAAACATCGTGCGGGCAGTGCGGGACGCGTTCCACGATCTGAAAATCGTAGGCGATCGCCGCCTTATACGGCGCAGGATGCGCGGCGAGATAGCGGTCGTAATACCCCCCGCCATAGCCGAGGCGGTGCAGCTGCCCGTCCGCGGCGAGCATGGGGAGCACGACGACGTCCGGCTCGCGGTCGCTCGGCTCGCCCGTCGGCTCCTCGATGCCGAACGCGCCGCGGGAAAAGCCCAGCCCACGGTCGGGGACGAGGTCCATTTCCCTGCCGCGCACGCGCGGATAGAGCACCGTCTTCCCCTCGCGCAGAAGGCGGGCGGCGATGCGCGCGGTGCCCGCTTCGCCGTTTGCGGCACGGTACAGAAAAAAGCATGTCCCGCTTTGCACGGCGGGCAGGGAAAACAGCGCCGCCGCGATGCGGGCGTCCCGCTCTTCCCTGTCCCGTACCCGAAGGCGGAGCGCCTTCATTTCGCGGCGCAGCGCTTCTTTTTCATCCGTCAGGCGCAATGCCTCTCGTTCATCCGTCGACATACTCTTTCACCGCGCGCCCGCACACGCGCACGAGCGCTTCATACGAAACGGTGCCGTGGCACCCCGCATATGCGTCCGCGTCCGAAAAGACGCAGACCTCGTCGTATTTCCGCGCGGCGCGCTCGCACACCGCCGCGTCCATGCACAGCGCGTTGCGGCCATTCCCCGTGCGAAAAAATCCGTCGGCATAGCCCGTGCGCAGGACGCTGAGGCGATCGGACGCGGGCACGAAACTTCCGTAGCCCGCACCGCCCCCGCGATAGGCATGCTGTGCCGCCACCGCGGAAAAGACGCGCAGGGCGGGACGGAGCGCGGGGCAGGAAAAGCCCGCAGGCGCATACCCATATAGTCCGATGCCGACGCGCACCATATCCAGCGAACAGCCGCCCGCGAGCACGCCGCCCGTCGCGGCGATATGCCTGCAAAGGCTGCCGTAGCGCTCTTGCGCGCGATCGCACAGCCGCGCGAACAGTTCGGCCTGCGCGCGCACCGTGGGCGGGTGTTCGGGGCGATAGAAATGGGAATAGATGCCCGTCGGGCGCAGGCGCGCCGCGTCCCGCGAGCAGAGAAATTCCGCAAATTCCTCTTCCCCGAAGCCGAAACGGTTCATGCCCGTATCGATTTTGAGATGACAGCGCGGCGCACCGCCGAAGCGGCGCGACGCGGCAAGAAGCAGGCGCGCGTCCTGTCCGTCCCCCACCGTGAAGGTGAGGCGGTGATACATGCCGCGCAAGACTTCCTCTTCGCACAGCGGCGGGCACAGGACGAGGATGTCCCCCGTCACGCCCGCATGGCGCAGCCGCGCGCCCTCTTCGACGAGGGCGACCGCGAAACAATCGGCATACGGCTGCAGCGAACGCGCCACGCGCGCCGCGCCGTGCCCGTAGGCGTCCGCCTTGACGACGGCACAAAGTTTTGTTCCCGCCATTCCGCGCAGAAAGCGCGCATTGGCGCGGATCGCGCCCAGATCGATGACCGCACGGTTCTGTTGATGCATGGTCTGCCTCCGCGGGCAGTTGCCCGCATACCAGTATATGCGGCAACGGGGCGCGGACAAACCGTTATTCGGATTATACCACAATCCGAGGCGTTTGACAACAGAACATCACTTTATTTTCTTCTTTTGCGCACGCAAAAGAAACCAGCAGACGGCTATAATCTGCAGCGGCACGGCGACGACAAAGATCAGCCAGGCGTTCGGCAGCGTGAGCGACAAAAACAGCGCGAGCGCGAGCGACCACAGCAGTGCGGAAACGCTGGCAAGGCGCAGCGCTTTGCCCGCCCAGATGCCCGCAAAGATGACGCACAGGATGCAGGAAACGGGCAGCGCCCAGACAAACAGCAGCCACTTACCTCCGCCCTGCGCCTCGAACAGATACAGCATCGCAAAGACGAGCGTAGCGACGAACCAGACAAGCAGGCAACTCATCGCCGTGATGAGCACCCGTCCGCGGCGCTTTTCCCTGCCGTACAGCGCCGGCTTTTTATCCGCATGGTCGGCGGCAAAATAGTCCAGCGTCACGCCGTACAGGCGCGCCAGTTCGTACAGCACGGACAGATCGGGCAGGCTCTCGCCGCGTTCCCATTTGGAGACGGCTTTGTCCGAATAATTGAGTTTTTCCGCCAACTGCAACTGCGTCAGCCCTGCCGCCTTGCGGCATGCCGTCAGGTTGCGCGCGACGGTCGCCTTCAGGTCTTCCATATCCTCATTATATCATAAAAAGCGAATACAGGAAAACGAATTGCCGCCCTCCGTTGAAAAAGCGGCAAAATTTCGGCAATTTTTTTGCGAAACGCGCCCGAATCTCCGCAAAGCCGAACGACCGCCGCCGCATAATCGCCGCCGCGCGCCGATGTGTTTTGCCTCGGAAAACTTTCGGGCTTCAACGGTTGCCGCCGCGGGATCACCGACTTCCGTCCCGCCCGCCGCCGACGGCGGCGGGCGAAAAAACGGAACTCTACGCAGAGTAGAGAGGGTGCTTTATCGCTCTACCGTATCAAAACCAACGGTATAGGCAAAAATTGCAAGAAGCGGTTTACATCGCGCGTCGGACGCATTATACTGGCAAAGACGAAAACAAAGCGCCGCGGCGGGCACGCCGCAAACGGCGGTGCGGCGGGACGCAGACAAAAGTGGCACCAGACCGCAAAAACAAGCGGCGCGGCTCGTTCCGCACAAGGTATGGGCGCGGCGGCAAAACGGAGCAAAACGGACATGCAGATCAATACAAACAATTCAAAGCGGAAAGCGGAGGACGGCAGAGCCGTCTGCATCACGGTGATCGGAGACTCCATCCCCAAGGGGCTGTACCTGCAGCAAAAGCGCATCTGCCGCATCGAGCACAGCGCGGTGGACCTGGTCGCCGAGCGGCTGGGAATGCGGGTGGAAAACAGTTCGATGTTCGGGCAGACCCTCAAAAAGTGCTGCGCGAAGGGGTACTTCGAGCGGTGGACGGAAGAAAACCGCGGCAAGGACGCGCAACTGATCATTTCGCTGGGCGGCAACGACTGCGACTACGCGTGGGAAGAGGTCGCCAAAGACCCGTTCGGGGCGCACCTGCCGCACACTCCCCTGCCCGAGTTCGAAGGGCTGTTGTCCTCGCTGATCGCCACCTTGCGCGCGCACCGCGTTCTGCCCGTGTTCACCGCCCTGCCGCCCATCGATTCGGCGCGGTATTTCCGCAACGTGATCTGCGCGCGGGCGGACGGCGATCGCGTGATGGAGTTTTTCCGCGGCGACCTCACCAACATCGCGCGGCACCAGGAATGTTACAACGACGCCGTGCTCAAAGCGGCGCTGGCGGGCGGGTGCCCCTTCCTCGATTTCCGCTCCGAACTCCTGCTGCGCGCCGATTACCTCGACCTTTTGTCCGACGACGGCATCCACCCCAATCAAAAGGGGCACGAAGCGATCGCGGACTGCATCTGCCGCCGCTTTTCCCGCGAGGCGACCTCCGCCGTTTAAGCGGCACGCGGGATATCGCCGCACAAAAACGCTTTCCGAAAAGAGACCCTGCAAGGCAACTGCCTTGCAGGGTCTCTTTTGCCGCAATTTACAAAATCCCCCGCCCCGACGATGTCGGGGCGGGGGCGTCGCTTATTCGAGTTCGAAAGCGCCCGTATACAACTGGAAGTACACGCCTTTCTGCGCGATGAGCTGTTCGTGCGAGCCGCGTTCGATGATGCGGCCGTGATCGAGGACCATGATCGCGTCCGAATTCTGAATGGTCGAGAGCCTGTGCGCGATGACGAACACCGTTCTGCCCTTCATGAGGGCATCCATGCCCTTCTGTACGAGCGCCTCGGTGCGGGTATCGATGGAAGACGTCGCCTCGTCCAAGATCATGACGGGCGGGTCCGCGACCGCCGCGCGCGCGATGGAGATGAGTTGCCGCTGCCCCTGCGAGAGGTTGGATGCCTCGTGGCGGAGCACGGTGTTGTACCCTTCGGGCAGGCGGGTGATGAAGTCGTGCGCGTTGGCAAGTTTTGCCGCCTCGATGCACTCCTCGTCCGCCGCATCCAGTTTGCCGTAGCGGATATTCTCCATGATGGTGCCCGTGAACAGGTTGGTATCCTGCAGGACGATGCCCATCGAACGGCGCAGGTCCGCCTTTTTGATCTTGTTGATGTTGATGCCGTCGTAGCGGATCTTGCCGTCCGCGATGTCGTAGAAGCGGTTCAACAGGTTGGTGATGGTCGTCTTGCCCGCGCCCGTCGCGCCGACGAAAGCGATCTTCTGCCCCGGCTTTGCGTAGATGGTGACGTTGTGCAGCACAATCTTTTCGGGAACATAGCCAAAGTCCACGTCGAACAGGCGGATATCCCCTTTGAGTTCGGTATACGTGACCGTGCCGTCCGCCTTGTGCGGATGTTTCCACGCCCATTTGCCGGTGCGTTCCTTGCTCTCCGTCACGGTGCCGTCCTCGGCGATCTCGGCGTTGACCAGGGTGACGTAGCCGTCGTCCGTTTCGGGCTGCTGGTCGAGCAGTTCAAAGATGCGCCCCGCGCCCGCAAGGCCCATGACGACCGAGTTGATCTGCATGGAGACCTGCCCGATGTTGAGGGAGAACTGGCGGGAAATATTCAGGAAGGTAGCCATCAATGCGATCATGTTGATATTGGTGATGACGAACACGTCTCCCCAACCCGTAACCGAAAAATTGCGGACGCCCCAGACAAAGAACAGCCCCGCGATGATCGCGGTGACGACGAACATGAAATGCCCGATATTCATGATGGCAGGCATGAGCATGTTGCCGTAAGCATTCGCCTTGTCGGAGGCATCGCACAGTTGATCGTTGATGACGTCGAAATCGCGCTTTGCCTGTTCTTCGTGGCAGAACACCTTGATGACTTTCTGCCCGCCCATCATCTCTTCGATGTAGCCTTCCGTCTTGCCCAGCGTTTCCTGTTGGCGGATGAAGTAGCGGGCGCTCCTGCCCCCCACCGCCTTGGCAACGAGAGCCATGACGAGTACCCCGAACAGTACCACGAACATCAGCCATACGCTGTATGTCAGCATGAGCACGAACAGCGTGATCGCCGCCACGATGGAATAATACACCTGCGGGATGCTCATCGAGATGAGTTGACGCAGCGCGTCCGTATCGTTGGTGTAGGTGGACATGATGTCGCCGTGGGTGTGCGTGTCGAAGTAACGGATGGGCAGCGATTCCATGCGGGCGAACATGTCGTTGCGGACATGTTTCAGAAAGCCCTGCGTGACCACCGCCATGGTCTGGTTGTAAAAGAAGGACGCGCACAGCGCGACGATGTACATCAAGCCCATCCCGCCGATCACGAGGAACAATTTATCGGACACCTCGGCAAAGGGCACAGGGGCGACACCCGTCGCCGCGTTACCCAGAAGAGGGGTGATGACCTGCGTAAGCACGAGGTTGAGGAACACCGAAGAGCTGATGCCCGCCGCTGCCGTGACGGTGATACAGATCAGCACTGCGATCAGGCGGAATTTATAATAATGGAACAGATAGGAAACAAGACGGCGAAGCACCTTGAAGGAACTGACCTTGGACCTGCCCTGCACTGCCGTATTCTTACTCATGTGCGGCACCTCCTTCCTGCGCGGCATTGCCGCCGACTTTGTTCTGCGAATAGTACACTTCCTGATAAATGGAGTTGGAAGCGAGCAGTTCTTCATGCGTGCCGATGGCGTCGATCCTGCCGCCGTCCAAAACGATGATCTGGTCGGCATCCTGTACGGACGAGACGCGCTGGGCAATGATGATCTTGGTCACGTTGGGGATCTCTTCGCGGAAGGACTTGCGGATGAGCGCGTCCGTACGCGTATCGACGGCGCTCGTCGAGTCGTCGAGAATGAGCACCTTCGGGTCTTTGAGCAGGGCGCGCGCAATGCACAGGCGCTGTTTCTGCCCGCCCGAAACGTTGGTGCCACCCTGTTCGATATATGTATCGTATTTATCGGGGAACGCCTGGATAAAGTCGTCCGCGCAGGCAAGTTTGCACACGCGCAGCATCTCGTCGTCCGTGGCATCCTCCTTGCCCCAGCGCAGATTGTCTTTGATGGTGCCAGAGAACAGGACGTTCTTTTGAAGGACCATGGCGACCTTGTTGCGCAGCGTTTCGAGGTCATAGTCCTTGACGTTGACCCCGCCCACATACACGGCGCCCTCCGTCGCGTCGTACAGGCGCGGAATGAGGTTGACGAGCGTGGATTTGGACGCGCCCGTCCCGCCCAGAATACCGATGGTCTGCCCTGACGCGATGTGCAGGTTCACGCCCGACAGCGCAAATTTTTCCGCTTTTTCGGAATATTTGAAGCTGACGTTCTCGAACACGATCTCGCCGTCTTTGACCTCTTTGGCCGCATTTTCGGGGGAGGTGATGTTGCTCTTTTCGTTGAGCACTTCGACGATACGTTCGGCGCTGGTGCGGGCGATGATGATCATGACCAGCACCATGGAAAGCTGCATGACCGAAGAGAGGATCTGCGACGCATACATGATGAGCGCCGTCAGGTCGCCGCCCGTGACCGTGCCTGCAATGTTGTTGTCCTCCATCGCTTTGCCCGTGATGATGGCGGCAAGCAGAAAAATGAGCAGAAAGGACAGCCAGATGCAGAACTGCATGACGGGCGCGTTGATCGACATGATACGCTCGGCAAGCGTGAAGTCCTTGCACACGTCCTCAGACGCATCGGCAAATTTCTTGGTTTCGAAGTCCTCGCGCACGAAGGATTTGACAACGCGGATCCCCTTGATATCCTCGCGCACCGAACGGTTCATGTTGTCGTATTTATGGAACACGCGCACAAAGATGGGATGCGTTTTGAAAACGACCACGACGAGTACGGCGGCAAGCACCGGAACCAACCCAAGAAATACCCATGAGATGGTGACGTTGACGGTGAATGACATTGCCAGCGAGAAGATAAGCATGAGCGGGCAACGGATCGCCACGCGGATGATCATCATGTACGCCATCTGGACGTTGGTCACGTCCGTGGTCTGGCGGGTCACCAGGCTGGACGTGGAAAATTTGTCGATATTGGCAAAGGAAAAGTTCTGAATATTGTAATACATATCCTTGCGCAGGTTCTTCGCAAACCCCGCGCTGGCGCGCGCGGCAAATCTGCCCGAAAGCATTCCCATAAGCAGGGACAGCACCGCCATGACAATGAGCGAGCCTCCGTACACGAGGATGACACGCATCAACTCACCGTTCGAAGCGGAAGCCTCGATCGCATCGATGAACAGAACGATCACCAGCGGCATCAGACATTCGAGGATGACTTCGACGGAGACGAAGATCGGTGAAAGTATAGACGGTTTTTTATACTCGCGGATACTTTTCGCCAAAGTTTTAATCATCGCATAACTCCTTTTCTGTTTTTACCTGTTCTTACCTCCCGCACGCCCCGCGCACGGGAACCTTATCCACGGAGATCGCCGCTCTGTTCGAGATTGCGGCGCATACGATCGACAAACGAAAAAAAGCGGTCGAGTTCTTCCTGCGAAAAACCCTCCGTCATCTTTTCTTCCGAGCGGCGGATCTGCTCCCCGACCTGTTTGCGGATATCCTGCGCATAGTCGGTCAGCACGATCTTTTTCAGGCGCGCGTCGTAATCGACGGGGACGCGGCGGATGAGCCCGCCCCGCTCCATCGCTTTGAGAAGTTCGGTCGCCGTCGAACGGCGGATGCGAAATTCCGCCTCCACGTCGCGCTGAAAAACGTCGCGGTCGGCATTGCGGAACAGATAATGCAGTGCCCAGGCCTGAATGCCCGTCAGTCCCTCGTCCTCTCGCAGCGCGGGGATGTTGGACAGCGCCTGATCCAGCCGCCTGTTCAGCGATTTGATCACATAGCCGATGTGCCGCTTTTCCATCGCTCCTCTCCGTTTGTTAGGTTATCTAACATTATAGCATTTTTATATAAATTGTCAACGGATTGAACGGAAGAAAATACAGGAAGAAATATGAAAAAATTTTTTCTGTCCGCAAGGCGCCGCGCGCACGGGCGGGTCCCCTTTTTTGCCGCGTGCCGCACAAAAAAAGCCGAAGCGGGAGGCTTGCGGGAGCGGACGTATGCCCGCGCAGAAAAAGAACATCCGCCCGCGGCAGGCAGCGCTTGCACGGGCGGACGGAAGACAATTCAAAAGATCGGGAGGCGCTCAGGTGCGCGGCACGCTCGTTTTGCCCTGCACGATGACGGGCGCGGGGTGCGTCTCGATAAAAGGAGCGCGCTCCGTTTCCCTGCCTTCGAGAATATCGAGCATCGCTTCCGCGCCGCAGACGGCGAAATCGGTGACGCCGACGTCCACGGACGTGAGGAAACGGGGCATGTTCAGCATCTGCTGGACATTGTCGAAGCCGACCACGGCGATATCCTGCCCGACGCGGATGCCGCGCGCTTCCAGTTCCGCGACGACCACAAACGCGATCATGTCGTTAAAGCAGAACACGCCGTCCGCCTGCATCGAGACGATGCGCTCGATCAGCGTTTCGAACGGAACTTCGCGCGCATAGACGATCTGTTCGGGCGAAAGTTCCACACCGCCCGCGGCGAGCGCTTCCGTAAACCCTTTCTGGCGGTCAAGGCAGACCTTGACGTCGTGCCAACTGCCCGCATAGACGGGACGGCGGCACCCGCATTCGAGCAAGTGCCTGCCCGCAGCCGCGCCGCCGCGTACCTCGTCGGCATTGATGCCGAGCATGCCGTACGGCGAGCCGTCGCGGCCGAAAATGACGAACGGGATCCCCGAACTGCGGATGAACGGAACGAGATCCGCGGCAGGTTCGAGGAAGGAAAGCACGCCGTCCGGCTTGCGGGAAAGCACGGCACGCATGAGTTCGTAGTCCGCATACGGCGAGCGGTTGTTGTTGGAGAACATGATGGAGTTGTATCCGTGCTCTTCCAGCCGCTTGGAAATGATGTCCGTCGTGTATGAGTAAAATGGATTGACGAGATCGTCATACAGGATGGCGACGGTGCGCGTCGAACCGCTGCGCAGGCCCGAGGCATTCATGTCCACGATGTAACCCAGTTCCTTGCAGGCGGCGTTGACCCGTTCCTCCACCTCTTTGGTGTAGTACGGCTTTTTGTTCAGCACGCGTGAAACGGTGTTGACGGACAGCCCCGTGCGCGCGGCGATATCTTTCAGCGTAACTTTTTTTCTCTGCTCCATACGGACAAACCACCTGTGCTCTCCGCTTGCGCGGAAACATTGTATTATTTATGATTTTTATTATAGTAACATGTTTTGCCCGCCCTGTCAATACTTCCCGCAAAAAACAGCCCTTTTGCCGCCGCACATTTGCCCGCGCCGAACTGTGCAGGCGCCAAAGCGCGCGCCCGAGAAAAATTCAGATAAAGTCAAAACCACCAGTAAACTGGTGGTTTGCACAGACGGTGAATTATACTATTAAGTGCAACACTTTGGGAGAAAAAAAAGGAGTTCATACAAATCTGTGGTAAAATAGAGTT
>CALVMB010000029.1 GCA_944341895.1 uncultured Clostridia bacterium
CGGCGCCAGCCGAGAATTTCGTGAACCTGATTTCGGCGCGCGCAAAAATCACACTTTTTGCAAGCGCACCCAATTTGCGCGTCAGCGCTCACGGATGGGGTGAATGCGGCGCGCATAATGGCGGTATATTTTTATAATAATTGTGGCGCGCGCAAAAATCACACTTTTTGCAAGCGCACCCAATTTGCGCGTCAGCGCTCACGGATGGGGTGAAGTTGCGGCATTTTAATAATATGTGTGCCCTCTTGATGCCGCAACGAGGGGAAAACCGTTCGGGTTTCCCCTCCCATCACGGAAATTTGTTTCGTCAGCACGAAACAAATTTCGTGAACTCTCACTCCAGTATCGCCTTGATCCTGCGGATGCCGCTGGCGGAGGACTGTTCTTTGACGATCTTAAAATGCCCGAGTTCGCCCGTTGCGCCCGCGTGCGGGCCGCCGCACATCTCGCGCGAGAAGGTGCCGATGGAGTAGGTTTTGACCACGTCGCCGTACTTGCTGTCAAACACGCCGACGATGCCCTCGGCGCGCGCCTGATCGTACGGCATTTCCGCGTATACGACGGGGATGTTCTCTTTGATCTTTTCGTTGACGAGATCCTCGACCTTGCGGATCTCCTCTTCCGTCATGGGACGGGCAAGGTTGAAATCGAACCGCAGGCGTTCGGGGGTGATGTTGGAGCCCTTCTGGTTGACGTCGGGCGAAAGCACCGCTTTGAGCGCCGCGTTCAGCAGATGCGTTGCGGTGTGCAGGCGGGTGGTCGCCGTGCCCGTATCCGAAAGCCCGCCCTTGAACTGCCCTTCGGCGACGGCGTGGCTCTTTTCCTGGTGTTCCTTGAACGCCTCGGCAAAGCCCGCTTCGTCCACCGTCAGCCCGCGTTCGCCCGCCATTTCGACGGTAAGTTCAAGCGGAAACCCGTACGTATCGTACAGTTTGAACGCCGCCTTGCCGCCGATGGTCGTTTCGGGAAGGTACGCGGGATTCTGTTTTGCCATGAACTCGTTCTTGCGCGCGATGCCCGCGACTGTCTTTTCGAACTCCTTCATGCCCTTTTCCAGCGTCGCCTCGAAGCGCTCGGTCTCGCGGGCGATCTCGGAAAGGATGTATTCCTTTTTCTCGGGCAGCAGCGGATACGCCTCGCCGTACACCTCGTCGATGAACACGCAGGCGACGTCACGCATGGCGGAACTGGGCACGCCCAGCGCCTTGCAGTAGCGGATGGCGCGGCGCATGAGCCTGCGCAGGATATATCCCGCGCCCGTATTGGAAGGCAGGATGCCGTTCACGTCGCCGATGAGCATGACGGTGGTGCGGGTATGGTCGGCAATGATGCGCATCGCCTTGCGGTCGGCTCCGCCGTCGTCGTAGCGCTTGCCCGAAGCCTTTTCCAGGCAGGCGATCGCGCCGCTGAACAGGTCGGTCTTATATCCGTCCGTCAGCCCGTTGAGGAAGGCGAGCATGCGGTCCAGCCCGAAGCCCGTGTCCACGTTCTTGTTTTCGAGCGGAACGTAGCCGCCGCCCGTCTTTTTGTACTGCATGTACACGTCGTTGCCGATCTCGACGTAGCGGCCGCAGGGGCAGTTGATGTCGCAGTGTTCCCTGCCGCACTCCTTGTCCGTGAGCGGGTAGAACCACTCGTTGTCGGGGCCGCAGGGGGTGCCTTCGGTGCCCTCCAACTCCCACCAGTTGTTGGACTTGTCCAGATAGAAGATGTGTTCGGGCCTGATCCCCAGCCCTTTGAGCAGGTTCGCCGTCTCATCGTCGCGCGGGGCGGATTCGTTGCCCGCAAACACGGTGGAACAGATCTTGTCCGCGTCCAGGCCGAATTCCTTGGTGAGAAGTTCGAAGGACCACGCCGTCTTTTCCTTTTTGAAATAGTCACCCAGCGACCAGTTGCCCATCATTTCGAAAAAGGTGAAGTGCGAGGAATCGCCCACCGATTCGATATCCACCGTGCGCACACAGCCCTGCACGTTGCACAGCCGCTTGCCCAGCGGGTGCGGCTTGCCCAAAAGATAGGGCATGAGCGGCTGCATGCCCGCCACGTTGAACATGACGCCCGTCGTGCCGTCGCCGATGAGGGAGACCGCGCCGACGTTGACGTGCCCTTTGCTCTCATAAAACGAAATCCACTTGTTCCTGAGTTCCTTGGATGTGATCATATCTTCTCCTTCCCGCCGCCCGCCTCGGACGGCGCGGTCTCTTTGCTTTACGGCTGCAAGGGGCCTTCGCCCGCCGCGGCTTCCGCCGCGGGCGATGCGTCCTCTTCCCCGCCGTCTGCGCCCTGCAGATCGGGGACGGGGAACAGTTCCTCTTCCTCGCATTCGAACGCCTCGCCCGTCAGTTTGCCGAGCGCGCATTCGAGTTTGCGCAGGCGCTCTTTGAGGACGCGGATCTCTTCGGCGTTCGGGTCCACTTTTTCCTGCTGCAGATCGGGTTTTTCGCCGCGGATGCGCACCACGCGCCCGGGCACGCCCACCACCGTGGCGTGCGGCGGGACCTCTTTGAGCACCACCGCGCCCGCGCCGATCTTGGCGCCCTCGCCGACGGTGAACCCGCCCAGCACCTTGGCGCCCGAACTGATGACGACGTCGCGTTCGATGGTCGGGTGGCGCTTGCCCTTTTCCTTGCCCGTGCCGCCCAGCGTGACGCCCTGGTAGATGACGACGCCGCTCTTGACCTCGGCAGTCTCGCCGATGACGACGCCCGCGCCGTGGTCGATGAACACGCCGCCCTCGATCTTGGCGGCGGGGTGGATCTCGATGCCCGTCAGAAATTTGGCGAACTGGCTGGTAAAGCGCGCCAGCAGTTTGAGGTGCATGCGATACAACAGATTTGCCCAGCGGTGCCAGGACAGCGCGTGCACCCCCGAATAGGTGAGCCAGATCTCGAATTTATTGCGGGCGGCGGGGTCGTTGCGCTTTGCCGCCGCGATATCTGCCCGTAACCGTTTGAACATACTTTTTTCTCCTTTTTGCACTTGGCGCGCCCGCACGGGAGATGCCGTGCCGCAGCCGTCGCTTACAGCAGCGGGCGCAGTCGGTATTCTTCGAACGCGCGCGCGATCATGTCCTCGTTCAGGACGCGGTAGGATATCAGGTAATGCACCACCACGTCGCGCACGCACTCATGATCATAATATGCACCGCAGAGGCGCATGAGCAACACGCCGTCCTCGCGCGAAAAGCCGTACAACAGCATCGCCTTGAACAGAAGTTGCTTTTCGGGGATGTATTTGCCCTTGCAGATGCCCTGCCACACCGCCTCGGGAATGCCCAGGCGCGCGGGCGCTTCCGCCGCATTTGCGCCGTATTTGCCGATGAGCGTGGCGAGGAAATATCCCGCCGTGCCCTTGCGCGAAAGCAGCGCCGCGATGCGCTTTTTGAGCGGCGCGACGCGGAACGAGAAGGAAAAGGTTTCGTCCACGTGCCGCTCTTTGAGTTCCGCGAGCACCTGCGCCGCTTTGGGCTGATAGGCGATCTTGCGCACTTCGTCCGTCAGGTTCTGCCCTTCCTCGATGCGGTTGCGGTTTTTCAAGACGAGCGAAACGGTGACCGATTCGTAGGACGGCATGGAGCCGATGCGGTCGAAATCGGTATACGTCTTGCCAAAATATTCGTCGAGATCGCGGATAAAATCGTCGCTCATGCGCGCTTTCCCCCGTTTGGTTCGGTTTGTATATGATTATATCGTTTTTCCCGTGAAAACTCAATACTTTTCACGACGGCGAAAAAATTTTTTTTGAAAGATGTGTAAATCTTTCACATTTATTGGGAATTTTGTTGCGAAATGTTGTGAAATATGTTATAATAATGAAAACAAATCCTATGGGAGGACAGAGCCACGAAACGCACCCGAATCGAAGAGATCGCCCTCATGATCGAGAAAAACGGCAAAATGAGCCTGGAAGAGTTGGCGGTACAATTTCCCGACGTTTCTGACATGACCCTGCGCCGCGATCTTCTGGAACTGGAAAAAGAAAACAAGGTGATCCGTATCCGCGGCGGCGCGATGTCCGTGTTCGAAGTGCAGAAGCGCTCGGGCGAAGCATACGCGCAGAAATCGACCATCAACACCGACGCGAAAAAGGTCATCGCCAAAAAGGCGGTCTCGCTCATCGACGAGGGGGTCAGCCTCTTCCTCGACGGCGGCACCACCGCCTTGGCGCTCGCCAAAGAACTGCCCGACAGGCCCTGCCATATCTTTACCAACGGGCTGGTCGTGGCGGAAGAACTGGCACACAAAAAACAGCCCGAAGTGGTTTTGGTCGGCGGTTCGCTGATCAAGGAGAATCTCTCCACCGCTTCGCCGTACACAAAGGTGTTCCTCGAAAACACGAACTTCGAACTGGCGATCATCTCCGCCTCGGCGTTCTCCTTCGAACAGGGCTTTTCGTGCATCTCGCAGGTGGAATCCGAACTGCTCAAATTCATCCTTGCGCGCGCGAAAATGGTGTACATGATGCTGGATACTTCCAAGATCGGCAAGATCATGCCCTACACCTTCGCTTCGCCCGAAAACATCGACGTGCTCATCACCGACGACAATTTCCCGCCCAGCGTCAAGGAAAAATTCGAAGAAAAGAACATCGTCGTCATCTGAGCGGCGGCCGCCCCTGTTCGGAAAAAACTGAAACGCAAAACGCGCACCCTCTGCGGGGTGCGCGTTTTTTCGGCCCGTTGCGCCCTTGCGGGCATGCCGTTAATGCCTGTAAAGACAAATATGCGGGGCGCTTTTTCGGTCCGCCGTGCACGCGTTTATGCCTGCGGCGGCGATTTGGCGCGCTTTTTGACGCCGAACAGTTTGACGGACAGCACGATCACCGCCACTAAAAAGGCAAGCAGCAAAACGCCCACGATGCTGATGCCGACGATGGCGCCCGCATACGACGCGGGACGGTCGATGCGGATCTCGACGCGCGAATAATCGAGCGTCGAATCGTACTGCGTGAGCAGCAGTTCGATGGATTGCAGTTCCGCGTCGATCTCCGCGATCTTGTCGATGACGGCGATCTGCTCGCTCGCGCTCAGCCCGCCCGCTTCCCGCATCGCCTGCAATGCGGTCTTGGACTCTGTGAGCGCCGCCTTTTTCGATTCAGCGTCCACGTACTGCGTGGTGATATCCGTCGAGGAAATGGTGCGCGAAAGCACCTTGCCGCTCTCGCCGACGCCCTGCAAAAAGGTCTCCAGTTGCGCGGTCGGAACGCGCAAAACGAGGTCGACCCGCGAACAGCCGTCCGCATCGCCGTACTCGCGCTGCGATTCCACATAGCCGCCCGCCTCGTTACAGCGGAGCATGAGCGCGGCGCTCACCGACGCCGCCTCCGAACTTTCCAGCCGCACATATGCGCTGTACACGATCTTGCGCTCCACGCCCGTGCCGACGATGGCCGTGCTTCCGCTCTCGCCGTCGGAAGCGGCGCCGCCCCACGATTCGCTTGCCGAACACGCCGCAAACGCAAACAACAGGCAGAGCACCGCCAGAACAAGAACGAACACCCGGCTCTTTTTCATCTTTTCCCTCCCTCGACCGCGTTCCCGCCGTCGGCAAACCCAGTATAACACAGCCCCGAAGGGATGTCAATCCCCCTTGCGGAAGCGGTAAAACCCGCACCGTTCGGGGTGATCGAGCAAAACTCCGCCGCCCAGCGCGCGCGCCGAGACGAGGATGTCCGCGCCCGCGCAGAAAATGTTGAACACGCCCGCGCACAGCAGCGCCCAATACCCCGCGACGATGCCCGCGGCGCTCAGCCCCAGCCCCAGAAAGACGAAGGGTGCGAGCGTTCCGCACACGTACGCGGCGCTGTGCATGGGCGCCTCGCACGCGCAATAGGGCGTCAGAAATTCGCGCATCACGCCGAAGCGGATGCCGCGGAAAGAGCGGTTCGCCGCCGCCCAGAACAGGCCGTGCAGCCCCTCGTGCACGGGAAGCGAGACAAGGAGCATGCCCGCGAGCGCAAAAAAATCCCACGCGAACACCGAAAACAGCGCGCGGAACGCGGGCGCGCACAGAAAGTACGCGGCGACCGCCGCCCCCGCAAACGGGAGCGCCGCAAGCATGCCGAACACGTTGGCCGCGAGCGCGCCGAACGTGCAGTCCGCCTGCGTCCTGCTCTGCGCGCGCAGGGCGGCGCAGCGCCCTTCGAAGGCGGAAAGGCGCGCCTGCTGCGCCTCGCGGCGGCGCTGTTCTTTTTGCCGTCTGCGCTCGTTCATGCCTTACTCGGAAAACAGTTGCGTGGAGAGATAGCGCGCGCCCGTATCGGGGATGATGACGGCGATGCGCTTGCCCGCGTTTTCGGGGCGGCGCGCGATGCACAGCGCCGCATGTACCGCCGCCCCTGCCGAAATGCCCGTGAATACGCCGTCCGCGACCGCCAGTTCGCGGCCGCAGGCATACGCATCGGCATCGGATACGGCGATCACCTCGTCGAACAGCGAAACGTCCGCCGTGCGCGGAACGAACCCCGCGCCGATGCCCTGCAAGCCGTGCGCGCCCGCCTTGCCGCCCGAAAGAACGGCAGAACCCGCCGGCTCGACGGCGACCGCGCGCACGCGCGCGTCCTGTTCTTTGAGATAGCGCGCCGCGCCCGTGAGCGTGCCGCCCGTTCCCACGCCCGCGACCAGGTAATCCAGCCGCCCCTCGCAGTCCTTCCACAGTTCCGGGCCCGTGGTGCGGTAGTGCACGGCGGGGTTGGCGGGGTTTTCGAACTGTCCGCAGATGCGGCTGTTCGGCGTGGAGTGCGCCAATTCTTCCGCCTTGGCGATGGCGCCGCTCATGCCCGCCTTGCCGTCCGTCAGCAGGATGCGCGCGCCGAACGCCGTAAGCAGTTTGCGGCGTTCCACGCTCATCGTCTCGGGCATGGTCAGCACCAGTTTGTACCCCTTGACCGCGCAGACCGCCGCCAGCCCGATGCCCGTGTTGCCGCTCGTCGGCTCGATGAGCAGCGTGTCCTTGTCGATCTCGCCGCGCGCTTCCATGTCCTCGATCATGGCGAGCGCGGTGCGGTCCTTGACGCTGCCCGTCGGGCTGAAATATTCGAGTTTGGCGAGCAGTTCCGCCTGCACGCCGCGGCGCGCTTCCATGCCGCGCAGCCGCAAAAGCGGCGTGCCGCCGATCAGTTGTGTGATGCTCTGATAGATCATGTCCGCTCCTCCCCGCCCGCGGCGGGAAAGTTTTTTTGTATTATACCGCATTTTTCGGCGTTCGTAAACCGACTGCACGCATTTTTATCAAAAACCGCCGCGCGCGCCCGAACGGGCGCGCGCGGCGGAACGTTCATCTTGCCCTGCGAGCGCGCAGGAAGGCGGCACACCCGCCCCGCAACGCAACCACGCAAAATTCATCTTGCCCTGCGAGCGCGCAGGAAGGCGGCAAGCAGGGTCGCCGCGGCAAACAGGACGGCAAATCCTGCCAGAATGCCCGCCGTCGCAGGCATGCCCAGTTCAGCGCCGAAAAAATCGGGGCGCAGCACGAATTGTTCGCCGAGAGACGCGGAAAATTCGGCGGAGATGTCGGCGGAGATCCGCTCCAGCACGCCGCCCAAAAAGAAGTTGCGCATGAGCGCCGCCGAATAACTGCCGGGAATGAACAGCGTGATGTACTGCACCGCTTTGGGCAGGACGGACAGCGGCATGTACGCGCCGATCAGAAAACCGATCACGGTGCCGAGAATGACGTTCAGCCCCGTGAACGCGCCCTCGGTACGCAAAAAACCGACGACGAACACGAGCAAGGTGGACGAGGAAAGCACGGACAGGACATAGGTGCCGAGCAGGCCGAACACGTCGCCCGCGCTCAGGTACCACGTGCCCGACGCGGCGAGGTAGACGAGGCAGAGCGCCAGCACCGCCAGCGCCAGGATGAGCCCCGCGATGACCACCGCGAGAAAATACGCCGCCGTCGGGAGCCATGCGGGAACGGGGGATGCGAGCAGGTCGGCGGTGATGCCGCGCTTTTTGTCCTGCACCATCACCCCGCACGCGCACAGCGGCACGGTGATGCAGGCGCTCGCGAGCACACCCGAGAGCATCCAACTGTCGCAAAAGGCGCGCACCAGGTCGTTTTTGCCCGTCACCCCCATTTCTTCGAGGGACACGAGCAGGGCGTCCGACTGGATCTTGCCCAAGAACAATATATACAGTCCGAACACGATGATGGGCGCGAGCAGGGCGAAAAAGATGTTCGCCTTATCTTTGAGGAACACTTTGAGGTTGCGCACCGTCTGGCGCCAGAGCATGTACATCATTGCGCGCCTCCTTCCGCATGCTTGCCCGTCACCGCAAGAAACACGTCGTCCATATTGCCCTTGACAAATTCGAAGTCGCCGCACAGTTCGCCGTGCGCGGCAAAGAACGCGCGCGCCTGCGCCGCCGTGCGCATTTCCAGCCGCACGCCGCCCGCAGTCGGCTCAAAGGGCGCGATGCCGCGAAGCCCCTGCGCCAGCGCGGCAGGGTCGCCGTACAGATACAGATAGTTGCCCGAATATTTGTTTTTCAGGTTGACGGGGGTATCCTCGGCGGCGATCTTTCCGTCGTCCAGGATGACGACGCGGTCGGAACCGTCCGCCTCTTCCATGTAATGCGTGGTCAGAAAGACGGTCATCCCCTCCTCTTTTTGCAGCCGCCGCACGATCTCCCACACCGTTTTTCGCGTGTGCGGATCCAGCCCCGTCGTCGGCTCGTCGAGGATGAGCAGTTCGGGACGGTTCAACAGCCCGCGCGCGATATCCGCGCGGCGGCGCTGTCCGCCCGAAAGTTTCCCGTACGGGCGCGGCAGCAATTCGTCCAGCGACAAAAGCGCCGACAGGCGGGCGAGCCGCTCTTTCCATGCCGCGCCGCGCAGGCCGTAGTAACTTGCGCGCACGGTCAGATTGTCGCGCACGGACAAAAGGTCGTCCAGCACGCCGTTTTGAAACACGACGCCCACGCGCGGCTTGATCTTGTCCGCCTCGGTATCCAAATCGTGTCCGCAGACGCGCACCCTGCCCGCGTCCTTGCGCAGAATGGAACAGAGAATGTTGATGGTCGTGCTCTTGCCCGCGCCGTTGACGCCGAGAAAGGAAAACAACGACCCCTTTTCCACCGCAAAGGAAATATCCCGCACGGCGCGCACTTCGCCGTAACTTTTTCGGAGGTTTTCTACCTCGATGCTGTTTGCCTGCATAGTCTCCCGCGTTCCGTTTTTTTCCATTATACACGAGCAGAGCGGGCGATTGCAAATTGTTTTGCATGCAATCGTCAAAGAAGTGCGCGATTCCTGTCAAAAACACACCGCGCTTACTAAAAAATCCCCAAAAACAGGCAACGCCGCCGCCCGACACGGGCGGCGGCTCCTCAGCTTTCATCCATTGAAAAAACATGCGGCTGCACCGCGCATCCGAACAGTCCGCGGCATCTCCCAGCCGACGCTGACGCGCCGCAAGGTCGCACGGAAACGGTCCGCTTCAGCGCGGGCGCGCGGGCGCGCGGTTGCGCGCCGCACAAAATTGCGGAAAGAATGCGCACACGGGGCGCACGGCAAAAAGTCCAGCCGCTCCGCCGCAATCAGCCGCCGTATTGCGCGGTATACCGCCCATGCGACCAGCGCGTCGGCGCCCTTGATGACGAACGTGGCGGGCGCATACAGGGCGAACCCGCTCAGAACATCCGCAAGGCTGCAGCCGACCGCCGCCGCGGCGCCGTATACGGGACCGAGGCACCAACCTGCAAGCAACACGAACACGTCGCCCGCATTGAAATACCCGTACGGAAGCGGGATCACGATCAAAAACGTCCCCGTAAAACAAAGCGCGGCAAACACTGCCGCAAACGCCAGATTTTTTGCCGTCGTTTTGCCGCGGCCGAAGGCGCCCGCCCGCTGTTTTATATCTCTCTGTTTTTCTGTCTGCTCCATAACGCCTGCCGCCTTTGAACGATTTGCCCCATTACATCGCGCGGCGGGCGGCGTGTCAAGCAAATATTTTTGCGACCGCTCCCCGCGGATTTTGCGCGGCGCGCGGCATGCACCACCCGGCGGAGAGCGGCAGATGCCCTGCGCAGGAAAAACAGCCTTGCGGCGGCGCGCACAACTCTGCTCCACACACGATGTGACGCCGCGCACAACTTTGTGTAAACATAGAGAACGGCCCTGCGGCGGGTTCTACCCTGCCCCCACAACCCTGTGACGGCGCGCACAACTCTGCCCCACACACGATCCTGTGACGGCGCGCCTTGTCCGCTCGGGTAATCCCGCGCATACAGCCCCGCGCCGAAGCGCGTCACCCCGCGGCCGTCCTCCGCTCGGGCAGGCTACACGACAAAAAGCGCGCAACGCGCGCGCTTTTTCCCCGCAACGACAAAGAAGGAACGCCTCTTTCGCGCCCCTTCCTTTCCCTTTTGTTTGGATTTTCCTCCTGCACTTCGGGTAAATCAAGGCGGCGTTCCGAAGGACGCCGCCTATCTTTCTTGGCTTTCAATGCTTTTCGGGTATTCCAAAAAGTTTTTCGCGGTTGAACCGGAACTTACGCTTTCTAACCTTTTGTGACATTCCGTCGGTTAAATTGTCGGTTCACGAAAAATTTTCTTTTTTTTTACCGAATTGCGACACCATCTGTTTTGAAGATTCCCTTTTTCCCCTGTCATAATTTGCAACCACAAATTATGCTCGCCCGATCCGACACGATCCCGTGCTGCGGATGTTCGCTCTCAGATGTTTGCAAGGATTCCAAGTAAATTTTTTACGGCTCGTTGCGTGTGTTCGTAAAGAATTGACCCTTTCAAATCTTGCGATCTTCTGTGATGTGGCGAAGTATTTCGGTACTCTCTCAAAACTTTGCCGGTTTGAAACCCAACCAAACTCAGAATTCCGTCTGCCCGTTTGGTAGTATCTGACGAATATCCGTTTTTGCGCCTTACGACGCTCCGACGTTCGCAGTTTGATACCCGCTTCGATTACCTGGCACATTGCTTCTGCCCCGCTCTGCTCGGCGTCCGCATCGTTCTTTACTTGCGACACTTTCCTCGATTGACCTGTTTTTCTCCCCTCGCTGAGAATCCGACGGAATCAAAACCCTGTACAGATTTGGTCTTTCGCTGTCCGCGCCGTTTTCTTAGAGCGATCTTTCGGCTCCGCAAATTGCGACTTCGGCGAATATGTCCGGTCGACCCCGCCCGTAAATGGCTGTTCGGTCTTCCTTGTTTGTACCCCTATTATAGCACGTATTTTTGGTTTGTCAATACCTTTTTTGAAAAAAATTAAAATTTTTTGTTTGCCGCTCACAGAATAGGTGAACGTTTACCACATTTTCCGCCGACCACCGCCGCTTGTGTAGTTACACGGCGCAAACTCCATATCTTGTGCCGCGGCTAAAAAGTCTTGGCGCTGTACGTTTCGAGATAGCGGTTGATGACGGGAAAATCGGAGGGCGTGAGCAGAAGCAGAACCTTTTCGCCGACCACCCCGTTTTCGGTGACGATGACGGCGTAGATGTCCTTGCGCTGTTCGAACGCCTCGAACACGTCGAACACCGTCGCCTCGCTGCTGAGAAGTTTATAGCGATCCAGCAACGCGGGATCCAAGATGTCGCCGCACAGCGTCTGCGTGAGAAAGGCGGTCACGTCCTCCCCCGCCTCGGTGCGGGCGGCAATGAGCCGATACAGGAAATACGAATTGATTACGCCGCGCATCTTGCCGCGGTCGTAAACGACCAGCGATTTCTTCTCGGTCGCGCCGAAGGTCTGCACGGCGGTCAAAAGCGGCTTGTCCGCAAAGATGGCGGTAAGTTTGCGCGCCTTGAACACATCCACCACGCGGGGCGGGTTGCACAACTGCTTTTCGATGTATTCGATGTTGACGACCACCTCGTCGCTGGGGTTGGCGATGAACAGTTCGCCCGCCGCGCCCGCGCGGTGCACGATGGCGTTGCGCAGTTTTCCGTAATCGACCAGTTCGTTTTCGTAGCGGCGCACGGTGATGTTGCGGTCGCTGCACCGTTTGACGAGGTCGGTAAAGTTCTGCGTAGGGCGCTCGTTGTAGAGAATTTTCAGTTGGCTCTCGATCTTGTTGTAACTTTTCAAAAAGCGGGCCGCGTTTGCGTAGTCCATTGGTCTGTTCCCTCCTTGCCCGCATTATACCACAAACAGTTGGTGCGTTCAATACCTTTGCCGCAAAATGTTGATTTTGCCGCGCATGTGCCGCGGCGTTTGCAATTCGGCGCGGAATGTGCTACAATAGCGGGAAAATACGGAGGCATGCCATGAAAGCGATGCGCCTGAACTTCGGGCTGGTCCCGGACGGATGCTGGTATACCAATCTGCGCAGCGCCCTGCCCAAAGAGGTGTGGGACCGCCTGCGCCGCGCGGCATACGCGCGCGCGGGCGGAAAATGCTCGGTCTGCGGCGCGGCGGGCAGGCTGGAAGCGCACGAAGTGTGGAGTTACGACGACGAAAAGCACATCCAGAAACTGGAGACGGTGATCGCCGTCTGCCCCGCCTGCCACGAAGTCATCCATATCGGCAGGACTTCGCTGCTCGGCAACGAACCGCGGGCACAGGCGCATTTCATGCAAGTGAACGGCTGTTCGCAGAGCGAATACCACGCCGCGCTGGGCGAAGCGAACCGCATCCACGCCGAACGCAGCCGCCACGAGTGGGTGACCGACATCTCCGCGCTCAAAACGTTGCTGTGAGGGAAAGATATGAACGCAAACATTGCCCTGGAACAGGTCGGAACGGACGATCTGTCCGCCTATAAAGCGCTGATGCGCCGCTCCTTCGAAGAACGGGTGCGCGAACTGTTCGGCGCGCCCGACGCCGCGCCCGTGCCCGCGCAGGAAGACATCGACCGCGCGCGCGGCGAGGGCGCCGACCTGTGGCACATCGTTGCGGACGGAACGCGCGCGGGCGGCGCAGTCGTCAGTGCCGCGGAAAACGGAAAATACCGCCTGGACTTTTTGTTCCTCGCCCCCGAAGCGCACGGCAAGGGGCTGGGCAGGCGCGCCTGGAACGCGATCGAAGCGATGTACCCGCAGGCGCGCGTCTGGGAACTGTACACGCCCTGTTTCGAAAAGCGGAACATCCATTTTTATATCAATGTGTGCGGGTTCCGCGTCGTGGAATATTTCAACCCCCGCCACCCCGACCCACACGCGCCGGACGGCGAAGAGTTTTTCCGCTTCGAAAAGGAACTTATGCCGCGGCAGGCTGAGCGGCAAGGAGAGGACCATGCCGGATAAACTGTTTCTGAAAAAGGGAGAGGCCCTTTCGGACGCGCGCGTGCGCGAACGGTGCGGCAGGCGCGCGGGCATCCTGTGCATCGTGCTCAATACCCTGCTCGCCGCGGCAAAGATCGTGGCGGGCGCGCTCACGGGCGCGGTGTCCGTGCTCGCCGACGGCATGAACAACCTGACCGACTGCGGCAGCAACGTCGTGTCCGTCATCGGGTTCAAGATGAGCGGCAAGCCCGCGGACAAGGAACACCCGTTCGGGCACCAGCGCGCCGAATCGGTGGCGGCGACGCTGATCGCCGTCATCATCCTCGCGGTCGCCGTCGAACTGGCGGTGCAGTCGGTGCAGAAGATCCTCGCCGCCGAGGCGGGAGAGTATTCCCTGCTCGCCGTCATCGTGCTGGGCGCGTCCGTGCTCGTCAAACTGTTTATGTTCGCATTCAACCGCGCGCTCGCCGTGCGCCTGCATTCGGACGCCCTGCGCGCCACCGCCGCCGACAGCCTGTCCGACACCGTGGCGACGGCAGTCGTTCTGGCGGCACTGCTCGTTTCCCGCTACACGGGCGTCGATCTGGACGGCTGGGCAGGCGTCGCCGTGGCGGCGTTCATCGCGTATACGGGCATATCCGTCCTGCGCGAGACCGTTTCCCGCCTGCTGGGCAAGGCGCCCGACCCCGAAACGGTCGCATCCATCCGCGAGCGCGTGTGCGGCTTTGCGGGCGTGCACGGCCTGCACGACCTCGCCGTGCACAGTTACGGGGAAAGCCGCCTGTACGCGACGGTGCACGTGGAAGTGGACGCGCGCATGGCGCTGACCGACGCGCACGACCTCGCCGACCGCATCGAAAAGGATTTTGCCGAACACACGAACATCGCGCTGACCGTGCACATCGACCCGCTCGTGCTGAACGATCCGCGCGTCGACCGCCTGCGCGGCGAGACCGAACGCATCGCGGCGGAGATCGACCCCGCTTTCCGCGTACACGATTTCCGCGTGGTGGGCGGGCAGACGCATTCCAACCTCGTGTTCGAAGTCGCCATTCCCTTTGACTGCAAGATGTCCCCCGCCGCCGTGCGGCAGGAACTGGCCGACCGCATCGCGCTGACGGGCGAAAACGTGGACGTCGTGGCGACGGTGGAACGGCAGGACGTGACCTGAAAGACAAAAGCCCGCCGCGGAAAATTTTTCCGCGGCGGGCGGTGTTTTTGCGGTCCGACAATTTTTTGCCCGAAACGGGGCGAGGGCTTTTCGCAAGGCGGACGCGCGGCAATTTCCGTATATAGAACGCGCCGTGCAATTTCCGCTCACGGAACGCGGCTGACGCTTTCTGCGCACACCCGCGAACAACTTCTTTCACGCAAACCGCAGCGGGTGCACTTTCAGGAGCCGAACATGCCGCGTCCTTCCCCCCATATAAAAGCGGCGCCCAAACGATCGGGCGCCGCTTTTTTCTTGCTCAGATGAGCGACATAAGTTTCGTGAAGTTTTTGAGTTTTGCCTTTCTGTAACTGCAGAAGATATCCACAAACGGCCAGATCCCGAGCGTGACCCATCCGAGCAGCAGTTTGCCGACGCCCAAACCGACGTCGCCGATCATGAAACGATCGACGCCCAGCCCGCCCAAAAAGACGGACAGCAACACGACGGTGACGGTATCATGCAGAGGCGTGCTCATCAGGTACTCCGCGCGGCTGTCATCCGCGGCGGCAAGCCTGTCGCGCAGCATTGCCATTTTATCCTGCGGGATCTTGTTCCCGATCCTTGCCATGACCATATCGATCTTTTCCTGCGTCATAATTCCCTCCCTATCGCAAGAATTTTATTGGCATTATTATACGAAAGAATGCGGAATCTGTCAATCGTTTCATGATAAATTTTGTTTTTCAATCGCCGCATGCCGCCGTGCCTGAACCCCGCCCGCGCCTGTAAGCCTGCTCTCGCCTGCGATCCCGCTCTTGCCGCGGATGTGCCCTGCCCGCGCCTGTCAGCCTGCTCCTGCCGGCAAAACCGCCCTCACCGCACGGATGGGAGCACATAAACAAAAAGCACCCGAATTTTCGGATGCTTTCTGCTTTGGATGCGGCAACTACCTATCCTCCCGTGGGTGAGCCCAAAGTACTTTCGGCGTAAGAGAGCTTAACTTCTGTGTTC
>CALVMB010000030.1 GCA_944341895.1 uncultured Clostridia bacterium
TCGAACTCGATGGTGCGGAAGATGAAGTTGCCGGGCGTGATCTCGTTGCGGAACGCCTTGCCGATCTGCGCGATGCCGAAGGGCACTTTGGCGCGGGTGGTGCGCTGTACGTTCAGGAAGTTCACGAACTCGCCCTGCGCCGTTTCGGGGCGCAGATAAATTTTGTTCTGGCTCTCGTCGGTGACGCCGCGCGAGGTCTCGAACATCAGGTTGAAGGTGCGGATGGGCGTCCAGTCGTGTTTGCCGCAGATGGGGCACTTCACGCCGTGTTCCTCGATGTACGCTTCCATCTGTTCGTTGGTCATGGTGTCGGGGTTGACCGCGCCTTTGGAGTGCGCCTCGATGAGGTTGTCGGCACGGAAACGCGCCTTGCAGCCCTTGCAGTCCATTTTCGGGTCGGTGAACGAGGCGGTGTGCCCGCTCGCTTCCCACACCCGCGAATTCATGAGGATGGCGGCGTCCACGCCGTAGGAATTTTCGCTTTCCTGCACGAATTTGCGCCACCACGCGCGCTTGATGTTGTTTTTGATCTCCACGCCGACGGGGCCGTAGTCCCAGGTGTTCCCCATGCCGCCGTAGATCTCGCTGCCGGGGAAGATGATGCCGCGCGTCTTGCAAAGATTGACGATCTTGTCCATCGTCACCGCATGTTTGTCAGCCATTGTGTACCTCGAAAAATCAATACTTTCTTTATTGTACTTTTTTGGCGGGGCAAAGTCAATGATTTTGCGCCCGTGTTCAGATTTTCAGGACGCGGATGAGGAAGGTCGCAAAGGTGAACACCGCGAACACCGTCAGAAAATAGGTCAGAAAATCCGACCAGTTTCCTTCGGGCAGCCACAGTTTGAGGGGCAGGAACACGACGAGCGCCACGATCCCCGCCACCGCCAGCCGCAGCCCGCGCTTCCACCAGCGCTTTGTGTCGGTAAAGCGGATAAAGTTGTCCTCGATGAGCAGGCCGAACGCCGCCGCCAGCGCGAGCGCGGAGATGCGGAACATGGATTCGGTCGCCGTCTGCGGGATGAACAGCAGGGGCAGGGTGAGCAGGGCGATGCCCAAAAACACATACAGCCTGCCGAAGAACATGCGGTAGCACACATATTCCCACAGGAATGCGCACCCGATGCCGATCGCCAGCCCCGCCAGCACGTCGGTGGGATAGTGCACGCCAAGGTACAGCCGAGACAGCACGACGAGAAAGGTGAACACCGCACACAGCGTGATGCGCAGCGGCGTGCGGTGATTGAGCGCAAGGGTGGAGAAGAAGGCGCCGGACGACGTCGAGTGTCCGCTGGGGAAGGACATGTCCGCGTCCAGCGAGGTGGTGGAGATGAGCGGCAGGTCGATGTCCACGCGCGAAACCAATCCCGTCGTATACGGGCGCATGCGGCGCACCGCGCTCTTGATGCCCGTCGTAAAGCAACTAGCAAGCAGCACGGCGACCAGCGCGCGTTCGCCCGCGCGCTTATCGAAGCACAAAAAGACCACCGCGATGATGCCCGCGATAATGAATTCTTCGCCCAGCGCCGTGAATATTCCGAAAAAGACGTTCAGAAATCCGCAACGGATGTGTTCGAGCGCCTGCACAATGACAATGTCCAAACGGGCTCCTCCCCGAAAAATCGTTGAAAAAATTATAGCAAATCGCGGCGCAAAGCACAAGTTTTTTTGCTATCTTTGCGCAAATCTGTTATAATGGCATATATGTTGAGCGTACTTTCCCGCCCGCGCGCGGGCTATCGGTTTTATTTTGTGCTCTCGGGCGAGGGCGCCGCGGGCGGCTGCGGGCTGACCGAGGCGGGCGAACTCGTGCGCGAGGGGGGCGATTTCGGCGAACTGCTGCTGCGCGCCGCCGTGCGCAAGTGCATGGAGGACGGGCTGGATGTGCGCTCTGCGCGCGACGAATGGGACGCCGACCTCGCGCGGTTCGGCTTTTGCGAAGCGGACGGAGTGTTTGCCGCGCGGGCGGAGGAACTGCGCCTGCCGCACGATTGCGGGGGCTGAAAGGGGCGCGCCTTTCCCGCGTTGAAATTTGCGGGCGTTTCCCGCCGCACGCTTGCCAAAACGGCGGCGGTATGCTACAATGAAAGGGACAATGCCGACAAGGGAGAAATACAGATGCTGAGCGATATCGAAATAGCGAAAGGCTGCAAAATGCGCGAGATCGGCGCGATCGCCGCAAAACTCGGGCTCTCGGAAGAGCACATCGAGCGGTACGGCAAGTACAAGGCGAAGATCGGCGAGCCGCCCCGCAAGCGGCGGGGCAAACTCGTGCTCGTCACCGCCATCAATCCCACCGCGTCGGGGGAGGGAAAGACCACCGTCTCCATCGGCCTTGCGGACGGCATGAGCCGCCTGGGCAAGCGCGTCTGCCTCGCTCTGCGCGAGCCTTCGCTGGGGCCCGTGTTCGGCATCAAGGGCGGCGCGGCGGGCGGCGGCTATGCGCAGGTGGTGCCCATGGAGGACATCAACCTGCATTTCACGGGCGATCTGCACGCCATCACGGCGGCGAACAACCTGCTGTGCGCTATGCTGGACAACCATCTGTTCCGCGGCAACGAACTGGACATCGACCCCGAAAAGATCTACTTCCGCCGCTGTCTGGACATGAACGACCGCTCTCTGCGCAACGTCACCGTCGGGCAGAAAGGGGAGGGCGCGGAGCGCGAAGAGCACTTCGAGATCACCGCCGCCTCCGAGATCATGGCGATCCTGTGCCTGTCCACCTCGCTCAAAGACCTCAAACGCCGCCTCGGCAACATCATCGTGGGCGAAAACCGCAGGGGCGAATATGTGTTCGCGCGCGATCTCAAAGCGGACGGCGCGATGACGGTGCTCCTGAAAGACGCGGTCAAACCTAATCTCGTGCAGACGCTGGAAGGCACTCCCGCCATCGTGCACGGCGGACCGTTCGCCAACATCGCGCACGGGTGCAATTCCATTCTCGCCACGTACACCGCCCTCGGGCTCGCCGACTGGGTGGTCACCGAGGCGGGCTTCGGCGCCGATCTGGGCGCGGAAAAGTTCCTCGATACGAAATGCCGCGTGGCGGGCATCCGGCCCGACTGCGTGGTCGTGGTCGCCACCGTCAAGGCGCTCAAACTGCACGGCGGCGCGGACAAGGCGGACCTCGCGCGCGAAGATCTGGGCGCGCTGGAACGCGGCCTGCCCAACCTGTTCAAGCACATCGAAAACATGCGCACGGTGTACAACAAGCCCGTCGTGGTGGCGATGAACCGCTTTGCGAGCGACACGCCCGCCGAGATCGAGGCGGTCATGCGCGGCGTCGAGGGCGCGGGCGCACGGGCGGTGTTCACCGACGTGTTCTTAAAGGGCGGCGAAGGGGGCGAAGAACTCGCCCGCGCGGTGTGCGCCGCCGCACAGGAAGAGCGCGAACTGCACTTTGCCTATGACCTGAACGACCCCATCCGCAAAAAGATCGGGGACGTCGTGAAAAAGGTATACGGCGGGGACGGGGTGACCTACTCCGACGTCGCCGCCGCCAAGATCGCGGACGCGGAGGCGCGCGGCTACGGGAAACTGCCCGTCATCATCGCCAAGACGCAGTATTCGCTGTCCGACGACGCAAAACTGCTCGCCCGCCCGCAGGGGTTCACCGTGCACGTGCGCGACATCATCGTCAAGGGCGGCGCGGAATTCGTGGTCGCGGTTGCGGGCAACATCATGCTCATGCCGGGGCTGGGCAAGCACCCCGCCGCCGAGCACATCGACGTGGACGAAAACGGCGAAACGGTGGGGCTGAGTTAACGGCGCCCGCTGCGGCTTCTGCGATTTGCGGCCGCCGTTTTGCCTTCTCTATATTCTGACTTGGAGCGATTTTATGTCTGATATTTCCAACACGTTGCCCGAAGCGGCAAATTTTATCGAACAGATCATCAACGAAGATCTCGAAAACGGCAAGGTGACGGCCGTCCAGACGCGGTTCCCCCCCGAACCCAACGGGTACCTGCACGTGGGGCACGCCAAGAGCATGTTTGTCAATTTCGGAACGGCGCTCAAATACGGCGGCAAGTGCAACCTGTTCTTCGACGACACCAATCCGTCCAAAGAAAAGACGGAGTTCGTGGACGCCATCCGCGCCGATATCCATTGGCTGGGCTATGAATGGGCGCGCGAATGCTACGCGTCCGACTTTTTCGATACCATCTACGAATACGCCCTGCGCCTCATCCGCGAGGGCAAGGCGTTCGTGTGCGACCTCTCCGCCGAGGAGATCAAGAACACCCGCGGCACCCTCACCGAACCGGGCACCGAAAGCCCGTACCGCAACCGTTCCGTCGAGGAGAACCTGCGGCTGTTTACCGAGATGAAGGAAGGGAAATACAGGGACGGCGAAAAGTGCCTGCGCGCCAAGATCGACATGGCTTCCCCCAACGTCAACATGCGCGACCCCGTCATCTACCGCATCCTGCACGCGACCCATCACCGTACGGGCGACAAGTGGTGCATCTATCCGATGTACGACTACGCGCATCCCATCTGCGACTATCTGCAGGGGGTGACGCACTCGCTGTGCACGCTGGAATTTGAAGATCACCGCCCGCTGTACGATTGGGTGGGTATTTCCCTCGGGTTTGCGCCCAAGCCGCGGCAGATCGAGTTTGCGCGGCTCAACCTCACCAACACGGTGATGAGCAAGCGCTACCTCAAAAAACTGGTGGAGGAACACCTCGTGCGCGGCTGGGACGATCCGCGCATGCCCACGCTTTCGGGGCTGCGCAACCGCGGCATCCCCGCGGCGGCGGTGCGCGATTTCTGCGCCCGCATCGGCGTCGCCAAAGCCAACTCCGAGTGCGAGTATTCCTACTTCGAGGCGTGCGTGCGCGAATATCTCAACGCCCACGCCGAGCGCGCCATGGCGGTGCTTTCGCCGCTGAAACTCACCATCGCCAACTACGAGGGGGAGGAAGAACTGGATTTCGAGATCAACCAGACCGACCCGCAGGCGGGCACCCGCAAGGTGAAGTTCGGCAAGCACCTTTACATCGAGAGCACGGACTTCCTGCTCGACCCGCCGCCCAAATATTACCGCCTCAAACCGGGCGGGTACGTTCGCCTGAAAAACGCATACATCGTCCGCTGCGACGAGGTGCGCACGGACGGGGCGGGCAACGTGACCGAGGTGCTCTGTTCGTACGTCCCCGAAAGCCGCAGCGGCAGCGACACGAGCGGCATCAAGGTCAAGGGCGTCATCCACTGGGTGAACGCGGACGACTGCGCGGACGCCGAACTGCGGCAGTACGAAAGCCTGCTGCGCGACGCGGACTATGCAGGTCAGGATTTTTCCGAGCGCATGAACGCCGACAGCGAAAAGATCGTGTACGCGAAAGCGGAGCCCTATCTCGCGCAGGCGGCGGACGGAACGCCTTTCCAGCTCATGCGCACGGGGTATTACAAAAAATGCACCGAAAACGGCAGGCTGGTCTTGTCCGAGATCGTGTCGCTGAAGGATAATTTTAACAAGAATCAAAGTAATTGACATTGTGCAGGGGTTGACAATTTTGCTTCCGCCGCGTATAATAGCGGAAAAGAAGTTGTCTATCTCAGTTTCGGCGCTTTTCCCCGCGGGGAGCGGCGCAAGGAGATCGTATGAAAGTATGTAAAAACTGCGGACAGCAGACGGACGACGACCGCGTCCGCTGTCCTGCCTGCGGGCACGTGTTCGAAGCGGACATCGATGCCGTGCTCAGCCGCATGAAGAGCGATCTGAACGACTGCAAGGCGGGGTATCTGGCACAGCCTGCCGCACCCGTCCCGCAGCCCGTACAGCCTCTGCCGCAGCCCGTGCAGGCGCAACCCGTACAGCCGCAGACATTGCCCGTACAGCAGGCACAGCCTGTACAGCAGGCGCAGCCCGCGGACGTACAGGCCGCGGCGCCTGCCGCACCGCAACCGGCGGGCGGCAAGGAACAGTACGACATGATGGCGACGCTCGCGGAGATGAGCGGCGAGATCCGCGCCCTGCACAACGAGATCGGGCGCATGCAGGCGATGCCGTACGCACAGGGTCCGTACTTCCGTTCGAGCGGCGGGCAGTATTACGGCGCGCCCAAGCAGGGCAAACTGGTCAAGGTGCGCAGTACCAACCGCATCGTGCTCTCCGCCATCAATATCATTCTCATCGCAGTGAGTGTCGCGCTCTTTTTCGGCACGTGGGTGAATTTCACCGTCGCGGAAAATGCCTATTCCTTCAAGGGGTTCGACGCGGTGCGCTATCTGTTGGGTCAGGATGCGGCGTCGTTCGGGCTGTATCTGAGCGAGCGCATCAACATCGGCGGCGGCGACGCGTGGTACAGCGTGTTTTCGGAGCCCGTGCGCTACGTCATCCGCTTCGGCATTCCCGTGTACTTTGCGTTCGTGGCGCTGGGCTTTCCCGCATTGTTCAGCCTGGGCGGCAAGTTCGTGTTCAAGGGCTGGCATTCGGCGTTCGCGTGGCTCTCCTTTCTGGTCGCGCTGCTCCTGTTCGGGCTGTTCTGGTGGGTCGCGGGGCTGCGTTCCATGTCCTGGGCGTTCCTGCTCGGCGGCGGCGTGCACTTCGTGCGCGGCGTCATGCTCGCGTTCTATTCCAAAGATACCGATCTCAAACTGGTGGATACCGCCAAAAAGGAGCCGCAGGCTCCCGACGTATCTTTTCACTGATCTTTCTCCCCGCGCCGCGGCGCGGGGAGCGTTTTTTTGCAGACAAGTGCCGCCGCCCGTTCGGGCGGCGGCACTTGTCTTCGGCGCGGTTTCGGACGCGCCGCGGCGGAACTTTGCGGCGGCGGGTATAAGGCGGGCGGGGCTGGGGCATACTATGCGGCGTAAGGAGGAACAGACATGCAGTTTTCAAAAACCAAAACGGCCGTCAACCTTGCCCGCGCCTTTGCGGGGGAGTGTCAGGCGGGCATGCGCTACCAACTGATCGCAAAACTGGCGGTCAAAGAAGAATATCCCGTGCTGGCGGACGTCGTGCGGACGATCGCCAAGAACGAGACTTATCACGCGAAAAGTTTTTATGATATCCTGGTGCTCAAAAACGGAAATGCGGAAAACATCGTCATCGACGCGGGCTATCCCTTCCGCTTCGGAACGCTGGAAGAGACGCTCCGCTTTGCCGCGGACGACGAGCATGCGGAATTCGGCCGCATCTATCCTTCGTTCGCCGCCGAGGCGCGCGAGGAAGGGTTCGAGGACGTCGCCGACCTGTTCGAGCGCGTCGCGGGCGTGGAAAAGGAGCACAACATCCTGTTCCGTTTCCTGTATGAGTCCATGCGGGACGGCAATCTTTACAAGCGCGAAAAGCCCACGCTGTGGATCTGCAGCGAGTGCGGCTACCGCGCGACGACGAAGGAAGCGTGGAAGATCTGCCCGCTGTGCAAGGCGACGCAGGGGTATGTGCAGATCCCGCTCCCGTTCGGCGGCTGAACGGCATTCTTCGCGCCGCAAGGCGCGCGGAAGATAAATGATAAGGAGAAAAGAAAGCATGAAAAACAGCAAACAGCAAGGCGTGCAGAGTCAGTCTGCACACGGCAAGACGAGCAACTGCGGCGGCAGCAAGACGCGCGCCAAGGCGAACGCGTCGGTGCAGGATTCGTCCCAGCCGCCCGCGGCGCCCAAGTCCTGCAAATGAGCGGGCGCAAGCGCCGTCTCACCCCGCAGACGGGGGCAGGCACGCGCGCCGAGCGCGGCGGGATGCGTTCGCCGTTTGACGAAAACGGCAGTTATACGGGCGCGCCCCTCGACGGCGGCAAGCCCGTCCAGGACGCGGACGATCTGTGATCGGCACAAACGAGAGGGCGTTCCCGCCGTGCGGGGACGCTTTTTCGCATGCGCACGCGCGCGCATACGCGCCCGCAAAGCGCACGTCGGCAGTATCTCCGCCCCGCGCATGCGCACGTGCGCGCGCATACACTTGTTGAAAAAATGTAAAATCGCAGGCAAAAAAACGTAGAAACATTGACGAAGGGGCGGTTCGGTGGTAAAATAAATAAAAAAGCCGCCGCATTTGCGGGCGGAAGCGGAGGAAAAAGGGATGAAGTTCGGCATTCTGACGAGCGGAGGCGACTGCGCCGGGCTGAACGCGGTCATGCGCGCCATCGCGCTGTATCTGTATACGAACATCAAAAATACGGAGATCGTCGGGTTTCCCGACGGGTACGGCGGGCTCATCCGCGGCGAAGCCATCCCCATGAAGCGGGAGGATTTTGAGGGCCTGCTCGCCGTCGGCGGCACGGTGCTGGGCACCCGCCGCACTCCGTTCAAGACCATGACGGTGGAGGAAGAGGGCGGCGGAACGCGGCTTGCGCGCATGGTCGCCAACTACCGCAAACTGGGGCTGGACTGCCTGTTCACGCTGGGCGGGGCGGGCACGCACAAGACCGCGGCACTGCTGTGTGCGGAGGGCTGCCGCGTCATCGGGCTGCCCAAGACCATCGACAACGACATTTTCGGGACCGACCTCACCTTCGGGTTCCAGACGGCGGTGGACGTCGCCGCCGAGGCGATCGATCGCATCCGCACCACCTCCGAGAGCCACGGAAGGACCATGCTGGTCGAGATCATGGGGAACAAGGCGGGCTGGCTCACCCTGCATGCGGGCATCGCGGGGGGCGCGGACGCCATCCTCATCCCCGAGATCCCGTTCAACCTCGATATCCTCTGCGCGGCGCTGGACGCGCGCAACAGGGCGGGCAAGCGGTGCAACATCATCGCCGTCGCCGAGGGCGCGATCTTGGACAGCGAGGCGCCTTTCCGCAGGCGCGAGCGCGCCTTCGTGCGCGCCGAACGCGGCGAGACCACGGTCACGCCCCACCTCGCCGAAGTCATCGGCGAGCGCACGGGGGTGGAGACCCGCGCTACCGTGCTCGGCTATATCCAGCGCGGCGGCAGTCCCTGCGCCTTCGACCGCGTGCTGTGCACCCGCCTCGGAAGTTATGCGGGCAAACTCGCGCAGGAAGGGCGGTTCGGCGTGACCGTCGCCTATACGCGCGGGCAGATCACGTTCAATGCCCTTTCGGACATCGCGGGCAAATACAAATTCGTCGATCCGGACGGCGAACTCGTCCGCGCGGCGGAGCGCATCGGCGTCTGCTTCGGCAGGTGAAACCCGCCCGCGCGGCGGAGAGCATTGCGTCTGCTTCGGCAGGCGGACCAAATTTGAAAGGGAGGACGACATGAAGATCGCCGTCATCGATATCAGTTCGAGCAGTATTTCCCTGCTCGTGGCGCAGGTCGGGGAGAAGGAGGAGATCCTGTTCCGCGACCGTTCCAGCCTCACGCTGCTGCACTATCTCGAGGGGCGCAGCCTGTCCGCGCGCGGCATCGACAAACTTGCCGAAGCCGTCGCCGCCATGATGGAAAAATGCCGCAGCGTGCGCGCGGAGACGCTGTACGTCATTTCCACGGCGGCACTGCGCGCGGTGGAAAATTTCGAGCAGGTGCGCGAGGAGATCCTGCGCCGCACGGGCGTGCCTGTCAATTTTGTGGACGGGGAAACGGAGGCGTACTGCGATTTTGTCGCCAACCGCGGCTACGGCAAGGGCGCCGTGCTCATCGACATCGGCGGCGCGAGCACGGAGGTGTGCGATCTGTCCAAAGACAGCGCATCGCACCGCCGCAGCCTGCGTTTCGGCGTGCTCGATCTGCACCGCAAGTTCGTTTCGCGCATCCAGCCGGACGAAAAAGAAGGGGAAAAGATCCGCAAATACGTGCGCAAAAAATTCCGCAAAGAAAAGATCGCGGGCCGCGCGTTCGGCACAGCGGTCCTCGCGGGCGCGACCAATCTCGCCCTGTACGCGGTGTATGCCGAATATGCGCGCATCAAGGACCGCGAAGGCGCGCGCGTCATGCAGCCGAAAAAATTCAAAAAACTCACCGAACATCTGCTCGGCGGCGCGGGCAGGTCCCGCCTGATCCTGGATGCCGCCCCCGAAAAACTGTATTCGGTGGGCATCGCCGCCGTCGTCGTGCGCGAGTTTGTCAAATGCGTCGGCGCGGAGACCATCGTCGTGAGCGAACGCGGCGTCAAGGAAGGGTATCTGCGCCTCGTGTGCGACGGCGCCCTGCACGGCGCGGCATATACGTTCGCGGCGGAATTGCCCGTTCCCGCAGAGGAGACGGAGACCGCCGCGGCGGAGGCGCCCGCAGAGAAGAAACCCGCTTCCGCCCGCCGCGGCAGACCGCCCAAAGCAAAGCATGCGGAAGGGGAGGCGAAAACCCCCGCGCGCCGCGGCAGGCCGCCCAAGGCAAAGCCCGCGCCCGCCGCAGAGGACGCGCCCGCGGAAGGGAAGGAGCAACAGCCCGCAGAGAAGAAACCCGCTTCCGCCCGCCGCGGCAGACCGCCCAAAGCAAAGCCCGCGCCCGCCGCAGAGGACGCGCCCGCGGAAGGGAAGGAGCAACAACCCGCAGAGAAGAAACCCGCTTCCGCCCGCCGCGGCAGACCGCCCAAAGCAAAGCATGCGGAAGGGGAGGCGAAAAC
>CALVMB010000031.1 GCA_944341895.1 uncultured Clostridia bacterium
CAGAGAAGAAACCCGCTTCCGCCCGCCGCGGCAGGCCGCCCAAGGCAAAGCCCGCGCCCGCCGCAAAGGAAGGCGCGCCCGCGGAGGAAAAGGAGCAACAACCCGCAGAGCAGAGCGCGGAGAGCGTTCCCGTCGGAGAGGATAAGGAGAGATCGGAGTGAAGACGCAAAAAGAGCAGAGCACAGGCAAAAAAGAGCCGAACGTCTGCAAAAAAAAGGAGACGGGCGCCTGCAAAAAAAAGGAACAGAGCGCCTATAAAAAGGCGGTGCGCAAGTTCCGCCGCGGCATTTACGTCAACCGCGAGTATTCGTGGCTGCAATTCAACAAGCGCGTGCTCGACCAGGCGAACGATCCGGAAAACCCGTTGCTCGAGCGGTGCAAATTTCTGTCCATTTTCGGGTCCAATCTCGACGAGTTTTTCATGGTGCGCGTGGGCAGCCTGTACAACGAGAGCCTGACCGACCCCTCGGGTGCCGAAAACAAGACGGGTCTGACCGCCGCCAAGCAACTGAGCGGCATCATGACGGTGGTGCGCCGCCTGTACGACCTGCGCGCGGCGACGTACGCCTCGCTCAGAAAGCAACTGAGCAAGGCAGGCGTGCGCATTCTCACGGCGGAGGAACTCACCCCCCGCCAGCGCGAAGAATGCAAGGCGCAGTTCGTCGAGCGCGTCCTGCCCCTGCTGACGCTGATGGTGCTGGACGCGAAGCATCCGATGATGATGTTCGAAAACCGCAAACAGTACATCGTCTACGAACTGGAAAAAGAGGGGCGGCGCATGCTGGGCGTCATGTGCGCGGGTTCCGCCGCCGACCGCATCTTTGTGGTGGCGCGCGGCAAAAAAGTCAAAGTCATCCTGCTCGAAGAACTGCTCAAAGCGTTCGGCCCGCTCGCCTTTTCGGGGTATACCGTCAAAGACCGCGTGGTGCTGCGCGTCACGCGCAACGCCGACCTCGACACGCGCGTGGAGGATTCGGACGTCGAACGCGACTTTTCGGTGTTCATGAAAAAGAAGATCGAGACGCGCGCCAAACTGGGCGCGGTGCGCCTGGAAGCGGACGACGTCGATTCCCCGCTGTGCGCGACGGCGGCGAAACTGCTCAAGATCGACCCCGCTTTCTGTTTCCGCGAGGAACATTGTTTCGATTATAAATTCCTGTTCTCCATCGGCAATTTCCTGCCTGAGGAACAGGCGGCGGAACTGCGGTATCCGCCCTTCAAGGGCGCGGTACTTCCCGCGCTCGCCGAGGCGCCCTCGCTCATCGACTACGCCCTGCGCAACAACATCTTCCTGTCTTATCCCTACGATTCGATGTCGCCGCTCGTCGATCTTCTGGACGAGTGCGCGCGCGATCGGCGGGTGCAGGCGGTGCAGATCACGATCTACCGCCTTGCCAGCCATTCGCGCATCGTCGAGGCGCTCTGCCGCGCCTGCGAGAACGGCAAGCAGGTCACCGTCGTCATCGAACTGTGCGCCCGCTTCGACGAGGAGAGCAACCTGCACTACGCGCGCAAACTGCAGGAGGCGGGGTGCACCATCATCTACGGCATGGAGAATTACAAAGTCCATTCCAAGATCATTTCCGTCGTGCTCAAAGAGGGGGACGAACTGCGCTATCTGACCCATCTGGGAACGGGCAACTACAACGAATCCACCTCCAAACAGTATACCGACCTCAACTTCATCACCGCCGACGAGCAGATCGGCGAGGACGCCGTCGCGTTCTTCCGCAACATCGCCATCTGCAACGTCGATTTCGAGTACAAAAAACTGCTCGTCGCGCCCGAAACGCTCAAACCCGGCATCATCCGCTGCATCGACCGCGAGATCGCCAAGGCACAGGCGGGCGGGCAGGGGCGCATCCTCGCCAAGATGAACAGCCTCACCGACAAGGCGATCATCGACAAACTGGTCGAGGCGAGTTGCGCGGGGGTGAAGATCGACCTCATCGTGCGCGGCATCTGCTGCCTTCTTCCCGGCGTCGCGGGGCAGACGGAGAACATCCGCGTCATCTCCGTCGTCGGGCGGTTTCTCGAGCATTCGCGCGTGTACTGTTTCGGCGACGAGAGCGACCGCATCATGTACATATCCAGCGCCGACCTGATGACGCGCAACACCGACAAGCGCGTGGAGATCGCCGCGCCCGTGCCCGACAAGGACATCGAACGCGCCATATACGCGATCTTGCAGACGCTGCTTGCGGACAACGTGAAGGCGCGCGAACTGGGCGCGGACGGCGTGTACCGTCCTGTGGTCTCGGAAGCGCCGCCGCTGGACGCACAGCAGTCCTTTATCTGCAAATAAACGATCCGCCCGCGCCGTTCGGCGCGGGCGGACCCGTAAAAAAGCGATCGAAGAACCGTTCGGCGCGGGCGGACCCGCAAAAAACCAAAAGCAAAGAGCCGCCCGTGCGGGGCGGCTCTTTCGTTTAGCAGTTGATCAGACGCAATATATGTTTGGATACGATCATGAGGATGAGGTCGATGATCCAGAGGATCGCGCCCAGGAACAGGCGGATGATCGCCGCGATGATCTTGCCCTCCATCAGACGGGTGATGAATCCGCAGATCCACGCCGTGACAGGGATGATCGCGAGGATCACGCTGACGATGTAACTGAGGCCGAAGTAGTCGCTCTTTCTTTTTGTTGCCATAAAACAGAACTCCTTTTCAAGATTGACACCAGTATACCGCAACGCAGGCAAAAAGTCAATATTTTCACAAAATTCGTGCAAGGTTTTGCGTTTTTCGAGGCGAACGCAAAAAACGGTTGACATTTTCCGCGGCTATCCAGTATAATGAAACAAAGTTTTCCGAAGAGCAGCAAAGGCGCTGCGGGCAGCGTTTTTTCGCCCGCGGTGCCTTTTTTCGAGTTTGTTTTTCACGAGGAGAATGCCATGAACGTACCCGAATTGTTTGCGTCCAACGTGTTCAACCTGCAGGTCATGCAGGAAAAACTGCCCAAGGACGTATATCGTTCGCTGAAAAAGACGATGGATCGCGGCACGCCGCTCGATCCGAATGTGGCGGGCGTCATCGCCAATGCCATGAAGGACTGGGCGGTGGAAAAGGGCGCCACGCACTTCACGCACTGGTTCCAGCCCATGACGGGCATCACTGCGGAAAAGCACGATTCCTTCATCAGCCCGACCAAGGACGGCAAGGTCATCATGGAATTTTCGGGCAAAGAACTGGTCGTGGGCGAGTCGGACGCCTCTTCTTTTCCTTCGGGCGGGGTGCGCGCCACCTTCGAGGCGCGCGGCTACACCGCGTGGGATCCCACGTCCTTTGCGTTCATCAAGGACAACACGCTGTGCATCCCCACCACCTTCGTCTCCTACGGCGGCGAAGTGCTGGATAAAAAGACGCCGCTCCTGCGCTCGATGGCGGCGATCAACAAACAGGCGATGCGCATCCTGCGCCTGTTCGGCAACACGACCGCCAAATGCGTCTATCCCACGGTGGGGGCGGAGCAGGAATACTTCCTCATCGACCGCAAGATGTACGACGCGCGCAAAGACCTCGTCTTTTCGGGGCGCACGCTGTTCGGCGCCAAGCCTCCCAAGGGGCAGGAACTGGAAGACCATTATTTCGGGCCCATCAAGACGCGCGTGCTCGCGTATATGGAGGATCTGGACGTCGAATTGTGGAAACTGGGCATCCTCGCCAAGACCAAGCACAACGAAGTGGCGCCTTCCCAGCACGAACTGGCGCCCATCTTCACCATCACCAACGTCGCATCCGACCAGAACCAACTCATGATGGAGACCATGAAAAAAGTCGCCACCAAGCACGGACTCTATTGCCTGCTGCACGAAAAGCCGTTTGCAGGCATCAACGGTTCGGGCAAACACAACAACTGGTCGCTGTGCACGGATACGGGCGTCAACCTGTTCGACCCCGGTTCCACGCCCGCCGAAAACGGGCAGTTCATGCTCTTCCTCGTCGCCGTCATCAAGGCGGTGGACGAATACCAGGATCTTCTGCGGCTTTCGGTGGCGAGCGCGGGCAACGACCACCGCCTGGGCGCCAACGAGGCGCCGCCCGCCATCGTCTCGGTGTTCGTGGGCGAAGAACTCGAAGAGGTGCTCGACGCGCTCGAACACGACGTCAAGCCCGCAGGCAAGCAGAAACAGACGCTCAAACTGGGAGTGGACGCCCTGCCCGAACTGCCCAGGGACACCACCGACCGCAACCGCACTTCGCCGTTCGCGTTCACGGGCAACAAGTTCGAGTTCCGCATGCTCGGTTCCACCTTCTCCATCGCGGGGCCGAACATCATGCTCAATACCATCGTGGCGGACGAACTGCGCATCTTTGCGGACGAACTGGAAAAGGCACCCGATTTCACCGCCGCGCTGCACACGCTGGTCGCGCGCACCATCCGCGAACACAAGCGCATCCTCTTCAACGGCAATAACTATTCGCCCGAATGGACGAAAGAGGCGGAGCGCCGCGGGCTTCTGAATCTGAAAAACAGCGCCGAAGCCTTTCCGCGCTTTGCGTCTCCCAAGAACATCGCCCTGTTCGAGCGCAACGGCGTGTTCACCGCCAGGGAAGTCACCTCGCGCACCGAGATCATGCTGGATAATTACAGCAAGGTGCTCGCCATCGAAGGGCTGACCATGATCGAGATGGGCAAAAAGGACATCTTCCCCGCCGTCAACCGCTACATCGCCGATCTGTGTTCGCTCATCGAGCGCAAAAAGGCGCTGGATCTCCCGTATGCGCAGGAACAGGCGCTCGCCGTCAAACTTTCCAAAGAGAACGAGTCGCTGTTCGCGTGCGCGGGCGAGATCGAGCGTCTGCTCACGGCGGCGCGCGGCTGCGAGAATGCGGAGGCGGCGGCGCGCTTCTTCGCTGAAAAGGTCATCCCCGTCATGCAGGAGATGCGCGCCTTTGCGGACGACATGGAAATGAACACCGCCAAAGAATATTGGCCTTTCCCGACGTACGGGGATATCCTGTTCAGCGTGTCGTAAGCCTTTGTCCGCCCGCGGCGGGCAGGGCAGGCAGAACGAACTTTTTCCGCGCCGCGCGCTTTTGCGCGCGGCGCGGATTTTGTTGCGGCTTTGCGCACGTTTCGCTTTACACGCGCGCAAAAATGCGATATAATGATTTTGTATTTTTTACAGGGCGGGAAGGGGATTCCCGTACAAACATCAGCGAGGGGAGTTTATGTTAACAGCGATCGTCGGCATCAACTGGGGTGACGAAGGAAAGGGCAGGATGGTGGACCTCCTGTCCAAGGATTATGACGTCGTCTGCCGCTACCAGGGCGGCAACAACGCAGGGCACACCGTCATCAACGAACGGGGCAAGTTCATCCTGAACCTGCTGCCTTCGGGCATCCTGCGCGACGGGGTCGTGTGCGTCATGGGTCCCGGCATGGTCATTGACATCAAACATCTCGCGGGGGAGATGGCGCGCCTGCGCGAAGCGGGCATTTCCATCACGCCCGAAAACCTTAAAATTTCCGACCGCGCCGTCATCACCATGCCGTACAACGTACAGCAGGACTGCCTGGAAGAGGCGCGCCTCGCCGATAAAAAGTTCGGCTCCACCAAGCGCGGCATCGCGCCCGTGTATGCGGACAAATACCTCAAAAAAGCGTTCCGCATGGGTGAAGTGCGCAACATGGAACTGCTCAAAAAGCGCCTGTTCGACATCGTGGACTGGAAGAACCTGACCATCGTCAACGCCTACGGCGCGGAAGCGATCAGGGCGGAGGATATGCTCGCCTACTTCGAAGAGTACGGCGCGCCCCTCAGAGAGTACATCTGCGACACGGGCCTGTACCTCAACGCCGCGCACAAGGCGGGCAAAAAGATCATGCTCGAGGCGCAGTTGGGTGCCTTGCGCGACATCGACTACGGCATCTATCCGTACACCTCTTCTTCCAACAACATTGCCGCCTACGGTCCCATCGGTGCGGGCGTTCCCAACCTCAAACTGGATAAGACGGTGGGCATCATGAAGGCGTATTCCACCTGTGTGGGCGAGGGCCCGTTCACGGCGGAATATTTCGGCGAAAAGGCGGAAAAACTGCGCAAGGCGGGCGGCGAATACGGCGCCGCGACGGGCAGGCCCCGCCGCGTCGGGCCCTTCGACGTGGTCGCCTCCAAGTACGGCATCCGCTGCCAGGGCGCGGACGAGATCGCGCTGACCAAACTGGACGTGCTTTCGGGGCACGACACGCTGGAAGTGTGCACCGCCTACGAACTCAACGGCGAAAAACTCACCGAGTTCCCGTTCACCGACGTGCTGGACGAATGCAAGCCCGTGTTCGAGACGGTCAAGGGCTGGAACTGCGACATTTCCAAATGCCGCAAAAAGGAAGACCTCCCCAAAGAGGCGCTGGAGTATATCCGCTTCATCGAGCGCGCCTGCGAGTGCAAAGTGCGCTACGTATCCGTCGGCGCCGAGCGCGACGCGTACGTCGAACTGTGAGCGCATGAGCGGGGCAATATGAAAATACCTTTCGTAAAAATGCAGGGCGCGGGCAACGATTACATCTATTTCGATTGTCTGCGGGGCGAACTGCCCGACCCTTCGGCGCTCGCCGTGCGCCTGTCCGACCGCCATTTCGGCATCGGCGGGGACGGCATCGTGCTCATCTGCAAAAGCGAGACGGCGCACGCGAAGATGCGCATGTTCAACGCGGACGGGAGCGAGGGAAAGATGTGCGGCAACGCCATCCGCTGTGTGGGCAAATACCTCGTCGAGCGCGGGCTTGCCCCCGCGGACCTGCGCGTCGAGACCCTTTCGGGCGTCAAAACGCTGCACGCGAACGTTGAAAACGGCAAGGTCGTTTCGGTGCGCGTGGATATGGGCGAAGCGGTGTTCGATCCTGCGCGCATCCCCGTGCGGCTGGACGGCGACCGCGTCGTCGGGCGGAGGGTATCCGTCGCGGGCGGGGAGTACGAGATCACCTGCGTGTCCATGGGCAACCCGCACTGCGTCGTGTTTGCCGATCCGCAGACGGTCGACCTCGAAGCGATCGGCCCGAAGTTTGAAAACGACCCGCTTTTCCCCGAGCGCGTGAATACCGAATTCGTGAAAAAGACGGGAAAGCGCAGCCTGGAAATGCGCGTGTGGGAGCGCGGCAGCGGGGAGACGATGGCATGCGGCACGGGCGCGTGCGCGGCGGCGGCCGCGGCGGTCGCGCTGGGGCTGTTCCCCGCCGAAGAGGAGATCGAAGTCGCCCTGCGCGGCGGCAAACTGAACATCAGCGTCGGGCAGACCGTATGCATGACGGGGCCTGCCGAAATCGTATTTACGGGAGAGATTGAATTATGAAGTACATTTTCGTCACGGGCGGCGTCGTATCGGGACTGGGCAAAGGCATCACCGCCGCAAGTCTGGGCAGGCTTCTCAAATCGCGCGGCTACAAGTGCGCTTCGCAGAAACTCGACCCGTACATCAACATCGACCCGGGCACGATGAGCCCGTACCAGCACGGCGAGGTGTTCGTCACCGACGACGGCGCCGAGACCGACCTCGACCTCGGGCACTACGAGCGGTTCATCGACGAGAACCTGAACAAGTTCTCCAACCTCACCACCGGCAAAGTGTACTGGAACGTCCTCAACAAGGAACGCAACGGCGAGTATCTCGGGCAGACGGTGCAGGTCATCCCGCACATCACCAACGAGATCAAGTCCTTCATCTATAACGTCGGCAGAACGAGCAATGCCGACATCGTCATCACCGAGATCGGCGGCACCATCGGCGACATCGAGAGCCAGCCCTTCATCGAAGCCATCCGCCAGGTCTCTATGGAAGCGGGCAGGGAGAACTGCTGTTTCATCCACGTCACCCTCGTCCCGTACATCACGGGTTCGTGCGAGTTCAAGTCCAAACCCACCCAGCACTCCGTCAAGGAACTGCAGGGGATGGGCATCGCGCCGGACATCATCGTCGCGCGCGTGGACGAGCCGCTGCCCGAGGACATCAAGAAAAAGATCGCGATGTTCTGCAACGTCAAGAGCGACTGCGTCATCGAAAACCGCACGCTGCCTCTCCTGTACGAGGCGCCCGTGATGCTGGAAAGCGCAAACCTCTCTTCCATCGTCTGCCGCATTCTGGGGCTGGAACCCAACACCATCGACATGCGCGAATGGAACGAGATGCTGGAACGCGCGCGCAGCTGCCGCAAGCACATCAGGATCGCGCTGTGCGGCAAATACGTGCGCCTGCACGACGCCTATCTCTCGGTGGCGGAAGCGCTCACGCACGCGGGGTTTGAAAACGCCGCCAAAGTGGACATCGAGTGGATCGACAGCGAGCAACTCACCGACGAGAACGTCGCCGACATCCTCGGCGGCATGGACGGCATCCTCGTCCCCGGCGGGTTCGGCGGCAGGGGGATCGAGGGCAAAGTGATCGCGGCAAAATACGCCCGCGAGAACAATGTCCCGTACCTCGGCATCTGCCTGGGGATGCAGACGGCGGTCATCGAATTCGCGCGCGACGTCCTGGGCTTTGCGGACGCCAATTCCTCGGAGTTCGACCCCGAAAGCAAGCACCCCGTCATCGACATCATGCCCGACCAGTTGGGTGTAAAAATGGGCGGCACCATGCGCCTGGGCGCCTATCCGTGCAAGGTGCGCGCGGGCACCATGCTGCGCAAGGCGTACGGCTGCGAGTTCGTCTCCGAACGGCACCGCCACCGTTTCGAGTTCAACAACGACTTCCGCGACGAGTTCGAAGCGAAAGGTATGCGCATCTGCGGCACCTCGCCGGACGACGCGCTCGTCGAGGCGGTGGAGATCCCCGCGCACCCCTTCTTTGTGGGCGTGCAGTTCCACCCCGAATTCAAATCGCGCCCCAACGCGGCGCACCCGGTGTTCCGCGAGTTCATCGCCGCCGCCGTCAAACGACACAAGTGATGCCGCAAGGCACACAGCATTGAAAAATGAAGGCCGCGAGCCTTCATTTTTTTCCGATAAATAAGGAGAAAAACACATGTTTCCCAATCAGAATTATGCAAAACTGGAAGAAAGTTACCTCTTTTCCACCGTCGCGCACAAGGTGAGCGCGTTCGCCGCCGCACATCCCGAAGCGAAGATCCTGCGCATGGGCATCGGCGACGTCACGCTTCCGCTCGCGCCCGCCGTGGTGGACGCCATGCGCGCGGCGGTGGAGGAGATGGGGCGCGCGGAGACCTTCCGCGGCTACGGCCCCGAGCAGGGGTACGATTTCCTGCGCGAGAGCATCCGCGCCCGCTATGCCCGCCGCGGCGTCGCGCTGGAAGCGGACGAGATCTTTGTTTCGGACGGCGCCAAGAGCGACCTCGGCAACATCCTCGACCTGTTCGACGCGGACAAC
>CALVMB010000032.1 GCA_944341895.1 uncultured Clostridia bacterium
AAGGTTTTCAAACCCGACGCGCGCCCTAAGGAGTTTTGCCCCGCCCTGCGGGGCAAGGCTCTGCGAGCGCGAATAGCTTGCCCCTGCGGGGCAACCGATTCAAGCCTGCTTTTAACGCGCCACAAAAAAGGCATGCCCGCCGCGCGGCGCAAAGGTTTTCAAACCCGACGCGCGCCCTAAGGAGTTTTGCCCCGCCCTGCGGGGCAAGGCTCTGCGAGCGCGAATAGCCTGCCCCCTGCGGGGTCAGCCCATTCGGGCTGCTTTTAACGCGCCACAAAAAAGGCACGCCCGCCGCGCGGCGCAAAGGTTTTCAAACCCGACGCGCGCCCTAAGGAGTTTTGCCCCGCGAACGCGGGGCAAGGCTCTGCGAGCGCGAATAGCCTGCCCCCTGCGGGGTCAGCCCATTCGGGCTGCTATGGGCGCATAACAAAACCCGCAGATGGTTTTCCATCTGCGGGTTTTGTGGCGCGCCCTAAGGAGCTCGAATCCCTAACCTTTGGTTCCGTAGACCAACGCTCTATCCAATTGAGCTAAGGGCGCATATCCGATGTGCGGCTCTGCTTGCCGCGTACATTCTAACAGTATACCACTTTTTTTGAATTTGTCAATTTATTTTGCCGTGCACCGCCAATTTTTTTCGAAAATTCCTGCCGCTCCGCCGGTTGTAAACAGATGTTTGCAATTTTGTTGATAAATTTTTTGAACCCTGCCCCGCAACTCCCCCGCAGGGTGTCGTACAAGGGCAAATTTTGTCGATTTTGTGGATTTCTGTGCACAAATTGTGGATAACTTTTTCTGACCCGCCCGCTGCGGGCGCAATGGGCATGTTTTGTGCATAGAATTGTGCACAACTCGCAAAGATTTGCACATACCCCGCCGAAAGCCGCGCCGCAGGGCGGGAAAAATCCTGAAAAATCGGTTGTGTTTTGCGGCGCAAGGTGGTATAATACAGGAAAAAGCGGCGCACCATGCGCCGCAAAATTCAAAGCAAGGAGCAAACTATCATGGCGAAAATCACGGCGGATACGCTGATCGCGGATTGCATCAAACTCAACCCCGATTCGGCGCAGATCCTTCTTTCCTGCGGCATGCATTGCCTCGGCTGCGCGATGGCGCACGGCGAGACCATCGGTCAGGCGGTGAACGTACACGGCCAGGACCTGGACGCGCTGCTCGAAAAACTCAACGAAGGTCTCGAAGACTGACGGCAAACGGGCGCGCATGCGCCCGTTTCGTCTTTTTCAGGGGGAACATGCGATGGATATCCGCGCTGACCGGATCGCGACACTGCGCAAGATCATACAAAACTCCAAACGCGCCGTCTTTTTCGGGGGCGCGGGCGTGAGCACGGAAAGCGGCATCCCCGATTTCCGTTCGGAAGACGGGCTGTACCGCCAGAAATACAAATACCCGCCCGAAACCATCCTTTCGCACACCTTTTTCTGCGAGCACACTGCGGAATTCTACGAGTTTTACCGCGACAAGATGCTCTGCCTGGACGCACAACCCAACGCGGCGCACCGCGTGCTCGCGCGGCTGGAAGCGGAAGGCATCCTTTCCGCCGTCGTCACGCAGAACATCGACGGACTGCACCAGAAGGCGGGTAGCAAAAACGTGCTCGAACTGCACGGGAGCGTGTGGCGCAACTTCTGCACGCAATGCGGCATGCCCTACCCCGTTCAGCGCATCCGCAAAGGTACGGGCGTGCCGCGCTGTGCCTGCGGCGGCGTCGTCAAACCGGATGTGGTGCTGTACGAGGAGCCGCTCGACCAGGGCGTGCTCGACCGTTCGGTTCGCGCCATCCGCGAGGCGGACACCCTCATCATCGGTGGGACCTCGCTCAACGTCTACCCCGCGGCGGGGCTTGTGGAATTTTTCGGCGGCGACAACGTCGTCGTCATCAACCGCGGCGCGCCCGCCAAGGACATGCGCGGCGTATTCTTCATCGACGGCAAGATCGGCGAAGTGCTCTCCGCGCTCTGAGCGCCCGAACATACTGAGCAGACAAAAAACCCCGCAACGCGGGGTTTTTTGCTTTGCCGTGCCTCGGCGCGGGCGGCGCGCCGCCCGTCACAGCCACGCGGGCGAGCCGCCCGTTACAGCCAGGAAAGAGGCTCGGGCACGACGCCCGTTTGCGGCGCGTCCAGCCATGCCTCGTACCATGCGGACAGTTCCTGCCGCTGTGCCTCCGTCAGTTTTTTATACCACAGCACGCCGCGGTTTACAATGGGGAAACATTCTTGCGCGCGACGCCCACGAATTTTGGAAAGAGTTTGCGCCTGCAACTCTTCCGCCGTGTACGGAATGTAGACCTGAATGTCCTCGTACTCGTTCCACGCCTCTTGCGCGGGCGTCCCTTTGATCTCGCGGACGGTTTTTCCACCGTTCGGGAAAACTTTCACAACATTATAAAATTTACCGCGTATTTGTTCGACGGTCGCCCCCTGCGCCTCTAATTCCGCCGCATATTCTGCCGCGCTCTTTTCCGCGACGGCGGCGTGCGCTCCGACAAGGATCTTGTCTTTTTGCAACCTTCCCGCCGAAAGATCGGGGTTTTCCAGGATCTGCGTTTTTTCCTGATTATAAATTTTCATACCTGCCTCCTTTAAGCGATCCGCTTCCAGGCGTAAACGCCGAAGTAGTACGGATAATACGGTTGGCCGCCGCCCTGCGCATCCAACTGATAAATGTCGGAAAATGCCCCTGCCGTGGAAGAATAACCTCGTTGAATTGTTGCGCCGTCTTCAATCAATCCGCCCGTTCCTGTGTTTGGTACCTGTGAAAAATTGTGGTCGTGCGACGGCATGCAGGAAAGCGGGATCGTGTGGTTCGAACTGGTTCCGCCCGTTGCCCCTGCGCCCTCCGTAACGATCTTGAAATAGGCATCGGCGGTCAACTGTTCCCACGTTCCGCCCAGCGTTTCGGACGGGTTTACCGTTGCGGCAAACAGTTTGACTTCGCCGATCATGATCCCCGAAAGGCTGATCGGAACGCCGTTTGCGTCCTGTATTGCGCGCTGTGCCTTGCCGACCTGCGTACTGCCGTCCAGTACCGCCCCGAACGCCTCCTGCGAGACATACACATCCGCCGCCGCCTCGATGATCTCCTCCGCGGCATTTGCCAGATGCGCTTCGCACGCCGCCTGCGCCTGCTGCGCCGCATCCCTGGCAAGCGCCGCCGCGGCGGCGCCCGCTTCCGCCGCGCTTTGCGCCTGCTGTGCCGCGTTGCGGAATTGCAGCGCCTCCCCCCTGCTTTCCTCCGCCTGCATCGAAAAGATTTCCGCACTGCTCTTTGCCGAATCCGCAGACTGCGCCGCGCCGAGTGCAATATCCAGCACTGCATTGACCCGCTCGAATTGCAGCAGCTCCTCCCAGTACGGCGCGTTGACGTCGTCCCCGACGTAAGGCGGCTTACCGTTTTCGTTGACGAGCGAGCGCACGATACTGCCCCGTTCCGCCATAAACACGAGTTCATTGGCGCCGTAGGTGCGCGTCTGTTCGTACGCAAACAGCGAACGTGCGGCAAACTGCCCGTCTGCGACGCGCTGGGACAGCCCCGAAAGCGCCGCCGTCAGGGCGTCGTACACGTCCTCGCCGGGCACCGCGGGCACATCGACGGGCACCCCCGCCTCGACGGTGAACGAAAGCGGCTCGCACGCCGTCTTCTGCCCCGCGCCGTCCGTATAAAAAAACTGCACGCGCACGACGCCGCACCGCGCGGTGACGCACGCGGGAACGGCGCACTGCCAGCAACGCAGCGCCCCGTCTTCCGCGGCAAAGGCGCCCGCGGGTTCCAGGCGGAACGGGCCCGCCGCCGTTCCGTCCGGAAGCGCAAACGAGGCATTCACCTCCGCCGCCGCGGCAAAGGGCGCGGCGAGGTACAGCTTACCGCCCTCCGACGCACCCTGATACACGCGCTCGGGCATACAGCGCACCGCATTGCCCGACGCGTCCAGAACATAGATCATGGTTCCCCTCCTCTTGCGATCTGCGGGACCCTTCCCGCACGACCATTGTACACCCGCCCGAAGGCGGAGCGAGGGATGCCTGCCTCTTTTTTGCCGCGACCGAAAAAGGGGCGGACAGACGTCCGCCCCTTTCGGGAACACATTTTTTTCGCGGCACTCACTCCGAACGCAGTGCCACGACGGGATCGCGCTTTGCCGCCGCCGAAGCGGGGATCACGCCCGAAACGAGGGTGAGCACGATGCTGATGACGACCATGACCGCCGCGCTGAGCGCAGGAAGCGCCGCCAGCCCCGCGATGCCCGTGACGGGGGTGAGGATGAGGTTGAGCACGACCTGCAACAGATATGCCACGACAACGCCGAACACGCCCGAACACATGCCGATGATAAAGGTTTCGGCGCGGAACACGCGGCGGATATCCTTTTTGCGCGCGCCGATGGAGCGCAGGATGCCGATCTCCTTGGTGCGTTCCACCACCGAAACATAGGTGATGACCCCGATCATGACGGTGGAGACGACGAGCGAAATGCCCGTAAACGCCACGAGGACATAGGTGATCGCGTCCAGCATGGTCTGCACCATGCCCATGAGGATGCCCACTGTATCGGTGTAAGTGATCTCCGTCGGGCCGTCGTAGCCGGCATAACTCTGGTCATGGCTGTCGTACCAATCCAGGCGCGCCTGCTCGACAATGCTGTTCCACCCGTCCAGATAAGCGAGCATTCCTTCCTTGGAATCGAAATCGCGCGCATACAGCGACACCGCATTGGGCGCATCGTCGCCGCCCAGCGAACGCAGGACGCTCTCTTGCGAAAGCGAACCGCCCGCTTCGGCGCTGTAAAAACTTTTCAGCGCGACGGAGTCCGGATCGGGGACCTGCACCGAAGAAGGATCCTGCCCCTGCCCGACGGCGAGATAGTACGCTTTATAATATTCTTCCAGCCATTTCGTGATCGGGCGGGTGCCGACCAGGCTCTCCAGCCACCCCGTGCCCGTCTCGCCGCCGCCTTCCTGCACCGAACGCACCACCGCGGACTGCTTGTTCTGTTCCATATATTCGGAACGTTGCTTCTCGGTCAGGTTCAGCCCCGATTCCAGACAGCCGTACGTCAGCCCGTCTTTCAGCCGCAGAACGCCCACGATCTCGATCTCCACGCCGTCCTCTTCCGCAACGGGCGCGGACGGGATGTCCTCGTTGAAGCGGTATCCGCTATACTCGTAGCCGTATTCACCTTCCGTGTTCGGCGTGAACAGCGCGTCGTTGTAATACAGCGTGAATTTCCTGCCGATCACCCCCTCCTTGATCACGTTTCCGTTCGCATCCGTTTCGTCGTACAGCGGAATGGAATAGGGTTCGGCGTCGCCGTCCTGCGCATCCAGAAAGAGGGAGAGGAAGTCGTCCTCGTCCAAAAAGCCGAGTTGCGCGAGGGTGAGGTCGGTCATGTCGTTGTCCTGTCCCACGACCAGAACCGCCTGCCCGGACTGCTGCGGGAACTGCCCGATCACGTCGTACTGCGAGAGCACGTAACTGCCGTACGATTCGTCCGCATAGTCCGCGGTGCCCGGCATCACGTTGACCACGTTGGTGAAGTAATGCACGAAGTTGACCAGCGAAGAATATTTTTCGGATGCGGTCGTCAGCACGGCGGTGTAATACTCGCGCAGCGACGTCAGCGAGAGGTGCGCCTGCGTTTCGGGAACTTTGGAAGTCTCCGAACCGATGGTGACGTCGGTGTACAGGTTTTCCGCCAGCGAGATCCCGTACCCGTACTGAATGGCAAAATAGTATTCTTCGGGCATCTGCGCGACGTAATCGAGGTAGGAGACCTGTTCGCCGCCGATCTGCGCGACATTGCCGCCGCTGAGGTCGTTGGACGTCGTCATGCCCTGCGCCAGTTGCGACAGGAAGGAATTGACGTAGACTTTATCCCCGATCTCGTCAAGATCGAGTTCGTTGGAGCCGCTCATAAAGCTTGTCATTGCCTGCGTCATGTCGAACGCCGTCTCGTTGATCTCCACGGGATAATAGGAAAGCATATCCTCTTCGGTGCGGGAGATATAATTATGGAACCCGCTCGAAAGCGCGAGCACGAGACAGACGCTGATGATGCCGATGCTGCCCGCGATGGACGTGACGGCGGTGCGCCCCTTTTTGGTGAGCAGATTGCGCCCGCTCAGCGCCAGCGCCGTCAGGAAAGACATGCTTGTCTTGCCGCGCACCTTTTTGATGCGGCGGCGTTCCGCCTTATCGGCGGGCGGGGGCGGTGCGGCAGCATCCCGTGCGGGCGGGGAACAGGGATCGCTGTCGTCCGTCACCTGCCCGTCCAGCAGGCGCACGATGCGCGTGGAATAGCGATCGGCGATCTCGGGATTGTGCGTGACCATGATGACCAGCCGCTCGCGCGCGATCTCGCGGATGAGATCCATGATCTGGATGCTGGTTTCGGTATCCAGCGCGCCCGTCGGTTCGTCGGCAAGCAAAATCTCGGGGTTGTTGACGAGCGCGCGCGCAATGGCGACGCGCTGCATCTGCCCGCCCGAAAGCTGATTGGGCTTTTTGTTGCATTCTTTGCCCAGTCCGACCCGTTCCAGCGCCTGTTTTGCGCGCTCGCGGCGCTCGGAAGCGGTCACGCCCGAAAGTGTGAGCGCAAGTTCCACGTTGCCTAAAATGGTCTGGTGCGGAATAAGATTATAACTTTGAAAGACAAACCCGATGCTGTGGTTGCGGTACGCATCCCAGTCTCCGTCCTTAAAATCTTTGGTAGACACGCCCTTGACGAACATATCGCCGTCCGTATAGCGGTCCAGCCCGCCGATGATGTTCAACAGGGTAGTCTTGCCGCATCCGCTCGGCCCCAGCACGGATACGAATTCATTTTTGCGGAAACAAAGGTCTATGCCGCGCAAAGCGTGCACCTTGCTGTCCGCGACCTTGTAGTCCTTCGTGATGCCCTGCAACTGCAAAATAACGTCGCTCATTGTATTACTCCTTGTCCGCATTTTCTTTCAGATGCTCGATCTTTTCCCGCAACTCCGAAAATCCTTCGTCAAACGCGTCAAAAAACGCGTTGGAAACGGCAAAAAAGTGTTCCACGCCCTCTTCGCCCAACCGCAGGACGACCGACTGCATAAATTCACAGATAAGCATCTTCATCGTCGCGCAGACTTTTTGGGCGTGCTCGGTCAGTTCGACGTATGCGATCTTTCTGTCCCGCTCATCCGAAACGCGGCACACCACGTTCCGCTCCTCCAGTTTGTTCACCATCTGCGAAACCGCCGAACGGGTAATGCCCAGCGAACGGGCAAGGTCGCTCGATATCACGCGCTCCCCCCGTTCGCCCGCCTCCATCACGGCGTACATCAACTGAATCTCGGTGTTGTTGAAGGGCAGGATCCCGTGAAAGTATTTGATTTCCTCAAACCGTCGGCGGATCTCAAACGTCTGCCGAAACAGTTCCATCGCATTCATTGTTCTCTCAACTCTCCGCAAAATGTTAAGTGCTTAATTGTACGAATGACAGTATAAATCGGCTGCACAAAAATGTCAAGCGCTCATATGATGAATGCGTGTATTTCAGATAAAATTCCCGTCATAATCTGCCCCAAACACAAGCGTGCGGCGAAAAACACAAAATGCGCGCCCCCGCCCGAACGGGCGGGGGCGCGACGAATGCATGGCGGCCGCTTGTTCAGCGCCTGCTTTCGCGGTTGCGGTACAGATAGATGGTGGTGCCGTCCGCCTCGGTGCCGACGCTGTACTTTTTGAGGCAAGGCATGAGTTTGTCCATCACCTTTTTGAAAGAGTTGCAGCCGAAGTTCTTGGGCACAAAGTCGGAATATTTCTGCTTCATTTCCGAAGAGATCTGCGCATAGAACGCCTTACCGTTGTTGTCGATCATGCGGTCGATGATGTCGATGAGATCGCTCTTGCGCTTGGCGTCGAGGATCTCGGGCTCCTGCGGCTGTGCGGGCACGGGTGCGGGCGACGCGTTTTTGGATTTGCCCTTATCCTTGCGCGTCTTTTCGCGGCTCTCCCCTTCCAGATAGATGAACTCGTTGAAAGCGTTGACGAAACTTTGGTTGACGTTTCTGCCGCCCAGACCGATGACCGTCTTGTTGCGCTCGCGCAGTTCGCGCACGAGGCGGGTGTAGTCGGAATCCCCTGCCGCGATGCAAAACACGTCCACATCCTTTTCGAACAGGATGATGAGCGCCTGGATGATGAGCGCGATGTCGATGGTGTTTTTGCGCGGCTGTACTTCGAACTGCTGCACCGCCGTCATCGAATAGCGGTTGACTTCGTCCCTCCAGTTTTTCACGGACGCCTTCGACCAGTCCGCAAAGATGCGCTTGACGACGATGTTTCCGTAGTTGGACGCCTCGTCAAAGATCTGCTTTGCACACGCAGCGTTCATGTTTTCGGCATCGATGAGCACGGCAACATTGTTGACTTTTTCCATATGACCTCCGAACCTGCGCGCACGTCATCGCGCGCGGCTCTTTTACAGTATATTGCATTGCGCCGAAAAAGTCAAGCCGCCGCGCAAATGCCCCGTCTGCGCGATTTTTCCGCCGATCGGGCGCCCGCCGCCCTTTTTCCGCACGCCTCCCCTTGCCGCTGTTTTGCGCGCACGGCGCCGTACGCGGGGATATGAAAAAAGAAATTTCAAAAATTTTTGCAAACAGGGGCAAAAACGATTGAAATATTTTTTGTTTTCGGCTATACTGTTAGAGCAATTTCGGCATGGGGATGTAGCTCACCCGGTAGAGCGATACGTTCGCAACGTATAGGTAGTCAGTTCGAGTCTGATCATCTCCACCAAGTCAAAATAATCCGAACCTTTTGGTTTCAACCGATTGGTTCGGATTTATTTTTTATTTAAAGCAGTAAAAATAAATTAACAGCTTGAATTACTTGTTTCTGTAT
>CALVMB010000033.1 GCA_944341895.1 uncultured Clostridia bacterium
TCGGCTAATTGCAGTTCGGCCTTTCGGCTTCACCTTGTTCATACGTTCTCGTATTAACCAATTAGCTTTCTTTTTTTTGATTTGCCTTTCGTACTATGCTTTCTTTTTTTACTATGCAGTTGTCAATCTTCGCGGCTCTTCGACAGAAGAGAAATGATGCTGTCTCAACGACAGCCTAATCATGATAACACTTTTGCTTTTTTGTGTCAAGCGAAATTTTCAAATTTGACAAATTTTTTTGACGAAATTTTGCTCCGACGGAAACGGTCCCTCGCAGACATTTTTTGCCCTGCCCGCGCTTTCATGAATCGATCTCCGACGCACCGCTTCCCCGCCGCCCTGTCTCCGCGCGACGGCGGCAATCGGAAAAAGCGCAAAAAGCGCGGCTTCTCGCCAAAGACAAAGCGCCCGCGGAATTCTTCCGCGGGCGCGACCGTTTTTCCGAAATTACTTTTTCATGAACGCGACAAACGCGGCCTGCAATTTGTCGAACGCCTTTTCCGCCGCCTCTTCGTCCTTGGCTCGCACCGAATAGTAGATCTTCAGCTTCGGCTCGGTGCCGCTGGGACGCACGCAGATGAACCCGCCGTTTTCCAGTTCGTAGTACACGGCGTTGGTCTTGGGAATGTTGAGCACCTCCTCGGTGCCGTCCGCCAGGCGGCGCACCGACGACGAATAATCGCGCACGGCGGTGACGTTGTAGATATCGAACTTCTCCGCCTTTTTGGTCTTGAGCGAATCGACGACGGCGTTCATTTCCTTCATCGCGTTCAGGCCTTCGTACTTGATGCTGACGTTGCGGTCGAGCACGTAGCCGTATTTCTCGTAGATCTCCAAAAGCCTGCCGTACACGCTGCGGCGCTTATAGGTGTAATAGCACACCATTTCGGCGCAGAGCATGCTCGCCACGACGGCGTCTTTGTCGCGGCTGCCCGCGGTGCCGCGCAGGTATCCGCAACTTTCCTCGAAACCGAACAGGAAGGTGTGCGATTTGTCCGCCTCGTATTCCTTGATCTTTTCGCCGATGAACTTGAACCCGACGGGGACGTCCACCAGTTCGACGTCGAACGCCTCGCAGATCGCCTTTGCCATGCCCGTGGTCACGAAACTCTTGACGACAACGCCGTTGGCGGGCAGTTTGCCGTCCTCTTTGAGGCGGGTGAGGATGTAATCGAGGAGCAGGATGCCGACCTGGTTGCCGGACAGCGCCACGAATTCGCCCTTGTCATCCTTGACGGCGACGCCGAGGCGGTCGGAATCGGGGTCGGTGCCGAACACGACGTCGGCATTGATCTTCTGCGCGAGCGCGATGCCCATGGACAGCGTCTCTTTGAATTCGGGATTCGGCACCTCGACGGTGGAGAATTCGGTATCCTTTTTGACCTGCTCGGGCACGACGGTGACATTGATCTTCAGCTTTTTGAGCACCGTGGTGACGGGAACGTAGCCGCTGCCGTGCACGGGCGTATAGACGAGTTTGAGGTTTTTGCCCTCTTTTTTGACCGCTTCGGGCGAGAGCGCCACTTTGGTCAGGATCTTATAATAACTCTTGTCGACGGAAGAAGGCACCTTTTTGATATAAGAGTTTTTCGCTTCCGTGACCGAGAAATAATCGGTGATGTGCTGAATGTAGCCGACCACGATGGCGGTGGCTTCGGGCGACATCTGCGCGCCGTCCTCACCGTAGACCTTGTAGCCGTTGTATTCCTTGGGGTTGTGGCTGGCGGTGATCATGATGCCCGCAATGGTACGGAGTTTGCGCACTGCATAGGAGAGCATGGGAACGGGGTGCACGTCGCCGAACAGATAGGCGACGATCCCGTTTGCGGCGAGCACGCCCGCGGCTGCCGCGGCAAATTCCTGCGATTTGCGGCGGGTATCGTACGAAATGACGACGCCCCTGCGGCAAGCCGCGTCTCCCAGCGTCTTGATGTACTCGGCAAGCCCCTGCGTGGCGCGGCGAACGGTGTACACGTTCATCATGTTCGTGCCGTACCCGATGATCCCGCGCATGCCCGCCGTACCGAATTCCAGTTCGGCGCCGAAGCGGTATTCCTTCGCCTTTTCATCCGATGCCACGGACAGCAGTTCTTTTTTCCCCTCTTCGTTCAGAGCGGGATTTTCCAGCCACGCCTGATAGGCAGACCGATAATCCATGAGAGACACCTCCACTAATTTTTCATGATTTTAATAATATTGGCCCGCGCACGCGCATACGCGCCGATGGACGGTCACAGTTCGAAATTGTCGTAGAAATTTTCGTGATCTTTGTCCTTTTTGGGAGAAACGATCTGATCCTCGCTCAGGAAATACTTTTTCTTGCCGTACGTATAATAACTGACGAATTGGATGCAGATGAGCAGAAGATAGGACATGGGCACGGTGATCAGCAGTGCGGCACCGAAGGTGGCGACGGCGCACAGGACGTTGACACACATGATGATGAGCGCCGAAATGAGATAGGTCGAAAACAGCGACCCGAACCTGCCCACTCCCTTTTTGAAGGAGAAACTCCTGCGCAGCGCCGCACCGACGCCGAGACGGTCGCTCACCAGCGCGGGGATCGCATCGCTGAACAAGGTCATCTTCAGCGCCTGCGCCGCCAAAAAGAGCGCGACGGAGATCATGAGCGCCACGATGGTCGCAGCGAACTGCATGGATATGACCACCATCAGGAACAGGAACACCACATAGCAGAGCGCGAGCACCAGCGCGTCGAACACGAAGGTGATCGGAACGTAGATGACCTGCCAAAGGCAGGCTTTGCCCAGGTTGCGGATGTACGAGCCCGAAAACGAGAGACGGGCAAAACTGGACATCCTGCCGTCGATGAGGTTGCCGAAGGTGAACACGCCGATCCCGCCGAGGAACCGAGTCACCAGCATGATGACGACGGCGGAAACACAGAAGAACACGACGTTGGGCGTCTTTTCCTGCAAAAATTCGGCGAGCGCCGCCGTCTTGTCTTTCAGCGTGTCGGCAAAGGTCGTCAAAAATTCGGAATTGCCCGAGGCGACCGCGCGCAAAAAGTCGCGGAACAACTGCACGACGTCTTCGAACGCCTGGCTAGTGTACACCATGCGCAGCGTCGGATACAGGAGCGCCGCGGAGAGCGCCAAACCGAGCAGCCAGACGATGAGTTTATACAGCAGGAATTTATAATTGAGCGAAAAATTCTCGATCAACAGGTGGAATGAATTTTTGAACAGCAACGCGCGATCCCCCTTCTCAGAATTTTTTCTTGATGTCCATGCGCTCTTCCCCCGCCGCATCGAAGCAGACAACGAACATCAGCGCGCTGTAATACAGGAGCATGATGAGATAGATGAGTTCGTACACGATGAACACGGGAAATTCGATGCCCGCCATCGCGCTGGGGATGATGGCCGCAAACTGCAACAGAAAACAGGCGAGGCAGGGCAGGAACACCGCCAGAAAGACCTTCCCGCGCACATTGGCGTTGAGTTGATTGGCATACGAGAGCGATTCCATGAACCCGTAGCCCGTGATCTGCATGCAGGGAAGCCACAGCAGAATGACGGACGCGAGATAGCAGATGAGCGCCGTCATACCCACGAGCGTGAGCAAGATCACGATAAAGCAGGCGATGCCGCCGAGCAGGACGGATTCGCCGTACAAGAGCCCCGCCGTCACCAGCGCCCACAACTCGTATACCGCAAGGACGCACACCAGCACGACCAGGGTAGACAGGAAATTGTAGTTGAAACGGCTGAGGATGCCCTTGAGCGAGCGCGAACCGATGCGCATGTGCTTTTCGATAAAGCCGAGAAGCATGGGCAGAAAGATGATCGCCGTCACGAAACAGACGATCGCATACGGCCAACTCCCGCTCTTGAAAAGGGAAAGATAGCGGAACAATTCGAGAAAAGTGTAGTCGGATTCCAGGTGCAGAGCCTTGTCGAACAGGTTGTTCATGTTGCCGATATCCAACGTCATGGTCAGAAAATAGGACGTCAGGATGGCAAACAGAAACAGGTATATGAAATTTTTGAAAATATATCGAAATGTGCTGCCAATATATTTCAAAACCACCCTCCCGCGCGCCGCAGCGCCCATAAATCCTTTTGTATTATAATACAAAACCGCCCCGATGTAAAGCCTTTGTTTTATTTTGTGCGAATTTTTTGCGCACATGCACCCGCAAGCAGGCGCACGGCAGTCCGCCGCACAACCGCCGATAGGCACATCCCGTCCGCGCGAGGAGCGCCCGCACCGCAAGCCCCGCCGCACCTTCCCTTCCGCCGCACAGCCGCGTGTCCGCGCGCGATCTTCCCCGAGACGCAAAGAAAGGGCGGAGACCGCCCTTTCTCTGCGCGCCGCCGCGGCGCGTCTGTACGTTCACAGCATCAGAAGCATGAGTTCCATCAGGTAAGTGTAATAGTCGCCCAGGTACGCCTTGGCGGTCTCGTCCTTTTCCAGCGCGTCGATCGCCGCGTTGCGGTCGGCTATGGACAGGTAATAATTTTTGACGATGATGTACCGCTCACGGTTGGGCAGGGAATAATCCACCTCGTACGGCGCTTCCGTCGGCCCCGTCGGCAGATCGGGCGTCTCCTCCCTCTCCGCATACAGCGCTTCCAGGCTTTCGTCCAGTTCGCTCTGGATCTTGCGCACGCGCGCGTCGTAATCCGCCTGCAAGGCGGTGAGCGTGCGTTCGAGCACGTCCGAGCGGTAGGTGCGGCGTTCGAGCGCCGCAAAGCGCGCCGCGAGCACGTCCTGCCCGTACTCCTTTTTTGCTCGTTCGCTGTCCTCGTTTGCCTCGGCGATCAGTTTGTTGACCGCCTTTTCCAGTTCTTCCGCCGTCATGCCGGACCTCCTTTCTGCGCGAACCGCGCCGAGAGCGAATATACCGTGCCCGCGTCCTCCCCTTCCAGCCGCAGAATGAACCGTTCGCCGGGCAGGGAAACGGGCAGCACATGCTCGCCGGGCAAAACGCGCAGGTAACGGGTGCCGCGCTCGCTGCGCACCGTCAGCGAAAACACGCCGTCCGCGCGCACGCACACCGAACGGAGCAACCCGCGCGAAGCGGGCGCCTCGACGGCGCGCGACCAGACGGCGCGCCCGTACCGTCCCGCAAACGCGCCCCCTTCGGCGAGGCGGCAGGGCTTGCCCTCGTACGCAAAATATACGTTATCGCCGCAGGCGGCGATCCCGCGCACGGCGCGGCGCAGGATGTACCCGCCCGTGCCGTCGGTGCGGAATACGGCGAGCACGTCCTCGTCCTTGCCGCCGATGCGGGCGCGCGCCTGCAAAAAGTACCGCCCGCCCGCGGCGCAGGCGCGGGCGCCCTCCTGCCGCACCCCCGCGAAAAACGGGGCGAAGTCCGCGGCGAAAGGCGCCGCCTTGTTCCCGTCGAACCGATACGGCCCGCGCGCCGTCAGAAAAAAGATGCCTTCCCCCGCCGCCGCGACCGTCTCGCCGTATACCTGCGGGCAGGCGCACGCGCCGTGCAGGGAAAATTCCTCTTCGTCGCCGCGCGCGTCCAGCCGCTCGATGCCGCGCTCGCGGAACAGGTACAGGCCGCCGCGCAACGGGCAGAGCGCCGCGATCTTCCCCGCGCCGTCGGGCACATCGATGTACCCGCCCTGCCCGCGTCCGCCCGCGAGATCGGAGGACGCGGGCGCGGAAAAGCGCAGGCGCGACCCTTCGCCCAGCCACAGGCGGTCGTACGAATACGCCGCCGCCGCAAATGCGCCGAACGCGGTTTGTTCGGCGCCCGACTCCGTCAGAAACGCCGAAACCGTCCCGTCCCATAAAAGCATGCCGCCGTCCGGCACGGCGAGCGCGCAAGGCGTACGGGCAAAGGTCAGGCCGCCCTCTTCGTACTCTTCCTCGCCGCGCAGATACAGCCTGCCGCTTTCCCCGACGAGCGCCGCGCACCCCTGATCAAAAAACGCCGCGGAAACGGGATCGTTTGCGGGCACGCCCTCCGCAGAAAGCGCCGCGGCGCCCGCGCCGCGGCGGAGCGTGCCGTCCGCACGGTCGAACCCGAACGTGTACGCGCCTTCGCCCTCTTCCGCGGCACACGCCGCGCCGCCCAGCGGGATGCTGCGCCGCACCGCCGAAGCGGGGGCGCGCAGGGGCTGTTTTTTTGCCGCGATCATATCCACCTCCGCAGGCGGAACCGCCCGCCGTGCGTGCGGCAGGCGCAGGCGAGCGCGTCGCGGTAGCGCTTGTCCAGCAGCGCCGCCTCCTCCGTCATGCCGCTCATCAGCGCGTATTCGCACGCCGTGCCTAGGGCGAGCAGCCGCCCGCCGTCCGCCGCGGCGCACTCGGGCTTGTCTTCCTCGCCTTTGACGCGGGGGCGGCGGGAATATTCCACCTCCGCCTTGCCCGCGCGGACGCGGATGCCCTTTTCCTCCGCCGTAAACGCCAGTTTCTGCCCGAACTCGCCGCGCACCGCCAGGATCTCGGCGGGAACGCCCGCAAGCGACGCGTACGCGATCTCCCCTTCCGAAACAAAGCATTCGCGCATTTTGAGCGGCAGATAGTCCAGCGCGATCTCGTTTTCGGTGAGGTTGTAACAGCGCAGCAGAAGTTCCCGCTCGCGCTGCATGGCGCCCGCATCGGCGCCGCTTCTGCCCGCGGTGAAATCGGCAAGATCGCGCCTGCCGACAAGTTCCGCCGCGAGCACCATGATGTCTCTGACCCGCATACATTTCCTCCTTGTTCGCTCCGCGCCCGCCGCGCAAAAAACGTTGCGGCGGCGCGGAAAGCGCGCGGGGGCTCCGCCGCCCGCGCGCCCGCATGCCTTGCGCCGCTTACTTTTCGGTGATGCCGCTGAGCATCGCCTGCCCGCAGGGGCGGGTGCAGATGAGGTCGGCATACTTGACGAGCGTCGCCGTGTACAGCGGCTTGCCGGGGATCTGGCGGATCACCCTGCCGTCGTCGCTTTCCAGCCACTTCCAGTCGCACAACTGGTGCAGGCAGAAATCCGCCGTGTTGAGCAGGTACATCGTGCCGTCGGGGCAGAAGCGGTCGGCGACAATGGGGATGCCGTTGTAGGTGATCGCCTTGTAGCCGCCCGCAAGTTCGGTGACGTCGGTGATGCGCTTGTAATGCGAGAAATACTCCTGCAGCGCGCGCTTGACCCCCCAACTGCACACGATGAAGTCGACGCGGCTGCCCGCTGTCTCTTCGAGGTGGTCGATGGCTTTCTGAATGACCGTCTCGCTGATGGCGCCTACCTGCGTCTGCATGTACGGGACCATCCAGGTATGCGTGGCGCGGTCCAGCCCGTACAGCGAGCCCGTGCTCTTGAAGATGGCGCCCAGCCCCGTGAGTTCGAGGTTGTACGAACCCTGCACGCACACCGATTCGCCGCCCTCGAGGGTGCTGTCCAGCGCCGCGCCCGAGACGGTGAACTTTTTCGCCGAACGGTCGACGGACAGGATCCTGCGCCCCGTCGCGCCCGTGACGGGCGAACCGGAATCGATGAAGTCCACCACCATGCCCTCGATAATGTTCTTTACGCCGTCGGCGGTGACGGTGTTGCCGCTGACAGATTCCACCTTGCACAGCACGCCGCTGCCGTCCCCGAACAGCATCCTGCCGAAGTTGAAGGACGAGGAGCGGAGCAGTCCCTCCATCTCCGCGTTGAGCAGGTTGACGAAGGCGCCCGCGCTGTTTTCGGAGGCGCGGATAGCCTTGTCGCTGATCTCGATGGTGCCGTACAGGTTTTTAAGGGTGGTGACGAACTGTTCGTAGTTGTTGCCTGCAGAGGCGGGCAGGTCCCCCTCCTCCGTGCCCGCGCCCACGCCGCCGTTGACGCCGTATTGCGCGAGGCGGCGCACTTCCTTGCCCCAGACGTCCGCCGTGGACTGTTTGATTTTTGCAAGCAGCGGATTCGCCGCCGTGTTGAGTTGTTCGGCGACCACGCCGAGATAATACTTTTTCAAGGCGCTGTCCGCGCCTGTCATCGTTACCATATGGGGTACGATCCTCCTTCCTTATTTTTGCGATACGTTCTGATCCATCCATTCGCGCGCGAGCCTGCCCGCCTCTTCCAGCGAACAGACGCGCGGCGGCGCGGCGGCGGCAAATGTGCCGCCGCCCGCCATGACGCGGGGCGGATGCGCCGCAAAGTACGCCTCCACCGCGCTTTCCACCGTCGCGGCGAGCGCCGCGCCCGCATCGGCGGGAGAGGGCGCCACGCCTTGCTCCCCCGCCTGCTCCCTCTCCTCCAATTCGCGCAGCCGCTGACTGCGGCGGGTAAATTCGGCTTCCAGCGAATTGTACGCGTTCAGAAGGGCATTCACGTCCTTGAATTTGCCCAAGTCCACCGCCGCCGCGCCCCGATCTTCCCGAGCCTCCGCTCCCTGCGCCGCGGTGCGTTCCGCCATGTTCTCCTTCATCTCTTTTTCCTCCCGCATTTATTTTCAAACGCCGCGGCCCTGATCCGCGGCGGCTCCGTCTCCGCCCGCACGGGTCGCTTTGTCCGCGCCCGCATCGGCGGTGCCGTCCGCGCCCTGATCGGGCGCTTTGTCTTTCCCCGCATCGGCGGCGCCGTCCCCGCCCGCCAGCCGCGCGCGGTGCGCGCGCAGGTGCCGCTCGAAGCGCGCCTTTGCGCTTTCGTCGCCGCGGAACCCGCCCGAAAGCAGGAAACGCGTGTGTTCGTCGATATGCAAAGCGTCGTCGTCGTAAAAATCGACGGGCACGTCCTCGGTGAGCAGGCGCATGTTCTCGCCCGCCGCCTTGTTGGCGTGCAGC
>CALVMB010000034.1 GCA_944341895.1 uncultured Clostridia bacterium
TTCAACCGCGAGATCGCCGACCTGCTCGTCGCCGTCAACCGCGCGTACAACAAGTCCGACTATATCCCGTGCATCGCCTGGGGCAGGAACGCGCGCTTCGTCAAAAATCTGCAGGTCGGGGACAAGATCGCCCTTTCAGGGCGCATCCAGAGCCGCGAATACCAGAAAAAACTTTCCGAATACGAGGTAAAGACCATGACGGCGTACGAGGTGTCCATCTCCAAACTCGCCGCCTTCGACAGCGCCGAGGAGTTCGACCTCGAACGCGAATTTTCGCTGTACACCGCCAGTCGGGACTTTGACGAGGAACAGCACGGCACGGTGTAACGGGCGCCGCGCCTGCGCCGTCCGCCCGTGCGGGGAGCGGAACACGGTTTCAGAGCGTGTGCGGCAGGGGATCCGCTTTTCATACAACAAAAAACGCGCCGCGGGGCATTGCCCCGCGGCGCACTTTTATTTTCGTTCGGTCATTCCTGCAGCATGGGCGGCTTGCGCAGCAACAGGTAACACCCGCTCGCCAGCACCGCCGCCGTGACGAGCAGGATGACGATCAGCGTGATCGTCGCCGAGGAAGGCGCTTCGTACAGGCACTCCTCGGGAACGTAGCCCGACCACGTGCCGCTCGCGTCGGTATAGGTGACGTACACTTCGCCCTCTTCGTTCGGTTCGCCGTACATCTTGACCCGCTCGCGGTCGGAAAGGGTGAGGGACAGTTCGCCCATCCACAGCGTGATGCTTTCGCCCTTTTTGACGTTGCGGTACACGAACTCGTCCGTGCCCAATCCGCCGGATGAGGCGCTGTTTTCCACCGTGTAGCCGAGGGGAATGTACCCGTACACCGTTTTTTCGCCGTCCACGCTCGCGCTGACATAGGCGTAGTCGGTATCCAGGCCGAACCCGCCCTGCGCGGAAGCGGGCAGGGAAACTTTGCCCAAAACCGTCACGCCCGTGCCTTTGGCAAGGCGCGCGATCGCGTTGTCCGAATTGCCGACGTGCATGGTCGGAAAGCGCAGCAGCGAGATGTCGTTGGTCGTGCGCGCGCCGTACGACTGCGCGGTATAATAGCCGCCCGCGGGCGCGGTATTCCCGAGGATGAGGCAGAGGGTGTATTCGCGTTCGGGATTGGCGCCCGCGGAGGCCGCGGGGGTGTATTCGTAGAAGGCGACGATCGTTCCCGCCGCGGTGTCGCAGATCTTCACGCCCGTGCGCGCGATCTCCACCCGCTCATAATCGGCATAGGGGAGCACGGCGGCGCTCTGCGTCACGGCGCCCGCGTCCAGTTGTACGGCGACGGACCCCGCAGGCACGGTGACGAGCCGTCCGACCGTATCGGCGGCGGAGCCGTGCAGGGCGGCATGCAGCCCGTCCGCGGCGATGTTTTTCAGCGAGGCGGGAGCGTTCGCGCCGAGGTCGGCTTTGACGATGAACCCGTCCGAAAGCACATACACTTCGCCGCTTTCGAAGTCGAAGGCGGCCGAGCGAGCCGTCTTGGCTGCCGCAGAAAATACGGCGTCGGCAAAGGGAAGTTGCACGGAAGAGATCGTCTTTGTATCGGCGTCGAACGCGAGGATGCCCGCCGCGGTCAGACCGAAGACGTTGCCCTCGTAGTCGGTAAAAATGCGCAGGGGTGTTTCCGCAAAGGAGACGATCCTCGTCGAGGCGGAGCCGTCGGAGAGGAAACTCTGTACCGTGTAGCGGTTGACGTGCCCCGAGGTGTTCAGCACATAGATATTGCCGAAGAGGTCGGCGGCGATGCTGACGGGGTCGGAGATGTGCGGCGTTCCAGCCTGCACGGCGCCCGTCGCACCGTCGATCGCGCAGGTGTCGCCGTTCTGGTCGATGAGGTAGTAGACGCCGAACGCATAGGAGACGGCGACGATGTCCGTCGGCGCCTCTTCGATCTTCTGCATGGCGCCGTTATAGGTCGAGAGAAAGGTGCCTGTCGCCGAGACGGCGAGCACGTTGTCGCTGCCCGCGCAGACGAGCAATGCGTCGTTGAAAGAAAGGGTTTTGACCGAGCCGCCGCGGATGAGCGAGAGGCGGTCGTTGCCCGTATCGGCAACGACAAGGTTCCCTCCGTACACCGAGAGGTCGCTCGCCGCGTTCAGGCGGTTTTCGCGGTCGGAATATTTGCCGATGAGATAGTTCGTAAAGGAAGAGGATTGCAGACTGTAGCGCAGGATGCTGTTGTCCGCGGTGATGTATACGTCGTTCGCGTACAGTTTGACGATGGAATAGTCGGCGTCCCTGCGTTCGTCGGCATCGCGGAAATACAGATGCTTGTCCTGGCTCGCGTAGATGATGTCGTGTTCGTTGGTGCCGATGATGGCAAAGCCGGAAACGCTGTACTCCGTGGAGTCGTTCTGTGTGATTGCTGCGGGCGTGCAGGTGTAAATGGTCTTGTCCGCCGAGAGATAGACAGTGCCGTTGTACACCGAAAATGCTACCGCGTTGGTGTTGAGGGCGGACTGGTTGATGGAGACGTCGTCCGTATCGAAGGAAAAGACGTCGCCGTCATAGGCAACGGAAGCGTGGAAGATGTTCGCGCTCGTGCCCGTCTGTTTCGCGTAAAAGATGTCGTTCCCCGAAAAGATCATCGAATAGGCGCTGAACGCATCCACGCTGGCGGAAACGAGCGTTTGAGCGGAACAGTCGATGTAGTAGGGGGTATTGTTGGTGTCGAGAAAGAACAGATAGGTTTTGTCCGCGGCTTTGTACAGGTTGAGCGAAGACAGTTTGTTGGTACTGCTGTGCGTGTACACGCGGTATTTCGGTTCCGCGCCCGCCTTGTCCAGGAGATAGATGACGCTGTTGCCGGAAGCGGGCATGTCCGCAATGGCGATGTACTCGTCGCTTACGGCGATGTCGGAGGGCGCGGTCAGTTCGAGGTACTGCTCGTACGTTTCGGGCAGCAGAAGAGAGAGCGCCGCCTCGCCTTCTGCCTGCGGGGCGGACCCTTGCGTGCCGTCCTCGGCAAACGCCGCCGTAAACGAAACGGACAGCAGACATGCCGCCGCCAAAATCGGGATGAGCAGTTTTCGCAACAGTTTCACGTTCGTACCTCGCCTTGCGCCCCAGCGGCGCACAACGCCCGCGCCTTTGCGCGTTCGGGCAATGTTTTTTCGGATGCATGCGCGCGGCGTCGGAGACAGTATTCGCGCCCGCGCTCTGCGCGGGCGCGCCTGTATGCGCGCGTTTGTTTGCACAATTATAGCATATCCCCGCGCGTTTGTCGACAGATTTTTTCCTTTTTCGCGCGCGGTGGCACACTCTTTTTTTACAAAAAAAAGTAATAACAGGCAACAGGATGCCTGTTTTATGCTGTATACTGTCCTTAAAATACGAACATATGTTTGTTTTTGGCAGGTATGTTCGGAAACGGGCGTTTTCCGTGCGATAATAAAGTTGCGGCAAGCGCAGCGGCGCAAAGGGGCGCACTGCAGCGGCGCAAAGGGGCGCACTGCAGCGGCGCAAAGGGGCGCACTGCAGCGGCGCAAAGGGGCGCACTGCGGCGGCACAAAGGGGGCGCACTGCGGGCGGTTGCGGAGCGAATGCGGCAGCGGGCGTCTCGCGCCGCACGCCGCGAGGGGCGCAGGGAACGCCGCCCGGACAAATGGAAAAAATGCGGGAACCCGCGCGCGGCGCGGGGGAAGGAGGCAAAGGCTTTGAAGGAATATCAGACGGTCATCCTGCTGTTGTATCCGCGGCTGGAACGGTTGGCGGAGGACATCGCGCAGGTGGTGGAGGCGCAGGCGGTCTCGTCGTTCGCGGGGCGGGAGTCTGCGGAACGGTGCATTGAGCGGCTGCTCGGCTACACGCGGGCGCGGCAGAGTTTTTTGCATCTCGCCGCGCGGGTGGACGAGGCGCTTTCCCCGCTCTCGCGCGAGGAGCGCTATCTTCTCGAATACAAATTTTTCCGCCGCCGCAAGGTGCTGGCGGAGGACTACGGCGATGTGTGCCTGCGCTGTTCGCCGCGCACCTATTACCGCAAGCAGTGCCGCCTGGCGGCGCGCGTGAACGCGCTGTTTCTGCGTGCGGGGATGACGCAGGCGTGGTTCGACCGCGAACTGGCGCCCGTCCCGTACATCGCGTCCGCGTTGCGCAGTCTGCGTTCCCGCCCAGGCGCGCTCGTGGACAAGCGCGCCGGGCGCGAACTCAACATCGCGCAGGCAAAGCCGCCGCGGGAAGAACGGGACTATGCCTCGAAAAACTCTTCGGCGTCCTCGGCGGCGGGCTTGCGCGCCTTGACGGGGCGGAACAAAAAGTACAGCCCGCCCAGCGCGACGACGGCGAGCGCGCAGGCGAGCACGATGCCCGCGGCGCCCGCGCCCCCTTCGCCCGCAGGCTGTGCCGTTTCGGGAACTTCCGTCTCGGTGTGTTCGGTGTTGGGAACATAATCGGGCGCCGAACAGGCCGAGGCGGGCACGTATCCCAGCCTGCCGTCCAGCCGCACGCAGTAGCAGTCGGCGGAACCGTAGGGGTACGTCCCGTAATAGGCGGCGGTGACGACGTATTCGGAGAGAAAGCCCTCGGGCAGTCCTTCGCCCGCGCGGTAGGTGACTTCCACGTCGCAGACGAGGAAGGGCGTTTCGGGGATAAAATCGACGGGCGAAACGTCGCTTTGCAGGCAGTAGCCGCGCACCTCTTCGCGCCCCTGCGTGTCCGAGAGATAGGATACGGCGTAATAGTCGCCCGTCGCGCCCGTGACGCGCACAAAGTACGTTTCGGGCAGGATGAACAATCCCGTCTGTTCGTCCGGCTGTTCGTACAGCCAGGTCGCGGCGTCCGTGACGCGCGCGTATTCCCGCGTATCGGCGGCGGCGTACGCGGGGCGGCAGAGCAACAGGAGCAGACATGCGCCCGCACACAGCGCGGGCACGGCAAACAACAGAGTGCGTTTCATCAAAAACCTTCCTTCTCGATTCGTGCGGATACCATTATAGGGTGCGGAAACGTGCGCGGCGGGGGAAAAGCGGGAGGATTATCACAGATTTTGTCATATGCGTGAACAGGAAATCATCCGCGCCATTCTCGCCGTCGAGCGGGAACAGGCGCGGCGCGCGGCGGGGAACAACCTTTCGCGCTACAACGCGGGGAAAAAGAAACACAAAAAACAGATCGCCTTTCACCGCTGCCGCAAGCGCAACCGCTGGGTGTTCGGCGGCAACCGCAGCGGCAAGACGGAGTGCGGCGCGGTGGAGTGCGTGTACATGGCGCGCGGCATCCACCCGTACCGCAAAAACCGCGCCGACGTGTTCGGCTGGGTGGTCTCGCTTTCCCAGCAGGTGCAGCGCGACGTGGCGCAGAAAAAGATCCTGCATTACCTCGACCCCGCGTGGATCGAAGACGTGGTCATGCTCTCGGGCAAAAAAGGCTCGCCTTCGGGCGTCATCGATCAGATCCGCGTGCGCAACGTGTTCGGCGGCGTTTCGGTGATCGGCTTCAAAAGCTGCGACCAGGGCAGGGAAAAGTTTCAGGGCGCGTCCCTCGACTTTGTGTGGTTCGACGAGGAGCCGCCCAAGGACGTATACGACGAATGCCGCATGCGCGTGCTCGACCGCGCGGGCGACCTGTTCGGCACCATGACGCCGCTCAAGGGCCGCACCTTCGTGTTCGACGAGATCTACATGAACGCGCGCGGCGATCCGCAGGTGTGGTACGAGTTCATGGAATGGGCGGACAATCCCTTTCTGAGCAAAAAGGAGACGGCGGCGCTCGCCAAAAGCATGGACGAGCGCACGCTGGATGCGCGCATGCGCGGCAGGTTCTGCACGGGCGAGGGGCTGGTGTACCCCGAGTTCGACGAGCGCGTGCACGTCATCCCGCCCTTTGCGGTGCCCTTCGAATGGCAGGACAGTATTTCCATCGACCCGGGCCTGAATAACCCGCTGTCCGCGCACTGGTACTGCGTGGATTTCGACGGGAACGTGTACGTCGTCGCCGAACATTACGAGGCGGGCAAAGACATCGACCACCACGCCGCCGCCATCGAAGCCGTTTCGGCGCGGCTGGGCTGGCACCGCGACGAAAAGGGCAGGCTGCACGCGCTCATCGATTCCGCCGCCAACCAGCGCACGCTCGCCGCTTCCAAGAGCGTGAGCGAACTGTTCTACGAACGCGGCATCCTCGTCAACGCGAACGTGAACAAGGACCTGTTCGCGGGCATCGCGCGCGTCAAAAGTTATCTCAAAGGGGAAAACGGCAGGCCGCGGCTGTACATCTTCGAGGGCTGTGTGCACATGATCCGCGAGATCAAGGGATATTTCTGGGGCGAGGGCGACCTGCCCAAGAAGAAGGACGACCACGCCATGGACGAACTGCGCTACTTCCTGATGACCAAGCCGCACAATGCCCCGCCCGCCCGCGAACCGACGCCCGTGCAGCGGGACAAGGCGCGCCTTATGCGGCGGCGTGGGCGGCGCGGTCCGTATTGAAGGTGCTCCGCGCGCGGCGGAGCACGGGAGCGGGCGGCTTGCCGTCCGCAACGCAAGGAGGGAAAAGTATGCGCGACGAAAGCGTGCGCGACGCATTGCGGCGGCGGGCGCTCGGCTACGAGACGGACGAAGTTTCGGAAGAGTACTGTTTCAAGGACGGGGAAGAGCAGCTCGTGCGCCGCAAAGTGACCAAAAAAGCGATGCCGCCCGACATCACGGCGGCAAAGATATTGCTGGACGAGGAGCCGCGGCTGTGCGATCTTTCGGACGAAGCGCTGGCGGCGGAGAAAGAGCGCCTGCTCGCGCTCCTCAAGGCGGAGGAGGAAAGGATTGAAGGAAAATAAGGACAGGGCGGCGGCGCGCGTCGTGCGCGCCGTGCGCGAGGAGTTCGCGCGGCGGCAGGCGGAGCGCCGCTTTCTGGAAAAGGGCTGGGAACTGAACATGCAGTTTCTGGCGGGCAACCAGTACTGCGGCATCGCGCCGGACGGCGAACTGGAAGAGGAAGAGGCGCGCTTTGCCTGGCAATACAGGCGGGTGTTCAACCACATCGCGCCCGCCATCGACGCGCGCTGTGCCAAACTGGCGCGGGTGCGCCCCGTGATGACGGTGCGCGCGGGCGGCGGGAGCGAAGAAGAGATGCGCGCCGCGTCCGTCGCATCCGACGTGCTGCGTTCGGTGTGCGAGGAATGCGGGTTCAGCGAGGTGGTCTCGCGCGCGACGGTGTGGAGCGAGACGTGCGGCACCGTCTTCTACAAGGTCTTGTGGGAGGAAGGCGCGCCGGGCAGACAGGCGGGCGTGCGCGTGGTGGCGGTCCCGCCCTTCGAGATCTATCCCGAATCGCTGGGCTGTGAATCGGTGGAGGAGCAGGGCAGCATCCTGCACGCCAAGGCGATGCCCGTCGCCGAGATCGAGCGGCTGTACGGGGTGCGCCCCGCGGGGCGGGACATCGCCGAGTTTTCGCTTTCGCCCGTGTCCGCGCCTTCCAACTTTGCGGGCGGGCAGGGCGGCGCCGCGCGCAGCGTCCTGCGGGACTGCGAACTGGTTATGGAACTGTACCGCAGGCCGACGGCGGACCTGCCCGAGGGGCGGCTGACCGTCGTCGCGGGCGAGTTCCTCGTCTACGACGGCGCGCTCCCGTACCGCAACGGCGAAAACGGCGAACGCACCTATCCGTTCGTCAAACAGTGCGCCGTCGAACTGTCGGGCGCCTTTTTCGGCGGGAGCGTCATCGACCGCATGATCCCCGTACAGCGCGCGTACAACGCCGTCAAAAACCGCAAACATGAGTTTCTGAACCGCCTGACCATGGGCGTGCTGGCGGTGGAGGACGGCTCGGTGGACGCGGACGAACTGCTCGAAGAGGGGTTGGCGCCCGGGCGGGTCATCGTCTACCGCCAGGGCAGCACCCCGCCCAAAATGCTGGGTGCGGACAGCCTGCCCGCGGAGTTCGCCGAAGAGGAGGAGATGCTGCTCAACGAGTTTGTGCTGGTCAGCGGCGTGTCCGAGATCAGCACCACTTCGCAGAACCGCACAAACGTGAGCAGCGCGGTGGGGCTGCAACTGCTCATCGACCAGGACGACACCCGCCTCGCCGTGACGACGGACAGCATCAAGCGCGCGATGAAAAAGGTGGGGCGGCACATCCTGCGCCTGATGCGCCAGTGTGCGGGAAAGCGCGTCATGCGCGCGGCGGGCACGGGACAGCGGGTGGAGACTTTTTCGTTCTGCGGCGCGGACATCGCGTCGGACGACGTGGTGTTCCGCACCGACAACGACGAGACCAATTCGCCCTCCAAGCGGCGTTCGCTCATCTACGAACTGTACAATATGGGCTTGCTCGCGGACGAAAACGGAAAGGTCTCGGACGAGACGCGCGCCCGCGTGCTGGACGCGCTCGGCTTTGCGGGGCTGGACGGCGGGCAGGGCATCGGGTCGCTGCACGCCAACAAGGCGGCGGGCGAGAACATGCGCCTGCTCACCGAGGACGTGCCCGTCGATTTTTACGACGACG
>CALVMB010000035.1 GCA_944341895.1 uncultured Clostridia bacterium
GGCAAAGCCGCGACGGAATAGCGATCGCTGCCACAGGCCGATCGCGTCACGTTATTTCGGCAATCCCGCCGGGGAACAGAAACACGGGGATATGCCCAAAGGCATATCCCCGTGTGTGGTGCACCCGGCGGGAATCGAACCCACAACCTTCGCCGTCGGAGGGCGACACTCTATCCAATTGCGCTACGGATGCAAAGTATACAGAGGCGGTCCGCCTCGTTTTTTTTCATTATAGCAGAAACCGCCCGAAAAGCAAAGCAAAAACGCATGCCTTGCAAAATTTTCCCGTCCGCGGCGTCGGATCGCCTTTTCTGCCCGTCCGTTTCGGCGGGTGTTTTTTTGCGTGCGTGCGGGCGGCGCGCGTTTTTTTGGAAAATTCGCGCAAAAAATTGCGGCGGGCGGCGTTCAAACCGTGCAAAAAATCAAGCGCTATGGTACAATAGCAGTGCGCGGCGCATGCCGCGCACGGGAGTTTTATGATCGATTTTTCTTGTGAATCGCGCCGCACCCTTCCCAACGGCGCGCAGTTGGTCGCGTTCCGCGCCCCGCATCTGCATACCGTCGCGTTGTCGGTGGTGTTTCCGTTCGTGCCCGAGGGCACGGCGGGCGTCTTTCATCTCGTCGAGCACATGTTTTTCGAGCGCGCGGGGGAGATGCGCGCGCCCGAGATCAACGCCGCGATGAACGCCAACGGTTCGGAGATCGACGGCTATACCTCGGCGGGGCACATGTGTTTTCGCTTCAACTGCCGCAAAGAGGTGTTCGCCCCGCAACTGAAACTGCTGTATTCCATGCTCTCGCAAAAGGAATACGGCGCGGAAGAGTTCGAGCGCGTCCTGCCTGTCATCCGCAACGAAATTTTCGAATACAACTTTTACGACGACCGCGCGGGCGACGTGTTGCGCGAATTGTGGTTCGACAGCCGCTACATTGCCCCCGTGCTGGGCGAGATCGGCTTTCTGGAACGCCTCGCCGCGAGCGAGGTGGAAGCGGCGCGCGAAAAACTGTTCAACAAGGGTATGTGCGTGTTTCTGGCGGGCGCGTTTTCGGACGCGGACGTGCGGCTGGTGGAAGACACTTTCGGCAAAATGCCGCTCATCCCCTTTGCGCCCGACCCGCCCCGCGACGAGGAAAAGGAAGTGTGCCCGTACAACCGCATGGGCAGGGGCAGGGAGTTGCAGGCGCTCGTGACCTACCACGTCGAACGCGCCGACCGCGACCTCAAACTGGCGGCGCATTGGCTGCGCAGCGGGCTGTTCGACGGGCTGGACGCCGCGTTTTTCCGCTTTTTCGGCGAAAACGGGTTCCAGTTCTATTCGGTGGACGGCAACTACAACATCCGCGGCGACGAACTCGTCTTTTCCTACCTTTGCTACATCAAAAAGAAGGAGCGCGCCCTGTTCGAAGGGTTGATCGACGCCTTTGAGCACGCCGCCGCCAAGACGGATTTCATGACGCTGGTGCGTCCGTACCTGTACGACAACGCCGTGCTCTTGTGCGACGCGCCCGAGCGGCTGTGCTCGCACTACGTCGACCTGTGGGCGGACCTATCCGCGCCCTGCACGCTCGCCGAGGAAATGGCGTTCGGCGGCGCGCTGACCAACGCCAAACTGCGCCGCCACTGGGAGGCGATCGCGTCCTCCCTGCGCCGCGTGTTTTATATCGGCAAATGATCTGCGCCGCATACGGCGATTTCGGAAGATGCGAAGGGGGGAATTTTTATGCATACCGTGTATGTGATCGGAAGCGTGAACATGGATCTGGTGATCGGCGCGGCGCGGTTTCCCAAACTCGGCGAGACCATCCGCGGCGGCAACTTTATGACCAATCCGGGCGGGAAAGGGGCGAACCAGGCGGTCGCCGCCGCCCGCGCGGGCGCAAACGTTCGCTTTTGCGGAAAGGTGGGGGACGACCATTTCGGTTCTCTCCTGCTCGGCGGACTGCGCGGCTATGGCGTGGACGTGAGCGCGGCGGAAGTCTGCCCTTCCGTTTCCAGCGGCATTGCGTCCATCACCGTGATCGGCGGGGACAACTGCATCATCCTCGACAGCGGCGCCAACGCGCTGGTCGACGAGGCATATGTCGACGCCTGCCTGCAGAGCGCGCAGAACGGGGACGTCCTGCTGTTGCAGCAGGAGATCCCGCTCCCGTCCGTGCGCCATGCCCTGCGCCGCGGCAGGAAAAAGGGCATGATCACCATCTTAAACCCCGCGCCTGCCGAGGGCTGCGATCTCGCCTCGCTCGCCTTTGCCGACTACGTTCTCCCCAACGAGACGGAGGCGGCGGCGACCGCGGGCTGTGCGGACGCGGAGCAGGCGGCGGCAAAACTCGCCGCTTACGGCTGCACGCCCATCGTGACGCTGAGCGGGGCGGGCTGTCTGTTGTACGAGGGCGGCAAAGCCGAACGCATCCCGTGCCCCAAGGTCAGGGCGGTGGATACGACCGCCGCGGGGGATACTTTGTGCGGCTCGCTGGCGGCGCGGCTGAGCATGGGCGACGCTCTGCGCCCCGCGCTCCGCTATGCGCTGGCGGCGGCGTCGCTGGCGGTGACCCGCCGCGGCGCCCAGCAATCGGTGCCGACGGCGCAGGAAGTGGCGGCGTTTTTGCGCGAACGCGGCGAAACGCTGTAAGGCGCGCTGCACATCGCAAACCTTTGGGAAAGAGACGCGCCCCGACGCCCGTGTAAGCGGGCGTCGGGGCGCTTGTCCGTGCGGGGGATTCCGCGGGGCGATGCGCTGTTTTTTAGCGCGCGTTCTGCGTTTCGATTGCCTTTTTCGCGTGCATGTATTATACTGAAAGAAAAACACGGAGAGAAGGATGCAAGCGGATCGGTTGGAAAATATGCGCGCGCGGTTTGTGCTGCTGCCGCTCTTATACGCCCTTTTCGGGGTCGCGGTCGGCGTCGGTGCAGGTGCCGTCGTCGGCGTGTTCGGCCTGGGCGTGCAGTTCTTTTCTTCGTATGGGGCGGCGCATTTTTCGCTGTACGTCTGGTTCCTGCCCGCCGCGGGCATCCTCACCGTCGCCATGCTCCGCCGCTGGGGCAAAGGCGGCATCGGCATGACGGCGGCATTCCGCGCCAGCCGCGGGGAAGTGGGCGGCTTTCCGCTGCGCAACGCCCTGTTCCAGTTCGCGGGCACCTGGGGCGCGCACCTGTTCTGCGCCAGCGTGGGTAGGGAAGGCGCGGCCATCCAGATCGGCGCCGCCATCGGCGACGGCATCGGCAGCGTTCTGCCCGTGCGCGGCGCGCGCAAGATCCTCATCGTCGCGGGCATGGCGGCGGGCTTTTCCGCTCTGTTCGGCACGCCCGTCTGCGCGCTTTTGTTCGCGCTGGAAGTGACCATCGTCGGCAACATCCGCCTGCGCGCCCTCGTTTCGGCGGCGTTTGCCTCGTTTGCCGCCTATTTCACGGCGGGACTGTGCGGGCTCAGCCATTTTGCGGCAGAGGTGGAATTTGCCGCCGCGTTCGATTTTGCCATGCTGTGGCGGCTGTTCGCGCTGGGCGCGCTGTGCGGCCTGGCGGGGCTGGTGTTCTGCCTCGTGCGCAAGTTTTCGGCGCTACTTTTTGCGCGGCTGGTCCCCAATGCGTACGTGCGCGTCGCCGCGGTCGGCATTTTGCTTTCCTGCATGCTCTTCCTCACGGACGGTCGGTATTCGGGGTTGGGCACCAACCTCATCGAGGCCGCCGTCACGGGCGGAACGGTCTTCTGGTACGATTGGATCGTCAAGATCCTGTTCACCGCGGTCACGCTCGCCGTCGGCTTTTTGGGCGGGGAAGTGACCACCTTCTTCGCCGCGGGGGCATGCCTCGGCGCGGTGGCGGGGGGATGGCTCGGCATTTCGCCCGCGGCGGCGGCTTGCCTCGGTTATGCCGCGGTCTTCGGCGCGGCGACGAACACCTTCATCGCCCCCGTTCTGCTTTGCTGTGAACTGTTCGGCGGCGATTTTCTGCTGCCTGCCGCCATCGTCTGCGTCACAGCGTATCTGTTCAACTTCGGCAACTCCGTATATAACCAGCGCGTGCGCGAGGACATCGTCGCCAAAGCGGTGCGGCGCATCCGCATCCGCCGCGGCCTGCTGCCCCTTCCCGTGCGGCTGTACTGAAGGAGGGCTGCATGGAACTGTTCGATCTCTCTCCCTATCGCGGCAGACGCGTCTGCGTCGCGCTTTCGGGCGGCGGCGATTCGGTCGCGCTCTTTTCCTTTGTCTTTGAACGCGCGCATGCGTACGGCATTTCGCTTTCGGCGCTGCACGTCGAACACGGCATCCGCGGCGAACGTTCGCGCGCGGACGCGGCGTTCGTGTGCGCCCTGTGCGAGGCGCGCGGCGTGCCGCTCTTTCTGTATTCGTTCGACGTGCCCGCACTCGCGCGCGAGCGCGGCAAGGGCATCGAGGAGACGGCGCGTTCCTGCCGCTATGAGTGTTTTGCACGCATCCTGCGCGAGGACAGGGCGGACGTGCTCATGACGGCGCACCACGGCGGCGACAACGCCGAGAGCGTTCTGTTCAACCTCTTCCGCGGCTGTGCCCTGACTGGCGCGGGCGGTATTGCCGACCGCATCCCCGTGGGGGACAAGGCGATCGTGCGGCCCATGCTCGGCGTGCGGAAGTCAGAGATCGGGGACTATCTGCGGGCGCACGGGCTCGACTGCCGCGAGGACGAGAGCAACGCCGATACCGATCTTTCCCGCAATTTTCTGCGGCACGAGGTGCTCGCGCCCGCCGCGGCGCGCTTTGCGCGGCTGGAAGAACATGTGTATGCCTTTTCCCGCCGCGCGCGCGAAGACGACGAGTACTTGTATGCGCTCGCGCGGGAGGCGCTCGTGCAGGACGGGGAAGAATTGCACATCCCCGCCGATCTGCCCGCGCCGCTGTTTTGCCGCTGCGTCGTGCTCGCGTACCGCCGTTTCGGCGGGTGCGCCGACCATACTGCGGCGGGCATCGCGGAGGCACGCGCGCTGTGCGGCGCGCACTGTGGCGCGTCCGCCGACCTGCCGTTCGGTCTGCGCGCGGTGCGCGACGTATCGTGCGTCACCGTGTTGCGCGCGGGCGCAACGGAGGAGCGGCGGGAGGAAGAATTTGCCTTTGCCGCGGGGGAATTCCGCTTTGCCTGCGGAAGCGTCGCCCGCGTCACCGCCTGTGCGGCGTCGGACGTTTCCGAGGCGGAACTGCGTTCGGCGTCCGGCGTGCTGTACGTCGATGCGGACAAACTTCCCGCGGGGTGTGTTCTGCGCCTGCGCAGGGCGGGGGATCTGTTCGCCAAATTCGGCGGCGGGAGCAAAAAACTCAAAGACTTTTTCATCGACCGCAAGATCGAGCGGCGGCGCAGGGACCGCATTCCGCTGCTCGCGGCGGGAAACACCGTGCTTGCCGTGTTCGGCGCCGAGATCGCCGACGCGGTGCGCGTCACATCCGAAACGAAGCGCATATATGCGCTGCGATAAACGAACAACAAGGAGAAAAGCAATGCATCAGGACGTCGAGAGCATCATGTTTTCGCAGGAACAACTGGACGCGCGCATCCGTGCGCTCGCGGCGCAGTTGGATCGGGAGTATGCGGGCAAAACGCCGCTGATGGTCAGCATCTTGAAGGGGAGCGTCATGTTCTATGCCGACCTCCTGCGCGCCATGACCATCCCCGTGGAAATGGACTTTATGGCGATCTCTTCCTACGGCGCGGGCGCCAAGTCTTCTGGCGAGGTCAAACTCATCAAGGACCTCGACCGCAAGATCGAGGGGAAACACGTGCTCATCGTCGAGGACATCATCGATTCGGGATATACCCTTTCCTATCTGAAACGCATGCTGTATTCGCGCAAGCCGGAATCGGTCAAGATCTGCGCCCTGCTCGATAAATACAGCCGCCGCGTCGTGCCCATCGAGGCGGATTATAAGGGATTCGACTGCGCGGACGAGTTCGTGGTCGGCTTCGGGCTGGATTATGCCGAACGCTACCGCAATCTGCCGTACATCGGCATCCTCAAACGCAGCGTGTACGAAAAGTAAACGGCTCCGCGGCGCGCTTTTGCGCCGCGCGCAGACCGCGCCGCCCGTCGGGCGGCGGAAAAGCAAAACGCGCCGTCCCCGCGTGCGGGGACGGCGCGTTCGTTGTGCCGCATATCGCTCATGAGCCGAGCACGGTCGCCGTGCGGAGCCAATCGTTGTACAGTAAGGATCGCCCGTCCGGCGCGTTTTCGTAAAAGGGCAGGATGTCCTGTTCCAGTTCGTCCAATGCCGGCAGTTCGCCCGTGAGGTAGCGTTCCAGCATTTGGCGGCAGTGCCGCATCCGTTGCAAAAGCCCGCCGATGCGCACGTCGTGTCGTTCGAACCCGAACCCCTTCGCCTCCCGCCTCCACTGTTCGCGGAAACTTTCGTAAAAGGTCCCGATCCGCCGCTCGCATTCCGCATAGTCCGCGACCAGCATGCACAGCCCCTGCATGTTGTGGCTTTTGTACAGCGCGCGCGTGCGCACGCCCAGGTCGTATTTGATCTCCAGCACGGCGCACAGATCGGCGAGCGTGCGGAACAGATATCCCCAGCGCTTGTTGCCCGCGCAGGCGGAAAGCCGCTCTTTCGCCGCGGTGAACTCGGCTTTGCGGGCGGGGTCCGCCGTGCGGTCGAAAATGCCGAAGAAGGGGTCGTTGAACAGCATGTATTTGCAGGCGTTGCGCGGCGCGCCGTCCTGTTCGGGGAGGTTGGGCAGGTCCAGCGCCATAAAATCTTCCCAATCCGTGCCCGCGATCCTGCGAAAGCGCGCGCGGATCTTTTCCTCGTCGAAATTCCCTGCGGCATACTGCGCCGACGCGAACAGGGCGGGGAGCACGCTGAACAGCGAACTGTCCGAACCGTCGTCCTTCCACACGGTGATGAAAATTTCGCGGATCCCGTTGTTGCGGCAGGCCGCGAGCGCCGCACGGGACGCCTCGATGCTGAAGGCGTTGCTGGGGGCAAAGCCTGACCAGCACCAGGCGCCGCCCGCAAACACGATGCCGTTTTGTTTGAGAAGTTTGTGCGCCTTGATCATCGCATCGTAGTGCGTCTCGTCGCGGCTGTAATAATCCCAGTAGATCAGGTCAATGTTCGCGGGGATGAGCGCGGAGATCTCGCGGCTGGCGGTTTCGTCGGGTTCCGTCACATAGTAATTCCCCTTGTAGGCGAGACGGAAGAACATGTCCGACCACATCATCGGTCGGAAATCGTATTTTTCGGCGATCGCCGCAACTTTTTGCAGGTGTTTGAAGAGAATGTCAAAACGGTTGCCGTACCCGTTTTTGTCCAGGTATTTCCCGAGCCCGACGGTGTGCGCCTCGTCCATGCCGATGTTGATGCGGCGGCTGTGAAAAGTTTCCGCGCAGGCGGCGAACATTTTATCGATGAGTTCGTAGGTGCGCTCTTCCCCGGCAAGGAGGATGTCGGCGTTGTCGTGGATATCCGCGTAAGCCTGCCAGCGCAGAATCCCGCCCAGGTGTGCGAGCGTCTGGATGCAGGGGACAAGTTCGATGCCGTGTTCGGCGGCGTATTCGTCCAGTTCGCGCAGTTCCTCTTTGGTGTATCGCCCGCGCAGGTAGCCGAAATAGGGCTCACCGTCCAGGGTGTATACGTCCTCGGTGTACAACTGCAGTTGTTTATAGCCCATTTTTTTAAGCATGTCGATAAAGGTCTTGAGGGCGGGGAGGGAATAGACCGCTCCGCGCGAACAATCCAGCATAACGCCCGGGCCGCTGATCCGTTTCATCTGATTTCTCCTTTGTATGGGAACGTTATCAGGATTATAGCACGCCGCAAAAAAATATACAATGCATTTTTGCAACGAAAATTGCAAAGCGGGCAGGGGGCCGCATTCGGCAGATCGCCGCCGCAAGCAAAGAATCGAGCAATTTTTTTTGAAAACCGAGCAAAAATGCTTGATAAAATCAACAAACTTTGCTAAAATAGCAAGGTACAAATTCATTGGGGTGTCGCCAAGCGGTAAGGCAACGGACTCTGACTCCGTCATTCGTTGGTTCGAATCCAGCTACCCCAGCC
>CALVMB010000036.1 GCA_944341895.1 uncultured Clostridia bacterium
GATTGCAGGGCAAGGGGAGTTCCCGTCAACAGCGTGGACGCCCCCGCAGATTGCGACTTTTATTTTCCCGCGCTCATCGTGCGCGGCGACGTGACGGTGGCGATCTCTACGGGCGGCGCATCGCCCGCGTTGGCAGCGGCATTGCGGCGGCACATCGAAAGGTGCCTGCCGCGCGATCTGGAAGAATTATGCAGGCGAGCGGAACAACTGCGCGGCACGATGCCTGCGCAGGAATACGCCGCGCTTGTGGAAAAAATGCTTTCGGAGGCGGAAGAATGAAACTGAAAATCGGCACGCGCGGTTCCCGCCTCGCTCTGGCGCAGGCGGATCTGGCGGCGGCGGCATTTGCGCGCCTCGGGTACCAAACGGAGATCGTCGCCGTGCGCACGCGCGGCGATGCGGATGCGGTTTCGCCCTTGTCCGAGATCGGGCGTGGCGCGTTTACGGACGTGTTTTCCGAACTGCTTGCACGCGGTGAGATCGATGTCGCCGTGCATTCTGCCAAAGATTTGCCCACCGACGAGGGGCGAGACGGCTTTTTTTGTCTGCCCCGCGCGGACGCGCGAGACGCGCTCCTGTCCGCTGGACGGGAGATCCTGCGGGTCGGCACGGGTTCGCCCCGCCGCGCGGCGGCGATCGCTTCTTTGTATCCTGCGGCAACGGTATTGCCCGTGCGAGGCAACGTCGACACCCGCATCCGCAAACTGCTGGAAGGCGAATATGATGCGCTCGTTTTGGCTATGGCGGGATTGGAACGCCTGGACTTTGCGGACGCGCGCGTCACCGTGACGCCGATTTCGGTGGAGGACTGCGTTCCCGCGGCGTGCCAGGGCATCATCGCCGTCGAGGGCGACGCGGGTCGCCTGTTGCACGATGAAAAAACTGGCAAGGCGGCGCGCATCGAACGCACCTGCCAGCGTGCGCTCGGCGGCGACTGTACGGGCGGTATCGGCTGTTATTTTGATGGCGAACGCCTGTATGCGCAGAGAGAGGGACGCATCGCAAGTCTGCGTTACGAGGGTGCACAAACATTCACTGCCCTGCGGGAGGCGTTGTTGTGAACTGCGTGGTGTTGGTAGGCGCGGGGTGCGGCGCGGGAACGCTCACCCTGCGCGGCGCGGAACTGTTGCGCCGCTGTGATTGTGTGGTCTACGACAGTCTGCTCGACGAGGATCTGCTTTCGCTCGTGCGGGCAGACTGCGAAAAGATCTTTGTCGGCAAGCGCGCGGGTGCGCACGCAGCAAAGCAGGAGGAGATCAATGCGATCCTGCTCGAATGTGCCGCGCGCCATCGGCTGACCGTCCGCCTGAAAGGCGGCGATCCGTTCGTGTTTGGCAGAGGCGGGGAAGAACTCGCCGCGCTCGCCGCGGCGGGCGTGCGTTGTGCGAGCGTGCCCGGCGTTACTTCCGCCGTCGCCGCGGCGGAATATGCGGGCGTTCCCGTCACGCACCGCGGCGTCGCGCAGTCATTCCGCGTCATCACGGCGCACAGCGCTTCGGGCGAGGTTTTCGTGCCCGAACCGCGGCGCGGCGAAACGCTCGTATTTCTGATGGCGAAGGCGCGTGCCGCCTTCATCGCACAGGCGCTGATCGGCAAGGGCATGCCTGCGGATACGCCTGCGGCGCTGTTTTCGGCGGCGGGTACACCCGCGGCGCGCACTGTGTTTTGCCGCCTTGCCGAAGTCGCTTTGCGCGCGGCGGAACTGGATGCGCCGCTCACGCTCGCCGTGGGGCAGGTGTGCGAACGCGGTCTTTTGGGGGATAATTTTGCGCGCTGTTTTGCCCGTTCCGCCGCCGTCGTCACGGGTACGCCCGCGCATGTGCGCAAGGTGTGTGCGGCGCTGGACGCCCGCGGCATTGCGGCAGTGGCTTGCGCCGTTCTGCGCGTCTGTCCGCTCGATTTTGATTTTGTCTTTGAACGGCTCGGGCAGTTCGATGTCCTTGCCTTTACTTCGCCCAACGGTGTGGAAGTTTTCTTTGAACGTGCCCGTGCCCGCGGGACGGATTGGCGCGCGTTCGGCGGCAAAACGTTTGCCGCGCTCGGGAGCGAAACGGCGGCAATCCTGCTTTCCTATGGCTTCCACGCGGATATTCTCCCCGATGTGCATACCGCTGCAGCGCTCGCTGCGGCGCTGGCGGGCAGAGATGTGGCGCGCACTGCGCTCCTGCGCGCGGAAAACGGCAATCCCGTCCTGCTTTCGGTCGGCACGCAGATCAGCCTGTATCGCACGGAAACGGACGCGCAGGCGGTGCGCCGCGCCGCGGAGGCGCTCGCTTCTGCGCAATTTGTCACCTTCGGATCGGCGGGCGGGGCGCGGGCGTTGCTCGAAGCCTGTCCGCTCCCGCTGTCCGTTCGCCCTGTCTGCATCGGGCGGGAAACGGCAAAAGAACTGACGGCGCGCGGCTATCGCCCCGCCGTCGCGGACGCGCATACCGCAGAGGCGCTTGCCGATGCGGTCGCGCGGGAGGAGGAGTTATGCAACGATTGAGAAGACTGCGCCGCAGTGCAACTTTGCGCGATCTGGTCGCCGAGACACGCGCGGATGCGTCCGCGCTCATTTATCCCGTATTTGTTGCGGACGGCACGGACATCAAACAGCCTGTGCCCAGCATGCCGGGCGTGTACCGCTATTCCGTCGATCGCCTGAACGAAGTCGTCGACGCCATGCTGGATGCGGGCATCGGCGGGACTATGCTGTTCGGCATCCCCGCACACAAAGACAAGACGGGGAGCGGCGCGTATGCCGAGGATGGCGTCGTTCCGCGCGCTATCCGCGCCATCCGCAGTCGCCTGCGCGACAGAAAAAGGGAACTGGTCATCATCGCCGATGTCTGCCTGTGCGAATACACCTCGCACGGACATTGCGGCGTGCTTTCGGACGGAGAGGTGGAGAACGACCTTTCGCTCCCGTTGCATGCGCGCGCGGCGCTCGCCTATGCGCGGGCGGGCGCGGACATGGTCGCCCCTTCGTCCATGATGGACGGCGTCGTCGCCTGCATCCGCAAGGCTTTGGACGAGGCGGGATTCACGGGCACGCCGATCATGGCATGCAGCGCCAAGTTTGCTTCGGCATTTTACGGACCGTTCCGCGATGCCGCGGATTCGGCGCCGCAGTCGGGCGACCGCAAGGGGTACCAGATGGACGTGCGCAACGGCAGGGAGGCTCTGCGCGAACTTGCCGCCGACGAAGCGGAGGGGGCGGATATCCTCATGGTCAAGCCGGGGCTCGCCTTTCTGGATATCGTGCGCCGTGCGCGGGAGCGGACCGGCCTGCCGCTCGCGGTCTACAACGTCAGCGGCGAATATGCCATGGTCAAGGCCGCCGCGCAGGCGGGTTGGCTGGATGAAAGGCGCACGGTGGACGAGATCATGACGGCGTTTTTCCGCGCGGGTGCGGACATGGTGATCACCTATCACGCGCTCGATTGGGCGGCTTGGAGGAAAGCACAATGACCGAGTTCGAACGCGCGAGCCGCGTGATCGCGGGCGGAGTCAATTCGCCCGTGCGTGCCTTCCGCGCCGTGGGCAGGGAACCGCTGTTCATTTCCCGCGGCAGGGGCGATCGGATCACAGATACGCGGGGGCGGGAATACATCGATTTTGTCATGAGTTGGGGTCCCCTCATCCTGGGACACGCGCGCGAAGAAGTCGTGCGCGCGGTGCAAACCGCCGCTTCGGACGGGCTGACGTTCGGCGCGCCCACTGTACGCGAGAGCGAACTCGCCGAGGAGATCCTGTTTGCCGCGCCCTATGCCGAACAGGTCCGTCTGGTCAATTCGGGCACAGAGGCGGCGATGTCTGCCGTCCGCCTCGCGCGCGGGTTTACGGGTAGGGACAAGATCGTCAAGTTCGCAGGCAATTACCACGGACATGCGGACGGTCTGCTCGTGCGGGCCGGCTCGGGCTGTATGACGGGCGCCGTGCCCGACAGCCTCGGTGTGCCCGCGGGATACGCGCGCGAAACGCTGGTCGCGCGCTATAACGACGTGCAGAGCGTTCGGGAACTGTTCGCGGCAAACCGCGGAAAGATCGCCTGTGTCATCGTCGAGCCCGTCGCGGCAAATATGGGGGTCGTGCCCCCTGCGGACGGCTTTTTGCAAGAACTGCGCACTGTATGCGACAAAGAGGGGGCTCTTCTCATCTTCGACGAAGTGATCACGGGCTTTCGCGTCGCCTACGGCGGCGCGGCACAGCGATACGGCGTTTCGCCCGACCTCGCCGTGTTCGGCAAGATCGTCGGCGGCGGCATGCCTCTCGCCGCGTATGCGGGCAGGCGGGAGATCATGCAATGCGTGGCGCCGCTCGGCAAGGTGTACCAGGCGGGCACGCTCTCGGGCAACCCCGTTGCCACGGCGGCGGGGCTGGCGACGCTGCGCATCCTCCGCGCCGAACGGGACAGCCTGTATGCCGACCTCGAACGAAAGGGCGCCGCGCTGGACAGCGCATATGCGCACGCGGGCGTGCCCTGCGCGCGCGTCGGGTCCATCCTGACGCCTTTCTTCGCGCCCCTTGCCCCGCAAAACGCGGAGCATGCATCGGCATGCGACACGGCGGCGTTTGCGGCGTATTTCAACGCCATGCTCGATCGCGGCATCTATGTCGCGCCGTCGCAGTTCGAGGCAATGTTTGTTTCTGCGGCGCATACGGACGAGGACATCGCCCGCGCGGCGGAAGCCGTCCGCGAAGCCTGTGCCTTTCGGAAGGATCCGCCTTTCGCGCAAGGCTGAGCAGCCTTTGCAAAAGCATGGCGATACGGTCGGTGCGGTTCTGCGGTCCGGCGTTTTTCTCCCGCTTGCCGCGTCTGTCAGACTATTTTATCATAAAAAACAAACAGGCAGGAAATAGTATTTATGAACAGGATTTTACCTTCCTATCCGATCTGGATCATTGACCCGAATTTTTCCGTTTGGTCGCCGCACGACGAATCGAACGGCGGGGATACCGTTTTTTGGACGGGGCTTTCGCGCCGCACCTACGGGCTGGTGCGCTTCGGCGGAAAGACGTATTGCTTTTTGGGGCTTGCGGACGGCGCACAGCCTCTGCGGGTGACAGACGTTGCCGTCGCCGCGTTCGCCACCGAATACACATATGCGGGGGAAGGCTTCACACTGCGCGTTCGCTTTGTTTCGCCGCGCATCCCCACCGATCTTGCGCTGCTGTCCTGCCCCGTGTGTTTTACCGAATACGACGTGCAATGTGCGGCGCTGCCGCAGGATTTTTCGGTCGCGCTCGTTCTGGACGAGGAGTACTGCTACAACGACGAACGCGCGGAAACGGTGGGCGGCGTACTGCCCATGCGCGGATACGAAGCCGCGTTCATAACGCGCAAGCGCAATCTGCCTCTTTCCAACACGAACGACTGCATTGCGCCCGATTGGGGCGACGTTTATCTGGCGGGCGAAGAATGCTGGTTCGTCACCGAACTGGCGGTGCGCAACTACATTGCGGACGGGAAATTTGAATACGTGCGCAAGGGCTGGGAACGCAACTGCATCGCCGCCGTCGAACGCGGCAAAAGCGGTTCGTTCCTCACCGCATACGACGATCGCGTCTCCGTATTTTATTTCGGACAGTGGTGCAAGGCGTATTATTTTCACGGCGGCAAGACCATCATCGACGCTCTGAACGAATGCCGTCATGACCGTACCGCCATTCTTGCCGCCTGCGACGCATTCGACGCGCGCTTGCGCGAGGACTGCCTTGCAGTGGGCGAGGGGTATTATACGCTCGCCTGTGCGGCCTTGCGTCAGACGATGGGCGCGCATAAACTGGTGACGACGGAGAAGGGGGAGTTGCTGTATTTTTCCAAGGAATGCGATTCCAACGGCTGTATCGGTACGGCGGACGTGAGTTATCCGTCCATGCCGCTGTTTTTGCTGTACGCGCCCGAACTGGTCAACGCGATGACGCGCGGCATTTAAGCGTTTGCAAAAATGCCTGTCTGGACATACGATTTTGCGCCGCACGATCTGGGCACCTATCCGTGGTGTTGCGGCCAGGTATACGGCGTGAAAAACCGTGACGACAAATACAGTTGCAACATGACGATGTTCAGCGGGCCGCGAACGCACACCATGCTCTATCTGCGCCCCGCGGAAAGCAACATCTACGATCTTGCGGGACAGATGCCCGTCGAGGAGTGCGGCAACATGCTGGTCATGGCGGCGGCGGCGATCGTGGCGGGCGCGGACAAATCGTTGGCGAAGAAGAATTTTTCACTGCTGAAAAAATGGGTCGGATATCTCGAGCGGGAAGGTCTGCGCCCCGGGAACCAACTGTGCACCGATGATTTTGCGGGGCACTTGGCGGACAACGTCAATCTTGCCGTCAAGGCGCTGGCGGGCATCGAAGGCTTTTCGCTCATCTGTCGCGCGCTGGGCAAGGATGCGCTTGCGGAAGAGTACGCGCAAAAAGCGGAGAAGTTTGCTTCCGCGATGCGGACATTGGTCGGCGAAGGAGTGATGCCGCTCGCGTACGGGCAGGCGGGGACTTATTCGGTCAAATACAATCTGTTGTTCGACAAACTGTTCGGCTTCGACTTGCTCGGACGGGATGTGCGCGAACGCGAGACAGCACATTACATCGAAAAGAACGAGCGGTACGGCGTTCCGCTGGACGGACGGAAGACGTATACCAAATCGGACTGGATCCTGTGGGCGGCGGCTCTGACGGACGACCGCGAAAAATGCCGCGCGCTGTATGCGCCCGTGCTCGCATATCTCGCGGAAAGCCCCTCGCGCAAGCCTTTTGCCGATTGGTACGATGCAAAGAGCGGCATCTACGAATGCTTTTTCAATCGTACCGTGCAGGGGCGGTATCTTTGCGCCCTTGCTTGCCGTCCTCGGCATGGCGGCGCGCACCGCGGACTGAAACCCCGCCGTCGTATTTTCGGCGCGGCGGCGGAGATCGTCGCCCTGTATATGCGCGCAAAGTGCGTTGTTTCTCTTCGCAAAACCAAACGGCATTGCCGCGGATGTTGCTGCGGCTGATGCGTCTGTTTTGTTGTTGTGACGGTTACAGTGCCTGCGGTTGTTGCCGCGTTAAAAAACCCGCCGTGCGGAAAATCCGCACGGCGGGTTTTTTGCGATTTGCATGATCAGCGCATGTAGCGGTCGGCGACCGACTGATCAAGTTTTTTGTGCGCCCGCAATCGGTCGGTGGCTCGGATGAGCACGTTCGAGAGCGGGAAGCACACGAGGATGACGACGATGATATACAGCACGGATACGAAGTTGAGCGCTTCACGGTTGGCGTCGAGGAACATATCCGGGAGAAGCGTCAATCCCAATACGCACGCCGTGATCATGCAGACAAGCAGGACCAGGCGGAAAAAGTTGAGCGGCGAACAGATGCGGTACAACATGACCAGCCCCGCAAAGGTGATGACAATGACCGTGACGATGTTGTAACAATTCTTAAAGTAAGCGGGCTGTGCCGCTGTGACGATCGTCACGCTTTCCACCGCCAGTACCAATACCAGCGCACATGGGATGGCCTTAGCCAAAACGGCCGGTAAAAACTTTCCGCTCACGCGGTTGGTATTGGGTTGCAGGGAAAGGAAGAAGGTGGGGATGCCGATGACGAAAAATTCGAGCAGCATCATGTTGTTCGTCTTGAACGGATAGCCTTGGCTCAGGATGATGGAGATGATGGCGAACGCCGCGGTGAACAGCGTCTTCATCAGGTACATCGACGAAGAGTTCTGAATGTTGTTGATGACGCGCCTGCCTTCAAACACGACTTTCGGCATGGAAGCAAAGTTGTTGTCGAGCAGGACGATGTGGCTGACGTTTTTCGCCGCTTCGCTGCCCGAGGCGACGGAGACTGCGCAGTCCGCTTCCTTCATGGCGAGAATGTCGTTCACGCCGTCGCCCGTCATGGCGACGGTATTTCCTTCCGACTTGATGGCTTTGACGAGGATGGCCTTCTGTTCGGG
>CALVMB010000037.1 GCA_944341895.1 uncultured Clostridia bacterium
CACGAATTTTTCGTCCTCGATCGCCTCTTCGATGTCCTCGAAGCAGGTCTCGTTGAGCAAAAGCAGGTTGTCCGCGTTCAGCCCCAGCCGCGAACAGCGCATCTTCACCTGCGAGCAACTTTCCTCGGCGGATACGTACAGAACTTTGTGCGTCCTGGCAAGATGTGCGGACACTTCGGTCAGGAGAGTGCTCTTGCCGATGCCGGGGTCGCCGCCGATGAGCACCAGCGAGCCGGGCACGATGCCCCCGCCCAGCACGGTGTCCAGTTCGGCGATGCCCGAGGAGACCCGTCCGACCGCCTCTTCGTGTACCGAAGAGAGGGGAACGGGTTTTTTGAAGGATGCCGAGCGTTCCCGCTTTGCCGCTTTCTGCGGCGCGGGCGCTTCGGAAATTTCTTCGACGAGGGTGCCGAACTTCCCGCAGCCCGGGCACCTGCCCAGCCACTGCGGGCTCTGCGCCCCGCATTCGGAGCATACATATACCGATCTCGATTTCGCCATGGAAAATTCCTCTCTGTCGTCGGTTCGGCCGCGGGGCAGCCGCGCCGCGAACGCCTGTTTTCAGCGGCGGGAGCGCAGGAGCGCGCTCGCCGTCACGGTGATGCCTTCCCCTCTGCCGAGGAAGCCCAGCCCTTCGCTGGTGCCCGCGGAAATGCCCACGTCGTCCGCCGCGATGCCGAGGGCGCGGGCGATGTTCTCTTTCATCTGCGCGATGTGCGGCGCCAGTTTCGGGCTCTGCGCCACGATCGCCGCCGATACGTTCCCGACCGAACAGCCCGCCTCTTCGACGAACGCGCGCACGCGCGACAATAATAAGAGACTGTCCGCGCCCTTGTACTGCGGGTCGCTGTCGGGGAACCGGTTGCCGATGTCCGCAAGCCCCGCCGCCGAGAGGAGCGCGTCCATTACGGCGTGGCAGAGCACGTCCCCGTCGCTGTGCGCGATCAGCCCGCGGCTGTGCGGGATGCGCACTCCGCCGAGCACGATGTGATCGCCCGCGCCGAACGCGTGCGTGTCGATGCCGATGCCCGTGCGCATGCTCTCCATGGCAAAATCCTCCGGATAGGTCAGTTTGACGTTGGTGCGTTCGCCCGTGAACAGGAAGGGCGGCGCCACGTATTTTGCGTATACCCCCGAATCGTCGGTGAAGGAGTCTTCGGGCGCGATCCTGCGGTAGGCGGAAAGCAGGTCGGCAAAGCCGAACCCCTGCGGCGTCTGCAGCAGCCAGGCGTCCCTGCGTTCGAGGGTGCCGCAGATCATGCCGCTCTGCGCCCGCACGAGGGTGTCGGTGCAGGGCAGGGCGCACACGGCGCTGCCGTGTTCGCGCACGGTGCGGATGCAGTCGCCGATGATCTTCTGCGAGACGAAGGGGCGCGCCGCGTCGTGTACCAGCACGTAGTCGGGCGGGCAGGGCAGGGCGGCGAGCGCTTCGAGCGCGTTGGCAACGGACTGCGTGCGCGTCTCTCCGCCCGCGACGAGCAGGACGCCCGCAAAGGGCGCGAGCAGTTCTTCGATCTGCGCGCGGTCCTGCTCGTTCACGCACACGGCGATGCGCGCGACGGCTTTGTTTTGCGCGAATGCGGATACTGTGCGCACCAGCACGGGCACGCCGCCCAGCGGCTGCAATACTTTGTTTCGGGAAAACCCCGCGCGCGTGCCGCTGCCCGCCGCGGGGATGACGGCGCAGACGTTCATGCCTGTTCCCCGTCCGAGACGATCTCGTACAGCGACGCCGCCTCTTCCTTTTTGACCGTCTCTTTAAGCGCGAGCACGCGGAAGGTGAGTTGCCCCGCCGCAAAGTGCAGGGTGACCACGTCCCCCGCTTTCAGGGTGCAGGCGGGTTTGGCGTCCCGCCCGTTCACCGTCACTTTTCCGGCGCGGCATGCCTCCGCCGCCAGGGTGCGGCGCTTTAAGATGCGCGAAACTTTGAGAAATTTGTCCAGCCGCATGGGGCGACCTCCTTGCCGCGCGGCAAAAATCCCGCGCGAAAAACGTCTTTGTTTGTCGGATTTCGAAAAATTCGTCGGATTCGGAAATTTTTCGGGATACATGCCCGAAAACCGTTTGACATTTTTTTGAGATTTTTATATAATGTCAAACTGTATCATTATGGATTATACTGTGTTTTTGTCACCTTTTTCAGCCAAAAAGGGACAAAAAGCGGGAAAAATCCGCGCGTGCGGCACCGATCGCGTATGGCGTGCAGGCAACTTTGTCCGCACTATTATACAAAATTTTGTGCGCGTTGTAAAGAGCAGGGAAACAAACGGCGGAAAATTTTTTTCGCGGGCGGTTTCAGGCAGCATCGAACGAAATTTTTAAGGAGCGTTTATCTGATGAATTTACCGATCCAGAGGTACGGCAAGACAGAGCGTAGGAAGTTCGGCAAGATCAATGAGGTCATCGAGATCCCCGACCTCGTGGAGATCCAGAAAGAGTCTTACAGAACGTTCATCGAAGAGGGCATCGGCGAGGTGTTCGAGGACTTTTCGCCCATCACCGATTATTCCGACCACTTCGAACTGTATTTCCTCGACCACGTCATCAAGGATAAATCCAAGTACGACGAAAAGGAATGCAGGAACCGCGACGCGACGTATGCCCGTCCGCTCTATGTCAAGGTCCGCCTCGTCAACAAGGTCAAGGAAGAGGTGATCGACCAGGAAGCGTTCATGGGCGATATTCCGTGGATGACCGAGAACGGCTCCTTCATCATCAACGGCGCCGAGCGCGTCATCGTCTCGCAGTTGGTGCGTTCCCCGGGCGCGTACAACGAGTCCGAAAAGGACAAGACCGGCCGCGAGATCTTCAAGACCACCGTTATCCCCAACCGCGGCGCCTGGCTGGAATTCGAACAGGATTCCCAGGGCGTGATGTGGGTGCACGTCGACCGTAAGCGCAAGATCTGCGCCACGGTGCTTTTGCGCGCCCTCGGGTTCGGGTCGGATGCCGCCATCCGCGATCTGTTCGGCGATGACGAGCGCATGATCAACGCCACCATCGAAAAGGATACCGCCAAGAGCGAGCAGGACGGCCTCATCGAACTGTACCGCCGCCTGCGCCCCGGCGAAGTGCCGACGGACGAGTCCGTGCGCCAGCACCTGCACAACCTGTTCTTTGACGCGCGCCGCTACGACGTCGTCAAGGTCGGCCGCTATAAGTTCAACAAAAAACTCAACATCGCATACCGTCTGCCCGGCTGCGTCGCGGCGGAAGACATCTTCCATCCCGAAACGGGCGAACTGCTCGTCGCCAAGGAAGAAAAATTCACCGAGGCGAGCGCGCGTGCCGTGCAGAACGCGGGCGTGAACACCGTCTCCGTCGTCGTTTCCGACGAGCAGGGGGGCAGGATCTGGCACCGCGTCATCGGCAACAACACCGTGGATTTTGCCGCGCTCTCGGACAAGAACCCCAAGAGTTTCGGCTTGCTCGCCACCGTGTATTATCCGAACTTCCGCTTCTCCAAAGAGATCGCCGCCGCGTGCGACAATGCGGACATCGAGACGGTCGCCGAACACTACATGACGCAGATCAACGACGTGTACTTCACGCGCGAGAGCAAAAAGACGGAGGACGAAAAGGCGGAGGAGCGCAAAAACCGCGAAAAGCGGCGCGAGGACCGCATCAAGTTCGTCGCCGCCTGCAAACTCTTCCACGAGATCCTCGGTCGCGATACGGTCGCCGTCACGGCGGAAGAGCGCAAGCAGATCCGCCCGCTCGTCGAAAAACTCACCCACCGCCACATCACGGTGGACGACGTGGTCGCGGCGGTCTCCACCAACCTCGACCTTCGCTACGGCATCGGCACGGTGGACAACATCGACCACCTCGGCAACCGCCGCGTGCGCAGCGTGGGCGAACTGCTGCAGAACCAACTGCGCGTGGGCATCGCGCGCCTGGAGCGCCTCATCAAGGAGCGCATGGCAACGCAGGACCCCAACGAAGTCACTCCCTCGGGGCTGATCAACGTCCGCCCCGTCACGGCGGTCATCCGCGAATTCTTCGGCTCTTCGCAGTTGTCCCAGTTCATGGACCAGACCAACCCGATCGCCGAACTCACGCACAAGCGCAAACTTTCCGCGCTCGGCCCCGGAGGCCTCAACCGCGACCGCGCCACCTTCGACGTCCGCGACGTGCACCACAGCCATTACGGCCGCATGTGCCCCATCGAGACCCCCGAAGGGCAGAACATCGGCCTCATCTCCTCGCTGGCGACCTTTGCAAAGGTCAACGAGTACGGCTTCATCATGAGCCCGTACCGCCGCGTGCATAAAGAGGGCTTCGACGAGCACGGCCACGCTTCGGTGGTGCGCGTCACCGACGAAGTGGACTACCTCACCGCCGACGAAGAGGATAAATACATCGTCGCGCAGGCGAACGAACCGCTCAACGAGGACGGCTCCTTTGTCAACGAGCGCGTGTCCTGCCGCCGCAAAGCGGAGATCACGCAACTGCCCAAAGAGATGATAGATTACATGGACGTCTCGCCCAAACAACTCGTTTCGGTGGCGACGGCGCTCATCCCGTTCCTGGAAAACGACGATACCAACCGCGCGCTCATGGGTTCGAACATGCAGCGCCAGGCGGTGCCTCTGCTCAAGACCGAGAGCCCGATCGTGGCGACGGGCATCGAAGCGGCGATCGCGCGCGACTCCGGCGTCATGGTCAAGGCCCGCGAGGCGGGCACGGTCATCGGCGCGGCGTCCGACCTCATCCGCATCCGCCGCGACGACGGCATCATCGACGAATATCCGCTCAAAAAGTTCGAGCGCTCCAACCAGGGCACCTGCCTCAACCAGCGCCCGATCATCAACACGGGCGACCGCGTGGAGAAGGGCGAGATCATCGCGGACGGACCTTCCACCAACAACGGCGAACTCGCGCTGGGCAAAAACATCCTCATCGGCTTCATGGAATGGGAAGGCTACAACTACGAGGACGCCATCCTGATCTCCGAAAAACTCGTGCGCGAGGACGTGTTCACCTCCGTGCACATCGAAGAGCATGAAACGGAGGCGCGCGACACCAAACTCGGCGCCGAAGAGATCACCCGCGACATCCCCAACGTCGGCGACGACGCGCTCAAAGACCTCGACGAAGACGGCATCATCCGCATCGGCGCGGAGGTCGGCAGCGGCGATATCCTCGTCGGCAAAGTCACGCCGAAAGGGGAGACCGAACTTACCCCCGAAGAGCGCCTGCTGCGCGCCATCTTCGGCGAAAAGGCGCGCGAAGTGCGCGACACCTCCCTGCGCGTGCCGCACGGCGAGGGCGGCATCGTCGTCGACGTCAAGATATTCACGAGAGAGAACAAGGACGAGCTGTCCCCCG
>CALVMB010000038.1 GCA_944341895.1 uncultured Clostridia bacterium
GGCATCGCGCAGATCGGCAAGGCGTTCCGCAACGAGATCACGCCCGGCAACTTCATCTTCCGCACCATCGAGTTCGAGCAGATGGAGCACCAGTGGTTCTGCAAGGAAGGCACCGACCTGCAATATTATGAAGAGTACAAGCAGAAAGCCAAAAACTTCCTGCTCGGGCTGGGATTCAAGGAAGAGCACCTGCGCTTCAAGGATCACGACAAACTGGCGCACTACGCCAAGTCCGCCTGCGACATCCAGTATCTCTTCCCCATCGGCTGGTCCGAACTCAACGGCATCCATGACCGCACCGACTACGACCTTTCCCGCCACCAGGAATATTCGGGCAAGAACATGAACTACCTCGACCCCGTGAGCGGCGAACATTACATCCCCTACGTCGTGGAATATTCCATCGGCGCCGACCGTCTCATGCTCGCGGTGCTGTGCGAAGCGTACGAGGAGGAGGAACTGGAAGGGGGCGACGTGCGCACGGTCATGCACTTCCACCCCGCGCTCGCGGCGTACAAGGCGGCCGTCCTGCCCCTGCAGAAGAACCTCGGCGAAAAGGCGAAAGAGGTGTACCGCAAACTGTGCAAAGAATTCATGGTCACCTACGACGAGGCGGGCTCCATCGGCAAGCGCTACCGCCGCCAGGACGAGATCGGCACCCCCTACTGCGTCACCATCGACTTCGACACGCTGGAAAACGGCACGGTGACGGTGCGCGACCGCGACACCATGGCGCAGATCCGCCTGGACATCGACGAAGTGGCGCCCTATATCCGCAAATCGCTCGAACACTGAACGTGCCCCGCAGCGCAAAGCGGAGTGTGACAAAAAACCGAACGATACGGCAGCCCGCCGCGCGATGCGCGGCGGGCTCTTTTTGCGGACGAGCACCCCGTTTGAAGCGGTCGGGCGCGGGTCCGCTTTGTCCTGACACCGCTTTTTTGCGCGCGGCGGAGCCGCGCGCCCGCCATTTTCTCAGGTGCGCCCGCCTTGCCGCCGCGGCGGCAAGGCGGGCGCACGGGCAAAAAACGGAAAAATATTTTGCATTTTCCCTCGCAAAACGGTACCTCTTTGCTTGCGGGCGTGCTATACTCTTGGGCGAAATCCATTGGGAGCGAAAAGGCATGAATACCGACCTGACACGCGGGACGCCGCACAAAGTTCTCTTCAAATATATCCTGCCGCTGTTCGGGAGCGCCGTGTTCCAGCAACTGTACACGCTCGCCGATACCATCATCGCGGGCAAATTTGCGGGGCAGACGGCGTTGACCGCGATCGGCGCTTCCGCCGCCATCGTCAACATCCTGATGTCCGTCGCACTCGGCGCGAACGCGGGCTGCGCAGTGCTGACGGCGCGCTATTTCGGCGCCAAAAAACACGCGCGCGCCAAATCCACCGTACTGACGGCACTGCTCGCCTTCGGCGCGTTCAGCCTGCTGCTGCTCGCGGTGGGCGTGCTGACCTGTCATCCCCTCCTCTCCGCGCTCAAAACGCCCGCGGACGCGATGGAGGAAAGCGTCACATACCTCAACATCTATTATTTCGGGCTGCCCTTCCTCATCCTGTACAATCTGGGCACAGGTATCTTTTCGGCGCTGGGCGACAGCCGCACCCCCTTTCTGTTCCTCGTCTTTTCCTCCGTCTCGAACATCGTGCTCGACTACGTGATGGTGCGCCCGCTCGGCGTGGCGGGCGTTGCGTGGGCGACTTTCATCGCCCAGGGCGCGGCATGCATCCTGACTCTGATCTTTGTGTTCCTGCGCCTGCGCAAAATGGGCACCAACGAACGGTATATCCGCACGGGCTTCGACCTGCGCCTGCTGCGCATGCTCATCCTGCTTTCGCTGCCCGTCATCCTGCAAAACAGTTTCGTTTCCGTGGGCAACCTGTTCGTGCAGGTGCGCATCAACGAACTGGCACAGGCGGAAGGCATCGGCATCACGTCGGGCTTCACGGCGGGATTCAAACTCATCGTGTTCTGTACCACCTGCCTGTGCGTTTCGGCGAACGGGCTGACCAACTTCGTCTCGCAGAACTACGGCGCGCACGAATTCGGGCGCATCCGCCGCGGCTTTTACGCCTCGCTGCTCATCTCCTCCTCCATGGCGGTGGTGTTCACCGTGCTGTGCGAACTGTTCGCCTCCCCGCTCGTCTCCGTCTTTCTGCCGGGCGAAGAAGATACCGCCGTCGCCTTGCGCGCGGGGACGCAGTACGTGCGCATCGTCGCGTACTTCTATCTGGTCGTCAACCTCAAGGTCAACGCCGATTCCGTCGTGCGCGGCTGCAACAACAACATCGGCTTTACCGTGAGCACCTTTTCCGACCTCATCCTGCGCGTCGCCTTCGTGTTCATCCTCACCCCCTTCCTCGGGTTTGCGGGCGTGGGTTGGGCATGGGCGCTCGGCTGGATCTTCGGCGCCGCCATCGCGCTCGTGTTCTACTTCACCCTCCGCTGCATGCGCCGCCCCCGCACGGCGCCGCCCGAGGCAGACGCCGCGCAGAGCGCCCCGCCGCAAGCCGAACGCTGAATTTTGCACACAAAAGCCGCCCGAGGCAAAGCCTTGCGGGCGGCTTTTGTGTATGCCGATACTTTTTTGGGGAAAGCAGCTTGACAAAATTCCCGATTCCCATTACAATATCCCCGAGGTGAAAGTATATGGAATCAACCGAACGCTGTCTGTACCGGCAGATGCTCTGCGACCGATCGGTGGTCGCACTGCGCCGCATCTGCTGGATCGCAACGATCGTCGCGCTCATCGGGCCGATCGCCATGCTGGCGACCTTTGTTTCGTTTTTTGTCATCGCGATAGTCTATCTCTTGCTGATCTGTGCCGTCATTCTCACGTTAGGCACCGTTCTCCTGCGGGAAGAGTTCCGCGACCTTTTCCATTTTGGAGAAAACTTCAACATCGACGAATTCATGATCCCGCTGTACGAGATCCTGCAATCCGTTCTCCCCGCCGCGCTGGCAATCGGCGCGCTCTGCGGCATCGCGGCGGTCGTGTGGGCGCAGTTGCGCCGCAACGAAAAGAGCCCCGTCGGCACCACCGTTTCGGTCGTGATCGCATTGGTGCTGATGGCGATCTCGGCGGTCATATTCTATGCGTTCCCCTATTTCGGACTGCAGTGAGGAAGGTCATGAGCAAACTCATCGTACAAAACAAAGGCGACTACGCATTTTTTCAGGGCGACGCCCCCCTGCGGTTCAAACGCAAGGGAAACGAATACACCGCCGAGGTGCAGGAAGACGAGAACGGCGAGATCCGCTTCACCGTCCTGCGCCGCAGCGAACTGCGCGCGCCGCTGTGGTTTCTGCGCTGCCTGCTCTATTGGATGCTCGGCTTTTTCGGCATCTTCACCAAGCGCTATCCCGCCGCGACGGACAGCGTCACCTGCCGCGTGCGCATTGCCGCGGGGCATGAAAACGAGATCTGTATGTTCATGAACCCGCCGATGAAGCAATCGTATCCGGGCGCCCTCCCCTTCACATTCACGAGCACGGTGCCTGCGTTCTGCGACAGCCAGAAGTTTGACCCCGACCCCGTTGCGAAGCGGCGGCGCAAGGTCTACACGTGGATCTTCAACGTGCTGCTGCGCCTGGTCGGGCTGATCGGCTTTGCCTTCGTCATCGTCAACTTCTTTATCCGGCATCTCTGAGCGACGCGATCGGGCTCTGCCCGCATACCTACGCCCGCAGCAAACTGCGGGCGTAGGATTTTTTCTAAGAAAAATCCACGTCTTTGCGACGTGGATTTTTGTGTTGTTCTCCTTTCCGCGGCCGATCGCATCCATCTTTACTGCCGATCATATTTATCGTTTGCCGCTTGCCAAATGGAGGAGACGGGCGACGCTTCCGTAAAAGACGTTTCTTCGATTTCTACATCTTCCGCCGTGCCGTTAATGTATGCATTTACATAACTTTCAAAAACATAAGAAGTGTTGTATTTTTGCCAAATCACGTTTTTTACTGTAACAACTTTAATATCACTACCATTCGTTAACTTAATATAAGAATGAACTGTAAAATTATCTACTTGACCACCATAATCTAAGCATGAAAATAATAATGTTGGTTTATAACCACTATCTAAATAGTTTTTTAATTGTCCCGTTAATCTTGCATACTCTGCTCCCCGCTAAATCTTATTTCTTGTATGATATCATAAAAAAATAATTTAAGCAATAAATCAAATAATGTTTTAACATAAATGTCTTATAAAAAAACAACAGCCAAAAACGGCATGCCCGCCGCGCGGCGCAAAGGTTTTCAAACCCGACGCGCGCCCTAAGGAGTTTTGCCCCGCCCTGCGGGGCA
>CALVMB010000039.1 GCA_944341895.1 uncultured Clostridia bacterium
CAAATTGGGTGCGCTTGCAAAAAGTGTGATTTTTGCGCGCGCCGAAATCAGGTTCACGAAATTCTCGGCTGGCGCCGCCTGCGAATTTCCGTGAGCGGAGGGCTCTGCCCTCTGTCCGCGAAGGGAAGGGCACGCGTTTATAAAATCGCGGACATTCACCCGCTGAGGTCGCAAGAGTGCGACAAATTGGGTGCGCTTATTGAAAAGTGTGATTTTCAAACGCGCCATAGTTATAAAAAGGTACACCGCCATGCAGTGCGCCGCATTCGTCCTTTTCATGTGCGGGACGGGGGCAAATTTTTGAACAAAACCGAGCAAAACGAAAGAGCCGAAACGTCTGTTTCGGCTTTTTTTATGCCTTTGCGGCGGACTTTTTTGCATTATGCTTGCGCGATCTTCACACATTGCCCCGTTTCGGCGTCCTGGAACATCATCCAGTAGCCTGCGCCGTCGGGCGAAAAGAGGGAGGCGGGCACGAACGAACTGTACTTTTTCAGCGCTTCGGGCGGCGCGCCGCGCGCGCCCGTCGGCACGCCGTAGCATATATATTTGGCGCGGGCGTTCTCTTCGATGACGCCGACCACATAATATTTGCCCTTGCCGAACTCGACGCGCACCCAGCGCGAGGTCGGGATGGCGGCCTGCAGCGCCGTTTCGGCGGGGCGGCTTTCAAACAGCGCGTCCAGGTCGGCCTTTACCGTATCAAAGTAGCAAGGGCGCGCATCTTTGCCGAGGTTTTCGGCGCCTGCGAATCGGAATAGGCTTTGAGCATCTTCATGCGTTCCAGCGTCTTTTCCGCCGTCTGTCTGCGCTTTTCCCGCGCGGTCCTGTCCGTCTGCATGTTCGGTATCTCCTTTCTGTTCGAATGCAAAGTAATTTTCGCTCGCGACCAGTTCGTCGTCGTAGGGCGGCGCTTCCGTCTCTGCCGCGGGCGCGGTTTTGGCATCCGCCGCATCGACGGGCGGTTTGCTTTCGGCGCGTCTTGCGCCGCGCGGCGGCGCGGGCGGCTGTTCTTCGGCGCCGAGCAGGGCGCACATCTTTTTGAGGTCGTACGTTTTATCCCCGCACTTGCCGAAAGCGGCAGGGCGCACCTGTCCGTGCACGAAGCACACCGCGCAACCGATCCCGTCGGCAATGTCCAAAGCGCTCGCGCGCCGCACGGTGCCGCCCGTCGAGCCGTTGACGTCGAACGTTTCGGCGCCGCCGTGTTCGTCGCACACCACACAGCGGTAGCGCCCCGCCGAAAGCGGCGCAAACCCGATCAGCGCAAGCGTAAGCGTCAGCCGCCCGGTGTATTGTTCCGCCGTTAAAAGCGCGGAAAGATTTTTCCCGTCCGCGGCAAATCCGGGCGCGACCTGTTTCAATATGCACAGTTTTTTGACATAATTCATAGGTATCATTATACCTATGCGGGGGCGGCGTAAAATAGACTTCTTTGTCAGAACGGGGCGCAAAAGCGCGAATGCGCCCCGCCGAATGCGGTAAATTTTCACAGTAAATAAGTTTACATTTTCTGCAAAGTGCGGTATAATAAAGAAGTAAGAGAAAATCGCGGCGCCGCCGCGAACAGAGAAGGAGACAAAAAGCATGAATATGACCGAGAACAAAAAGGTTCTGCAGTTCATCGACGAAGCGGCATGCCTTTGTCAGCCGGACAGGATCGTATGGATCGACGGCAGCAAAGCCCAGCGCGACGAACTTCGCGCCGAAGCGTGTGCGACGGGCGAGATGATCAAACTCAACGAGGACCTGCTCCCCGAATGCTACCTGCACCGCACCGCCGTCAACGACGTCGCGCGCGTCGAGGACAGGACGTTCATCTGCTGCCGCGACAAAAACGACGCCGGTCCCATCAACAACTGGATGGATCCGAAGGAAGCGTACAAGATGGCTTCGGACATCTTCAAAGGTTCCATGCGCGGCAGGACGATGTACGTCATCCCGTACAGCATGGGCATCGTCGGCAGCGAATTTTCCAAGATCGGCATCGAACTGACGGACAGCATCTACGTCGTTCTGAACATGGAGATCATGACCCGCGTCGGCACCGACGTGCTCGAAGCGCTGGGCAAGGACGGCGACTTCGTCAAAGGCCTGCACTCCAAATGCCGGTTGGATGAAAGCAAGCGCTACATCCTGCATTTCCCCGAGGACAACACCATCTGGTCGTGCAACAGCGGCTACGGCGGCAACGTGTTGCTCGGCAAAAAGTGCTTTGCTCTGCGCATCGCGTCCTACCTCGGCAAGAACGAGGGCTGGATGGCGGAGCACATGCTCATCCTCGGGTTTGAAAAGCCCGACGGCGACGTCAAGTACATCGCGGCGGCGTTCCCGTCCGCCTGCGGCAAGACCAACCTCGCCATGCTCATTCCGCCCGCGCTGTACCGCGAAAAGGGCTATAAAGTGTGGTGCGTGGGCGACGATATCGCCTGGATCCGCGTGGGCGCGGACGGCAGGCTGTGGGCGATGAACCCCGAAAACGGCTTCTTCGGCGTTGCGCCCGGCACCAACGAGAAGTCCAACCCCAACGCGCTGCACACCACCCAGCAGGGCACCATCTTCACCAACGTCGTGCACAATCTCGATAACAACACCGTCTGGTGGGAAGGGCTGGACAAGAATCCGCCGAAAAATGCCGTCGACTGGAAGGGCAATCCTTGGGACGATGCGGCGAAAGCGGCGGGCGTCAAGGGCGCGCACCCCAATTCGCGCTTTACCGCTCCCGCCAAAAACTGCCCCTGCATCAGCAAGGAATTCGACAACCCGAAGGGCGTGCCCCTGTCGGCGATCGTGTTCGGCGGACGCCGCGCCAAGACCGCGCCGCTGGTGTACCAGAGCAAGGATTGGAACAACGGCGTGTTCGTCGGCTCCATTATGGCGAGCGAGACGACTGCCGCGGCGACGGGTGCCGTCGGCGTCGTGCGCCGTGATCCCATGGCGATGCGTCCGTTCTGCGGCTACCATATGGGCGACTACTTCAAACATTGGATCGAAATGGGCAAAAAGGTAAAAAACCAGCCTAAGATCTTCAACGTCAACTGGTTCCGCCTGGATGACGAAGGGCACTTCCTGTGGCCGGGCTTTGGCGACAACATGCGCGTGCTCGAATGGATCATCAAGCGCTGCGAAGGGGAAGTGGACGCGGTGGAAACGCCCATCGGCTACGTCCCGAAGGCAGAGGACATCAACCTCGAAGGCACCGATGTCTCGCTCGACACCCTCAACGAGATCCTCACCGTCGACAAAGAGACGTGGAAGCAGGAAGCGGACGGCATCGAAGAGTTCTACAAGCAGTTCGGTGATCGTCTGCCCAAGGAACTTTCCGAACAACTCGCCACGCTCAAAGCCAACCTCAACAAATAATCGCACGGAACAGTGCCGCGGCGCGCAAAGAATTTGCGCGCCGCTTTTTTTGGCGCTTTAGCATGAATAAACCCCCAGTTATACTGGGGGAGGCAAAAGAACTTCAGTAAATAAAAACCTCTG
>CALVMB010000040.1 GCA_944341895.1 uncultured Clostridia bacterium
TACCACATAGTAAGCGGCTCCCTCATTGGCAACCACATAAAGCTCAATGGTCTTGATCTCAGTCTCAGGATGGCTCTCCTGATAAGCCTTCATAGCCTGATCCAGAATATCTCTGGCAACCAGATCCCTTCCTTCAAACTGGAAATGTACAGCTGCCTTGGGCTCAGCTGCCTTTTTCGCGGCTGCACGTCTTGGAGCGGCCTTCTTCTCAGCCTGCTTAACCGGCTCTTTTACGGCTTTCTTCTCAGCCTTCGGGGCAGCGGTCTTCGCAGACGCCCGTTTTGTAGTCTTCTTTTCTGCAGCTTCATTCTTCTGATTCGTTACTGCTGTCATAACAATCATCCTCCCTGCGTTATCTTTATATTCATATTCCAAACCATTCAAGTAATACCCTGCTGCAACAAGGTGCATTATAGAATGATTTTGCCGTTTTGTCAATAAAATCCATGTAAAAAGCAGGTTTCAGGCCTCTCACACCCCAGGTCCCACAGGCGTCACCACTGCCTGAGTCGGTTCTGTCTGGGCCGGAGACGTCTCGGTCGGAGCCGTCGTAACCCCCGGTCCTCGCTCCGGGGCCGCTGTGGCCGGAGCAGTCGTGGGGGCGGGCGCTGTCTCAACGGGCTGGGACCCGGGGGCAGGGGATGTCTCAGGAGGCTGAGACGGGGCCGGCGTCGGCGCAGGGGTGGGAGCGGGAGTAGGCGCGGGGGTAGGCGCGGGAGTCGGGGCCGGCGTCTGGGACGGCGGCTTTCCGGAAGCGCTGGTGGACTTTTTGCTCTCGGTTCCTTCCAGATTGTAGCAGATCACCGGTATGCCTGCGTATACATTTTCATATAAGGTTTTGGCGGCGGCGTAGGGCATGTTGATGCAGCCGTGGGAGCCGTTTGTTTTATAAATCGTTCCCCCGAAGGAGGAGCGCCAGCTGGCGTCGTGAAAGCCGATGCCTCCGTTAAAGGGCATCCAGAATTTGACCGGGCTGGCATATCCTTCTCCCCTTAACACCGCGTTCCTCTGCTTATAGGTGAGGCCGAAAATCCCTGGCGGCGTCGTATGACCCCTTGAAACATTTCCCGACACAAAATCCGACTCCAAAATCATCTCCCCCTCCTTATAGAGGAACAGATGCTGGGCCGTCAGGTTCACCTCCACATAGGTATCCCCGTAGTCCGCCGGGCCATGGGCAGCCGCCTTCTGGGCGTAAACCGGCTCCCGAGAAACGCTTTCGCCGACAGCCAGGTTATCCGCCAGCTGGGCAGCTTCCCCGCTCTGGTCCACGCGCCAGCCATAGCTTCCGCTGACCTTCACCGTTTGATCATAGCTGGTCTGAAATTCCCGCTCCGTATAGGCCGTATTATACTTTTTTGCCAGCTGGGAGACGTATTCCGAAACCATCGCCTGATCCACCGCAATTTGAGCGCCGTCCCAGCTCAGCCATTTGTAAATGGTATTCCCATCCAGGATCTCCTGCTGATCCCCGAAGGTATAGGTCACGGTCGTATTGACGTAGCGGTTTCTGGCGTCCCTCTCCGCCGCCAGAGCCTCATCGTCCCTTAAAACGACCGCCTTCTCATAGCAGCCTGCCTCATCCAGTGAAAAAACGGGCCTCAGCTCTTTTACCGCCCGGGCGGCTCCCTCAAAAACCGCCTCCCGCTTCAGCATGGTGCCCTCTGTTTCCGGGATAATCTCATATCCCCTGCCGCTTATATAATCGGACAGTCGGGCGTTCTCCGGGGCATCCATGGCGGCAGGATCCATGCAGTCAAGAGCCAGCAGGGCTTTTTCCAGCTTTTCCTCGTCATAGGCGATCACCGTATCCACCGGATAGCTGGAGGATTTTCCCATATGAAAGATCCACCTGTAAGGCTCCTGCTCCTTCAGGATCTGCTCCATCGTTTCATCGAAAACCGTATGGAGGCCGATCTCCTTTCCCTGGATCCGCTCCTCTCCCGTCCTGGCCTCCACCGTCAGAGCGTAAGAATCCACATTGGCGGACAAAATTGCCTTGGCCTCCTGGGGGCTGCGGCCGGATACGTCCACCCCGTTGATCACCGTATTGGGGAAATAAACGCTGCGGTATGCCTGGGCCGAATAGATGTAAAATCCCGCTCCGCCGACTACAAACACTGCGGCGAAGCCGGCCAGAGCCGGAATCCAGGATTCCTTTTTCCCCGTTTTCTTTTTTTCTCTCCCGTCCTTCATTCCTTCTTTCCTCTTAAGGCGTCCCAAAGCCGCGAAATTTCCGATTCTCCAAAGATCTGAACGCCCATCTCCTTTAAGCGGGCCGCCGTCACCCAGTCTCCGGGGATCTTCCTGCCCGTAAAGCTGCCGGCATAGATAACGCCGCTGCCGCAGGAAGGGCTGCGCTCCTTTAAGATTGCACACCGGCAGCCGAACAGTCCGGCAAGTCCGGCGGTTTCCCCGGCTCCCTTTTCATACTGGGCGGTCACATCTTCTCCTCTTTGCGTCAGCACACGGTCCTGCACCCGCTCTGCCGGAATCCTCGGAGT
>CALVMB010000041.1 GCA_944341895.1 uncultured Clostridia bacterium
TTATCTTGGCACTGTCGTCAATACTGAGGCAGACAAATACCTTGACAGGGCAATTCGCATTAGTTTGGGCCTCGAACGTGTTTAGCTTCGGCTTTGGCTCCGAGGCGGTTTATGAATATGGCGTCCGGTAGGAGCCAAAACGGAGGGATAGAAACATGGGCAAGAAAAACAGCGATGGAATCAGCTTGAGTTCTGACCAGCTCAAGAAAATAACCGAGACTGCATCTCGTGTTGCGATTGAGGAATACCATAAGGAGTTTGACAGGTCCCGACAGGAGAACAGGGACAAAAGGCTGTACAACACCCGTCTTTTGATGGAAAAGTACAGGGGTATGGTAAAATACAGCGAAAGTGCCGTATACGACGCTGCACAGCTCGAAGATGACCTTGACCTCCAAACTTTGCTCGACATCATGGGATGCAGCTATGACAGCCACACCCTTTCTGTACAGTCAATACAGGAACGAGTCGGAAAAGTTCGTATCATCCTCGACCATGTAACTCGGATGCTCGACTACTACAAATTCCGCTGCGAATCCTCTGGAAAGACAGAAATTGTGCGGAAATGGGAAGTTGTTCGCTCTCTCTACCTTGACGAAGAGATAAAAACAGTGCAGGACCTCGCGGAAGCATACTTCGTAGATGAACGCACCATCTACCGTTACAACCGCTCGGCCCTGCAAGACCTTAGCGCATTATTCTTCGGGTGGGTCGATTAGCTTCGGGCAGTGCTCCGTTACTGGGCAGTGCTCGCAGTCCGGGGAAGAGGCGTGGCAAAATCCTCGTCCTATTCTCCAACAAGCAGCGTCGGTAATGCCGGGGAACTCTGGGCATAACTCCCTCGCTTTATAGATAACGGCATCCCTTGTTGCATCGGGATTCGTAAGTCCGGTCCTGCGGAATACTCGGAACACATGGACATCGGGAGAAATGTCAATGGAGTAGTAATCCGAGAACGGTACTTTGAATTGGCGAGCAAGTATGTTCGCTGCCATCGTCGCAATCTTCACGCCCACACCATCAAACTCCAAGAAACGATAAACTACGGCGGCGCTACTCGGATTATTTGACCATATCCGCGAAGCGTCGCCGCCATACTGAGTCTTGATGCGCCAAACCGCCTTGTAGAATATCTCTGACATAGCGTCATTGAAACGATGCAGAGAGTTTTCCCGAAAGATACGATGATACTCCTCCAAGGGAAAACTCTCTGCATCGTTTCAATGACGCTATGAGTTTTCCCGAAAGATACGATGATACTCCTCCAAGGGTATTGATGACAGCTCATCTACTGTGAACTCATCGCATAGGTTTCTGATGATGCAGGGTATTCTCCAAGCCCTATCAGACGATACCTGCCTGTCCATGCAGCAGGCCAGCACGAAGGCGTGAGGATAATGCTCAAGGTCATTCAGAAGAGCGTTTTCCGCAGGATTTTCAAGGAAATACACCTCCGAACCGTCAAACGAGTTGTTTACTTTTCGGCTGTACTCGACCAGCCAGTGTTCTTTTGCCATGTGAAGGCTCCTTTCGTAATGGAATATCCCAATTATACAGCAACGGAGCCTGTAAAAGCTGAAACTTGAGGTAGTTATAAGGGAACACTTCGTGTCAAAAAGCTGTCATTGACCTGTCAATACGTCCGTGGTACAATAGTACCGTAGAATTTTGTAATGTGCGGAACCGATGCGTGTTCCGCATATTTTTTTGAGCGGATATTACCGAAACGAAAGATTTGAAGAGGAGTTGAAAGAATGGAAATCATCCAAAAGCCCGTTGATGAACTCATTCAGTACGAGAACAATCCTCGACTGAACGATAAGGCCGTGACTCCCGTAGCAAATAGCATCAAGGAGTTCGGCTTCAAGGTTCCCATTCTCATCGACAAGGACGATGTCATCATTGCTGGTCACACAAGGCTCAAAGCTGCAATACAGCTTGGTATGAGAGAGGTGCCTTGCATACTGTGCGACGACCTCACGCCGGAGCAGGTGAAGGCGTTCAGGCTTGTTGATAACAAGGTTGCCGAGTTCGCAGACTGGGACCTCGCAAAGTTAAATATCGAACTGGGTGACATCGAGATGGACATGGAGGAGTTCGGTTTCTTCGAGCTGCCTGAAATCGACATCGACGAGTACCTGAAGGACAAGCAAGATAAACCCGTTGAGGAACCTGAGCCTGAGCGAATCCAGTGTCCGCACTGCGGAGAATGGTTTGACCTGCCATGAGGCTATATCTCGCAGGCATCGAAGGCAAAACCGAGATGTTCGATGAGGCGAAGCCTCCGTACATCCTGTTTTCTTTTGCTTCAGCTCAGGGAGGCAGTAAGAAATCAGAAAAAATCATGAACAGCGTAAGAAGCCCCTACTGTAAGGATTATCTCCTTGACAGTGGGGCTTTTACTTTCTTCACGAAAGGCCACTCCAAAACGATGGCAGAGTGGGACCGATATGTGGACGCCTATATCGACTTTATCAACACTTGGAATGTTCATCACTTTTTCGAGCTGGACATCGACAGAATTGTCGGGCTGGAGAAGGTGGAGGAGTTCCGTCGCAGGATAGAGTCAAAAACGGGCAAGCAGAGTATCCCTGTCTGGCACAGTAATCGTGGCTGGCAGTATTTCGTGAATATGTGCAAGGAGTACAGCTATGTCTCCATTGGAGGTATTGCAAAGAACCCGAACGGCAAGGCGATAGAGAAAATCTTCCCTTGGTTCATTCAGGAGGCCCATAGGACTGGGACGCAAATTCACGGTCTGGGCTATACCGACACCAAAAAGCTGAAGCAATACCCGTTTGATTCGGTTGACTCTACATCTTGGAGCAGCGGAGGTAGGTACGGAGTTACCTTCGAGCTGAAAGGCAATGCCATGTGCGGGAAGAAGAATATCTACCCCGACAAAAAGCTCGACGGTCAGCCTGTCAACCTTCACAACCTCAAGGTGTGGTCACAATATGCAAAATCACTTGACCACTGAAAGGAGTACGAAAACCTATGAAAACCTACTCAAACGACAATGGCATCACTCGCATGAGATTCCTTGATGTCCCTGTTACTGTGTTCTGCCCACTGGGTCCGAACTATTACAGGGCGTCTGTGAGCTGTGAGATTGAGCTGAATGACACGATTGCCGACTTTCTTGACCTTGAAGCCTACTTCAAGCAGGAACTGAACGGCAAGCATCTCACCAGCGAACAGCTCTGCGATGAGGTGTTCCAGAAGCTCACCAGTGTGTATGAGCCGGAGCATCTGAGAGTGGTTGTCCGTAGCGACAGTCATTTCCCCATCGAGACAATCAAAGAGTCTTAACCACCAGCAAGTGATAAAAACCTCGAAAGGAGAAAACCTCACTTATGGAAAAACAGAAAGCAGTTGTCCTCCTGAGCGGAGGCATTGACAGCACTACCTGCCTTGCTATGGCGGTGGACGAATACGGTTCCAATAACGTAGTCGCACTCAATATGCTGTATGGGCAGAAGCACGATAAGGAAATCGAGAGCGCCAAGGCGGTAGCAAAGTGGTATGGTGTTCCGTACTACGAGATGGACATGAGTACGGTAATGCAGTACAGTGACTGCCCTCTCCTGAAGCACAGCCACAAGGCCATCAAGCACGAAAGCTACTCGGAACAGCTCATGGAGATGGGCGGCAAAGGGACGGTTGACACCTATGTGCCGTTCCGTAACGGATTGTTCCTCTCTGCTGCTGCGGCATTTGCATTGAGCGTAGGCGCAACCAAGGTTTACTACGGCGCTCACGCTGATGACGCTGCCGGTAGTGCCTACCCTGATTGCTCCGAGAAATTTGCTGAAGCTATGAATCAGGCCATCGAAGAAGGGTCTGGCGGCGCGGTTAAGCTGGTAGCTCCACTCATTACCATGACGAAGGGAGAGGTGGTACACGCCGGACTATCCCTGAAGGCCCCCTATCATCTCACTTGGTCCTGCTATGAGGGTGGAGATACGCCCTGCGGAGAGTG
>CALVMB010000042.1 GCA_944341895.1 uncultured Clostridia bacterium
GATACGGCGACCACCGAGATCTACACTCTTTCCCTACACGACGCTCTTCCGATCTATTATGATCCATACGGAGAACGCTATATCCTCTTCCTTTTCGTCTGCGATGGATATGGGCGTTATGATTTAGGCGAGTTGTATTCCACAATCAAACGCCTCTGGACATCCCACTCCATGTTTCCAGTCGAACAGATGGACAACCTCAATATCACAGTAAACAACTCAATAGAAATGATAAGACATCTGGATCAACGGGTTCTGAAGCTGGCAGAACTACAGTTCTGTAATGAACGGATACCGCATCAGCGGAGCTACGGAGCTTCTCAGATGATATGAGCTTTATTCTTATCACAGCTTATGAAGTAAACTTATGAATCATGAAAATATTGAAATCAGCTATTTGACTATTACAAATCCAGTGGCATATTACTTTGAAACCAGCTCTTTAGGGAGGATGTAAAATCATGATGAAACAAGAACTTCAAGATTTCCTTAGAAAAAGCTTTACCCCTATTGACAATATCCCGGAAGACACTGCATGGCGTGATGCTATTTGTATGGAAGCAAGAGCCTCATTGCTGATTGAAGCAAACTGTACAAGCGAACGTTTTCCTGGTTTCATGCAGCATGGACGACATACTGAACATGGCTGGATATATAAGCTTGCGAAACCATTCACAATAACAACTAGAGTGAATAAATATGACTTACACTGGCATTTTGAAGAGTTCTTGATTCGTAATTCTCGAGTCCTTGTTCAACATGACCGCTGGACATTGGATATCGAAGATGAAATACTGATTCCGACTACTGCAAACATTGATGTAACAAAGTTCCGAAAATATTTAGATGTTAACTCTCGAGAGTTGGCTGGTCTGAACAATAGTCCTGACATGTCTCATAAGAGACCAGTGGCTCCCTATGATCTCCTGAGCGGATTCAAAGCAGCTCAAAAGGGGTTTTACCGTAAGTATCGTTCTCGGTTTCTGCTGTGTCGAGCGATTTCCCCTTACAACACGCCAGAAGAGGTATGTCGTTTTTGGGGAAACTCGACAGAAGTATTTGATCAGCTTAAAACGCATGGTATTCGCCTTTTTCAATTCCATTTATCGCAAGAGCGTAGTTTTGACGACTATCTGAATGGAATACGGGAGATGTTGGAAGAAGAAAAACAATCTTCTCAAGAACAGTTGATTCAATATGACATAAGCCAAATGGTTCCATGTTCCATTTTAAATGAAACTGTACCAACACATTATCACTATTATAGGGAATGGTATTGCTGCGTCTTTCCATTCAAAGATAAGTATGGCAATACCAAGATGCAACTATTAAAATTGTATGATTGGAAAAAAGACAGGAAGCTGTTGATTCCAGTTACAGTATGGAGTTATCCAAATTCTTCTCAAGACAAGCTTTTCTGTGTTCCTTTGCCAGCGGAAAAACAACCTCTCTATCATCTTGATCTGTTGTTCAAGCCAGAAACTGAAACAATCATTTTGACTGATAGTGTTGAATTAGCAGACTCAAATCAACGGAATGCTCCTGCTGATGTTGTATTCACAAGTTTCATTTGTTCACCAGAACGTTATGAACAAGTTGATTGGACTCCGCTAGAGGACAAGGAGGTCTATTACTTGATTTCCAATCATTCAAAACTATCTTTGGAAGAAGCTATCGCCAAGGCTGAGCAATTGAATACTTTTTTTACCGAGCAGAATCTGAATATACACTTGAAATTCATTGTTCTATCAGTGAACTATCCTGAAAGCAGTTACCGGTGCTTTTCGAATGTGGATAAGCTTATAAGCTACTATAATGACAATCCTCCTAAAGCAGAAACCGATCTCTTAATGGCTCTGGATACAGCTGGTTTCAAAGAACTTTGTGAAAGGGTAAACAAAAGGATTGCTTCTCTAAACTCAAAGTGGTGGTTGCCGGATACCAGTATAGTACAACAGGTATCGACAGAGAAGGAAACTAATAAACGCAAGCGGCCTCCTTATCTTTTACGTCCATTCTTATTGCGTGGTGAAGCGTCCATGCTTTATGCGAGTAAAAGTACAGGTAAAAGTGCCTTGGCTCTCAGCATGGCTGCGGCTGTCGTTTCAGGTAAAGCATTGTTTAATGAAAAATGGTGGGTTGTCCCTAAGATCGAAAGAGATCCATTCTACAAAGTGGCTTATCCATATCGCAAAGTACTCTATCTTGACTTTGAGAATGGAGAAGGCGAGATACGTGAACGCAAGATAGACTTTGCTCGTTGCTATTGGCCAACTCCTAAAAATGATGAAAAGTGGCAGAGGTGCAGTGATAATCTAATCGTTGAAGATATGACGCAAGCTGAAGCGAAAGACTATTCTGCCCCAGAGAATTGGAAAGATACCATTGCTTTACTTGAGAAGGCCAAGGCGAAGGGCATCTCCGGTCAACCTGTTGATCTATTGGTTATCGATACCGTTTCCAAGTTTATTCGTAACGCTTATACTCCAAGAATGGATCTCTCGAATTTTATCAATGAATTGCGAAAGAGGGACATTGCTATACTGTTAGTCCATCATGAAGGCAGCAATAAGGAAATTAGAGGCTGGAAAAGCGTGACGGATGACATGTACTTTCTTGTACGGTTGTTTCGAGAACGGCCCAAGGACGAGGAGGACGAAAAGGTTTCAGAGAAAGACGCATATGAGCCAAAAACATTAGAGGAACCGTTCACTCTTGCTTTTGCAAAAGCTCGTTCAGGAATAGAAGCTGAGCCTCCATTTGATATTTACTTTGACAAGGTATGGAAAGTACATGTTGATGAGAATATAGACCGAAAGAAGTATAAGAAAGAAGAACTCAAGCGGATTGTAAAGAATTACTCAGAACGGCGTATGATTGGTAATGATATCTATCCCTTATTGGGAATCGGCCGTACAACACTTAACGATCGAAAAAGAGAGCTTGGATTATCAAAGCGTCGAAAAAATAGCAAATGATGGTTCTTCGATTGCCTGCTCAAACAAGCAATCGAAGAACATATTGTTATTTATCTTTCCAGTATAGCTTTGACTTTTGCAAGGACGGCATCGCTCGATTCCGTGGAGGTACGGAGCAGTTCCAGCGCCTCGTTGATTCGCTGCTGAGCAGACTTGCCACTGCTCTCTCCGGTAACCGCTGCGATGGCCTGCCGCTGGGCTTCATCGCCAACATGAGTGTAATACTTGTTGACGATCTCGGAGTCGGCTCCGAGGATGGAGAGTACCGTTGCTTGCGGTACTCCTGCTTCTGCACAGTAAGAGGCGAACGAATGTCGCAGAGAATGGAAGCCGTAAACCGTCACCTTCTTATCACGACCGGGGACTGCCACCGATGGTTCCAAGCCGATCCAACGGATTACCCGGAGCATGTCGATGTTCACGAGGTTGTTGCCGACGTTCTTACCCAAGGCGTTCGTTTTGTTATAGCGGGTGGCTATGTTCGGACAGACGTAATCGGCTTCACCGGTCTTCCACGCCAGTGCTCCTTGAAGAACCTCAAGCAGCTTCGGAGCAATCGGTATGGTCACTTCTTTACCAGTCTTGAACTGCTTCACCCAGATTCGTTTCAGGTTGAAGTTGATTTTGTTCCAGCGCAGCAGTACGCAATCTTTCATCCGCTGTCCGGTAAACATACCAAGATAATAGATCACTCGGACTTCCGGCTTGTTCATGACCTTGTGCTTGTCGTCATCAAGAACAGCCTGTAACTGCTGCTCCTGCTCTCGTGTAAAGGAGAGTCGGTGGACGTCATGTTCACGTTCTTCGCGTTCTTTACGTAACAATGTTGATGCCTGAAACGGATTCTCTCCGCTCCAATACTCCCGCAGAACCCGGAACACGCGCCGGATACGCTTGATCTTCCGGTTATGGGTGGAAACGGCGATGTTCAATGTCCGCATGTGCTGTGCATATTCATCGGCAATCTGACTGGTAATATCCCGTAATGTCTTACCGGGATCATCGATCCAGTTCACGAACTCTTCAAAGGTGGAACGATAGGCAAGTGCTTCGCTCACTGTATCAGGAGTAGCGCGTTCAGGACTTCTCTCATAGACAGCCCATGCTTCGGAAAGCAACAGATTCTTTTCGGGAGTGATAAGACCACGTGCATGTTTGATGTGAGCTGCGATGATTTCAGCGGAAGTTGCTTTCAGAAGTGGAATCTGTTTGTTTGCTTCTTTCAAGGCTTCTTTCTGGTTACGGGTTTTAAGGCTGATTGCTTTGCGTGCTCCGTTGACCTGATAGCGGAAATAATAGATTCCGCCTTCCTCTTTCTGGTAGACGGTTCCGAGATCGAGTTTGATTTTTTGGATGGCCATGTTCTGTCCTTTCGTTTGAAAGTACCGGATTTAGCCAATATAGACGTGTTTTGACAAAAAGAAAGCCCGAAGCGGCACTAAATGGCACCTTTCGAGCAGATTTGAGCTTAAAATGGCGGAGAGAG
>CALVMB010000043.1 GCA_944341895.1 uncultured Clostridia bacterium
CAGATCCCTTCTGAAGACTGCCAGTCTTCAGAAGGGATCGTCTATCTATCACAACGAAGCTGAAAACGCCTGCTTTTGTCCCTGCTCCAGCAGGAACTTTCGATCTTCAAAACGTCTGTTTCAGGCTCCTCTACCCTACTGCCTTCATGACCGGATATTAACCATCTCCAAGCGAACATTCTTTCAGTAATTGCAACGATGTGATTTGACAAAGCTCCGAACGCCCCATATATTACAGATGTTCTTGTGACACTCTAACCTAACCGGAGGAATAAACAGACCAGAGTTTCAACGATCAATTAACAATGAGATAACGTAAACTTTAAGTAGGTTTCACCTAAGGAAACGCCAAAAACCAGTGAATCAAACCTGCGACTTGAGTTTGCGCCCAGGCTTGGGCGCTCTCTGTTCGTATAGGTTTGATAGGCATTGGCGTGCCTCTTAGGTGAATACAGCAGAGGGCGTCTTTTTTTATGCCGAATCCAAATCCCTATCTGTCATATTCCGACATCCTCTGCAACTGAAACAATAGATCACACGAGGTGGAAATCATGTCATCCAATTTTGATTGGGAATGGACTGGGAACCAGAAAAGATGGACTGAAGATGAACGAAAGAAAATGCAAGAGGCATTCGATCACTTTCACCAGTCGAAAGAATGGGATATGATCTGCGTGATTTATGAAGTAGATGACTGCTTTGATATTGTTATCCGGGATGAAGAAGACATCAATTGTCGTTGTCTCCATGGTGAAGTCTGGGAAAAAGCGTATTTAACACCGGAACAATTGAAATCTATTCAGGAAGAACAGCAAAGACTGGAACAAAAGGAAGAAGAAGTTCCCCCTGAAGAACAATCGGAAAACACCTACCAATGGGGAATGATCTGTCGAGACACGGGGCTGCGCATGGATGGAAGAATCACAGCCCGTTCGCCGGAAGAAGCTGAACGTATATTGCGACGGGATAAGTACCACATGAATACGGGAATCACGGTTTTTTATTGAAAGATGTAGAGGAATATGTTTTCTATGGCATTGAGCAACATGGATACGGAATTACATTGAATCTCTAAACAACAAGGAGAGGGCATAATGGATACCCCTGATTTCAAAGAACACTTCAGTTCGCTGCTCACCGAGAGCGAAGAGCACCTGTCCACGCTGGATCAGTTCCTGGCGGAACGTCTGGAACAAGCGGAGATCAGCGATCCGCAAACCGTCATCGCAGGCATCGACGCGGTTCTCGACTCCATCGACCGCAATCACGAGAACCTGACTGCAAGTAAAAAGACCGGAACAAGCCGTACCGCATGGCTTCAGCAGACCCTGACGGAACAGACCTCTTCTCTGAAAGAGAATCAGGCGGCAACCCTGATCGATGCCATCACCGGTTCCATGACCGGAGAGACCTCGACCACCGTTGATGAAAACGGCTCCTTCTCCGGACTGGATGCCGTGGAAAAGGTGCGTAATCTGGATCAGGCATTGATCGCAACCACCTGTCAGGCTCAGGCTGAACTTCAGAACGCCGTCCTCAGCGCTCCCGATAACACCATCAGGGAAAGCCGATTGATGCAGCAGGCCATCGAAGGGAAAGACCCGGTCGCTTTCAAACAGATCAGGAAGATCGCAGCGGTCTGCCTGATGACGATGGGATTGGAGAAGCCACTGGATTACGTTTCCGCTTCCATGTTCGCAGACCGGGGCATCTTCTCCGTCCTGACTGACTTCGCGGTCGGTTCCGGAGAGTGCAATGAAACAGATGCTGTGGAACGGTTGATCGACCGTGGTGCGGCTCAGCTCAAAGCATGGCTTGAAGTAACAGTGCCACGTCTGATTGATGTTGGCCTTACCGCAATCACAGGCTTTGTGACAGCACATTGTCCTGCTGCGGCTCCGGTGATAGCCAAGGTCGCTCCCGTTGTTCGTTCTGTGTGCCAAATGGCTGCCATTCCCGCCATCCGCAAAGGAGCGGAGAAGATTCAAGCCGCAGCAAAGTCCTGGTGGCAGAAGCTGAAGAACAAGAGCAATAGCGCTTTCGTAAAGATTGTCAATACGGCAAGCAACCTTCTGTCCGCTGACTAAGAGGAGAATGAAGCATGAGCATAAATCTTGATCATATCAGTTTTACTTGGCAACCGATTACTCCATTCCCCAAAGGCCTTGAAACTGTTGTCTGTGACAACTCCCGATTTATCGCGTCCAGAATTGAACCGGGAAAAGGCACAGAACTTGCCATCAGCACTGACGGAATTAACTGGAATGAATTACCATGTTCAGGGTTCTTTACATCTTTCTACGCCTGTAACGGTTTGTATGCAGCAATCCGTGACAAGAAGTGTTGTTACTCCACTGATCTCGAAAGCTGGAAGGAAATTACAGATGATCCCGTATCATTAAAGAAGTTGATCTGGACAAGTGATGAATACATCGCTCTTTGCGAGCAGGATTGCTACGATCCGCATAGCTATCCCCACAACTACAAACAAACCGTTATCTATTCCTTGCAATCTGAGAAAAAAGTGTGGTGCAAGAACAGATTGGAACACGTAGTAAACGGAGATGTCTTTGCTGACCTCGTATACTTCAATGGTGAGTTTATTGCTGTAAGTTATAGAGATCCCGATTACGCAAGATACAATTCCAGTTTCAGTCCAGAACAAGTTTTATACAAAGGACAAACAATCGAAGCGTTGGAGAGAGTTGAGACAGAGGATATTGAATTCTCGGAGGACAGTCGCTTATGGACCGGACTTGGGAAACTTTTCTTATGGGCAAGAGAAGACAAGACTTATGTCATTGATGACATTTGGACTTCATGGCAATCCATAGATTATAGAATCGTGGATATGGAGGAAGCCGATTCTTTTCTGATTGGGTGTCTGTCAGAGTCGCGGCAAGGTAAGTCCCGCAAAGAGCTGCATGTCTCTACGGATGGTGTTACATGGAAACCAATCAATCTTCCAGATTTCGACCTTGGGGGAAACGAGATCAAGCTTGTTTATCAAGCGGGAAGACTGATCGTTACTGATGGATGGCACGTTTGCATAGGCATCTTGACTCGTTGAGTAAAACACAATAAGGGAGATTACAAATGGCACGTTTACCATTAATCATCAATGACCAGCGTTTGAAAACACTGGAAGGGTTACGGGAGAACTTCAACCTTACGGAACTGCTTGCGCGTTTCCGTGGAGGGCAGTTAAGGGCATGGCTGAATTGCTGGGATTTCAGTTCTGAACTGGAACAGGTGGAAGCCCTATCCCCTGACTTACCGGAACAGGAGCTGCTGGAAGCCCTGTGTCGTATCTTCGGAGTCGAAGGAGATGCGAAAGATCAAGCGCTGACCGCCTTCGGAGAAGAACAGGAGAAGCAGGAGGAGCAACAGCGCGAAGTGGAACGTCAGCGAAAGTTGCGAGAGCAGGAAGAACAACGTAAAGCGGAGCAAACGAGACCTTTGACTTTGGACGAAATTGAGTTCGACTGGCAGGAGGCAGAAGGACCGAAGATAGACCTCTTAACCAGTGGTGCGGACCGTTTTGTTGCGATTGAAAGCGAAAGTGGCTATTACAGAGGCTATTACAGTTATAATGGCATTCAATGGGAACGGGCTAATCTAAAATGCAAAAATAATTACTCTTGTCACCTCTATTGCTGCAATGGGAATTTCATTTTAGACTATGGCAGTACTCCTTATGTTTATTCAAATTTTACTCGTTGGAATAGAATAGAAATTGGAGATGATAAAATACATATTAATAAAATTATCTGGACTGGAGACCATTACATTGCTTTAGGTTCTGAAGAATATCAAAGCAGTTACGAAACAGGAACGTTCTTTAAGAAGACAGAAACTTATTGGGTTTGCAACCCCATCATTTATACGTCTGATGAGTTGACAGGTCCCTGGCATAGAGAAACTGTTGATTTGAACGGGGCTGAATACATATCCGATGGAGTCTGGTTTAACAATAGATTGTTTGCTTTTTATGGCACTTCTGATGAAACAATCATCTATAGCGGTTCTACATTAACGGATTTAACTCGGTATAAGGAAGAACGTTCAGGATGCGGTTCTCATATATGGATAGGAATGGGAAAATGCTTCAGGGGCCATTTTACAGGAGAGAGTACCGAAGACTGTGCACTTGTAACAGATGACGGTATTCATTGGAAGACCTTAAAATATGGAATAACGCAAATTGCCGATGCAAACCGCTTTATCATTGCTCATTTATTTAAACCCCAAACGAGAGCTTATGCTCATGATGGAGCAGACATCGGCTTCCATCTTTCTCTGGACGGGATCAACTGGCGAAAGCTGAATGCTCCCTTGCAGAAAGGCAAGATAGCTTATCTGGATGGCAAACTGCTTATCGCGGATGGGAACAAGCTCGCTGTCGGAACCCTGAAGATTGCTCATAAGGATAATACGTCAAGCTGTTCGACTCATTCCAGCAATACTTCAACAGAAGATCGTGATTTGCATTACAACGTGGAACTCAATGCAGAAGAGGCGAAAACCGGAACGATCAAGGAAGTTACTGTTACACGCTCAGAGACCTGCTCTTTATGCTCCGGTTCCGGGCGTGAGTCCGGTGCCGGAGAAAGGAGCTGCACCAACTGCAAAGGATGCGGTCTGGTGCAAGGAAGCAAATCCATCAAGGTTCGGATTCCAGCTGATGTCAAATCCGGGGCTAAACTTCGGATTCGAGGACAAGGTAATGCTGGACGTGGAGAAGCGCAACCCGGAGACTTGTATGTGCATATCACCGTCAGGGAGGAGCCTTCTGTCTCACCTTCGCAGACAAACAATACAGATCATACAACTCTGCTGAAAGAAATTGCTGATGCGATGAATCCGTTAAAGAATCCAGCAGTATTGATTTCTCCAGCAGCCGGTGTCACCAAAGCCGTTAGTAATATACTCAAGAACAAATAATACAAACCAGGAGATACCGATGAAAGAAAAGATGTCTGACAGTCTGCTTCGCTACATTGACGCGGGCAGACCGTTGATCTATATCAACCACTTCGATTTTGAAACCGTGGATCGGATGCTTGCGGAAGCCTTCCCGAAAGCCACGATTGCGGAATACTGCGATGCGGACGGCTGGGTTGACTTCAAGACCAAGCAGCCGCACGG
>CALVMB010000044.1 GCA_944341895.1 uncultured Clostridia bacterium
ATCAGCCGGGAGCGGTGCTTTCCACAACGATGGGAATGTTCTTTACCCAGCTTCTCTTTTTTGCCTTGGGTGTTAACCGAATTATTAAGGCGGCGTTCGGCAAAAGCGCCGCTCCAGCAGTAAAATCACTGGGGCGAAGGCTGTTGCGTTCCTTGGGCGCTTATGGCATTAGCGTTGGCGGTGAATCTATGGAAGAAGGTTTACAAGGCGCGATATCCATTGCCAATACGCGCCGAGCAGCGTCTGATCAGGGGAAAGAAGGGGCGTTGGACTTAGCCAGACAAAGCGCCAACGTTATGAAAGAAGCCTTTTCCGGGGAGGATCCGCAAGCCCGGCAAGAGATTTTAACCCAGGCCCGCGAGGGCGGGAAGATCGCTATGATGATGGGGCTGGGTACTGTGCTAGCCCCCCGGCTTGCTGCGGATATTCAAGGTTCCCGGCAAAGCGCGGTATCGGAAAGCGCAGATCAAAATAGCGCGGAATCGCTTATAGCAGAAACGGAGCAAGGCAGCGGTGTTGGCGGCGCAAATATGGATAGCGGCATATCGGCGACGGTCAGGGTTGGCGCGGAAACAAACGAGAATACGGTCGATACTTCTTCGCCTGAATTTGTTCGAGTTGGAAGATCCGGCGTGGCTTCTTCTTCAACTCCTTCGGGATTTATCCAGGTTGGGCGGTATGACGCTTTTCCCAATAATCCGGCTAATACCGGTTCTTTATTTGGCCCAGGCCGCTCCCGTGAGCACGGAACAGGGGAAGATCGCCGGTTTATTACCAATACCATTCATCGGGACGCGGCCCAAGGCTCCGCCAATATGGATACAGTAGAACAAGAGTTGTTGGCGGCGGGAAAGCAATATCGGGGAACGGTGAGCCTGGAACAAAGCCGTTTGGAAGCGGAAAATTATATACAAGAAAACGGCGGGTATGACGCGGTAGCCGACGCATTTCTAAGCGGTAACCAGCAAACTTTAACTTCGGCGGGAGACGCGACGGTGTTAAAACTATTGCGCCATTTTTCCCAGCAAGGCGACGTTAGTCGAACGGCTGCTATCGCCGCGAAGTATAGCGAAATCGTATCTGATCAAGCCAGAGCTTTGAATATGCAAAAGCTGCTTTTGATGTTGAGCCCGGAAGGAGCTTTAATGCAGGCGGAGCGTATCGTTCGGCAAACCAATGACCGCAGGCATAGCGACGTCGCATTGACAGAACAGGATAAAGCGGATATTATGGCCATTGGCCAAGCCATGCAGGACAATGCCATTCCGCAAGTGGATTATTTATCCGCCGATTTGCGGCAATGGATGGAACAAGCTTGGCGGGAAGCGGAAGCGGGCAACGGTTCTTTTCAGGATTTTTTATCTTCTAAATACGCGCAAATCATCATTAACCGTTTACCGTCTACAAGGTTGCAAAAATTTCAAGCCTTGCAAAGAATTAGCATGCTATTTAATCTCAGAACCTATCTGAGCAACTTACTAGGCAATATCGCGGAATTGTTTGGGTCTACCGCGTCGCAACCTTTTAGCAATTTAGGAGATATTTTGTTATCCAGAATTACCAGCGAGCGTACCGCCACGCCATTTTCCTTGTCCGGTATAGCCGGCGGAGCAAAACAAGGTCTGAACCAGGTATTGGCGGAAAGACGGCTAGGTATAGATCGCGTGCAACACAATCGATTAAAAGACGGAACAGACGCCGTATATACGGGCCGGGCGTTTAACCCGGATATGGTAGATGGAAAACTGAAAAAAACGGTATACCATGCTTTGGATGAATCGGATAGAACCATCGGTTTTCTGCTGCGTTTGGGTGATCAACCATTATATATGGCCCATTATCAACAGGCCGTACAGCAAATGACAAAAGCCGCCGGTTTAACCGAACCTACGGCGGAAATTATGCAGGCCGCTGCGGAAAGCGCCTTGCGCCGGACATTTCAAGATAGCAACGTGCTAACGCAGCGCTTGGAGCAGGCGCGGCGATCTATGGGTGTTTTTGGGGTGGTGGCCGCGCCATTTACCCGTACGCCGGCTAATGTTTTAAAGGTAACCGCGGAATACAGCCCCGTAGGATTGACGGAAGCGCTGGTGAAAACCTTCTTTGGCAGCAAAAGCTTGCAGGCTGTTAAGAAACGTGGCGAAAGCACTCTGGGTTTACAACGGCAAATTGCCGAACTGATCGGCAGGGGGGCCGTGGGTACGGCGATGATCTTGTTGGGCTCTTTGGTCGGCGGCGCTGGCGATGATGGAGAAAACGCTAAAGAATGGTTGTGGAGTTCCACTAAAGGCGGCGACGGCAGCAGTGTTCGTATAGGGGATACTTATTACGATTTATCGAAGATCCAAAGTTGGACTACCGCTTTTCTTACCGGCGCAACAGCGGCAGAACAGCCCTGGCAAGAGGAAGACGGCACTTTTAATTGGGGAAAAGCCATGACTATTGCCAGCCGTTTAGGGGCAGGAGCCTTAGAATTTCCGGTTTTAGAGGGCGTTCGGGATTTACTTTCCGGCGCCTATGATACGGAAAACGTAGCTTTAGGTGTATTAGGGCTGTTGTTAGAAGGCGGCACGCAAGTCATACCTTTTGCTTCTATGCTGCGGCAGGTCGCTTCCGCCACGGATCCCTATGTAAGGACAAGTGCTTCCAGTCGTACCGGTATAGAGGGAGTGATTGACAAATCCCTGCTCAACCCTATAAAGAATCTTACGCCTTGGGGGAGAAAGAGCCTGCCCATCAAATATGACGCTTTAGGCAATCCGATACAAAATACTGCGGCCAGTAGCGGTTGGGGAAGGGCGTTAAATACGCTGATTAACCCCTTGAATACCCAACAGGCCAATGATTCGCCAGTAATCGATGAGTTAGACCGATTGGCTAAGGCGCGAGGGGGGAGCGACGTACTACCTGCTGTTGCGCCGAGTTCGGTATCCAGCAATAATACCGAATATCGATTGACCACGGAAGATAAACAAGAATGGCAGAAAACCCAGGGACAGACTTTAAATCAGCTTTTGCTGGAATTGCTGGATAGCCCGGAATACCAGCAGGCAGGGGATGAAGATCGAGCGCGGATGGTGTTAAACGCTGGTAATATCGCCCAGGACGAGGCAAAGGAAACCTTTTTGGCCAAACAGGGCGCGGCGTTTAAGAAAGGCACGCTCTCCCAGGCAGCCGATACTCTGGCAGATCAAGGCATTCCCTACTCCACTACATTGACTTGGTATAGCCGTTTTAGCAATATGTCCAGTTCACAGGAAAAACGTCAAGCCTTGTTTGAAGCAGATGGGCTGACGGCGGAAGAAAAAGTTGCAATCGGCAAAGCTTTGATTAGCGAAAACGAAACAGTCGATTATACAAATGCCGATACATTCGCGGTTAGTCAATTGACAGAAGCGCGGCAAGAAAAATGGAACCGTTTTCAAGAAATAGGTTGGACGGGAGAACAATATGCCAAGTTGTTTGAAGTTTGGCAAAAAACCAAAGCCGGAACAATAAAGGCCTTAATGGATACCTATGGCTATACCCAAAGTCAGGCGGAAACAATATGGCGTATGGTTAAAAATCAATAATGTGGCCGCCTAGTTGTACAAATAAGCAAAAGGCCTCTTACATATCAAGATTTATTTTGCCTTTTAATCAGGGTGTCCGGCGTTCGAGTCGCCGATGGCTCACCATGAAAAACCCCTGCTAAACGTTGTGATAAGACGGCGTTTGGCAGGGGTTATTTAAAAAAGAATCTTTCAAATTGACGGTTTTTGGCGGTATTTTTAGGGATTAAACGTTGTCAAAACGTTGTCAAATTTTTCGGATTGGGGGCGTATGCTTTTTAATAGCCGATATGCGATGTTAACGATTGTTCTTCTGTAGAAGGGGCGTACAGATCGCGAACAATTATCCGGGCTTCAGCCTCTAATTTTTCCGACACATGCTGATAAACTTGCATAAGCATATTTGCCGAAGTATGCCCCATGAATTTCATGGCGACTTTAATGTCCACCCGTTTTTCCGCCAGCCGCGTAGCGTAGGTATGGCGCAGGCAATAAGGGGTTAAATCCGAGCCGATATCTTGCGCGTCTACGATGATACGATTCCGGTAAAGGGTGGCGCCAGCGGTGATTTGCATGTTGCGGAAGAAACTCTGCCAGGCGTGTTTATATCGTTGTTCGCTAATCGGTTGTCCGGGGCGGCCTTCTACCACATAATCAAACCCTTTTTTGGCTATGGGAGACAAGATATCGATTAACGCTTGCGGCATGGGTATCGTACGCACGCCTGCCTCCGTCTTTGGCGATCCGAGTTGGATGCCTTTGTTGGTTGAATCCTTGGTCTTTTTAACGGATTGACAAACCTGCAGCGTTTGCGTTTTAAAATGAATCTGATTCCAGGTCATAGCGCGGGCTTCCCCGGGGCGCAAGCCGCAATAATACATAAGCGCGAATAGGGGCGCATAGGCATGGGTTTTCAGAGTCTTTTCAAAGATTTCTCTTTCTTTATTGGTGAGCGCCCGGCGCGTGTTGGATTTTCGCTTTTCTTTCTTCACGCTATCCATAGGATCGTTTAGGATATAACCGTTTGCTTTTGCTGTGCGGAACATGCCGCGAAGAATCAAAAATAATTTGTCATTTTGAGATTTACTCTGATTTTTTATTTTATTGACGGCGGATTTTAGCATATTCGGTTTGATTTTATCTAAAGACAGGTAACCATAATCCGTCAAAACGGTTCTGTCTAATAAACCCCATAGCGAATCCGCGTTAAAGGTGGTATAATTGGGGTAGATATACAAATCAAAGTAATCTTCCGCCCATTTTCGTAACGGCGTATTGTTGTTGACGGTAAGAAGGCCGTTTTTTTGCAGAAACTTTGCTTCTTCAACTTTGGCCGCCGCCTCTTTTTCAGTTGCGCCGTAAAAGTATAGGCGTTTTCTCTGCCCATCGGGCAGAGTTACCGTAAGGGTTCTGCAAACCCTTTTTGTGTTTTCTTTTTTCATTCTGGCGATTCTCCTTTACTTTTGTATTTGAGGGTTGCCGCAAATCGCCTTTGATGTGCGGATCAAAGGCGATTTTTGCTTATTTAGCTAAATTGCTGGTCATTTCTTCCTGGGCGTCCATGCGGTCGCCCAATTTTTCTATATCTTGCCAAATAGCGGAGGTGTGCATTTTAATTTCTTTCACATCCCGCTTCAATCTCCCTACTTCTCCTTTGAGGATTTTTACATCGGCTCTGAGTTCTTCCTGCCCGGTTCTGAGTTCTTCCTGCCCGGTTCTGAGTTCTTCC
>CALVMB010000045.1 GCA_944341895.1 uncultured Clostridia bacterium
TCTCCGATATACCGCCTATTTTTGAGAAGGTAATGGACGACGTTGAGCGTGATCTTGTTTCCCTGCGTCGTGCGGATGCCGCGCCGCGTCAGGTCTTTGGCAATGTCGGTCATTCTCTCGCCGTCGGCATAGCGGGTGAAAATCTCCACGACGACGGGAGCGGTCGTTTCGTCGATTTCCAAGCGTTGGTCTTTCATGCGATAACCGAATGTCAGCCCGCCGCCGTTCATCTTGCCCTTTAAGGCGTTTTCCGTCAAGCCGCGCCCGATTTTTTCGGAAAGATCGACCGAATAGTATTCTGCCCAGCCCTCAAGCATCGATTCAAGCAGCACGCCTTCGGGCCCGTCGGAGATGTTCTCCTTTGCCGATATGACCTTTGCGCCGTTCTTTTTGAGAATGTTCTTATAATAGGCGGAGTCATAGCGGTTGCGGGCGAACCTGTCCAGCTTCCAGACGAGCACGGTATCGAACAGTTTGCGATAGCTGTCTTTGATCATCCGCTGGAATTCGGGGCGATTGTCCGTCTTTGCCGAAAGCGCGCGGTCGATGTATGTACCGAACACGGTAATGCCGTTCCGCTCGGCAAATTCCATGCACTCGCGGATCTGACCTTCGATGCTCTCCTCTCTTTGATTGTCACTCGAATACCGAGCGTAAATGATTGCTTTCATTTTTTTAAAAAACCATAAGATGACTAATTATCAGATGTATGCTCAATTACTGTTTGCAATTCAGAGACCAAAATATCGTCAATTTGTTTAACAAAATCTTCCCCAATTTCTATATATAACGAAATTTCATTACTAGTTATAGGAGGAGTTGCATCGTCATGTATAATATTATTTCGCATACAAATTAACTTATTGATTGTATCTTGAACAGACCGTGTAATAGTAGTTGATACACCCATTGTTTCCGTAATTTTCGAATAATCTTTTAAGTTTTTAATTATATCAGGTAGTCCTATTTTTTTGTATGTGTCCGTAAATGCTGTTGTCCCATTGTTGGAAATAGAAACAGCAAATTCTTCTTTGGGTAATCCGATTATCTTATAACTTTCATCCCAAATTAGAGAGAAAATCCGGGCGCGTTCTTTGCATCTGTCATTTTTAATATATGTTTCAACACCTCGCTCTTGGATTTTTAATAGCTCATTATTAATAATCTCAACAATAAACTTTTCTGGGAAAGTGCTTTTTGTGAGTTCGGCTTCCAATAAAGCGTCTATGTATTCTTTTGTGCTGTCTTTCACATACTGTTCCAATTTTGCACAAAGCAATAAAACGATTGACTTAAAATAAATCTTATCATTAGTTGAGTCATCTTTTGCTTTTTCATTTAAATAAACAATTTCAGCAATACTTTCACCGAATTTATCCCTGGCTCGCATTTGTCATTATTTCTCCCAGGCGGTTTCTAAAAGTTGAAATTCGATTATTGATTACAGTTGTATTTCCTGTCGCTTTATCTAAAGCCGCGGCGAATATTGGATCGAGCAATAAATCCTTCAATGCCGCAGAAATGTCGGCTTTCTTTTCCTCAAGATCTGTTAATCCATAATCTTCAAATCCTATTAAAATACAATCAAGAAGTGGGGCGTTTGGTTTTGTTGCTTTTGCATTTCGTTTAAAAGCCCGTGCCCCCAAAACTTTATATGCTTTTTCTATTTGTGCCTCTATTTTATATTTTATAGAATTTATAAAATCATCATCTGCATCTTTATACCTCTCCATATAGGAGTTAATGAGATTTTTAATTCTGCCATCGTAGTTCACAATTTCATTGACTTCTTTATCCCAATGTGATGAAATCGCTAAATACCTTAAAATTAATTCGTTTGAAAGCATTCTATCCTTTTTTTCGGAAATCATTTCACGGATATATGGATTCGTTTTGACAATATTTTTTATTGCATCATTCAATTTTCCACGATATAAACAATTTCTCAATTCCTGTTCATTTAATTTAACCGCACCAGTATTTAATCGCATAAAAATATCGAATTGTATCATTGGGTCAGAGTCATTTCTTAATACAATTATTCTCAACTCTCCCCTGTCTAATTGCATACGAACTTCTGGGGAAAGACCTTCGTAATTTTTACCGTTCAGCTCAGGTAGGGTTTCTAATCCCGTCAGCTTTAATTCATTTGCATAATATCTTTTTAAAGAATATAGTCGTTGCAAACCATCTACAACAATCCATTTCCCATTTGCGTCCTCTGATGCGTAGATTACAGGAATTGGAATATTTAATAATATGGATTCAATTAGCAAAGAAGCTTTTTTATTATCCCAGATATAATTTCTTTGATAATCAGGGTCTAAAATTATCATGTCGTCATTAATTTCTACGACCAAATCTTTAACCATTCTGTCATATGGCTTAATAATGAGCTTACGTTGCATTTTTACAGTGGATTCATTCATTTTGCTTCTCCTAAAATTATGTTGGTTTTATATTTTAATTAAACTGACTTTAAATTCAAAATTAGAATTGTGAAATTTCATATTTTCATTGTTTATTTCTTAAACACAAATAAATACTCATGCGCAAGCAGCAAGAAATTGAACTTGATGCTGTTGGTTTTCCAATATCCGGTTGCTTTGCAGTTGTGTTGTTCTTTAATAATAATTTCCTTCGTCTTGAACCCTGCAAGCTCAAAAACGCGCATTGTTTCAAATGCAAGGGGCTGCACCATGCCCTTTTTGCGCATATCGCCCATCAGGATGGCGCAAAACTTGTCCTTTTTCAAAATGCGATGAAACTCCTGCGCCACCTTGCCCATTTCAAATAAGAAGTCCTTCATTGGCAAGAGCGACAAGTCCCCCTCGATATCATCGCTGTAATGAATGATATCAGCATAGGGCGGGTGCGCACAGATAAGATCAATCGTTGCATCGTTCAAGGGCATCGACCGTGCATCTCCGAGTTCAATCCGTGTGGATGCAGTTGTGTCAAAAGCAAACTCACACTTTTGACGACTTCGTTCGATCGCGGCAGGGTTGATATCAAAGCCGATAAAATTCCTGTTTGTGAGTTTTGCCTCCACAGCAGTCGTGCCACCGCCAACAAACGGATCTAAAACCGTATCGCCTTCCTGCGAGTAACGCAAAATTACATTGCGCGGAATATACGGCGACCAGTTTCCGCGATATTTCGCGTCATGCGTTGCCCACTTGCCTCTATCGGGGAATGCCCATACGGTGTTGGTTTCCAGCTCAAAGTTTTCGGGCTGCAACGGAACTTTTTTTGCCATAGTCAATCCTTAAAGAGCCGATCGACAACGCCACTTTCAAGCTCGGCAATACAGTAGATATTATCCATCACATCAAAAGTTTCTTCCAAGTTATGACGTGCAGAAAGCCAGCCTTTGCCATCCGTAAACCACACAAAGGCAAAACCCTGTATTTCTTTTGCCTCTAATGCAATTGTTTTGTAACTGCGAGCCGTTTCATTGAGCTTGGATCCGCTGCTCGCATAAAAGTTCGTTTCAATACCGTAAACCGTTTCGCCCTTGTTAACAACGAAGTCGAACCGTTTTTCCGCCTTTCCTTGATTTGAGATATTTGAAAGATCTATCGACCATTTCCTCTCTATATCCGATATGTACATCTCTTTAAAATAATCCACTCCACGTCGGAGATCTGCTTTGCGCAGATAACTTTCCACCAAGTCTTCCATCAGATGACCGCCGCGGTTCTTTCTGCCATTGCTGTCCAAACCGACTTCAACACCCGTGACATAATCGACAAGATTATTGATGATGCGTTCGGAAATTAACTTAAACAGCCCCGTTTTGCGCATGAACATCTTGTATTCTTCGATGCTGTAATTCGGATTGGAGAAATTGAACAAGAATTCACCGTCACCATCTACCGCATAAATCTCCTGACCGCGAACGGCAAGAAGGATGGGGATGCACTTCAAAACCTGCGGATACTGTGCTACAAGTTTTGAAAAATCTTCTTCTACATTGCGAGAGCCGACCAAGGAATTGAGAATATGCAATTCTACCTTGATGGAATCGATATTACCGTAGACCTTTTCAAAGTCAACATAATAACCATAATCGCAGATACTCGATCTGAACAGCTTTATCCAATCGTTAAAATTTCTCATAGACTCTCCGTTAATCATTTACAAGTTCTGGAGGGACGGGAAGCCCAAGCCTTGTAAGCGGTATATACTCAAAGTAATAATCGCAACCAACCGAATGAATGTAATCAAGCACGTCTCGATATTTTTCATTTCTGAACCAGTTATCGAGCAAATATATGTACTCGACGTCGATATTTGCCGCGGCCATTAACTTTTTATACTGTTTTTTCTTAAAGTCACAGGTTTGAAGTTTTTCGTCAACAGAACCTGCAACTTCTTGATGCTTACACTCTATGATGAACAAAATATTATTAAGTAAGACAAATATACAATCATCCGGCAGCAGTTGCTTTGACAAATACATTTTCCAATCGATATCAAGTTTCTTGAGAAATACCGAATAAAAATTGTGCTTTTTATACACTTCGGCAACTTTTTCGGTATCGTAAAAGACATCATGCCCTACCACAGAGTAGTGTGGTTGACTCTCCAAGAATTTAGACAAATCGGTTTTTCCTTCAAAAACCAGTCCTGTGCGTGTGTTGCCGCCGCCTTTGCCGCTTTTTATCATCTATTCTACACCTCTCACTCAATTACAAATTAGTAATTCACTTATCTTGCCGCGCTTTTCCGCATTACTGTTAATCATGCGTGTTGCCGATACTCGATGAATCTGATACGATTTATACAAATCGTCAAAGAAGTTATCGTCTGGATTGACATTTTTGGGGTCGGAATTACTCAGTACAAGTTTTGCTCCGACTTCATTGATTTCATCGATGAACTTCGCAAGCCTTATCTGTTCGTTGTCGTCGAAGGCGTCACTATTGTAAGAGGTGAATGCCGAAGTTTCCGAAATAGGACGATAGGGCGGATCCAAGTAGACAAAAGTTTTATTATCTATAAAAGATTTCGAAAGCGTATAATCTCCACACACAATAGTCACGTTTTGCAGGGCGTCGTGAATATTGCGAAGATTTTCCGCATCGCAAATCGTGGGGTTTTTATATGCACCCATCGGCACATTGAATAACCCCTTGCGATTGACGCGATACAACCCGTTAAAGCAAGTTTTATTCAGGAAGATAAAATACGCCGCTTTTTCAATGGACGTCTCATCGCTTAACGTTACGGCGTTAAATCTATCGCGAATATTATAATAGTAATATTTTCTGCCATTATCGTCAAGCGGCAAGAACGTCATCTGCAT
>CALVMB010000046.1 GCA_944341895.1 uncultured Clostridia bacterium
CTCGATCGGAACCGGAATGGCTGCGACTGTCGCAATGGAGTTCTTGTTCACATGGAAATCGACCATCTGGCTGATGTCCATGCGGTAGATATGGTCGCCGCCGAACACTGCGACGAGATCGGGGCTGAAATCCTCGATCAGATGCGCGTTCTGGTAGATCGCGTCCGCGGTCCCCATGTACCAGGTTTTGTCCGCGGTCTGCATCTGCGCAGGAACCGGTATGATGAAGCGGCCGCGCACATGTGTGCTGGCGATGTTCCATCCGTTGATGATATGCTCCATCAGACTCTGGGATTTGAATTGCGTTAGGACGAAAATGCTGTCGATTCCGCTGTTGATGAAGTTGCTGAGCACAAAGTCGATGATTCTGTATTTCCCCCCGAAAGGAACGGAAGGTTTGGCCCTCTGGTCTGTGAGCGGTGCCAGCCTGCGCCCCTCGCCTCCGGCCAGAATCATGGCAAGAACTGATGTCCTCATTACGGTTTCCCTCCTTGTTTTGCCCATTAATACCATAGCATGAAATCCGGAAACTTAAAATCAAAATTCCGGATTAAACAGGGATATTACCGAATTTTATTGATTTTCCTGCAGTTTTATTGAAAAAAAGCGTTGATGCTGTATCTTTTCCGCGTGCGGAATTCGGCACGAGCGTAATTCCCGTCTGAAGTTCCGCAGCGTTTGAGGAGTGTTGAAAATGATTGTGCGAAGAACCGAGTCCGCGCTGGAATCCTGTCTTGAAGCGCTCGACCGTTCCGGCAGTGTCCTGCTGGTGCCGACGGAAACCGTTTACGGTCTTGTCTGCGACTGGCGCGACATGGCGGCGCGTACCAGGATTTACCGTCTGAAACACAGGAGCGAGACGAAACCGTTCGCAGCTTTTCTTCCGTCTGTCGACGCGGTTTCCGTCTGTATTCCATGTCTGCCCCCCGCAGCGCGGATTTTTGCCGAAAACTTCTGTCCCGGCCCGATCACGCTTGTCGTTCCGGACGGAACCGGTTCCACGTTCGGGTTCCGCATTCCGGATCATCCGTTCATTCTGGAACTTCTGAACGCTTACGGTGCGCCTCTGGCATCGACGAGCGCGAACCGTTCCGGAATGGCTCCCGCGCTTTCCGTTTCCGAGGCGCTGGAAACCATTGACGGAGAACCGGATGTCACGGTCGACGGCGGTGTTCTGACGCCCGGTTCAAAAGCCTCCACCGTTGTGCTGGTGAATGCCGATTCCTCCTGGAAGATTCTGCGCGAGGGGCCGGTCACGAAGTCGATGCTGGAAAACACTTTGAGGGACCGGTAAAAGACGGCTCATGCACTGCGGCAGGTGTGCGGAGCGGATTCCGCGTGAATAAAACGGAGGCGTGCAGAATGCGGCATGCCTGCACACCTCCGTCTTTGCATCCTGTCGGGACATCTTTTCTTATTTCACGCCGAGAAACTCCCAGTCAACCGCTGCCGATGCGGTTTTTCCCGTCTCGTCGGCAAACACGGCCTTCCCCGGTTCGAATGTGACATCCGCAACTTTTCCGAATCCTTCCGGAATGAGTGCAATGCCTTGAATATGATGAATTACAGTGGGGGAATTTCTGCTGAATTCTCCGCAGGTTTTCCAGCCTTTCCGCGTCAGTGTGTTTTCCTCAATGGACGGTTTGCATCCGTCGGCGAAATACGAACATGTCTCCTCAATGCCGATGCAGCGGGTGTTGCCGTTCCACGGCACGGCGTAGCGTCCGCTGTTGGAGGTCCATACGGTTGTGGAGGGCAGCTCCTCCGCGTTTTTCAGGGAGAAGAAAAGATAGCCGCGATCCGGATAGACCGCCGCCGCCCACGCCGGTTTGCCGGACGGCTTCCGGAGCATGGCGAAAAGATCGACATAGCCGACGGGAGACGGCATGACGGAATAGTCATGGACGGGGTCGGCCTTGAACTGCGTCGGAAGAGCCTCCAGGCTGGTGAATTCCTCTCCGGAGGCGAGATACTGGTATTCCAGATTGACGGGACTGGCGAAAACGCCGGGGCAGGTCATGCCGAGATCGAATTTTCCGACGGAAAAGAACATTTTTTCGTCTTCCGCCGGCATTTCGATGATGGTGTGGTGTCCGTAAGGCATTTTCCCCTCGAAATCGCGGATGGTGTGCGTGAGGTAAACGGCATCGGCGCCGTTGCGCATTTCAATGCGCTTGACCACGTTTGCTCCAGAAACGGCACAGTTCATTTCAAATTCGAATACGGCCCCGTCCGGAGTTTCCTCGGCTTTCACAGGCGTCCATCGGAAGGCCGCCGTCTCGCCGTGCGGCGGAAAGGTTCTGCCGTCTACGGGATCGGCGTTTCCGCCGAACGGAAGACAGAAGAAATCGCCCCGGAGGTTCTGAAGGAGCGGAACCGAGGAAAGGTCGGGACGCTGATCCTGCCATGGGCTGATGAAATAGGGCTGAACCGGTTTCTCCGTATTTCTGCGGAAGGTTACAGGGGCGTGCTGTCCGCCGTCTTCCGTGAGAAACAGTTCAATGGCTCCGGATGTCAGATACCAGCCGGGGGTCCGGTGATTGATGTCCTTTCTGAGCAGTTTGTCATTCATGATCTCGTCTCCTGTGGTTGTTGTGGATCGAAGCGCTTCCGTGACTATAACGTGGTTCCCTGCAAAAATCAAGCTGAAGGAGACGGGAAGCTTTTCAAAAGCCGGACATTCGGGGTGTTTTCCCCGCCGCCGCTCATTGCTCCGGAGTGTGAATTACCGTG
>CALVMB010000047.1 GCA_944341895.1 uncultured Clostridia bacterium
AAGTTTTTCGTATTCATCTATTGTAAGAATTTTATCATCTTCATACAACATAAAAAACCTCTGTGATTATTTATTCACAAAGGTTTTAATATGTGATATTTTTTATTTAAAATCTATCAAAAGGATTTCTAGGTTTTAAAACAATTTTATTTCTTCTTTCAACATCATAGAAGATTTCTTCCCCATTAAGTCGCTTTGATAGAGCTATTGGTCTTTGTGCTGGATCTTTTATCATGCATTTGGTTTTAAAGAACGGTGTCATGCTTGCTTTTACAATATCTTTACCAAATACTTTAGCTACAACAGTAAATTGAGGCAAAGTGCGAAGCTCGCTTTTATCTACAAGTGGACGACGAGATCTTTGAATGCTTTTGTTGTAAGTCGTTCCCGCATCTCCCTTATCAGACTTAGAAGAGCTTTCTTCTTCATGGAATACTGTTGTTTCGCCACAGGCTTCAGAAAAAGCTTGGATAGTTGAAGGGTCTTCTGATCCCAAGAATATTTCTGTTTGGAAATTGCCTCTTATATTTACAGCTTCATCCGCACCATATTTGATATCAAGTTGTTTGTAAGATTGTAATACAATTTCAATAAAAATATTTCTAGACCTACTAACTGTAACCATTTGACCAAAATTTTGAAATTTCGGCATGTTACCAAATTCATCAAGAATGAAATATACCGGTCGTGGCAATGTACCTGTCTTTCTTGTTTTAGGATTATAGGTACTATTTGCAAGGTCAACTAGGTTTTTATAAAGTTGGCTTAAACACAGTACAGCAAGAGAATGTCTTTCAGCTTTATGATCTGGAATTCTTAAAAAGAAAGCTGTCGGTGCTTTTGGTATTTCTTCAAATTTTAAGTCTGTAGCGCTGGTCATATAAAGAATTCCGTCATCAGCAAGAGCCCCTATAGTTGTGCCTAATTGACCAAGAAAGGATCTTTGAGTAACAGAACTTGTTCCACATATTGTGTTCATAAGGGCATGGACATTAGAATTTATTGGATCACGACCTTCAGAATATGCTGTTAATGTTTTTAATGCACTATCTCTGTCGGACATTGTCGCATCTCTTATGGTAGCAATTTTATATAAATTGTAAAAATTAAATTTTTCTCTTGTCATGCCTAAGCGTGGATCGCGAGAATCTTCCATCATTGCCTGCATTATTCCAAGAACGAAATCTTGACAGCCTCTTGACCATGAAGGATCTTTTGCACCCTCATCAACAGGGGAGATTGCCATAGCAATGTTTCGCAGTTCGCTTTTTGCCTCATCTTCTAGCTGACATCTTCTTGCTTCAAGCTCTTTTTTCAAAATCTCATTGTTGGGAAACGCTTTTCCTTCAAATCCAAACCATGTATTTTCGTACTGAATTCCATCTAGTTCTTCTTTTGAAAATTTTTTGTAACCTACTTCTTCTGGAGAAATATCGCTAAATTTTTTAACTTCCGACGATAAATTTCCTGCTTTTTGATATAAATCAAAAGCGTGCTCCATTGGGTTCCACCTTGAAGAAGAAAAAGGTTGCTCTAGGTCAAGGACCATTATTCGGTATCCTTCTTTTTTCAAGACGTTTGCGTTATCTGTATATAACTCGCCTTTTGGGTCAGAAATAACCATACTAGGTTTTTGCCCGCTATGAGCAAATATTCTTATAGTTGGATCAGCAAGGACTTGAGTTTTACCAGTTCCTGTTGTACCCAATACTAATGCATGATTTTCTTTTTTCATACAAATTTTGTAAACGCCGTTTTCTTCTTTGTTATAAAAAACAAATCCGGTCTCTTTAATAGAAGGCAGTTGATTCCATGTCGTAAATATAAGTTTTTTATCATTTTTTAGATCAGATTCTGTCATAAAACGAGAATCGTGTGCAATTTCAAATTCTTGCCCAGTGGTTGTTTTACCTTTATTGTTATATTTTTCATTTTTAACTTTTGTTGTTAATCCTAACACTATTCCGCATAAAAAACCAAAGCCCATCAGTGCAAAGTTAACAGAATTGCTTAATGCGTCTTTTATTTCTATAGTAGGTTGATTTACGGAGTATATTATAGCAAAGCCTATTCCATAACCTAAAATCGCAAATAATAAAGCAAAAATCAATGTCAATCTAAGTTTTTTCATACCATAGCTCCTTAGTTTTAGAATAACATTTTTTTAATAAAAAATCAATCATAATTAAAAAAATGTAAAATTTATATAAATTATGGTGCTTTAGAATATTCATACAGAAAAAAGTTGATTTTTTTTTGCATTTAGCTATAATTAAAAATAAACAAAAAAGCTTTGACAACAAATTTGTTTTTTATTCAATTTATGCGTCTATGGTGAAGTGGATATCACAATCGACTTCGGAACACATATTTTGGGGTTCGATAATCCCCATAAAAAAATTATCATTTTGCTCCACTAGCTCAACTGTATAGAGCATTGGTCTTCGGAACCAAGGGTTGGGGGTTAGAATCCCTCGTGGAGCACCATAAAACCCAATACTAAAGGGACTTCTAGCGATTTTTGACTTCGTTAGATTTTTTTTAGTTTACGCAAGGTTCTGCAACGCAGGTTCTTAATTATGACAAAAAAATAACCCCTAAAAAAAGATAAAAACCTTAATTTAGGGGTTCGAATTTTAAGTGTTTAAAATAACAATTTTTTTTGTGAAGATGCTAAAAAATGGTTGATTGCTACAAATTTGTAACAAATTTTTCACAAATTCATGCAAGAAAACCTTTATTTATCGCATAAAAACGCATAGTGTCGTATAGTGATTTTTTGCAACATTTTTGCAAATGAAAAATTTGAATTTATTAAGTTTCAACATTTACATCTCAAAATCTTCCTTTTTAGCTTTAACTTTTTCTTCTCTTCTAATAATTTTTCTAACGTCTATATTGTTATCAATTTATTCATTTTTGTCATTATTAACAACAACGTTTTTGATAAAGCCATTTAAAAAAGTTGAAGAAAATGGCTCGGTATTACAAAAAAGTGGCTTATACCACTTTTTAAACATATATAAATGAGATAGATAGAGAAAGTAACTTTTACAAGATGCTAATATATATAATATGTCTCATGTCAGCTTACAAAACATTTTTTATCATAAACAAAAATAAACTTTTTACAACTCGTGTTCAGGATAAGTAAAGTGCGTGTGAATTTCTTCCTTTTGGATATTTTGCGTTGGGGTATGATGATTTCTAAACATGTTTAAACCATACACATGGAAATGTCCTGTGCCTGTTTCATATTTTTCTCTATTGACAATTTTTCCATTTTTTACTTTGTATCGATTTTCGTTCCTGAATGTGCCGATATATTGATTTGGTAAAATTTTACCTTCTGCAGAACGTTGAGCGTATAGTTTATCGAATTCTAAAAATACTTTGTTCATAAGTGCAAAAGCGTCGTTGTATTTTTCATAAATAGACGACACTCCCGCCATTTGCAAAATTCTTGTTGTAGAACAAAAATTACACGATTGAACTTCATCTCTGAAGTCACAGGCTTTTTGCGATTCTTTTTTATACTCTCGATACCTATCGCAACTATCTTTAAAAGAATCCATATCTAAAATATTTTGCCATTCTTTATAATCAACTTTATGGGTTTGTTCATATAGAAATATATCCATAAGAATTTCTTCTTTTGTTAGAGATGTATTTGTGAAACAATCGATAATTGGTTCATCTAAAAGCAGAGAGGCAGGATGAGTTGGTGTTTCTTTGAAAGTTTCTTTTGGTTGGGAAGAGATGTAATCTAATGGTGGAATATTATCTTGTGCTTGGAAATATTCAGTGGGCGGTTCTTCTAACAAAGAGTCAAAAAACTCGGAGTCTGGCTCGTTAGGTAAAATTTTTATATAGTTTGTAGTTTGATTACACCGAACTGTCAGAAAATCTTTTTGCGTTTTATAGTATTTATCTCGCTTTTCAGTTTCGGTTAATAAAAATTCTGAAGGGTTTTGATCAAATAGAGTGTCTTCTCCTTCTGAATCAAGGTAATCATCGTATTCAAAATTTGAAGAGAATGGAGTAAAGTGCCAAGGGCCTGTAATGTAAGGGAAGATGATTTCTCGATATTGTTTAAGGCATTTAAAGTAATCTTTTTGCATATCTTGTGAAGCAAATGAGTTGAAGAATGTTTTAAAATCTGAGTAAGTCATTCCGGCTCCGTCTTTCATGTCAGGATATTTTGTTAATAGAATTTTTGCAATTTCTGGGTATAACGCAGGCCAACAACTTCTGCCATCTTTTTGATATGTTTGTTCTAAAATATCGGGAGTAATTTCATTATAACATGCTTTTAAAGCTGGGACGCACTGGTGATGTATGGCGGACATAACAACGCTTTCTCCTCGTGTGTTAACATACTGTAAATTTGCACCTCGTTTTACAAGTTCATTTACAAAATATTCTGTTGTTGCTGTATCAAACCTTTCGGAAGCGCGAATAAGAGAAAGAATTGGTGTGCCTTTGTTACAACCATCGTTTTCATTATAAGCAGATGTGTAAGTAGATTCTTTTAGGTTTATTTGATTAACATCAAGATCATCAAATTTTAAAAGAATAGAAAAGTAATCTTTCCAACCATTACGCAAAGTGGTGTGAAGAAAAGAGTGTAGACTACTTTCTATATTAGAAAGAGAATATTTTTTATATACTCCGGTTTCAAACGCTTTTACAAGCGAGCGAGTATGTATAAAATAATCATACGCGTTAATATCTACAAGATTTATACTTTTTAGTGCCTTGTATATTCGTAATGTGTCTTCCGTTTTTTCCGGGCATTCTTTGATGCGGTTAATAAAATAATATTTATGCAACGCGCGTTTGCAAGCATTTATGTAACATTTGTATTCTAGCCAACTTCGCTCACATTCATCAAGACTATCATATTCTGGGTGAATATATTTTTCTTTTTCCTCCAAAGTTAGTTGACTTAATACAACTTTATTGATAGGTGCATAGGTATGTGTGCCAGCATCATTTTCTACCATAGGAATGATTATGTTTGCAAAATCATCTTTACGCTTAATAAGTTTATGAAAAGCCTTAGAAACATTGCAAGGGTATTTTTGCTTTACTAATAGCCAAGCAAGTTCTACTTTGTTTTTGTTTACAGCAGATTCTAGTGCGTAATATGTTTTTATAAACAAGTTGGCGTTTCCGCAAAAAAATAAGATATATGGTTTGTAGGAAAGAATGGTTTTGCAAGCAGCAACCAAGTTTTCTTCTGATATTTCTTCTGATATTTCTTCTGATATTGCTTCTGATATTGTATCAGGTAAAACGATGTTAAAAGGAATAATATGCTTCATTATCCAAGCCATTTCTTCTTGCTGTTGCTGTGTTGGTAGTGAGTTGTTTGCTTTTTGTGTTTGCAAAGTACGCAAAAAATTTTCTACTCTATTAAAAAAAGGTATAAAATTAATACGCTTTGCGTTTTCATGCAAAAAAGTGCCATTAAAATTCACATGTGCTTCGTTATTCCTTGAAGCGATATAAGCTTGTTCTTCTTGTTCTTTTTGGGCTTTTCGTTGTAGACCTTGAAATACGGCTTTTATAAAAGATATAGCGTTTGGAGCCATCGCAAAATCGGCAATAGGTTTATCTTCTTTGGGAAGACT
>CALVMB010000048.1 GCA_944341895.1 uncultured Clostridia bacterium
CGCATTGGTCTGCAAAGGCTTGATCTCTACCAGCTCCAGCGATTCCGGGTCGCTCACATCATCCTGGCGTGCCTTTTCCAACACTCGGATCCAGCGACGTGTACTTTCGTAAGGAAGCTCCTTCAGCTCGCTGTATTCTTGAATCGTCAGACCGCTGTCCCAATATTCGGACAGTTGCGCCTCCCAATAATCTCGTCCTTCGCGTCCCATGCCGTTCTCCCATTATTACGGTTTGTGGAAGAACATACCACACTGTCTGACTCAAATCCAGATGGGGCTGGCTGGGCGCTTACAAAGAAAACGCCCCCGGCGGGTTGCGCGGGGGCGGGCAGAGAGAGCAGGGAAGAATTTTCTTACAATCCTGTCCGGTGAAGGCGGATATTGCGAATCCGATAAGTGACTTTGTCTATCGTGGGATTCATGCCGATTCGGATCTGCTGGATGGTTTCCGGAGAGAAGGAGGCGGTTTCCACAAAGACCTGCCGCCATTCTCCGAGGGACGGTGCGTAGCTGATGTAATGGCTCCGACCGGTTTCCTTTTGGCGATCTTTTACCAGCATGACCAGGTTGTTGATGGGCTTCTCCTTACTATCGGACTTGATTTCAAAGGAAATGCCTATGGTATCTGCGGGAAGGCGCCCACCGGGGATCAGGAATTCCGGATAGACCCAGCGGTCGACATCGGGGGGAAACTCCACGTCGAACCGGATTGCCTGTTCGGCTTCATCCCGGGAGATCGTCATTTTGCCGGAACTGTTTTTCCGCCAGTTCTCCGGCTTCTCCGCGCCGACGAGCAGCGGCGTGTCGGCAACTTCTGCGTGCTGGATCACCGGCAGGGAGAGCCTGCTGATGGGGCGGCCGTTGAAACTCCCGGCGAAGTGGAACCGGCTGCGGCCGGCACTGGATTTTTCCGGAAGAGACAAGGAGATTTCCCGGGTCTCGAAGGGGGCGAGTTCCACTGGTGCCGGCAGACCGGAAAGCCGGCCCCCTTCGACGGTCACCTGTCCTTGTTTTTTCTCATCGCTGAAGTTGATGACCTGCAGTTTCAAGGGACGTTTTTTCGCGTTGGACGGCACGATCAGGACTGTTCGGTCGCCGTTCAACAGGAATTTGTCGTCGGGAACGATTCGCAGAACGATGCTCTTGTCGATTTCACTCCTGCGGGCGCCCGGCCTGCCGATTCTGACCGGCGGTGTTTTGACCGGGATGGGAGTGGTGATCCCGCTGAGGTAGGCCGGATATCGTGTGGCGGTGATCGTTATGGTGCCGTTTTGCGGCTTCACCTGCTCCGGGGTGCCGAAGATATCGGCCAGGAGAAGCGGTCGATCGGATGAAAGAGCGAACTTGCGTTGAAATTCATTGCCGGACTGAATCCCGGCAGGAGAAGTTCCCCATTTGTCCAGCTCGGACTCACTCCAGAAGGCGAGGGTCTGTCTCCCATCCGGCTGGCGGAAGAGGAAGGCGCGGATTCCCGGGCCGAAATCGGGCTGCCCGAGATATTCGGCATTGCCGAGCTGGTCGGTCAGCGTGGCAAAGGCGGTGAAGCCGGGCTTTGCCGTGTAATCGTAACGGATCAATCCCCAGTTTTTTTTCCCCTGCTGCTCGTTCATCGGAGGCAGGACAAAGGAGAAGTCCCGGGCGACGCCGAGGCTCTGAAGCAGCAACTGGCTTTTGGGAATGAATTCCGCCCAGATCATCTCCTGTTCGTGGGAATGAACGTGATTTTTTCCCCTGCGCGGGGCAACCTTCGCCACCCCTTCGGCCCGGGTGCCGTTTTCGGTCACCCAGAGCGGCATATCGCCCACTCCGTATTCCTGAAGGAGTTTTTTCCAACCGCCGACCTGAGCCGGATACTCTTTCAGAGGGCTGTAGGTGTGGAAGTTGAAGATATCGAAATATTCGACCAGGTCATTCTGGAGCGCTTCGCGGGCAAACAGGTCCGTTTCCGGTGCGACACAGAAGGAGCCGTTGGTGACCGGGATGGATGAATCCCCCGCCTTGAAGCCGAGGTAGGCCGCTTTGCTCATCGAGGCGAAATCCCATGCGGACCCATCCCAGAACCCGCCTCCGCTCAGGTCGGGTTCGTTCCAGAACTCCCAGACGCGGATTTTCCCGGGGAAGGTCTCCGCCAGCTTCCGGGCGAACCGGTAGGCGGTGCGCAAATCCCGGGGATATTTATGTCCTTTGACCCGCGCCCACGGGGCGAAACTGTGCCAGGTGGAGGAGACACCGATTCCCGCCTCGAAGAAGAGTTCGGGCGCTGTTTTGTACCACGACCAGTCATACTGCCCCTCGGTTGGTTCCGCACGATCCTGATGGGTGCGTTCGCGGGCGAAGGTCACTCCGGCCAGCCGGGCCAGTTCGACGAAGAATCGGATCCCTTTTTCCCGCTCGCCCCGCCGATAGGTGTGTACGGACCCGATGACACTCAACGCGGCGTCCATGCAGTAGGGGGAAGCGAGATTCACTTTGCGCCGGGCCGGATCGGGAATCACCGAGAAGGAGCCGGTCCCTTTGAACTGCATATCCGGTGCCTGCAGGGCGATCCGATAGTAGCCGCGCGGCAGGGAGGCGAGCGAAACCCGCCCGTCCGTCGGCACCGTTCCGTTGGCCACAACCTGGTCGTGTCGGTTGAGAATCTCGTAGGCAAGTCCGGGAAATCGTTCGGTCACGGTGAATCCGATGGGTGCTCCGTCGGGAAACAGCATGGCCGGGGCGTTCGAGCGGATCAAATCCGCAGCATTCCGGCTCTCCTCCTTCGGAAGCTGTTCGAGCAGCTTCACATTGCGCAGCAGGAGCGTCATCCCGGGACTCTTCGGGTTGGCGCCGATGCGGAGGCATTTTACCGCGTCACGGTCAATTTTCCGGGCGTCAAGATCGATCACCACCTGCTGCCAGCGGGGTGAGGGAGTCCAGCGGACGGTGCCCCCTTTGTATCCGAACATCACGCAGGCGGTCTTGTATCCGGCGGCGGGATTCTGCTGTGTGAGTTTCGCTTCGAATACGAGATATTTTTTCCCGGCGGGGATCCCTTCGGGCAGCTTGAATTCCGGATAGGCCCAGAAATCGGTTTCCGGCTGAAATTTCACATCGAACCGGATCGCTTTTTCTTCTGTGTCGCGGCTGATTGCCATTGTACTGCCCTGCGTGGAATTTTTCCGCCAGAGTTCCATACGGTCGAAGTTCGGTTCCGCGGCTGGGATTGTCAGGGACAAACAGAGCAGCAGGACGGCGGGTATGATGTTTTTCCTCATGGATGATCCTCAAGTTGAAAGTTTTCTGTTAGTCGGGGAACTGTATTGCTCAGGGGGAAGGAAGAAGATCCCCTGCCGCAGTCAGCACCACGGTGAATCCTATTTCATGAAGCTGCCGCAGATTGGCGGACTCGGCATGTCCATCGATATAGGACAAATTGGTGATGTTTCCGGTATGGCCGAGAATCGTGCCGCTGTAGGAACCGAGAGCGCGGGTAGGGGCAAAACACCAGTATCCCATTCCCGGTGCAGCAGACATGTTTTTTCCGCGACGAACATCGGCAAGAATCAAAGTCCTTGTCGGGGCACGCATTTTCCGCAGGGAATAGAAGATGGCATCCTGTTCACTCCACGGCCCGATCGCATAATCTCCCTGATCTGGAATTTTCGGAGTGTAATATGTGTTTTTCCCCTGATCGTAGCGGTATATGGAGATGGTTGTGTATTCTTTGTGAGTGAAGTCGAGAGGAAGAGGCGCCGCCGGGCATTGGAAAAGATTGAAATTTGTGATGTATTTGCACTCGTCGTAGAATCTGGCATAGAGGCCTTTCCCGCCGGCGCTGAGGTCGTGCGTCGCAATCCAGTCCCCATAGTCGTTGGCGTACATGAGAAGACCAGAGGTGATCTGCTTATGCCGGGAAAGGCAGTCTCCCTGTTTGGCCCGCCCCCGGGCCTGGTTGAGCGCCGGCAGCAGCATGGCGGCGAGGATCGCGATGATTGCAATAACGACAAGAAGTTCGATTAGTGTAAATGATGCCTGTCTTTCTTTTCGTTTCATGAACCGTGTCCTCCTTCAGTTGATGACGGTTTTGATCAGCCGGTCGGCGATATCTTCTATTTTCGAATCGATGTATGCGCTGTCAAACGAACAGAAATAAGCGAGTTCCAGGTTGCGGTGGAAAATGGTGAACAGCTCCTCCGGCACCCGGATCCCGAGGTGGAGAATCGCCTGCATCGCCCCCATCACCGCGTTATCGGGGTAGACGATGAGCGCATCCGGCCGCGGCGTGGTGGTGAGCAGTTCCATCGTGCAGCGGTAGCCGATTTCCCCCCAGCTCTGCGAAGTGAGCGACTCGTCGCAGATGACGCGAAGATTGCGCGGCATGATCTTGATCCCGGCGGAATGCAGGCCGGCAAGAATGAAGTTGGATTGTTTCCTGGGTGTGCCGGAAATGATTCCTGCAATCCGGCGGCAGCCGCGCTCTTTCAACTGCTGTGCCTGTGCGGAAAAATCATACAGCGTGTCACTCATGATGGTCGCCTTCCGGATCGGCAGCCGGTCGAACCAGTTGTTGTCGATTTCGCGGACAACCACCCCGATCACCGCCTGAATTCTCCCCGCGAGGATCGCCTGATGCAGCGCATCCGGAATCTGCCCGTGCTGTTCCTCCGGGCGGCAGTCGTCGAAGATGGCGCATTCGACGCCGCGTGCCTGAAATTTTTCCTGGAGGATATCCCGCAGCACGGAGAAGGCGATCAAATCGCTCCGGCTGCCGTAGAGCTTCGAGGTGTACAGCCCGACCCGGTGGATCCCCTCCGCCCGCGGTGCGACGAACATCCCCCGTCCGTGCTGTTTGTTCAGCAGACCGGAATTGACCAGGAGATCGGTCGCGAGCTTCACCGAGAAGAAATTAGTGTGCCAGAGTTCCGCCAGTTCCCGCAGCGACGGCAGCCGCTCGCCGGGTTGAAGCGCGCCGGATTCGATCTTCTCCCGCAGGTACTGCGCCAGCTCCTGATGGATCCCCGCGTTCCCGGCAGGATGAAATTCTCGGAACACTGCTGAAGAATTAAAATCCATAAAAATTCCAATCAGTTATATCTTTATCGCCAATATAACATGGGAAAAGGAAAAGTCAATGGTGTAAAAAGAAAAAATAAGGAAAAAAGTCGAAGCGGCCCGGCGTGACCGGCTCCGACGGAATAACTGTACCGGAATCAGTGTCCGGCGGGAACATCGACGATGCAGCCGCGGCCCCGGAGGGCCTCCCGGAGCGCTTCGACGGAGAGTTCCGGACGGGCGGCGGCCGTTCCGGCGGCTTCGCCCATCGCCATGCAGGAGGCCATGACCCGAACCGGCCCGAGCACATCGCGCTCGACGCTGACCGCCCGGCCGGGGCAGAGCAGATTGGCGATCTTTTGCGGCTGCATGATCCGGAACGGCAGCGGAATGAGATCGTTCCGGATGGCGATCTTCTGTTCGGTCATCGGCTGGTAGCTGGGGCGGTTCGGATCCGGCAGGTCCCAGCCGTAGCAGCAGAAGCCGATCGTGTCGGCGAAACGGGTCCCTTCGCGGAGGTCGCGGACGGTCATCGTGAACTTCCCGTCGATCCGCCTGGTCTCGCGGATGCCCGGCAGTGCGGCGATGCAGCGGAGTTTCGCATGGCGGAACCCGGGGAAATGTTTCCGCATGAGTTCAAGGAGTTCGAAGCTCTCCCGCCTGCCGCGTACCGTCGCGTCGCTGACGGAACGGCCGTCGAGGCCGTTCACGCCGGTGAGCCGCGAGGTGTTGATCAGAAACACCCCTTCTTCCGGCATGCGTACGCAGATAAACCGGTCGTAAGGGAACTTCCAGATCCCCCGTTCGGTGAGGCGGCGGATCTCCGCGAGCATCCGGTTGGCGTGGTGTTCGTTGATGTAGCCGGAGAGTGCCGCCTCGTCGACTCCCTCCACCTGGAATTCGTGGGGGGTGTTTTTATTCCTTGAGTTGTCGGGAAATTCATTTTGTACTCGTAACCTGCTTTATTCAGCAGTATATTATCTGCGCGATAGCATGTAAGCCTTGCTTGTTAGAAGGAGCGATTACGATATGAACAGCAGACGAGTGAACGAGACGACAATACAGTTGAACGCTTTCATGCGTGATGTCAAAAACGGAAACTTGCGGACGATTCTTGTCAATCTGCAGAAAATGTGTGATTATCAGTCTGAAAAGCTCCGTATCTACGAGAAACATTTGACGGAGCTAACGGGGAAAGCCCGACTGGAACTGACTGATTCGGATAAACGCCGTTTGGCTCAAAAGGGCAAAGCGTTGAACGACTACCTGCTGGCGGCGGTTGAACCGACATGGGCTCCGGGGACATTGCGGGGCTGGTACAATTCTCTGGTCGGCGCAAAATACAACAGCGTCAGAGATGGACAAAAGAAGCGTGGACGCAAACCGATCTCGCAGGAAATCGTGGACGAAGTCTTGAAGCTGGCTAAAAACAATCCGGACTGGGGTTATGACCGTATTGCGGGAGTCATGAAATATCTGAAATACGATGTCAGCGCAACGACGGTTCGCCACATTCTCGATGACAACGGAATTGTTCCGGATCCGGAACGGAGACTGCGCGGAGACTGGGATCAGTTTATTGAGACGCAGCAGTACTCCACCGCTTCGACCGATTATGCTCAGGTGGAACGGCTGACTCCATTCGGACTGGTTCGAGAGAGTCTACTGTTTTTCATGGACATTGGCAGCCGTGAAGTTCGGCTTGGCGGCATCGTTCATGCGCCGGACAGCAACTGGACAACGCAAATAGCCAGAAATATGTGCGATATGTGGGACGGCTTCATGCTGGGTAAAAAATACCTGATCCATGATCGCGATCCGCTTTTCAACAAGAGATTCGATTCTGTTTTTGAATCTATTGGGGTTCAAATCAAGAGGCTGCCGCCGTTCACACCGCAGATGAATGCCCGCATGGAGAATTTCATTCGGGCGATCAAGACAGAGTGTCTGAACAAGATTATTTTTACTTCAGAACGGCAACTTCGGCTGGCGGTCAAGGAATATCTTGAATACTGGAACCATTATCGTCCCCATGCCGGGCTTGGCGGCAAAATGGTCAAACCGTATCCGCAGGATATGAATGCCCCGGTCAGAGAGGTTTCATTTCTTGGTGGCTTGCTTCACGGTTATCGACGGGAACCGATGGCGGCGTGAACGTGAGGAATTTATGCACCCCCGTTACGCGCGCGTGAGGATTTTCGCTCTTGTCAGAAAAAATAGGGATTTTATGACAGTCTGCCATGATTGTCGCGGCCGCGGTTTCCGGAGCGTCATCCCTTCAGATCGGAGCTGTTATGCCGGAAGGACGTGCCCGCAATCGTCTGGATTTAACGCTTTCCAGAGAGGAATGGGCGGAACTGAAAGCGGA
>CALVMB010000049.1 GCA_944341895.1 uncultured Clostridia bacterium
GAGTGGTCGATTGCGGCGGTCTTGAAAACCGTTGAACTGAGAGGTTCCGGGGGTTCGAATCCCTCTCTCTCCGCAATAAACGCTGAAAATCAGTAAATTGCAAAACAAACACCCAATTTTACACCCAAAAATGTAAAGTTGGGTGTTTTTGTATTATTTAAGATGAATCAAGCATCCCTTATTCACACCAGTTTACTACTGTAACACTTTTCCAAATACAAGAGAGGCAAATCCTTAGAAATGTTAAGGATCAGCTGCAAAAGCTTGTTGAATTGTTAAAAAACTATCCGAGTGTAAATTTATTTTTAGGCGCATAACTTGGAGAGCCGGAACAGGAAGAACGGAATGTCTGTAACCCCGCGGAACTGACTGCGGAAAGCCTTGACCTTTGCATTGAAAGATTCGGCTCCGGCATTTGTCGAGCGGTTGTTGAAATAGTTCAGAATGGTGTCGTAATGGTTGCGGAATGTCTCGGTGACAGTACGGAACTGACCGCCGTCCATTCTGTCAACTTTCTCGTACCAGCGCGCAAGATTCAGACGGGCAACATCCTTCTCAACCCTCTGATTGAAGATGTCCGTAAGCTCCATGGCAAGATCGTAGGCTCTCTTGAGTTCGGGATAGAACTCAAAGATGATGTCGGCGCGCCATTGCTGCGACTTAGTCCATCTGGAGGCATGTTTGGTCAGGATGTATTTTGCTCGCGCAAGCAGCTGTTTGCGAGTGTCTCCGTTGGCATAACGGAACGGAACATAGACGCGGCCGGCTCTGCGGCATGTCGCTATTTCTTCATTCTCAATGTCGCGGGCCATCCAACGCAGCGAGATGCGAAGTTCGTCTATGGCGTCATAGTAAAGCTTATGAACGTGGAAGCGATCGTTGGTGACGGTCGCCTTGGGGAAGGAGCGCCGGGCAATAAGCATCATCGACGATGATAGATCGAGGGTTATCTCTCTGACGGTCTTACGCCTTGCAAGCGGTATCTTCTCAAGCACACCTATCACTGTCTCTGCTTTCGTGCCTCGGATAGCTGCTACCAGAGCCCCTTTACCGCCATGGGCGTCTCGGTTGGTGACGAAGGTGTAAAGCTCCCCGCAGCTGAGCGATGTCTCGTCTATGGCTAGATTCTCTCCCACATTCTGAGGATAGAGAATGTATTCCTCGGCATGGCCGAGCTGTTTCCAGCTACGGTAGTCACTGAAGATATCCTTGTACTGACGTGAGAGGTTGGCACCGTTAACTCCGTAATGGGCCCCTATGGAACGGATGCTTTCAGGAGTCGTCTCTATCTGTACCTTTTAAAAAAGCCACGAACTCCGGGGTCAGCCGACTGCCTTCTTCCGTAAGATCGTAGTCGTAGGTGAAAATGCTTCCGTCTTCCGTATCACGCCACTTGCGTCGCCGGACGTGGAGATAAACCGCCTTTCCGCGTATGGGGAAATCCTGGATAACACGCTCATCCGTAAAGCCGTATTCACGCACAGTACCTTTCTTATAGTCCTCGCGGGACATATACCCGCGCTCGTCAAGCCAGTAATCCAGACGTTCCGCTGACTCATCATAATTTACGAACTCAAAATTTTCCGTGACAAATGCCGGAAATACCGTTTTCAATACCTGCCATTGTTTCATATCGCAAAGTTAGCTATATTTGCCAATATTTTAACAACCGCTTTTTTACATTGACCCAATGTTAAGGTTGTGAGTTATAAGTTAAAAATAGTGGTAATTGAATTGAAGTCTGAATATTATCGCTATTTTTGTAATTGTTTTAATAGCTTATTAACTTGCGTATGATAAATGATGAAAAAGTATATTTTTCTATTCAGTATGTTCTTGTCAATGGTTTTGGCAAGCTGTACGGTTTCTAAATCGGTGATTTCACAAGATACCGATTTGACAAAATACAAATATGTTACAGTCATTGATAATGACACGTACAGGATGCCGCCCGAACTCGTGCAGTATCAAATTCAATTGTACGATGCAGTGGGACAATCGGGCCTGACTATGGTGAGCCAGTATCGTATGGGTGATTTGACGCAGGAGGAACAATCTGCTTTATTGATAGCCAAATTCGGGGTCTCTGCCCGGCAAGAAGAAACTGTGGTCACAGTCAATTTTATAGATTTCAATACAGACCGCCCTTTAGTTTCCTGTCAAGGTGCTTATACTACGCTTGGATTCAGAGCAAATGCTGATATTAAGGGAGCTCTCAGACGTGTGGGTGAACAGATTTCAAAGACTTTTAATAGATAAACGATGATGACTAAATGTATTAAAACGGTTTTATTGGCACTGACAAGCATCGTCTTTTTGGTGAGTTGCGATGAAGACGAACTTACAGACAGAGTGGAAACAATAAAAATGTATGTGTCTGCCGAAACAGGTACGTATATGCCATGGGGAAGTGAAGTTCCTGTAGAGTGTATGCTTGTGAAAGAAGATGGTGATTTGGAATATTCCCATCTTGCCTTTGGCGGCATTCAGGGATTTGATTATGTACGCGGACATGAATATGAGTTGGAAGTACGTAAAACGACATTTGCCAATCCACCGGCTGACGGCTCGAATATAGCTTATGAGCTTCTTAAAATCATAAATGACATTCCTCCTGTCACTCCCAAACCGGAAGAACTGCCTGAAGAGGCTAAGTTTAAGTTGAAGATGGTGCAACTTGTTCCATTTATGGATTTGGACACCCCGTTGGCTGCTCCTTTTGATTTTCTGACATTTAGAATACTCAATCATAGAGACGAATACTCATTCCCCGTCACACCAGACTTCTTGAAATACTATGACCTGATTGAAATGTCTTCTCCGCTTTTACCTGATACTTATTGCGTTTACAGATATAGTACAGATGGGAACAGGACGGAGGAAAGTTTTACTTCCCAGTGGGGTTCTTATTTTTACGAGAAAACAGATTTCCCGATTTGTCTTAAAGGCTATAAAGATGGAAAGCTGATATACGAGTGTTCAACGACTCAGGTCATGCGTGAACGTGACTTCCTTGGGGTGGACTGGAAGAATGGAAGTTTTGCACTTGCCAACCCTAAGACTAATGGTATATATAATGTCCTTGATACCCGTTATGAGTTTCTATTGACAGATACTCAAAAAGCCAATGAGACTTGTTTCATAAAAATACAAGTATCTAATTCTTCGCATCTTGCTGATGCAGAATACCTCAAAGCGCAAGAAGAGGGATTGAAATGGCTGTTGGGAAAGCATTTAGGCGAAAAGTCTTCACTAACCGCGTCTGATTTCAAGACACTTCCCGAAGGTGCAGATGTGGTGGAAACTTATGAAAATAAGACTACGCGTGTGGCAATTGTTCACCAAAATGCGGATGACTTGCATGAAGAACGCTACTATGCCATAGCCGAATCC
>CALVMB010000050.1 GCA_944341895.1 uncultured Clostridia bacterium
CACGAAGTGCCGCAAAGCGCAGGGTTCGCCCCCCGCGGGGCGAGTGAGTTGAAACTTGTGGCGTGGCAAACACAATCGTGCGCAGGTTCGGTTCGCCCCCCGCGGGGCGAGTGAGTTGAAACAGATTTGCCATCAACGATAGACTTTTTGAAAATAGGGTTCGCCCCCCGCGGGGCGAGTGAGTTGAAACCGTCTTCGACTGGCTCTCTTGATGTTTGGCATTAGGTTCGCCCCCCGCGGGGCGAGTGAGTTGAAACTGAATGGATCTCGACTGCTGTTTGCGGTGTTTGGAGGTTCGCCCCCCGCGGGGCGAGTGAGTTGAAACCGGCAAAACTCTTTTTTCGTCAGCTACGTCCTTGTCAGGGTTCGCCCCCCGCGGGGCGAGTGAGTTGAAACCACGATAGAACACGTCTAATTTGAATACGCATTCCGGTTCGCCCCCCGCGGGGCGAGTGAGTTGAAACTGACCTGTAACAACTCGCACCGTCTGACGCCTGGGTTCGCCCCCCGCGGGGCGAGTGAGTTGAAACGAAATGGAGAAAATGTTCTGCGGCGTGCCGAGAATGGTTCGCCCCCCGCGGGGCGAGTGAGTTGAAACTTTTGACGAAGTCGCAGACGAACAGTAACAACAGGTTCGCCCCCCGCGGGGCGAGTGAGTTGAAACGTACAAGAGTTGAACGAAGGGAAAGAAAAGTGTCTGGTTCGCCCCCCGCGGGGCGAGTGAGTTGAAACTCGGCATTTTTTTGCTATTGAGTTTTTGAAACGGGTTCGCCCCCCGCGGGGCGAGTGAGTTGAAACGTGGGCAGGTTTGACGGTATCGCCGAGGACGGGCGGTTCGCCCCCCGCGGGGCGAGTGAGTTGAAACTTTTATCAATGGCACGACGAGAAGCGTTCGGTTCGGTTCGCCCCCCGCGGGGCGAGTGAGTTGAAACGGAGTAGCCGCCACAAAAGCGGCAAAGGAACGGGGTTCGCCCCCCGCGGGGCGAGTGAGTTGAAACTTCCACATGTTAAAACCCCTGCGCTTTCCCTCGTGGTTCGCCCCCCGCGGGGCGAGTGAGTTGAAACTTCCGGGGGCGGTGCAAATGGGGCAAATATAAAGGGTTCGCCCCCCGCGGGGCGAGTGAGTTGAAACTTTCAGGTTGCGGAAAAGGTCGCTGTTCTCGCTTGGTTCGCCCCCCGCGGGGCGAGTGAGTTGAAACTATCCGTTTCATATAGCTGTTCAACATCGAGTTCGGTTCGCCCCCCGCGGGGCGAGTGAGTTGAAACTTCTGCGTATTGCAGGAATTAGCAACCGCAACCACGGTTCGCCCCCCGCGGGGCGAGTGAGTTGAAACTCATCGGAACATCACTAATTAAACACGGAAATATGGTTCGCCCCCCGCGGGGCGAGTGAGTTGAAACATGATAAAGCCTACACGGTAACAGATTCGTATTAGGTTCGCCCCCCGCGGGGCGAGTGAGTTGAAACATTAAACAACAACAAACGAGTGTTGAGATCCTTGGTTCGCCCCCCGCGGGGCGAGTGAGTTGAAACTTTCGTCGGTACGTTTATAGTTACGTCTGCCGAGGGTTCGCCCCCCGCGGGGCGAGTGAGTTGAAACGTAAAGGAGCCGAAAGAAACAGGCAAAGCGCCGTGGTTCGCCCCCCGCGGGGCGAGTGAGTTGAAACCGATCTCCGTCGTCGTGAAGCCGGGCGGGAGAGGGTTCGCCCCCCGCGGGGCGAGTGAGTTGAAACACGGTTATAAGCGTACGGCGTTGGGGGTAGCAGGGTTCGCCCCCCGCGGGGCGAGTGAGTTGAAACGGTCAATCGTTATCAGCTAGTACTGTTTTGCAATGGTTCGCCCCCCGCGGGGCGAGTGAGTTGAAACCGCGAAGCGGTCGATAGTGTAATCCCTTGCCCCGGTTCGCCCCCCGCGGGGCGGGGGAGTGGGAACGTACAGATCAACTGATCCTTTGTGGTTCGAACATTGGTTCGCCCCCCGCGGGGCGAGTGAGTTGAAACTTGGATCGAGAGACGGATGACGCTTCTGTAGTGAGGTTCGCCCCCCGCGGGGCGAGTGAGTTGAAACGTCGAGCTTCAACAGGCTTGTCCCTGCCGCCGCCGGTTCGCCCCCCGCGGGGCGAGTGAGTTGAAACTGGTCTTAGCCACAAATTTTAATTTTGTGTACTTGGTTCGCCCCCCGCGGGGCGAGTGAGTTGAAACGAACATTATGTTATATTTATTCCTTAGCCATTCTGGTTCGCCCCCCCGCGGGGCGAGTGAGTTGAAACACGGCACAGCTTTCGCAGAACGCACAGACCCGTAGGTTCGCCCCCCGCGGGGCGAGTGAGTTGAAACGATTGTGAGATCTTCCAAACGAAAATACGGGCGAGGTTCGCCCCCCCGCGGGGCGAGTGAGTTGAAACGGATCTCCACACGGTGGGGTGAACGTCAAGCGTGGGTTCGCCCCTCGCGGGGCGAGTGAGTTGAAACTTCGTCGAGTTCGCGCTGAATCTGTTCTGCCCAAGGTTCGCCCCTCGCGGGGCGAGTGAGTTGAAACGGCGCGAAGATAAAGGCGTGGTTCGAGGACGTTGCGGTTCGCCCCCCGTGGGGCAAGTAGGTGGGACTTCTAAACATGTTAAGGAGTTATTTTAGAGAAAATGCTAAAATTTCATGAGATCAAAACGCGAATGACCTCGGAATATAGCTATAATTACGAAAAGTCCATTTTGGGCAGTAAAAATTATAGTTAATATATAATCAAGAGGCAAAGTAGATGTGGTTGTTAATTGTAATCGTAATATTAGCTATATTGGCAGGGCTTTCAAAAGGCTTGAAGCGATAGGTAGAAAGCGGGCGAGAGCGTTGAAACTTAGATTATCGTAATATGCCATCAAACTATGCCAGGTTTGCCCGTGCGGGAAGGATTAATGCCCGATTGTTTAGCGACTGCCATTTACCGTTATAAGGGGCTTTTTAATATTAGACACCCAAGATTTAGATGCAAAAATAAAAGAGACGCGGATTCAAACACGTCTCTTTTTGGCGGGCAATATGTAACGTAAATCGAATTTTAGCAGTTAAGACTCTTACAAGCAAATATTTATCATATCTATTTGATAACAACGAGACATTCATATTTTACACAAACATAACGCCGCCATCTGGTTGAATTAACATATGGTTTTTTAGATAAACAATCACATTATAGTAATGATAATTGCTCTGTTAATTTTGCGTCCATTTTACTTACAAAATCTTTACAAATCGCAACATAAAGATCGATATCGTTAATTGTAACACTAGGAGTCGCATCATCATGTATTATTTTATGTCTCATTGATATAATTTTATTGATAGTGTCATATATAGAAAATGATAGGGATGTGGTTATTCCTGCCATAGTGGTTTGCTGCTCGTAGTCTGGTAAATTTTTTATTATATTAGGAAAACCAACTTTTTTATACGCATCTTCAAAAGCTGTTGTCCCATTGTTTGATATTGATACTACTAGCTCATTTTTATGTGTATTTTTAAATATATATTTTGCATCCCAAATTAATGAAAAAACCTTTGCTCTATCTTTGCATTTTTCATCATTTACATATTTTTCAACTGTTTTGTCTTTCACCTTTAGAAGTTCATTTTTGATTAGCTCAACAACTAACTTTTCTGGAAGTTGTTCCTTGGATAAGCCTTTTGATAACAAAGAGTCTAAATATTCGTTTGTACTATCCTTTACATACTTTTCCAATTTGGCACAGAGCAACAATATTATTACCTTAAAATATACTTTATCATGTGATATATCAGTTTTAGACTTCATATTGAGATAAGTCACTTCGCTAATACTATTATCAAAATTTTCTTTAGCCTGCATCTTTCATAATTTCTCCTAAGCATCGCCTAAATGTAGATATACGGCTATTGAGTACTTCAGTATTGCCTGTCGCCTTGTCAATTGATTTCACGAATGTTAAATCACGTAAAAGAGAAGTTACTAATGATACTATTTCATCTTTCTTAAGTATTAAATTTGATAAGGAGTACTCCTCAAATCCAATCATTACACTTTCAAATAAGGCGGCATTAACTTTTGTTGATTTATCGTTTTTCTTAAAAGCCAATTCGCCAAAAATATTATAGGCCTTTTCAATTTGGGTTTCAAATTTTACCCTTACTTCATTTAAAAATTCATCCGTGTCATTTTGGTGACTCTTCATATATGAATTTATAAGATTTTTTATTCTTCCATCGTAATTTTGGATTGCATTTTTTGCTTTATCAAAATGTTCTGATACCGCAAGATAACGCAAAATTAATTCATTGGTTAACATCCTATCGGTTTTTGCCGACATTATTTTTTTGGTAAAAGTGTTTGTTTTTACTATATCTTTTATTAAATTATTTAGCTTCCCGCGATATAGGCAATTCCTTAACTCTTGCTCATTCAGCTTAACAGCACCGGTGTTCAATCGCATAAATATATCAAATTGTATATTTGGATCAGAATCGTTTTGCAGCACAATAACTCTCAGCTCTCCTCTGTCTAAGCGCTTTTGTATGGCATCTTCGAGTGCTGAATATTTAAGTCCATTCAACTCTTCTAAAGTTTCCAATCCAGTTAACTTAAACTTACCGTCATAAAATCTTTTAAGAGAGAAAAGTCTTTGTAGCCCATCGACTACTATCCATTTACCCTCCTCATCTTCAGAAGCATATATGACTGGTATAGGAATATTTAGTAGTATCGACTCCACCAATAATGATGCCTTGGTATTATTCCAAACGTAATTGCGTTGGTAATCGGGATCAAGTATGATCATACCCGACTTAATCTCGCCAACTAAATCTTTAACCATACGATCATAAGGTTTAATAAAAAGCTTGCGTTGCATTTTTTCAGTAGATTTATCCATTCCTATTCTCCTAATTAATTAGCTAATTGCTTAATTTTGGTAATGGCTGAGATATTCTGTGTAAATTCTTCTGTTGTGGAAGTTAAAAAGTCTACATCATGCCGATATTATATAGAAATTATTCTTCTACATTTATATGTTTTTTCGCAGAAGTCGTTGAATCTTCCAAGAGATACGAGGTGGCTCATATCCTTTGTTTTTCCATCGATTAATGTAGCAAATGATACTCCGAACTCTTTTTCAAATTGTGCTTGGCTTAAGTGTAACTTCATTCGCGCAAACTTGACTTTGTCCGCAAAAAGCATAAATTTTACCTCAATATCATTATATAATATATTATAGTAAATCTTTGATAAAAAATCAAGAGTATTAACATGACTTTCGCTAACAATCTGTAGGTTTACAATACAATTGTTACAAAGTCAAGCAGTTAACGAAAAATGAGGTAAAAGCGAAGCAAGGCAGCGTATAAGCGAAAGAAAGCAGACTGCCTCCCCCTCGGGGGAGGCGCGCGAAATCGGGCAAAAAAGTAGCGAACTTGTCTCTTTAATGCTAAACTTTAATTGAAACAAAAAAACAAAAAGGAGACTCGTTCGCTATGGCAATTATAACACAAGACCTGAGGTTCAAGCAAGCGGTAATAGAATATTCGCTTGCTCACGGTGTCACAAAGACAGCGATCCGTTACCGAAAGACAAGGCAATGGATCTACTATTGGAGAAGGCGATATAACGGCAATATACGATCTTTGCTGCCCTTGTCACGCAGACCGCACTCTCACCCGATGGCGCATACGGAAGAGGAAATACGTCTTATTCAAAACATGCGCAAGCGCAATCCTGATGAGGGATCAGTAATGTTTTGGATAAAGCTGTTGAAACGCCATTACACGCGCAGTATAGCTTCGCTGTACCGAGTTATGCGCCGCTTGGGATATTTTAATAAAGCGGCTAAGAAGAAGTCTAAATACGTTCCCAAGCCATATGAACAAATGAGTTATCCCGGGGAACGCGTGCAAATAGACTGTAAGTATGTGCCGCTAAAATGCACTGTGGCAATGACAGAGGAGAAAAGGCTATTCCAATTTCACGGCAATAGACGAGTTCTCGAGACAATGTTATTTGGAAGCGTTTTCGGAGAATAGCAGCCACTCTGCCGCAATATTTGCGCAACATGCGATTGAGTTCTTTAAGTTCCCGATTAAATGTGTGCAGACAGACAACGGGCGGGAATTTACAAAATACTTCGGACACGACAAGCGCAAAGAAACGGATCCTACGCTGTTCCAAAGAGTACTTTACATAAACGGAATAGTACACAAGCAGATCCGAGCATATACGCCGAGGCATAACGGCAAAGTGGAAAGAAGCCACCGCAAAGACAATGAGCGTTTCTATTCCAAGCACAGCTTCTACAGCCTCGACGATCTACAAGAACAATTAAATCGATACAATAGAGAGTACAACCAAACTCCTATGCGCCCACTCGGCTGGAAGTCGCCTGACCAATACCTTGCCGATTTTTTTAACAACAAAGTGTAACAAATGTTTGACAAACCAACAATTAACATGACTTTCGCTAACAATCTAATAGCTATTTTCATCGCAAACAAACCGAAAGAGAGGCGGTGTGAATTCATTCCCTCTAAACCACTTGGGGATCAGCTGCCGCTTTTGCCTTCGCGCATTGCTTTCTTCTCTTGTTCTATATACTTCTTGCATTTGTTTTTTGGGAAGATAGGTTAGCATAGTTCCTCGAGGACGTCAACGGCGCAAAATCGTCGCCGAAAACACCAATAAAAAGACTTAAGAGCCGAGTAGGGTGTTCCTTGCCAGCCTCTTTTGCTGTCTAAATGGAAATGTTGGTAACCAAGTTCTCCAAAGGAAAGTAGCGCAACGAAGACAAACTCTTTGCCGAAACCGGACTCAGGTGTTCGATTTAGTATTTGATTGGCGGAGAAAGAGGGATTTGAAAGGAGAGAACGGAGAGAGCGACGGAATAGCGAGCGAGAGGGTGAGAGGTGAATATGCAGAAACGGATTGCGCGAGCGTCACGATTTCAATGCCCGAAGTTTGCAGCGGAGCGGAGAGCGAGGCGAAGAGAGTGTAACATAAGTTGAACACTGTGGCATAATTTTTCCATGTTTTATATTGCTTTTTTCCAAAATAATAATTAATTGTTTTCTAAAAACTGTGTCATACTATATATCTTTCATTAAATGAGGGCTCAAAAAGTTTGTGTACCTTGTCAAAGCATCTAAATACCCCATTCTTATATTTTAAAATATAAAAATAGTCATCTTGGCATAATAAAGTGACAAAAATATCCTTATGTATGTTATCTCTCAAAGTAAACAAACTCGAAAGGAAAGTCGTCGCAACACTAGGAATCCCACAACCATCTACATTTACAATGCACGGGAGGAAAACAATCAAGTTTTTCTCTTTTTAAAGCACTTTAATGGCGCTATACAGGGAATTTTCCATATTGTTTCCACAAGCTTCAATTTGAGTTTCTTTCATTAATGCCAGCCTTTGCATAAACCGAATAAACAAGCCATTGGCTTGTATCTGCGTCAAATTATCTTTATTTGCAATTTTATCGTTAACAAAAATAAAGCCTTCTTTTACGTGAGAATAATCTACATTTGGCAATGATTTCAATTTAGCATTGACAAACTCTTGGTTAACAAGCAACTTGAAATCCAATTCATAATTACCCGCAACCACATCTGGTTCGCCATGCGATTAATCTGAAATCTTTTCGAATTTAATTCCACCCGTCAATGACATAAAATAATGATTGTTGTTTATTAGTTCAGTCAAATACTTTTCGTAATCAATTTTTATACCATTTATATCAGTCTTGCTTATCATCTTTGTTGGAAGCAATGTAAACAAACTATTAATATTTACTCCATAGGCCAGATCATTGATTCGATGAAGGTGATTTCTGAATCTTCTAACACCTCGTTATGTTCAGCGTAATAATCTTTTTCTCCTTTTGAAAACACTGAAATATATGCTTCATCAAATTGCTGATTAAACTTTTGCTTTGATTTGCTAAAACTATCAAACTGTTCTCCTGACCATGACAATTGCTTTCTGTTTGTATTGCGATTAGTAAAATACATTAAAAGGCCACTCCACGCATACACTTTTACTATCTTTTCACATGCACATGAGATTATCGTTGCTACAATATCATCTTCTGACATCAAATGAAATTGGCTAGCAATATCGTTGTATTTTGTTGTGTCAATATATTGATGTTTAACAATATTAAATACAGCTTTATTTTTCTTTTCTTCATTTTCAAATAAACTTTTTGTAGAAATATAAAAGTTTGTTTTCTTATAATCGTCTATATATTTCAAACCAATATACTCTCGTACAAAATTTTCAGAGTAAGGCTCTGTCATCGAATCAAAACACCTATATAGGATTTCTTCATCCATAAGTAATATTGGAAATGGATCAATTGCTAAGCGCATAACAGCTACTATACATATGACGTTTTTTAGAAAGTATATAAAATTATTAATAAAAACTTCTTGTGATTTTACATGAAATATGGGATGATTTCTTAAAACATAAAAATTGTGCAAGCCCTGTTTATGTACATATTTATTTAGTTTTTGACTGATTTCTTCAGCATGTTTGAAAAACGAAGGCATATTATTAGTCATATCTACAAAAATACTGCCGTCTTTTGATAACTTTCTAATCATTTGATATCTTAAAGGAAAATCTTTAACTCTTTCCCAGTCAGAGAGATATTTCTCTCTTGCCTCTTCTTCAATATCACATAAGAAAACCATTGTTGTAGAAATATCTACAGCAGAACGCAAGGAAAAATATGCACAATCAAAATACCCCATTTCAAACAGCTCAATAGAATTTATCAATAGTTGAACGGCCTCCATAATAAAGGTGTTTCCTATATTTGTATCCATGCGCCCGGACCAACTATGTTCAATGTTTAATAGATCGTGGTATAGTTTGCTTTTATTGGGAATTTCTATTGGTCTGATGTTTTCGTTTTTTCTCCATAAAACATCCATATCTTCAGCCATATTTTACTCCATTGGTTTGATTTTAGATTCGATGAAAGCGCTTTCTTCATCGGAAAGGTACCTATCATCTTAACTCCAATTTGCCCCTGTTGTTTAAATTAACCATTCTTCTTTTCGTTAAGCAGTTTCCTTACTTCTTTGTCAAAATCAGAAGTAATCTTCTGCGTCTTATTGTAAATATCATATTCTTCTGAGGCTTTGCGTTCGGCATCAACTCTCGAGACGCTACCTTTGCCTTGCAGAATCTTATATTGCCTGAATTCCAAAAAGGCATTGATAGACTCGGCAAATTGTTGCATTGTAAAGGTTCGTTCGTTCTCTATAAGGTCTTCAACGTAATCAAAGAATCCGGAAACAGCCCTTTCCAGTCTGCGTATCTGTTTTTCGTCGAGATAGTTTTTCGCAATCGTGACGTCGGACTTTAATATTCTGCCGTCCGGGGAATTCTTCCACGTCGTAAGTCCCATGTGTTCCTTCGAACTATCTGCTTTAGAATATACGATTTCAGCCGCTGTTTGCCCCGTGATTGCATAGTGGAACTTGTTTTGTACCGTTGCATAAAATTCTTGCGTAACAGGGGAATCTTTGTCATAGTCAATACTGCATTCTGCAAATATGTCTGTTATCTGTTGCCATATGCGCCGCTCGCTTGCACGAATTGAGCGTACTCTTTCGAGCAGTTCGCGGAAATAGTCTTTGCCGAATACCGACTCGCCCTGCTTAAGCCTTTCATCATCCAGCACAAACCCTTTCTTGATAAACTCTTTCAATATGCCGGTCGCCCAGATGCGGAATTGCGTTGCTCGGCGTGAATTTACACGGTAGCCGACCGATATAACTGCGTCAAGATTATAAAAATCTATTAACCGTGTTACTTGTCTTGTTCCTTCTGTTTGAACTATTTCCATTTTGGAAACAGTTGCCGGTTGACTTAATTCTCCTTCTGCGTAAATATTAGCCAAATGTTTTGAAATGGCGGAAACATTGACATCAAACAATTCTGCCATACCGCGTTGTGTAACCCAAATGGTTTCATCCTTGATAGCGACTTTGACCTTTATATCTTCACTGTCTATACTGTATAAAGTGTATTGGATTTCGTTAGACATTTGCATCCTCTACAATCTCCATGATATCTGCAATATCGCAATTTAAGGCAGTACAGATTTTTACCAGCATTTCGGTATTGACATTTTCATTTTTACCGAGTTTAGCCATGGTGTTGGTAGAGATTCCGGCTTTGAGTCGCAAATCTTCCTTCCTCATGTCCTTATCAATAAGGAGCTTCCAAAGTTTTTTGTAGCTGATAGCCATATAATTGCACTCCAAAGGTATCGATTGAAATAATTATATCATAGCGCAACACGGATTGCAAGAAAATCTTTGCGAACACAAAAATTGACAATTTTATTATTTGGCACCATGGCGTGTGCTTGGCATAGACGAGCGTATTACGAGCAGGCGTTATCACTCGAACCGCAGATGCTGATAAACGCGCTTGTAAAGCAAATAACGCTGTACGACGATAAGATAATCATTCAATACAACAGTCCCGTAAAAGCAGGTCCCGATGAAAGTCGGGACTTTTCTTTTTATCAAAAACAAGTCAAAATGCCGTATGTAATACAAAATAGAGAAAATTACGGGTTTAAAGAATTTTTGATAATAATGCGTGTTTAATAAAAATGCAGTTTATTTATTCTACCGTGTTCTTGCCTCGAGACTCTCAGGTGCGTGTCGGCAGGCAAATAAACCGCCAAATGAAAGACCAAAAGGTGCTTTTAGTTTGTTTTTGACAAACTAGTTTGACACGCTCCTTTCTTCCGTCAAAAACTTTTCGCTGTACAAAACTATCTATTAAATAACGAAATATCTATACAATTGAGAGCTAACGCCATTCCGTGCACTTCATCAGAAAAACGTTTGGGATTTATAAGATAAGGGTTTTCTCTATAAAGGTCATTACTGTTTGAGGTAGAATAACGAAAATGCAAGCCATCATTATCCAAATAATCCAAAACTTCGACTAATACAGAAATGCGTTTTATAAAACATTGTTCCTCCTCTAATATGTAAGACTTGTTTTCTTTGACAAATTTAGTCCATAATTTTTTAATATTATGAGTTGGTCCCTTTATTTCAATATTTGTTAATTCTAATGCGTTTTTTAATGATAATTCAACTGCTTGCCTACATAAGAATAGAAATGGAACCCAAACCGATCTAAACGAAACGATTTTAAAATCTTGGTTATACGAGGAATTAGATAGAATATCAATAGCGTGCAAATATGATTGAACTATTTCAAACTTTGCACCACTACGCTGAAATTCTTTATTCATAATAGCAGAAGCAGAAATCAATTCCCATCCTTTTGACCTATCCAAATCAATATTTTCTCGGACAAAATCCTCTTTTGTTGGAATATTATCACTCATTTTTATACCAATAAACATGCAAATCTCCTGTAGAATGGAATACTTAAATAATAGCAAAAACAGTTTATTTTATCAATAAAAAATCCTAAACCAACCTGAAGTGTTCGATTTAGGATTTGTCTGGCGGAGAAAGAGGGATTTGAAAGGAGAGAACGGAGAGAGCGACGGAATAGCGAGCGAGAAGCGAGAGGTTAATATGCAGAAACAGATTGCGCGAGCGTCACGATTTCGATGCCCGAAGTTTGCAGCGGAGCGGAGAGCGAGGCGAAGGGCGAGACAAAGGAAAAGGAGCAGACTTGCGAATGCTCCTTTTTTGGATCGCTTTAAGTCTAAGCTCGAAGCGTTGGCGGCGAGTTGTCGCCTTTGTACGAACTTTGAACTATTCATAAAATACTTCATGGGATGCTCGGCTTGTTTTACTTTGGAGATTATTTGTGATATAATAAATCAAAATAAACCTGTTGAAAAGTGAGTGACTTTATGGCAATCAATATAGCTCCCAAGTCTTTGGATACTGAATTAAGTGAGTTGTTGCGCGGAGTTGCAAATGGAAAGATTCAATTACCCGACTTTCAGCGCAATTGGACTTGGGATGATAATAGAATCAAAGGTATTCTTGCAAGTCTGTCACAGGGTTACCCTATGGGGGCGATCATGTGTTTGGAGTACGGAAACGAAAATATTCGTTTTAAGTATCGCACTATTGAAGGAGTTCCTGCCATGGGGGTGGAGCCTGACTTGCTTATATTGGACGGTCAACAAAGATTGACATCCATGTATGGGGTTGCTTATTCGAAAAATGCGGTGCGTACAAAAACCGAAAAGGGCAAAGACGTCGAAAGATTCTATTATTTTGATATAAACAAATGTCTTGACGAAAGCGAAGACCGCCTTGACGCGATTATCGCCGTCCCAGCAGATAAAAAATTGAAGACAAACTTTGATCGCGATATCATTTTGGATTTGTCTAAAAAAGAATTGGAATACGAGCATGAAATGTTCCCTATAAACATCATTTTCGACAGCAGCGCAAGAGAAGACTGGGCGGACGGGTATAAAGAATATTATCAATATAATAAGGAGATCCTTGATAAATATAAAAAATTCAGAGTTGAGGTTATCGAAACCATTACCGGCTATAAGCTGCCCGTAATTACTTTGGACAAAGAAACTCCTCGCGAAGCTGTTTGCAAAGTTTTTGAAAACGTGAACACAGGCGGAGTTCCTCTTACGGTTTTTGAGCTTGTTACGGCGACCTATGCAACATACAAATTTGATTTGCGAAAAGACTGGGAAAAGTGTAGGGATATTATTCGCGGAAAAGGGATCCCTCTTGTAACAGATATAATGTATGGAGTTGACGAAACAGCATTCCTAACTGCCATCACTCTTTACACGACATATCGCGCAAGCTCCATGACCACATGTAAAAAGAAAGACGTTCTTTCGTTGTCATTTGAAGACTACAAGAAAAACAGAGACGCTGTATTGAACGGTTACAAAATGGCAAGAACCTTCCTGTTTAGTCAATATGTGTTCAGAATGCGCGATTTACCTTATACTACGCAACTCATCCCCTTGGTCGCTATATGTGCCGAAATCGGAACTCACATGTTTAACCAGCCGCAAACGCAGAAAATTTTATCTCAATGGTTTTGGTGTGGAATCATGGGCGAAATGTATGGCGGCGCCAACGAAACAAGATATGCAAACGATATAGAGGATATGGTCGCCGCCATTCGCGGACAGGGTGGTCAAAACAGGACAATAAATGCCGCCTGGTTTTCTGCCACAAGACTCCTTTCGCTGCAAACCCGAAACAGCGCCGCATACAAAGGTATAATGGCTTTGGTTTATAGGGAAAGTTGCAAAGATTTTGTAAAAGGCACCACGATGGACATTGTAAAGAGCATGGAAGACGCCCCTGACATACACCATATTTTCCCCGAGGCATATAGCGAATCTATGGGATACAAGAAAGAGAAATGGAACTCAATCATCAATAAAACGCCACTGTTGCCTGAATCCAATCGTCAAATCGGAGGCGACGCACCCAGCAAATACAGCAGGAAGATAATCAAACATGCACAAATTAGTGAGGCTGAATTGAGAACCCGCGTTGAGTCTCATCTTATAAACTACGATTACTTTATCCAAGATGATTTCGACAATTATTTTGTCGAGCGTGCAAAGGCAATATTGACCGTAATCGAACGCGCAATGGGTAAGAAAATCGCAAACAAAGCATCAGAAGAGACGATAAACGCATACGGCTGTAGTCTTGAAGATACTATCTAAAACAAGCATTCTTTGAAAAAATAGATTCTTTGCGTTTTGTTACGATGCCTAAGTAATCAATAGCAAAAAATAATACGAACTCGTTTCCAGAGTTCGTATTATTCCCTAATGGCGGGACGGGTCACTTCGCGTTTGAACTCCCTTTACAGTTTCGAGAGCGGTTATTGTGTCTTCGAAGGTTATCTCTTCGATTTCTTTGCCGCCTTTTATGTTGAAATAAATATAGGTGTTGTCATCGCTAACATATACTTTGTAGACCAAGTTGTCAATGAGGCGGCGTCTGAATTCTAAATCGTTCACATCGCCTTGCAGTATCATATTTATGAACGCAACGATGTCTTTTTCGGTCAGCTTTTGCCCACGCTCAAGAATGAGCTGGGCTTTTAATTTCTCCAAGTCTGCTAGCAGGACTTCGCATTCTTGCATTCGCTTTTCGATACGCTGTTTTAGCAGAGGGCTTTTCGCTTCTATAAAGGCGTTCGCTGCCGCATCCGCTTCGTCCTGTATATCGGCGATCCTTTTGCGGATGGATTTAAGTTCGCTTTCATCGGTACGGGAGTCAAAGTATTTCAAGACATCTTGAACGATGATCGCGAGGTTGGCTTCATCCGATAGGAACGCCATGACATTTTGCACGACATATTTTTCCAGCTTATCTTTGTGTTCGATCCGCTTGGTACAAAGTTTCTTTTTCTTCTTTTTGCATTCGTAATAATAATACTTCTTCCCGGTCTTACTTTGACCGCCGCCCGCTACCATTTCGGTTCCGCAATGTCCGCAGAATAGTTTGCCAGTCAGGAGATACGGCTCCTTTGCGGTTTCCTTGCCGCCCAAGCAGTAACGGTTTTCGGCAAGCCGCTGTTGCACCCTATCAAAAGTGTCTTTGTCGATGATGGCGGGATACATATTTGTGCAGAGCCTGTCACCAAAATAGAATTCGCCCGTGTATTTCGGGTTTGTCATATAATGGTCAAAGGTTTTGTGGGTAACAGGTTTGCCTTTTACCCTAATGCCCTGTGAATTAAGCACTTCCGCGATTTGCTTTTTGCTTATGCCCTTATCATATTGCTCGAAGACATAGCGCATCACTTTGGCTTCTTCTTCGTTGATGACCACGCGCTTTATGAACTTGCCTTGTTTGCCTGGTATCGGTTCCAACTCGAGCTGATAGCCGTAAATGATAAATCCGCCGCAGAAAGTACCGTTTGCCACGCTGGTGTCAAGCCCGTCGCGGACTCTTTTGGAAAGCCTTTTACTGTATTTCTCGGCATTCCATTCAAGGAACATCTCATAAAACTCGCCACCTTCGTCTTCGGCAATTGGTTCCAATGCCGATATGACCTTGACTCCGTATTTTTCTTTCAGCATCTCTTTATAGATGATGCTGTCGCGGCGATTTCGGGCGAACCTATCGAACATATACACGATAATGTACTGAAAGGCGCCTGATTTTGCGTCGGCAATCATCTTCTGAAAAGCCGGACGGGCGTCGTTAGTTCCCGTTCTGGCTTTATCGGTGTAAAGATTGACGACATCCAAGCCCTTGCTTTCGGCGTATTCTTTGCAGATACGCACCTGCGCTTCGATGCTTTGTTCATTCTGTCCGTGAGAACTGAAACGAGCGTATATTACACAATTTTCCATACAGATCTCCTTTTCTTAAATGTTGTTGGCGCTATTGCCTTTTGCAAACCACCCAAACCTACCTCAGGGGGAAAAGTCAAGGAAATAGGCAATGTTTTATGCTTAACGAGGGATAAACATTGCCCCTTGAACTTTTTCTGCTGAGGTAGGAACCTTCCCGACAAAAGGCAATTCTGCGACCACATGATTAACTTTCACTGACTGCATTTTCAACTAAAGATAAATTAGTGTCGTCAATTACGAAACTTTTTGCTGTGGCTGTTATGTAACCATCTATGAAATGCAATTTAATATCGTTATCATTGCTCCAAATTTCAATGGGTATATTATATTCTTCTTTTGTTGTATCAATTTCTTTGTCGCTGAGCAGCATATAGAAACTTAGCGTTCGAGAAATAGGGCATATCATTATGCTCGGAATATCTTCCGCATATATCTCATTTTGGCTTTTAGGGACTATGTATCTTAATGTTGCATATGTGTTGTGTAATAGGAAATGGATATTTGATGTATTGTTAACAATAAAAGGTGAGTAATGCTTGATTGTTTTAAGTACAGTCGGATCATCATCTTTGGTTTCAGGAATAACTTTATCGTATAGGGCTTTTCTAACATCATCCATCTTTTCATCAAACATTTTCTCAAATGAATAATCTTTATACTCCGGTTTCAGCATTTCTTTATAATGATTTCCAAACAATGATTTCAACATGTTTTCAAGCTGAATACCCATTTCTTTTGCTTTTTCAAGTTGAATATCATTTCTTCGCCACATAATAACAAAAAATCGAAAAAGCATTTTATATTCCTTGTTGGAAAGGGATATAGATTCTTGCTTTTCTGATGCGGCTTTTGAAGCACGTTGAAAAATTTTAGCAACCTTTGATTCGTATTCGTATGCCAAATATTTTTCTGTTTCGGGGGAATTAAAATTACGCAAAGAGTAGGCGTCTGCTATTTTTTTAGTGCAAACTTGTTTCGTGATTCTGTCATAAATCATAATTTTCTGTGATTGCTTGTTTACAGAAGGATTAATGGCAAAACCTCTTAAAATAAATTGGGGGATGACATGATCTCTTGACATAAACTTAACCTCGCTCGATTTCCATTATGTCTGCAATATCACAATCAAGAGCATTGCAGATGCGTAATAAGATTTCCGTATTTACATTTTCTCCCTTGCCAAGTTTAGCCATAGTAGCCGCGCTGATTTTGGTTACGTTACATAAGTCCTGTTTATTCATTTTTTTATCGATTAGCAATTTCCAAAGTTTGTTATATGTGATTTTCATTTTTTACTCCTGTAAATCGCTATCAGAAGGTTTAGTAATCCAAGATGAGCCAAACAGTTCATTGCCATTGCCTGACAACTCTAATATTTTATTGTTCTCAATTATTTTCTGCGCGTTTTCATTATATTTTGCTGATTCATCAATCGCAATAAAAATTTGTTTCTCACTTTTGTTATATAGCTCTAAAATTTTTGCCATTGGATCTTGACCAATATTGTGGAACACAATGGTGTCATGTGCAATGGTCGGTAATTCAGTAAGTTTTAAGGATGCAAGGTCTAACAATATTAGGTTTTTATAATTCGTCCCGGTACCATCATCCATATCGGTTCCAAACGTGTACGCAGTAGGCTTTAAGACAGTCAATGTCGGGGCAACTATATTTTCACCATATATAAACGCATTCAATTTGGCCATAACATCATTGATTTTTGATGTTATGTCTTTGAAGACATCGGTAAAAAGTTGGTGATACTTTGACTTTAGGTTGCGAATATCAGTTTCAATTTCTTTTTTTGCGACATATAGCTCATTTTGTCGCTCAAGTTCATTGATTTGATTTTGTGTCTGTGCATAGGCTTTTAACGTGCTCTCTGCAATTCTTTTCGGGACGTCTAATTCTTTTAATGAAACTTCGATTTGAGTAAGTTCAATAGATATTTCATTAATTTGTTTCAAAATTTGCGACATAGAGATTGTAAATTCTTCACTCAATATATTGGTGAGCGTTGAATGAAACTTTTCTATATCACGTAACAGTTTTATATTGCTATTAGGGAAAAACTGTAATAATGCATTAAAATCTTGTGTCGTTGCGGTGCGTGTGGTTTCGGCATTATTTTTTATTGAATAATACTTTGCCCAAAGTTGTTTTTTGCGTCTTGTCAGTGTTTCATAACGACTTTTATATTCTGCGGCTTTTTCTGCTTGCTCTGAATCAAGGTATAATAGGTCTTGATGTCCGAAACGAGCAAGGGATTGTAATTCGTCTTTAAGCCGTTCAATATCCGACAAATTCTTATTATAATCTCTCTTGTTCTTAATAATAGTAACAAGATTGTATTTGTCAGCACTTATGATTGCGTCTTTGCGTTCGCCCTTATCTTTTATCTTTAAATACAATGTTTCAATAGGCGTATATCCATTGAAAAGTTTAAGGAGAGCGATAAGCGACTCCTTTGGGGCTTCGCCATCATAAGAAGCAAGAGGTTTTCTTTCATTTGAACTTCCTCTTCCATATACGCGAAAGTACCTGCCAACAATTTGACGAAAAGATATATTTGGCAAGTCAATACCGTATAATTCTAATAATGTATTATTGTATTCGTCAATGGGCATAGTTGCCTGTGAGACATAATTTGCGTCGCAAATATTAACTTCCTTGGGAGTAGCTGTATTGCGTGAAAAATAATATAATTCATCGCCAAACTTAAAGCAGTAGTTTATTGTATGGTGACCTATCTTTTTAATTAAGCTTTTATCATCGGCATAAGAATTTCCACCAAAGGCAAAATCAATAGCCAATAGGAAGGTAGATTTTCCAATTGAATTGGTGCCGGAATCATGGCCCTTGACAACGTTTAACGTTTCGTTAAAGCGTATAACGCCTCGCGGTTTGTTGTTGCATTTAAACTGGTTACACCATATTTCATACAGCATAACGAATACTCCTTGTTGAATAGTCTATTTCTATTTTTCCAAGCGCAAATAAACAATCTAACACTTCAATGAAACTTTCTATATCCAAAGATGCTTTTAATTGCTCATATAAATCAAAGATTAGATAGTCGTTGTCGTTTAAGACGTCCAACACGATTGGGAATTTGGAAAGAATACTTTCATTATAAGAGATAATCTTATTCGGTAAAAGCATGAAACACCTCACAGTTTTGGACAAAGAAAGAAATAATTTTTCTGCAAGCAATATCGCTTTTGCAGGATGCTTTATTTTTAAGCCACGCCACCATTTGATAAAAGACCGTTTCTTGTGAATGCGGTTGGGAAATTAAATTATCACAAACATATTTCACTTCTGATGCAAGCTGATCAAAGAAAGTAGCATTTTTTAGAGAAGCATTTTTAAACAGATCTTCAATATAAACATAATTTTCCACTACGTCCTTTTTTATTTCACTGATTAATGAGAAATTTCCCGGTAAAATTTTATTGTCTACCTTATATGGTTCGTAAGATAGGTTGATTTTGCGTTGTTCTGGGCGGAGAGATGCAAGGTCTTTCACTATTTCAGACAATTCTCTTTCAAGGGCAAAACTAGAAAGTTCAAGAGTTGTAGTTTTGTTATCTGATATTTCTTTTTTTGCCACAATTCTTTCTAGGATAGATTTAAAGAGGTCGGCTATTTTTGTTGAAATATCTTCGGCTGATGAATTGCCTACGATTGATTCAAAATCATTACACAATTCGACAAGAGCATCTTCTGCCAACAGATCATATATGTAGGTATCAAACTTACTTTTATCTAAGTGCGTTAAAAGATAGGAAGCGCTTTTTTGAGGTAACTTTCTTTTCCCACTGAAAATTTTCCTCAAGTAATCATCATCTATCTTGAAAATAGAATCATCATGTTCACTTGAGATTTTGAAAAACAATTCTCTGAGAAAGTTGGATTGCGTTTCACCGTTTCCGCAACGTGTATAGAGTTTCTGTGCAAATTCATTAAAATTCAAAATATGGTTCCCCCTACATTTTGTCTCATATTGTCCCGTTTTGTCCCGCGTTGTCCTTTTCACCTCTTACCACGTCTGATAATATGTTAACGTAAAGGTTAACTGTTTCAGACAAGGATCATGAATTAATATAATTATATCATGGTTTTTTGCAAAAATCAAGTTTATCTTTGCGAAAACAAAAACGGAGGTGAGATTATGCAAGACATAAGAAATGGTGCAAACAAATTGATTTGTCGTATTGATAAAGTTAGCAAGACCATTGAAATTGTCAGGAAAGGTTATAAGACGATCATTCGCTTCTTAGACAATGGACAAGTTCTAATCAAAAACATAAGTATGGCTGCGTAATAAGTTACAGCCTTAATAATTCCGCAGACCGCAAGACGGCAAGGGAAACAAATCTCAATCGTTTTCCTGCCGTCTTTTTGTTTGTGGAAAACCGGCTCTGCGGATTTTAAAAAATCGAAAGGAGTTCGGTATGAAAAGAATCAAGTATGAAATTAATGGAAAAGTTATCGACATTGAAGTTACAGACGAATTCGCCGCACAGTATGAACAGATTGAAGCGAAAGAAAAGCGTGTGAATCGCAAAGAAACTCGTCGGCATCAATCTTTGGATGCTCTTGTGGAAAGCGGGTTCCAAATAGCCGACCAGGGAAGTGACATTGAAGCAAATTTGATAATGCAAAACAATATCGACTTATTACGTCGCGCGTTTGCTACCTTAACGAACGACCAAAAATGGCTGGTGGAGCAAGTTTTTTATTATGGGCGTAAGCAGTCAGAAATAGCAGCTGAATTGGGTATTGATGTTACATCAATCAGAGATAGATTGCGAGTGATTTACAAGCAAATAAAAAATTTTTGGAAGTGACCCCATTTTTACCTTTTTCGTGGCTTCTAAGTGAGGGGGATTGATAAGATACCCGGCAAAAAGGAGTGATTGGATGATCGAAAGGTATCAAATGGTAGCTTGTATCGGGCTAAGAAAGAGCGAATCAGACGAAATGGTCACTGTACCGTTGTATGTCAAGGTTCGCGAGAAAGAAGGTAGCTCGCTATCAGCGGAACAGCAAGAAATGCTCCATCGAGTGTCCGAGTGTATGATACGTCGGTATGAACAGCAACTCGCTGATTTCATAAAAAATAAACAAAAAGGAGAAGGCAAAAATGAACAAAACCGAAAGCGAAAGACAGTATGAGAATGTTTACCGGACGCGAGATTACATAGTGAAGCAAGAGCTTTACTTGATTGTTGATGGTGAACAAAACAATGCCGTTTTGAGTGTAGACACTTATTATCGTAGAACGCTTGTGCGCGACAACAGGTACCTGCTTTTATATAAAGATCGCAAGCACATCAACGGCAAGCGTCTTCCGTCGAACTCTTACATTCGTAAGTATATCGACTGACTGAGACATAATCGAACGCAAAGATTATCATGGCGAAACCTTGCGGTATTGCAAGATAAGAGCGGCCGCTCCACCGCATAATGTCGCACAAAGCAGAGGCTTAAAATCAGCGTTCCGCGCCACTACAACTTAATAGCTGTGCTATCGGCATAACGGGCAATAACAAACACCTGGAGGAAAAATTTATGGCAAATTCCAAGTATAACAAACGCCGTTGGTCGATCCCGTCCAAGAGGGCGAAAGGTTATGCGGAAGACAGAAAGGCAAAGGTACACACCTACGGTCCCAAGGAAGGTAAAGAACTTACCGACTACGAGGCGGGCATACGTTCGGGGTACCTGCAAGCGCAATCGGATCATGCCGGAATGTACAAATACAAGAAGGCACTTTCCGAGGGCAAATCCAAGAGAGAAGCGCGTGAGATCTCGCAAACGCGCGGCAGAAAGTAATCAAAGGAGGACACAAAAATGGCAAAGGTTTTGGTCGAAAGAGAGACCTATGAAAAGAACGGCAAATCGTATTATGCGTATTACGTCAAGGGAGTTATACGCGGTCGCAATGTGCGCATATTGATGGTCCCGCCCGACAAAGGCGGCTATACGGTGCTTGACATCGTCTTTGGCGACGCTATGACCGGAGAACTCGTGGCAAAGCCGTTTGAGTTCAAAGACGAGACCGGCAGGACCATCTCCGGCAATTCCTATACCGTGCAGACGGTGGACGAAAACGGCGAAGTCTACGAATGCCCCGTAAAGCCCAACCGCATATCGGATAAGGCTTTGCTCAACATGCTGCTCAATCAGGCGGCATAACACAAAAAAGGCGCTGCGGCTTGCATTTGGCAGGTCGCGGCTGCCGACTATACATGAGGAATAATCTATGAACGATTTCAACAAACATGTGAAGTCCGACACGATCAAGTGGGTCGTCGTCTTCACGCTGCTCATCGTCCTTATGGCAGGTATGGTCGCATCCATACTTCTTGCCCTGCCCGAAGGTGAGCCTGTAGAAGAAGAGCAACAGGAAGCTGCTCCCGATCTTGCAATGGAGTTTAACAACTCGGAACATGTCAAACTTGCGCTGGCGCAGTCCGATAATCCATCCGGCACTACAACGAGTACTAGCGCTTCCGGCATAGTACAAAAAACATTGACCGCGACAGTCACTCCTTCGACAGCGACTAACAAGCTTGTTGATTGGGAGATTGCTTGGGGCGATGAAGGCAAGAGCGAAACTGTCACCGATTATGTGACCGTCACGCCGGCTTCGGATGGCAGCACAACGGCAACGGTTGCTTGTAAGAAAGCTTTTGAAGGCAATATTGTCATAACCGTAACCACTCGTGAAAGCGGATATCAGGCAACTTGCATCGTTACCTTTACCGGTACGCCGACTGAAATGGTAATAACAACTTCCGTTGCTCAATCCGGCGGTGCGTATAAGGTTGGTATCGGAGAGACGTACACTTTCAATGTAAAGCTGACTAACCCGTTTGACAGTGTGAACGAGAAATTCAATAACTATGTATGCAATGTTACCGGGAAAGGCTCTATTATCGTGGGAAATCACGAAATATCGTCTGTTTTAGGCACGAATAATTGGTATGACGAAAGGACGGTGACGGTTGATTCCTTGAAGGACAGCTTTATCACAGTATCATATGCAGACGGAGTGATAACGGTCAAGACCAAGCGCGCCATAGAAAGCTATTACAAGTCCATGAGGCGTATGGACGGCGGCAGAACGATTTACTACGAGGACGATTATAAGAGTTCGGTCGGAGAATGCTATTTTGAGGTGTTCATCAGGGAGACAAATTCCAATCTCAACAAGACGCTCAAGATAGTTTTCGATGATTCCATAGTAACGGGAGTTAGTCTGAACAACAGCGAAATCGCCTTTTAAGGAGGAAAGCCTATGAGTACGAGCAATGCAAAAAAGACCGCAAGCAAAGTAATCGCGGGCATACTTATTGTCCTCGTGCTCGTTGCGGTGATAGGTGTAATAGTCAAGTTTACCGGAGGATTGACGAGCGATTTCAAGACGTTTTATGTGACGATCGGAGAAAAAGATGTCATGACAACGGCAAGCGGCTATGCATTGACAAAAGATGCCCCTCTGGAAGTTGTGACCAAGTACACATTCGGAGATGCCGGAGGCGAAGCAAGCGGCTATTCGGTCAAGGTCGTTCCCAACCCGACAGGCGGAAAGGATTTTGATTTTTTATTGGACGGAGAGCACTATTCGTTCCAAGCCGAGACCGATCTCACGGGCGGCTTTGACATCGAATACGGAGAAGATTCATTCGCGATCGCGCCGAAAGGCGGAGTTCTTGACGTTTTGAAAGCCGTTTATCCGGAGTGCGAGGTGGCATTGGCAGATGACGCGCAGCTGTATGAGAATATGTTCGCAATGGTAGTATCCTCGTACAATAACGCGTCGAGCGTAACGGTATACTTCCATATTGAAGAAGCCGTAAACGGAGTGACTCTCGATCAGGAGGTGATCTACTTTTGACAACGACGATAAGGAATAGACTTGTGCTGCTCCTTGTCCTCATCGTCACGGTGGTCGGCATTGTCTTGACGGCGGTGCCCTCCACCGCTTTGGCGGAAGAAGGCGGAGTTGCATTCGACGGCACGGATGTGCTGAACGATCTCACCTCATCTACCGTGAACGGTGAGAAGTTCGATCTCAAAAACTACCCCTTCGACGAGGAAAAGCAGATACAGGTATTGAGTTTTGTAGAATATTGCTATTCGTATCGCGCCAATCAGCGCGGCAATTACGGGCTGTATATCTATGTCTATAATCCGCAAGGGCTCAACCTCGATACGGACAACAAAGGCAATAAGATACAAATGGCTGTGAAGTATGACAGTGATGGCAAGCCTGCCGATTACGCCAAGCTGCCGCTCGTCTTTTGCGGCAAGTCTGAACAGGCGGACTACAAGAACCTATTTTATAAGTTCAAGGTTCAGGATGTAGCGATAGACGCCAAGACGTTTGCAGACAGAGTGAACAGCAACGAGCGGAGATATGATGTTTCCGGCATAGAGCTGGTCACATATGGGGAAAAGAACGCCAAAGAGTATGCGGTCAATGCGACATACAAATTCACCGGCTATGCGGCGGGATACGGACCGGACGGAAATTCCAAAAGCACGCTTATGTGTGACGCGGGCGGTTTGGAAACGATAACGCTCGATGTGCAGCACACATTCTACCGCACCAAGACGTCGGGCAAGGGCGCAGGGTATCAAAATCAGATAGACACCGTCTACTTCACCGTGCCGCAAAAGTATTTCGACATCTACGGCACATTGCAGCGCATCAAGGCGGAGTGGTATGAATACAAGACCAAGGATATCATCGTCACGAGCAATGAGGACTTCTTCAACGCCGTGCAGGCAAATATCGGCGTGGATATCGGCGCTTACGGCGATGAGGATATAGGTTACGGCGCAGGCGAAAACGTGACTATGGGCAACCTCACACCCACCGCGGATTGGGCGTGGAATCTCGGCAATTGGATATGCGCTAATAAAGACGGAACGCTGTTCTACATATTCAAAACGGACAATATCGAGGAATACGACCCTTATGCCGACGTTACCGAAATAGGCGGAGTGACAAGTAACGCACTTTACGAGTATATCGAGAATTACGATAAAACGTTCAACGGCGGCACATTGCCCATTAAGGACGGCACGATAAGCGCGGATTTGTTTGAGGACGACATAGACGATCATCGCAAGATGAATACAGAGTTCGGCAAGATCCAACAAGGCTATTCGTATTATGACTTCGACGCCGATGTTGATTTGCAAAAGCTGACGAGTTGGCAGGACAGCGATCCTTCCTTTTGGGACAATTGGAAGGCGTGGGGACTTTGGGACACTATCTTCGGCAACATACCGCAGGAAGAGTCGCGCACTATTTCGCCGATATATATCGTGCAGGACGCAGACTTGCAAGGCAGCGATGAGGAGGTATCCGAGAGATTGCTGGTTAATTACCACGACGTGAGCGCGATAAAGGAGTGTTACAACAAGGCAAAGGCGGCAAACGAGCAAATGGTGCTGTTCCGCTTCGCCACGTCCGATTATTACTCCTCCGCCGTGGACATCGTGGAGTATCGCGGCATTCTCAAGGACAAGCTTATCGAGGGTGAAGCGTATAGGGCGCAAGAGAGTGTATTTTTCGACTTCGATATCATCCAGCTGACCTTTCATAAAGACGGCGTATATACGGTGATCCCGGTGGTGTCTTCGCCTATCGATATCGTCAACGCGATAACGCCGCCCGTGCAATTACCGTCCGATTGGGAATGGTGGCAGATATTGATCGCCGTGGCTTTGTTTATCCTGCTGATAGTGATATTGTTCCCGATACTGCCGTATGTCGTGCGGCTCGTGTTGTGGATGGTGCTGCTGCCGTTCAGGTTGATAGCGGCTATATTCAAGGCGATAGGAACTGCCGTGAAGAAGAAAGAATAGGAGAATAACAATGAAAACGATTAAGAGAATAATAGCAATCGTGCTCTTGATCGTGCTGATCATCGTCGTCGGCTACTTCGTGTTTACGGGTAGCCGATTGACGGAGTTGCACGAGACCGCAAAGGAGGTGGCGTATGCCTTTAAGACGATTTAACATATGTATCACTCTGTCCGTCACGGCGGCATTTGCACTTTTGTCGGCATTCTTGTTCGCAGAGTCGTATCTGCGGTTGGCGGAAGCGTTCAGGGACTTCGGCAATTCGATAGCCTACTATTTTGCCGAGATATTTAAGATAGAGCATAACATCACGCCGACGGTTACAATGAAGTCGTCTGTTTTGGAGTGGGAAATACTCTTACCCGAAGATTGGGAGACGTTCAAAGTATGGGCACGCGAATATTTTTCATTGCTTGTCGATGGGGCAAATGTGAAAATGTTCTTTGCTAAGGCGGGCGTCGATGTGGCTTCCGGCGCGAAAGTGATAGCAATCGCGCTTCCTTGCGCCCTTTTGCTTATCGTAGCGGTGGGCAAATTATATGCAAGCGGCAACACGAGGCATAACAGTGATACCCTGCCGCTCAAAGCGTATAAGGAAGTGACGCAAAGGGTGTTTTTGCCGATAAAGCGGACGATCGTCGGTTATGTGCATTTTCTTGCGGAAAACAAGAGAATTTGGGTAACTTGGCTTGTGCTGTGGCTGGTCAATTTCAACCTTATCACGATAGGCGCGGAGTTGTTTGCGTATTACTTCTACTTTGCGGTGTCATACGACTTTGTCGGACTGTATACGCAGCTATGCAAGCTGTTCATCGACATGCAAGTGATCTTCACCTGCTTTCCGTGGTGGGTATTGCTCGTTGCGGCGTGGCCGCTGTTCGATTTGTGGAGAAAAAAGATGGCGGTGTCCAAGCTCCGCCGCTTCGAAGCGCGCAATTGCGGATTCATCAACGATCTTCCCATCGTGTCCATCACCTGCGGCAGTATGGGCAAGAAAAAGACCACGATGATAACAGATATGACCTTGTCTCAAGAGGTTATGTTTCGGCAAAAGGCATTGGAGATATTGCGGCAAAACGATATGAAGTTCCCGCAATTTCCGTGGATAGCGCTGGAGGACGAATTGTTGCTTTGTTTCGAGCACGGAACGGTCTACAACTTGGCTACAGCAAAGGATTGGGCTGACAAAAAGTTTGAGCGGTTCATGCGCCACGGCAATGCGGATAGACAATTATA
>CALVMB010000051.1 GCA_944341895.1 uncultured Clostridia bacterium
AATTTTCACCCCACACAATCCGGCAAATGGAACGACGACGGAACTTACACTGTAAACTTTAAAGCAAGCGGCAGCAGAGAAATTATCTGGCATGTGTTCAGGTGGGGTGCCGGATGTAAGATTGTTACACCAAAATCCCTTAAAGAAGAATATAAAAAATATTTGAAAGAAAATTTGGACAATTACTGATTATTTGAAAATTTATGATGCAAACATGCCGACGCTGTCTATAAAGAGAGTTATAGTTTCCTTTCGAAATCATTTATTGTATAATATAGCTGTAACCGTACATGCCGCACAGAGCGTTATAGTTTCCTTTCGAAATTATTTATTGTATAATATGCGGATGTTGCTTAGTCGGAGAATTAAAGTTATAGTTTCCTTTCGAAATTATTTATTGTATAATCTCTCTCAATCTCCTCAAGAGTCTTTTCAGTTATAGTTTCCTTTCGAAATTATTTATTGTATAATAGCACCTCGGACAATTCGCGCTCTATGCATGTTATAGTTTCCTTTCGAAATTATTTATTGTATAATTCCGATATGTTCCAAAAAATCAAACACTATGTTATAGTTTCCTTTCGAAATTATTTATTGTATAATAAATTGCTATTTCAAGCAACTCAAGCACAAGTTATAGTTTCCTTTCGAAATTATTTATTGTATAATTATTCGACGCTGCAAGCTACTTAATTGAATGTTATAGTTTCCTTTCGAAATTATTTATTGTATAATTAAGCGAGCCAATACTCGTCTTTGTCGAGTGTTATAGTTTCCTTTCGAAATTATTTATTGTATAATATAACATCGGCAAAGCTCGTGATTTAATAGGTTATAGTTTCCTTTCGAAATTATTTATTGTATAATGTTAAGACAAAATTATATTATACCATAAAAGTTATAGTTTCCTTTCGAAATTATTTATTGTATAATGGGGTTTCGGTGGCATTATTAACGGTTTCAGTTATAGTTTCCTTTCGAAATTATTTATTGTATAATGGGTAAATGAAAAAACATTTAACAATTGGAGTTATAGTTTCCTTTCGAAATTATTTATTGTATAATATAAATGTAGACAGTAGAAAGGGAAAACATGTTATAGTTTCCTTTCGAAATTATTTATTGTATAATCTCGCTGCTTGTTCATCGATGTATAACATCGTTATAGTTTCCTTTCGAAATTATTTATTGTATAATTGATATATCTATTATCATTATAGACTAATAGTTATAGTTTCCTTTCGAAATTATTTATTGTATAATTGTAGTTGACGGCGCATCAACGAATAAATAGTTATAGTTTCCTTTCGAAATTATTTATTGTATAATTTTTGGTACTCCTATTGATACGACGCCGGGGTTATAGTTTCCTTTCGAAATTATTTATTGTATAATCCGCCGGAAATATAACGAACTTATTGCACAGTTATAGTTTCCTTTCGAAATTATTTATTGTATAATAATTTCTTTGTAAACTGCGCTGTTACAGTGGTTATAGTTTCCTTTCGAAATTATTTATTGTATAATGTTATACTTTAAATGTACAACCCATAGTTTGTTATAGTTTCCTTTCGAAATTATTTATTGTATAATTAGATAAATTAAGACAAGAATTAACTTTAAGTTATAGTTTCCTTTCGAAATTATTTATTGTATAATTAATCCCTTATCATTATTTCGCCGTTTTGTGTTATAGTTTCCTTTCGAAATTATTTATTGTATAATTTGTACCATCGTAATAAACTCCGATTGAGTGTTATAGTTTCCTTTCGAAATTATTTATTGTATAATAACAGAAGGAACACTTCAAACTTCTGTGTTGTTATAGTTTCCTTTCGAAATTATTTATTGTATAATTTTTGACGCGACAATAAAAGCTTTTGGAGCAGTTATAGTTTCCTTTCGAAATTATTTATTGTATAATACCAAACCCCAAAATAGTCTTAGAGCAAGGGGTTTGGTATTTTTGAGTTAAAAAAATCAGAACAAAAGTAGTTGTACTGCGCCGTAAATTTCTTCTTTTTTGGGTTCGCCCGTAAGTAAGAGCATGTTACCGTATTGTTTTTCTGTTACCTGTAAAACGCGGACATTGCCTTCGGGAGGGATAATTTTTTCTATCCGGCGTATTTCTCTTTCCACAATATCCTGTCCCCTGCAAGTACGGCAGTATACAGAAAATTGCAGCATTACAAAACCTTCATTTACCAATTCTTTTCTAAATCTTGTTGCAATTTTTCGCTGTTCTTTTTTTGCCACGGGGAGATCGAAAAAAACAAACAATCTCATAAATATATCATCACCTTTTACGCTCATCTTGCCTCAATAAATTCAGGAAGTATTAATGTGCTGCTGTCATTTTGTTCAATGCATTTTGCAAAAGATTGGCAAACTTTCTCGCAGGCATTTTGGATTGTGATTTGCCCGTCTTTATACCGGCATTGCATATTTAATATATTTAACAAATAACCCTTATCTTCTTTTGTCAGTTCTTGCTCTTCAAGTGTTTTCATATTTGAAACGAGCAAATCAACAAACGGCCGGAAGGGCTCTATCAAATCTTCAACAAGATTAAATGGGTTTAGTTCATTGCAGTGATGAACACCCAGACAGGGTATAAGACCGCCGGACGCAACAAATTTTGAGATAGTGCCTCTTATTATTGCATAGCCGTAATCCAGTGCTGCATTATGTTTTGAATCAGAATGACGTTTAAAATTGTCAAACAGTATAGCCCAGTATTTTTTTGATGCTTGCGCCTCAATATTTGTTGTATCGCCTGATTTTACTTTGTCATGGTAGATGTCAAGCTCATCGTTATTAAACAAGATTTTTAAAACATCCGACTGGTTTTTAATCTTTTGTTTAATAATTTTCTGCCACAATCTTTTTTTTAGCGGTTCCGACATGTTTATATGATTAATAGCTATTTTTGTATTTCTGCTGTGTTGATAAAACGGAGTCAGTACAACATTTGGCTGATGTTTTTGATTGCAGGAAAACAAAGTAATATTATACTCGCCGCATTTTGTTATGAGGTAATTCGTTATCTCTATTTGCATACAATCAAGCAAAATAGTTGAAATATCTTCAAGAGGAATTGTAAAATTCTCATCTTTTTGCTCATAACTGCATAAAAGCTGTGAATTTTTTACTCTTAATTTACAAGGGGTGCTGAATAAAAGTGTTTTATACCCCATCTTTTTGTTGACCTTTTTGTTTTGGTTTTATTCCAAGTCTTTTTTCTTGTTTTACTTCATGGTAATCGCCCAGTATGCCAACCTGATATTTTTTAATATATGCTGATGTTTTTGTAGAAAATCGTTTGTCTGTAATGCTTCTGTCTGGAGAATCTATTTTAAAAACGCCACTACTAATATCACAGCACTTGTAATACCCTAAAAACTCATCTTCAGGTTTGCCTGTCGGATTAATAGCAATAAGAGTATCTGGAAATAAGCTGAAACAGAATGTGTATTCATCGTTTATCTCCAGCCAGCAGTCTTTTTTGCTTGTAATAGCTTTATTTGGCAGTTCTTTTCCAAAATCAGATACATATATCGGAACAAGAAAATATTCGTTTTTACCTTTTTTATTCTTTTTAGTAAAAACATCCACTCTCGGCATAGAGGCATTTTTGGCAAGACCGCCTCTTACAAGAACGCCTGATGTACCAGTGTCTTTTATTTTTATGGATTTTATTCTGTGGGGCTTTTGTCCTTTTGCTTCTTTTTCTTTTGAAAGCGGCATATATACCGGCTCTTGAAAAGCTTTTTGAGGATTATTGTTATTCTGCTCCAGTCTTTCTTTTAAGAGATTGTATATTTTATAGTTTCTTTCTTTATCAAACATTTGCTCTAATGTTTTTAAATCAATCTGCTCAATAGGTTTCTTCACGGTAGTAAAGCCTTTGTCAAGGTGCTTTACACTTCTTATGGTTGCATCATGAAGTTCGCCCCTGAAAGACTTTTTTGCTGCTCTTGAGACAAAAACGCGGCTCAGTTCGTACTCTAAATCCTGATTGAAAGTTTCCCAGGGTCTTTTGAAACGGGGTTTTTTATCTTTTGTATAATCATAATTTTCAAGTTTTGCCGAAACTGTGGACAAAAATTTAACCATTCCCTGTGTAGAACAGGCAATTACTGCTGCATCCTGCGCATGATGTTTGTCGCTTTCATCTCTGTTTTTTATAAGTCCCCATTGATTACGCAAAAAAGCGGTAAGTGAGCCGTTTCTTGTTTCTACCTTTAAATTATTGCCAAAATCAAGATTTTCTTTTATATAGTCTTTGACAAATTTGGCAATATATCTTGTATCGTTTAAATTTCTTGATTTAAATCCCTCTTGTTCGTATTTTTTCTTAGTTAAGCGATTAACCTTTGGTTGCTTTAGATGGTAAGATTTTACACGCTGTACAAAATCATACCATTTATCTTCACCAATATATTCATAAGGTATTTTATTGCTCTTTTGCCTGTTTTCATCAGTCAGACAAAGAACTTTGTTATTTAAACTGTCGTCAAAGCTTCTTGAATACGGAATAATATGGTCAATATCAACATAATCCTGCTCGGACAGTCTTTTAGGGTCAATATGTTTGCCTGAATATACACAGAAACCACCCTGTTCTTCCCATAGTCTGAACTTTAATAAATTGCTTTTGGGAAAATCAGGGTTTAATCCGTTTTCAAGACATCTCTGGCGCGCCTTTTCTTTTTCTGATTTAAATTCTTCCTGTAATTTTTGAATATTGCGTCTTTCTGTCGCTGTTTTTGATATATCTCTTGACATTTCTATAATGATTGAATCCAGTATTCCATATTTTTTGATTAAAGCATTAACGACCTTTCTGGTTTGAGAAATTGCCCTGTTTACAACCGGGTTTACAGTAAGCTCTTCCTGGCTGAGTGCCGGCAGTAATGACTGTTTTGCCGTATTTTGATTTTCGGTTTTGTAACCGGCAAGTTCGCAGGCTTCTGTATATTTTTTACCGTCCAGCATATATGGAATCAGTTTTTTCATTGCTTTTAGCGAAAGATGGGAAGTTTTACTCATAGAAAGCTCTTTTATGCTATCTATAACTCCTGCGCTATAGCCGTATTCTTTCAGCCTTTCTTCAATGCTTTCATCTGTTTTTTCACAGGTTAATACATAAGCTATGTTGTCAAAAAAGTCTTCATCATCTTTTATGGAATCGAAATATATTTTCCCTAAATTTCCATTGCACTCCAGTGCTTTTCTAATTGAGTGATAGTTTTTGAATTCAATCAATACTGCCGTTTCCGGGTCGACTTGTTGACCCTTGGAGTCTGTTTTTGTGTAATTTAAGTTTAAAAACCTGATGTCATCGTCCAGATATAGTTCTTTTCGCAATTGTTTATATGTTACTTTTGATAGTTTATTTGCCAATCGGACTGCATCTTTTATTTCTGCGGAAGCTAAAAATCTGGTATCGCCCAAATCGTTTATTAAGCGCAGGTTCACAAGTTTGTTTAAGGCGCTAAATTTTTCCGATGTATAAGCACATTTCGGTGCTCTTTTTTCTTCCGGCTCAAAAGGACAGGGTGTTTTTATCTCGATGGTTTTCAGGGGCCGTTGATAAAAAGCTATCTCTTTATAGCCTTTTTCGATTTCATTATTTGCGATTGTTGAGCCCAGTTTGCGCTGTATTTCAAATATTATTTCAATTTCTTGCCTTAGTAAATCTCTTGCAATGGATTTGTTGTAATTGCCGGATTTATTGCGTTTTGCCTCGCCATTTGTATATTTAAGTGCAAACATTTCACCAATGGTTCTGTATTTGCCTTGTTTAAATTCTTCCGTTGTTTCTGCTATAGATTTTAATAATTCACCTTCCCTTTTTGCTTCTTCGGATTTTCTAACAGACTTAAAACCTCTGCGTTTTGCAATATGCATAAGTATTCTATACAGCTCTTTATTATCAAGTTTTCTGTTTAGAGCTTCTTTTCTTAAATCCCAGACATCTGTTAATTGTTCGTGTGTATCATAGATTTCGGCAATTTCTGTCTGTGTAATAAATTGTTTTTCTAATAATAATCTTCTTATGTTATACAGGCGGCAGCTTCGTCTGGACAGTCTCCTTCTTGCGCCTCTTGCATCTCTTCTTGGTGCAGCAAGCGAGGCGCCTGTTTTAGGCTGTTCTGCTGCAGTAAATATCCTTGCACCTAATGCCAGAAATTTGCCGTTAAATTTATTTTCGTCCAATTCAATTACGGAATACCCGACTGATGAAATACCAATATCAAGACCCAATATTTTAACCATTTTTAATCCCTTATTGACAAAAAAACTAAATAATTTATAATATTACCATACAATAAATAGTTTTGAAACGTTACTATAATAAGAAAGTTTCGTGAAGTTCTGTCTGATAATTTTATCGGACATCTTCTTTTTGCGGCTTTTTCTAAGCTTTTTAACAGTAAATGTCATCATCTTCGGCAAGGTTATTTGAAATATATTTTTCAAATAAATCAACTAAACCTAATGCCTTGCCTTCGGTGGACATTGTAACTGTTTCAAACGCGCGTTTGTTAAAGCAAATCGCCTCATCTCTGCCATAGAGAACGGTAACACGTTTACAATTGTTTTGTTCAAGGCTTGTTATGAGATTTGTATGAAATACTGCACTTAAATTGTAATCTTTTATTTTAGTTAAATTAAAATCACACAAGCCAAAGTTTTCTGCTCGGGCGCGAATTGCATTAAATCCGTATTCCAGTCCGTCCATATTCCAGTGAACAAATATCGGATTACTTAAATTTTGATAAAAATCAACAAAATCTTTAAGCATTAGCTGTTCACTTTCTATCAGAGATTTACCCTGTATAAGGTAATTATTCAGAGCAAAAGTGTGCAACTCTCTTGTCCCATAATTAACTGCTGCAATAGAGCATATTGCAGGAGCATAAGCTCCTCCGTTATAAAATCCGCTACAAGAATAATGAATTGTGTAAGCGTCTTGCTCTCTGCCTTTAATTTGTAATTTTATTTCGTCCATATTTTAGCCTCCTTTGTAATTGTACAGACATAATAAATTACGACTGCGACAAATATGGACGCATGGCTATTGAATTTTCACCGGTATTCTCCTTAAAATTTACACAAAGGTGCGGAAAAATGTTAGATTTTTCGTAAATTTATACCGCTATTAGATTTTTAACATTAGTTTTAGGCGGATTGCCGAACATCTTTTTGTATTCACGGCTGAATTGTGTCGGGCTTTCATACCCTACTTTATAACCGGCCGTTGCAGCGTCATAGTTGCCTGAAAGCATTAATCTCTGTGCTTCATAAAGTTTTAATTGCTTTTGATATTGAAGCGGGCTTACCTGTGTTACTTTTTTAAAGTTTCTGTAAAATGAAGATGGCGCCATATTTACACTTAAGGCGACTTCATCCATGTTGAGTTTTTCGCTGTAGCGTTCTTTTATCAGAGAAATTGCCTGTGCAATCTGATTTGAGCGGGTGCCTTTAGTGTTAATTAAACGCAATTGGTTGCCCAGAGGGCCCGCCAAAAGTCTGTAATAAATTTCTTTAATAATAATCGGAGACATAATGTTTTGTTCTGATTCAGGTTTTTCAATAAGCTGTGCCAGACGGTAAAAAGAATCCAATAACTCTGCATCCGTGTCAGCAATTGCAAGAGCTTTTTCTTTATTATCAACAGCCTGAGGAAGTTTTGTTTCCAATATCAGATTAGAGATAATATTAGAATCTAATTCCAGAATAAGAACAACAAACGGTTTATCCTCGCTTGCTTCAGCTACGCGGCTTGAAACAGGAATATCCGTACAGGATACAACATACTGACCTTTTGTATAAACAATGTTTTCATTTCCGTAGAGCATGTGTTTTACCCCTTGTAAAACAAGAATACACGTCGGGTTATAAAAACATCTCATAAATTCTGTAGGATTGTTCCGTCTTACTATTCTTACACCCTTTATAGTAGTCGGATAATTTCCAACATCAGGTATGTTTCTTAAAATTATATCTCTTACTGCGCTATATTTAGATTCCACACCTAATCCTCCTTGCAAATATTATAGCAGAAAAAGCAAAAAATGAGAGAATTAGATAAGAAAAAGAGAGAATA
>CALVMB010000052.1 GCA_944341895.1 uncultured Clostridia bacterium
GCCACATGGAATATCTGAGCAGCAGCCCCCAGGAGACGGAGGCCCTGGGCGAAGCCCTGGGCCGGGCGCTGGAGGCTGGGTCGGTGGTGGCCTACACCGGGGATCTGGGGGCGGGAAAGACCGCCTTTACCCGGGGACTGGCCCGGGGACTGGGCATCACCCAGAGCGTGACCAGCCCCACCTTTACCATAGTCAACGAGTACGAAGGGGGACGGCTGCCCCTGTTCCACTTCGACCTCTACCGCCTGGGCGGCTGGGAGGAGCTGTTCGACATCGGCTGGGAGGATTACCTGGCCCGGGGCGGCGTGTGCGCCGTGGAGTGGAGCGAGCGGGCGGAGGACGCTCTGGAGGAGGAGCCCATCTGGGTGGATATCCGCCGGGGCGAGGGAGAGGAGCAGCGGGTGATCTCCATCACCGGCGGTCCTCAGCTTTCATGGAAGGGAATGGAGAGATAACATGTTGATTTTAGCACTGGAGTCCTCGGCTGTGGCCTGCTCCGCCGCTTTGTGGGGGGACGAAGGCTTCATCGCCCAGTCCTACCAGTCCGGCGGGCTGACCCACAGCGCCACCCTGCTGCCCATGGTGCGGGATCTGCTGGACAACTGCGGCGTGGCGCTGGAGGCGGTGGATGTGATCGCTGTGGCGGTTGGCCCCGGCTCCTTTACCGGGCTGCGGATCGGGGTGGCCACCGCCAAGGGCCTGGCCTGGGGGGAGGACAAAGACTGCGCCCCCTGCTCCACTCTGGAGTCCATGGCCTGGCCCCTGGCCTTCTGCCAGGACGCGGTGATCGTCTGCGCCATGGACGCCCGGCGCAAGCAGGTGTATAACGCCCTCTTCCTGGCCGACGGCCAGGGCCTGACCCGGCTCACTCCGGATCGGGCCATCTCCCTGGAAGAACTGGGGGAGGAGTTAAAAAAGATTGAAAAAACAAAAATAGTCGTTGGAGACGGGGCGGGTCTGTGCTATAATACCCTACATGAGAGGGTAGCGGACATGCAGCTGGCCCCCCAGGCCTTGCGGATGCAGACCGCCTGGGGCGTGGCCCGGGCCGCCGTGGAGCGGATCAACCGGGGTGAACTGGTCAAGGGCCGGGAGCTGGTTCCCGTCTACCACCGTCTGTCCCAGGCCGAGCGGGAGCGCTTGGAGCGGGAGAAGAAATCATGATCGGCAAAGGGGAAGTTACCATGTTTGACAGCAAAGTACATGTTTTGGATCATCCGCTGCTCCAGCACAAGCTGAGCATCCTCCGGGACGAGCGCACCGGCGTGAAGGAGTTCCGGGAGATCGTCTCCGAGATCGCCACCCTGGAGTGCTATGAGGCCACCCGGGATCTGCCCACCCAGGAGGTGGAGATCAAGACCCCCGTGGCTACCGGTACCTTCAAGGTGCTTGCCGGCAAGAAGCTGGCCATCGTCCCCGTCCTCCGGGCCGGCCTGGGTATGGTGGACGGCATCCTCACCCTGATCCCCTCTGCCAAGGTGGGACACATTGGCCTGTACCGGGATCCTGAGACCCTGGCCCCCGTGGAGTACTACTGCAAGATGCCCAACGACATCGCCGAGCGGGATGTGATTATCCTCGATCCCATGCTGGCCACCGGCGGCTCCGCCGTGGCTGCCATCTACTTTATGAAGAACTACGGCTGCAAGCATATCAAGCTTATGAATATCCTGGCCGCCCCTGAGGGCATCAAGGCTGTCCGGGAGGCCCATCCCGACGTGGATATCTATGTGGCTGCCGTGGACGAGTCCCTCAACGACCACGGCTACATCGTCCCCGGCTTGGGCGACGCCGGCGACCGGATCTTCGGCACCAAGTAACCTACTTTCTTGAAAAGAAAGTAGGCAAAGAATTTCCCCGGAAAACTTCGTTTTCCTTCGCGGCGCTAGAGGTCTTGGAGTGGGTTCCACACCTCAGCACGAAAGATGATCTGCCGTTGCGGGCCGCTGGGGACAGCGGCCCCTACAAAAAAGCGCTGCACCCCGCTGCAGCACGAAAGAGAATTGTTCTGTTTTCCACGCGGAAGGCTTATCCCTTCCGTGTGGATTTTTTTATAAAAAATGGGCCGATGTTGCCATCGGCCCATAAGGAAGTATTTTCTTTCGTGCTTTGGGCTGGAATCAAATCCGACTCCAGGCGGCGAGAAGGAAAGCGGCAGCTTTCCGCGAAAGTTCTTTGCTAAGCTTTCTTACAAGAAAGCGTCGGCTTAAAGTCCCAGCTTGGAAGCGACGAAGTCGTCCACAGAAGCCAGAGCGTCATCCAGCTTGAGCACATTCGTTCCGCCGCCCATGGCGCTGTCGGGCTTGCCGCCGCCCTTGCCGCCGCAGATGGCGGTGACATGCTTGATGATGTCTCCGGCCTTGATGCCCTTGGCTACCGTCTCCTTGCCGCACACGGCCAGGAAGGTCAGCTTGTCCCCGTTGACGGTGGCCAGCACGGCGACCACATTGGGGGCCTTGTCCCGCAGCAGGTCACCCATCTGGCGCAGCTTGTTGGCGTCAGCCTCCGCCACAGTGGAGGTCAGCACCCTTACATCGCCCACCTGACGGGCACCGAAGAGGATCCGATCAGCCTCGCCGGCGGACTCCTTGGCACGGAACTTCTCCACCAGCTGGTGCAGGGACTTCAGCTCGGCAGCCGCCTGCTCCACCTTCTCCCGCAGCTCAACCGGCTTGGCTTTCAGTACAGCCGCGGCCTGGAACAGCATCTCCTGGTTCCGGTTCATCACCTCCAGGGACTTCCGGCCGGTGGTGGCCTCGATACGCCGCACGCCGGAGGCCACGGAGAACTCGCTGCTGATGTGGAACACGCCCACCTTGGCGGTGTTGTCCAGGTGGGTGCCGCCGCAGAACT
>CALVMB010000053.1 GCA_944341895.1 uncultured Clostridia bacterium
ATGTCAAAGTAGTCGATGCCAGCCACTTTCCTATACAGCTCGGTGGTGAACCGCTGAGGGACAACATCACTGCCAGCTTCCACCTCTTCCATGCACTCCAGAATGGTTTCTTTGATGAGGTCTGCGTAGTTGGTCGGAGTGTTGATGCTGGAACTGAGGGTGACGCCCACTTGGAACCAGACGTAAACATAGGTCGGTCGATTAAAGCGAATGGTGATGTCCTCTCCGTATACGCCCGGAAGAACCGTCTCTACGCTGCCGTAGGTACTGATGCCTCCAGCTTTCGTGTTGAGAATCTGCTGGGCGATTTCCGTGGCACTGCCGCCATCCACGACGATTTCTACACTATGAGGGGGCCTGCCCATCTCATCGGTGACGTTGGTGTCGTTCTCATAAGGAGCTACGGACTCCACACCCTGCACATTCTCCAGAATGGCGCTCCTGATGCTCTCCAGCATGGCAGAGGACCGGCTGTAAATCTTGTCGATGTACGACTGCCGGAACTCCGTGTCGGTTTCAGTGAGACGCCCAGCGATGTAGGAACCCACATTGGTGACGGATTCCAGCCCAGCGACGGTTTTCACTATCTTCGTGATAACGCCGTTCGGGATAAGGATGTCTCCGTACTCCTCGGTGCCAAACTGGATGATGCTGCCTACCGTTTCGGTGGTCAGGTTCTCCGAGAGTACCATCGTGTTGGAACTGGCTTCATCCACCGCCTCAATAGTGAGCTTCCCGTCAGCGTAGCTAACCTTAAACTCATCATCGGTGATGGCAGAAGCAAGGGCCTCCAAAGAGCTTGCGGAGTACAGCTCGGCGTTGAGCACAATACTCAGCGTAGAATCGTCTCCCTCTCCGGCAAGCACGACCACCGCCTTATTGAACGAAGAACGAGTAATCTGCCCATTCGATTGGTTCGTCAGGTTGATAGCTGGATTTGTGTCACTGGCAATGAGAGTACCAGCAGGAACGACTGTGCCGTCTAAACCGGTGCAAAGGATGGAGTAGTACGACTTTGCAGGCATCTCTCGTGTGGTGCCGCCGAACTGGGCGGCGTTATCGAGACTGCTGCTTTCGGCTGTGGAGGGATACTGGGAGTCGTATACCTCGTTGCCAAACTCCCACAGCTCTGCAATCCTATCAGCGATATTCGTCATCATGTGATTGAGGATTGACTGCGGGTTTTGCCGGGTATTCACGCCCAACTTTTTGCTCATATCCTCGTGCATCTCCTCCAAGATGACATCGAGGCGTTTGATATTCGGCCCCTGCGGGGTCAGGCCGTATGTTGCCACTGAATCTTCACCTCCTCGGTATAGGTGTCCTCATCAGTGCAGAAAACCACGGAGATTGACGCAGAGCGGGTCCTGTTATCGAGGGAAAAGTCTATGCTTTCCACGTCAGTTACCTCGTCTACGCTCATTACCGTTTCCCTGATGAGGTGCTTTATCTTGGTGTCACTCGGGTTCTTGACGAAAACTTCTTCAAAGTATGGAAAACCAAGCTCCGGGCCTAACCTCCATTCCCCCAAGAACCAGAGCAGCCGGATTCGGACGGCTTGGCAGACACTCTGAGTAGGCGATACATCGCCTTTCATAGTCAACTCTAAATCGCCGTCTTTTGTAAGTTTCAAATCTATCATGACGCTCTCCTTTCTCAGTGAGGCGTAGAGGTGCTGCCGCCGCTGTCGCCGGTATGCGTATGTGTAGCGAGGCTGATGCCAGACCCGGTGACATCGCCGGTGGCGTCGATTTTGCCGTTGACGGTCAGGTTGCCGTCGATAACGACCTCGCCAGACTTCACCGTGAGCGTTGTGCCACCCGATTGCAGCACCACAGCGTTTTCGGAGCAGGCTTTCTGCATAGCAGGGCTGCCGGTGTTCTTGAGGCTCGGTATCGCCACGGCGTTGCTGAGGTCAAAACTCAGCTCGGTGTCGGTTTCTTTCCCGTACAGCCAGTAATCAAGGGACTTCTCTCCGAACACCAGCAGGCAGCCATCTCCGGCCTTTATCGGGAAGGCGATGGTCACGTTCTCACTCTGCGGAAATACTACAGGGACGCCGCTGATGGAGGGGTAGTCCATCGTCTCGCCGTTCGGTTTCTTAAACTTCGCCACCGGCTGCACCGATGCGAGGCCGGTAGAGGGGTCATACGACTTTATAGTCGCTGGAACGGCGGTGTGCATCTCCTCTGTGGCCTTCTTCGCGGTCTTTTTCACCTGATTTACAAGTTCCTGCATCATACTCAGCTCACCTCCAGCAGACGGGCAGTGCAGGTCCAAGAGCTGCCGTAGTTGTCACCGTCGATGGTGATGGAGTAGACACGGAAGTAGCCCTTTACCTGCTTACTGTTCAAATACACATAGTCATCAACCGTGATGGCGGCGTTCATCAGAAATTCCACGTCCCAGCCGTACTCGTACCCATCTGCCTCGTCGGAAATCTGAACCCTTGTGGGCGTGTTTACGAGGCCGGTCTGGGCAGACAGCTCATACACCTCACGGCTCATCGTGTCCTTCGGTTTTTTCACCTGAAGCACGCCGTTATTGATGCTCCACACAAGTCCGCTGGTATCGCAGGCTTTTGTAAGCACATTCGCGGCAGGGCCTACATACGAGAACCCGTTCGGGATGTCCTTAAACTCCGCATTGTAGGAGAAAGACACCGTAACGCCCATCTGGTCGGCAACGTCCTGAATGAGCGTTTTGCAGTTCACAACGCCATCATAACCCACGGAAACATAGGTATCGCGCAGTTCGATTCGATTGTCCACCAGCTCGATTTCTGTGAGCATATCACTGCCATCGAACTTTGTACTGGCGAAAGTGACCACGCCGGTAAACACGAGAGGCATCACGCTCCCATATCCGGCCTTCAATACCACCACGCAGTCATCTTTGTTCAGCTCTGCGAGATGCTCCGGACTGAGATTCCAGAGCGACACCTTTGCGGTATTGGCACTGTCCGTGTCCGCTCTTTCAACGGAGAACGAGATGTGCAGGGGTCTACTCCCTTGCCCGATTTCAAAGCCAGTAGAGCCTGCCTGCCCTGCGGAGAATCGGTATTGTCTATCCCAGTTTTGCACCGTATCGCCTCCTTGTTATGTAAAAACGGAGGAGATTGCTCTCCTCCGCAAATCCCCAGCATCATGCCGGAATGAATATGAATTTTGCTTTACCCTCAACGAAGTCGTTTCGCCCGACAGAATCAAGCTCTGTGAGGACTCCGAACACGCCGAGTGGCATTTGATTCGTTCCCCAAAACAGATTGAGAGGGAATTGAGGGACAATCTTTACTCCTATTCGGATTGGATTGCCCAACGAATCATAGAGTCCGAAGTACCAGTAGCCACCCGTATCATTGTAGGTGAACCGTATCTGATACTGAGTGCCAAGCAGCGTGATTCTGGACACGCTGTCGTTCATGTCAGGCACTTCGATGACGATAGCGTCCATCGAACCGCCTCCTTAAATCAGACCAAAGCCGGATGCGGCTTGGTATAGGATGGAGCCGCTGCTGCCGCTGGAACCTCCTGAAGAACCCCCAGAACTCCCACCGCCAGAACTGCCGCCAGACGAACCTCCTCCAGAAGAGCTGCTTGAACTCCCGCCGCCCGAAGAGGCGGTAGAGGTGCTGGCACTTCCTGCGGATGCTCCCGTTGTGCCGGACTTGCCGTAACTGGCCGGAATGGTGACAGTGGAGCTTTCCGTGACTACGATTTTCTTGAAAGAAATAGGAATCTCCCTCGCATAGCCAGCGGAAGCGCTCTTGGCGATAGAGATACTGGTGATAGCCATGTTGTCGTAAACAGCGTCTGAGGTCACTATCGTGATGACCTTTTTAGAGAAGTACAGCTCCTCCAGACGTTTGACAACATTCTCGACCCTGCCGGAGCCGGAGCCGAAGCGCTGTTTCCATGTCACAGGAGTGTCCGTGACGAACAGGGTCATGGAGATGGTTTCGGGCTTCAGGACGATAGTATCGCTCACGCTGAACCCTTCTTCGGTGGGGTACTCCGGCACCTCAGCAGAGTAGTCGATGCTCTGGTCTATCAGTGCGTCAAACTCAATGCCGTCGATGCTGACGGGCTGTTTTGCTCGTGCCATACCATCACCTACCTTGCAAACGCCAGCGCACGGGCCATCTGGCTTGTAGCGTCATCGGACGCCTTTTCCATAGCGGCAGAACTCTTTTCCTGCCCAGCCCGGTCTCCGTTGAACTGGTTGCTGATATTGACATTCTGCGTAACAGTCCTGTTGGACGTGCTGGAGCCAGCAACGCCTTGGGCGGTGCCAGCGGACACCACATTCGCCTTCGCCATCACAGACATATCGCCTGTGAGGTTCTGCAATGCGCCCTCTACCTTTTTCTTGCCAGCGTTGATGCCACGCACCATCAGGTCTATCATGTCGGGCATATAGGTGTCGAAGTCGCTCAGAGGCCCATCTTCAGGCACAGAGAAGCCGAGGAAGGACTTGATTTTATTCGCTACACCAGAGATAGCATCGCCAATAGCGCCGATGCAGCTCTTGATACCGTTCACAATACCGTTGATGATGTCAGCGCCCCACTGGAAGGCTTGGGCAGGGAGGGACTTAATCCAGTCGATGGCTGCATTGAAGCCGTTCACAATGGCGTCTTTGATACCCGTGACCTTTTCGATGACCGCAGTCTTTGCGGCCTCCCAGATACCGCCGAGCCACGAGGACAAACCGCTCCAGATAGAAGTGAGTACCTGCCAAGCACCTGTGAACAGGGCTTTGATGGCGTCCCAAACTGCGGACGCTATATTTTTAATCGCTTCCCACGCTCCCTGCCAGTTGCCGGTAAACACGTTCGCAAGGAAGTCGATGATTCCTGCAATCGCACTCAGGAACGGCTGGATGAGAGAGATGAGCGTGTTCCAAATTGCGCTGAATACAGCAGTGATGGTCCCGCCCCATTGCTCCCAGAACGCAGATAGCGCATTGAAGATTGTTTGCGCTGCGGACGACAGCGCGTTCCACAGCGTTTCGAGAAGCGTTTTGATGCCCTCCCAGATAGTCTGGAGGGACTGCATGACACTCTCGCCGTTCTCGGCCCACCAGTCGGACAAAGCACCGAAAATGGTTTGTGCGGCGCTCTTAATGACATTCCACACATTCAGCAGGAAATCTTTTATGATATTCCATGCGTTGAGTATGGTCTGCCGGGCGTTGTCCGCGCCAATACCCGCCTTGTCGAAGATAGTTCCGATGAGGCTGTTATCGCCTTTCATAAAGGCAACGAAGTCTTGAATCAGCAGCACCAGTATCAGGATGAGTCCAAACACCAGCATTGCTTTCGCTCCGGCCATTCCCATTGCTTTCGCAAGCGACGAGAACCCTTTGACGGCGTTGAATATCGCCTTGCCTTTCAGAACGGCAAAAGTCGCGGCAAGTGTTACGGCAAGAACACCAAGAATCTTCTCGGCACCGCCAACTTTCACCGCAAAATCGTTGATGCGCTGCACAATGTTACGCAGCATGGAAATACCTCGTGTTCCGAAGGATAGCACCTTTTGGAACACCGGCATAAAAAACTGGCCTATGAGCTGCTTCAGCTCTTTTAACCTCGATTGGAAACCTCTCAGGGTGCTGGCGTAAGAACCCATGCTTCGCTCGCAGTCACCCACGGCGTCAGCACTCTGGGACAAGATGGCCTGATAGTTGACCTGCATCTTAGTCACTTGGTCGAGTGACTCATAGGTGCCAGTCAGACCCAGCGTCATCATTGCCTGCTCTCTGGTGGCATCGTTTAACACAGCACCGAGGCCCTTTGCCGCCTCGGACTCACCCATGATGGCCTTCGTCATATTTTCTATGGCGTAGGATTCATCAAGGTTGCCGAAGGAGGCCAAGTCAAGAGCCAGTGTGGTCATCTGCTTAGAAAGCTCTGCACCGGCCTCACGGGTCATGCCAAAGCCAACGAGAAGGTTCTGCTGGTCAGCCAGATAGGTCTTGATGTCATTTTTATTTCTGCCAATGGCATCGGCATAACTCTGCGCCCAAGCGTCTACATCTTCGCTGATGTTCCCGAATACGACGTTGAACTTATTCTCCATCTCCTCCACTTCGGAGGCCAGAGACACACAGTCGTTGATAGCAGACGCAATACCCGCAATAGAGACGGTCAGACCAATGGCCCCAAGAGCTTTCGTTGCCATCGACTTCAGCGATTGTACGCTGCTCTCAACCTTGTTCTCGGATGACTTATCCAGTTTGTACCCGAACAAGATGCCGATGTCTCTTATGGTCATGCCATCAGTTCACCCCCTTGGCAATCTCATCTGCCCGTCCTGCCTCTACATCCTGCTCCATGCGATACAGCGCATAGAGCTTGAGGGCCTCATCCAGTGTGTAACAGGATTTTAGCTCAGACATGGTGGCGAGACGGGCCTTGATGAGAATGTACATCCGCAGCTCTAATTCGCAGAAGCCGCTGAGGTCGAGCTTTCCGTACTTGTCTGGCTCGGAGTCACCGTCTGCTTCAACGCCTCTACGACTGGTCCAAATCGGCCTCCGAGCTTCTTGAAAAAACCGTTGTAGTTGGTGCGGATGACCTCAAAGGCCAGAATGAACATATCCTGCACATCCTCGCAGAACACCTCGTTGGCTACATCCTCGGTGAGAATCTGGACACGCTCGCCGGGGATTTCAACCGAGATATTCTTCCCTGCGATGAGCAGGTGCTTGAGAATGGACTCAATCTTGTCGCCAGACAGGGACGAGAACGCTGCGCTGATGGCAGGGCCGGCGTCCTTCACGTCGATGTCAAAAAGACCGTTACCCATATTCTCCGCCGCAGTGCCGGACGGAATCAGCGAGGTCAGGCCAGTAACGAGGGGCAGAACAAGAGCGGCGAGTTCGCCGCTCAGGTTCGCCGCCTTAAACGCCGGAAGGGGCCGGATGTAAAAAGTGTTTTCGCCAACAGTAACTTCTCTGCTTTCGAGCTGCTTCATGGTTTTCCTCCTTATTCGTTAAACACGGCGTCGCCGGTATCAAGCTCCCACTCACGGTTGTTCGTTTCCTTGCCACGAGTAACCGCAGCCTTCTTCATGCACCAAGCAGCCTCGGTGCTGAACACCAGACCGCCCTTCAGGTCTTTGATGAGTAGTGGGAACATACCGTCGCCGGTATCGAGGTCCCTGTCGCACATCTGAGAGAAGAAGGCGTTGCTGTCACTGGTTTGGAGCAGGGTGATGTTCACCTTGAAGGTATTATCGGGAGAAACAGCTCGAACAATCTCGCCGTCGCAGCCTACCTTCTTGGTGATGCCGTCGCCGTTGGCCTCGATGGAGATAAAGGTGTCATCTGCGAAGCCTGTGACGATATGGGAACCAGCCGCAATGGTGACTTCCTTAGGGTTGTAGGTTTTAATCTTACTGGACATCTGTTATCCCTCCTTAGCTCAGGCGCTCATAGGTCAAGTTGCCTTTGATTTCCGCCAGATGGATAGCGCCAGCCAGTCGTGCGGCGAACCCGCAGTCCTTAAGGATTCGGGATGCCTTCTGAGTGCTGGTAATATCAGCAGCCAGCGGGACACTTGTGGTGTAGCCGGGAATGGCATTGCCGTCCTTGTCATACTCCGTAGGAGCGATTCCACCATACTTCTGCCCATCCTTCAGAGAGGCGCGCATCTGGTTATCAATAAGCCCGATTCCGTTGTCGATATAAGGAATCTTCGGATTGACAATAAACAGGTTCACGACCCGCACCTGCATATCATTCTGCAACCAGTCACGGAAGCGAATGACATCAATCCACTCGCCTCCATTGACCTTGCCGCCCATGGTGACGTTCTTGGATGCCACGGTCACGACGTAGCTGATGTTTGCCGCACTGAGCTTGTTCATGAAGGTGGAGGACAGCTTGGAGGGCGTGACAGTCGCAAGAGACTTCAGCGCCCAAGTTTCCTCACCGGCATGGTAGTTCATGGCCTTGACCGCCATCGCAGCAGCGATGCCGTACTTGTTTTCGGCAGGTACGTCGTTGTCGAGCTGGTCTTCCGTCACCTTTGGGTACACGGGATAGGAGCGGAAATACAGGTTCGGTTCCACAATAGGCTGGTCAGGGTCGTCCTCAATATAGCCGCAGATTTTGGCATGCGTCTCGGTCCACTGGATGATTTCCTCCACCTCGTCATCTTCAATACCCACAGGGCAGATGCAGTACCAGCCGTCAGTACCCAGAGCGGTCGCCAGAACATCCACCGCCTTTTCAGGGGTGGGCGCGTCCTCTACCATGACCTCTTTGATGACAGCCACATAGATTCTGTTCGGGCGAGGGGACTGAGAAAACGCAACACGGGCAGCAACACCAACAGGGTCAGCGCCATCGCCGGTTGCGGTAAAGCCCAGCTCAGTAAGTTCCTCAAGGCTGCGATACACGCCGACCGAAGGAACTTCGCCCGTAGGGGCTGCGGGAGCAGGGCCAAGAATCAGGATATTGTCGAAGTTGGCATCATTGGAGATGGGAGTGTCCAAGGAGATGTCAACCGTCGCAATCAAGTCGAGATTTGCGCTCATTGGTTCTTTTCCTCCTTTACGAGTTTGTCGTTGATTTCAACATTCTCGAAGTAGCCGCCCTCGTTCTCGACCACTTCGGGGTTGCCGCCGCCGCTCGGAGTTTCATCCACCACAGGAACCAGCTCTGTAACATCGTCAGCTTGGATGTCACCGCCAGTAATGGGATTGCCTTCCTCGTCCAGCTCTTCGTGATGAACGCTGTCCGGGGACAAGGTTCCGCTGTAACCGATTGCGGCAGAGGTGAAATGCACAGTGACCTCTATCATGGCTCGGTACTCGTAGCTCGTGTCACTGATAAGGTCCGACAAATCCTGCACCGTGTTTGGCACGATGATGGAGATGTCCTTGCGTCGGCAGTATTGCACCGCCATCTCAGAATTGAGGAAGTTCACGAACGCCATCATGTCATCGGTGGCAGTGTTCTCCATAACGGCGGTGTAGCCGTATGCCAGCTCTCTTTTCTCTCCAAGGGTGAACAGGTCAATCTGGACCGTCACAGATGAGGGATAGAAGCTGACTGGACGCCCATCAATTATCTTGGTAGGCGGGAACAGCGGTCTGGTGACAGGGCCAGTAGCGAGAATTACAAGGGGTTTGTCCCTCTTCTGCTTCGCCACCCGGCTCTGCCTCCCGAACATGACGGTGGCACCCTTGAAGTAGGAGCTGGTAAGCTCGAACAGGGCTTCTCTGACTCCTTTTACATCCAAGGGCAGTCACCTCCTTCGTCTGCCGCTGCGGTATATGGAGCGGTTTCGCTCTCAGCGACCTCCACGAACTCGCTCTTGCAATGCCAGAGCATCGTGTGGTCCCAATCGAGCGAGCTGATACACTCGTACCAGCGACCGCAATAAAAAAGCCAGTCACCTCGTTTGCCGGTTGACTGGTCTGCTGTGGTAAATGTGTAATTGCCGTAGGCTTTCAGCCTTTTCGTGCGGCGTTCGCCTTCAGGAAGGGCTTGGAGTTCGTCAGCGGACAACGGCTGTACATTCAAGAGCACTTCTCGGTCCTCGTATGTGGCATAGCCATACCCGTCTACAATCTCCTCGTTCCCGAAGTGTCTAATGGTAAAACTGCGGCGAAATATTTTCAGGCCGCCCATTTACTCCTCCCCCTTTCCCTTTACAACGTAATGCACCGACTGGCGCATACGCCCGGAGTCAATCAGAGGATGGTCGGAGCCTTTTGCTTTGATGGTTGCCGGTGCGTTGGGCGCAAACGACCCGTTGCCAATTGTCTCCTGCACGAGAGATACGCCAAAAGCGCCAACTTCCTTAAAAACCGATTCCGCAGACTCGCCGTTACACAGGTTTTTCACCTGCTGG
>CALVMB010000054.1 GCA_944341895.1 uncultured Clostridia bacterium
GCCATATACTTCATTGAGCATCTGAATCACCTCCTCGTCGGTGGCGACATCCTCATCGTCAACAACGGGAGTTTCGTCATCCGGCTCATCTGGTGCCTCTTCAGAGCCAAACACTTCTGTAAGCATCTGCTTGACCTCTTCGTCGGTAGCCACGTTCTCTTCAGGCACCGAACCTTGAGCCATATTACGAAGAATATCCAAACTCCCAAGCGCTCCACACGGATGTACGGATATGGCCTGCTGCACATCCCATTTCTGAGTGGTCTTCCTGGTTCCGCTGTCGCCGAAGCCGATGACGGATACATACAATTTACCAGCAATCAGGACTTCAGGAGGGATGTCGATGGGTACGCCATCATATTTGATAGGCTTATTGTTGCACTTTTTCCCGCTGTTGGAGAACACAACCACAACGTCAAGTCCATCCCACGAATTGTCGAATGTGAATGCAGCCTTTACCACACCGCTGCTGCCAGCGACGAGTGTGCGCTGCCCAAGGTCGTGAGTGACCTTTTGGTCGTTTACGGTAAAGATAATCAGCACATTTTTCCCTCCTGTCCTCGTTAGAGTAGATTTCCAATATCAAAGGTGCTTTCAAGCTCATTGTAGGCGGCGCTCGTTGCGTCCACCATATCCTTGAATCGGCTCATCGGGAAGCTCTCAAGCTGGTCGAGATACACCTCGTTCCAAGGGCCGTATACCATGTCGAAGTTACCCGCCTGCCATTGTGCGGCAACGGGTTCTGCTCTGGCCTCTTTAGAGCCGGTCTCCGGGATTGCCTTAACAGGGAAGCCGGACAGGAACTTGACAAAGCTCCTTGCTTGGGCCTTGCCAGCCTGTCCGGGGTCCTGCGGCAGTCGTATGTGAACCGAGCCGAACATGGCCCGGTCTTTTTCTGCGGTAAGTTTGATGAGCTGGCGTACATCGTTGGCCTCCATACGGACGTTTATAACATCGGCAACAACGTAAGTGCCATCTCTCCTCTTCCCCATAAGTACACCCGCCGTGTAAGCGGGTTCGCCGCCCTCGTCCTCGGAGGTGGCTGCGAGGTCCCACGCTCTCGCCCACGAAACAACATCTAATGGGGGAGTGTCAAGAATACTGCGTAGCTGCACTCTCTTGAAGTAGAGTCCGGCAGCGGGTTTGATTTTCCAGTTGCCTTGCAAAAGACGCTCTCGTTCTACAAGCGGGAGCGCCTTCAGGTTGGCAAGGTATGAAGGATTCGTCTTGAGAAGAATCTGGTTGTCATAGATGGTGCTGGCGATGAACGTCACCGACTTCGGCTCGTTCAGTTCTTCGGGTGACCCCAGCTTGAACTGCTCAATCAGCTCTTCCTTGGTGTCTGCCCAATAGAGCTGGTCTTCTCTGCGTAGCATCCAACGTATAACGCCGGAACGCTCCTTGATGGGGTAGCCGGTATCAGGGTCAATCCACCAAGAGATGAACTTCGCCACCCAGCTATCGGCATCAGGGTTGCAGGAGGCTCGCACATACGGAGTTACTCCGCAGGTGCTTCTGTTACGGGAGAGCATATAGAAGAACGTCTTTTCCGAGAAGTGCGTCAGCTCGTCAAAGTAAAGCCCGCATATCTGAGAGCCTTGCCATTTATGGACATCCTGTTCTCGCTCGATATGTGCGAAGCTGATTTTGGACACCTCGTGTCCGTCACTCCCTCGGAACACCCAACGGCTTCTGCCAAGCTGCGGGTACGCCCTCGCGATACCGCTATACAGCTTCATGCCTTCATCCCACAGGCCACCCTGAGAGAATATCTGATTGTGGTTCTTTCTGAAGAACACAGCACCATAGCCCTCGCGGTCTTTCCACCGAAGGGCGTCAATGAGCATACCGCAGGTCTTTCCGCCTCCGGCTGCCCCTCCATAGATGCAGATTTGAGCGCGAGATGCGAGGAAGCGTTCCTGCGCCCCTTTCTGGGGAGCGATTATTCTTTTACTCATCGCCATCAACCCCCATTCCGTTGTCAGGGACGTAGACAACTACATCCTCGCTGTTCTCCTCTGCTTCTACATCAACACGGTACTCTCCAATGCTGCCAGCTCTCGACCTGCGCTCAAGCTCAGAGCCGAGTTTCACGGCCTCTCTGATGTCCTTGAACGAAAGCTCGGAAGCGTCCAGCTTTTCGAGTGCCTCCAGCGCCGCCTTTTGCAAGCGCATAGCAATATTAGTATGGCGCTCATACATCTTCCGTCTTTCCTTGACGGCGTGAGCGAGCGCCTGTTTTTGAACCTCGTTGTCGTAGGCCCTGACTCGTTCATCCCAGAACCACCGGGACTTCCAAGTTGTAATTAACTGCCTACTTTTCGACAAGTTTTCGGCAACGGCTGTTACAGTGCGTGGCGGCTCCATATCTCGGTAGGCGAGGAAGGCAGCCCACGCTTGTTCCGTCTCCTTCGGTTGCCGTTCCCAAAGGCAAGGTTCCTGCGTGGATTTCTTGCTACCCATATCGCCTCCCCTTTCCTGAGCAAGATTCGGAGGCTACCACTGTTTTATCTCATTCAGACCTCCTACGCAGAAGTTTGTATGCTTGAACCACTACCAGCACTACATTCAACAGTATGGTACTGAAAGAGCGTATCGTGACCCCGTAGATAATGAAAAGGAGAGCGCCAATCAGGTCAAAAATCCTGATTTTGCGTTCTCCGTTCATCGTGAAGGCCAGAATGATGAAAAGCGTTCCGGCTATTCCAATCCACTCCATACATCAAGCTCCTCGTTCGTACTTATCAACCTTGTTGACAACTATGGTAGTAATGGGGAGAATGATGACTTCATAGGCGGTTTTGAGCACCACCTGTGCAACGAGCATCTGTACCAGCGATTCGATAGGCATTTGCCCAAGGAACGCAATCGGGATGAACACAAGGCTGTCTGCCACCTCTCCGAAGAAACTGGAAGCGATAGCCCGAATCCCGAACTTCTTATGGTCATCGGGGTGCTTGCTCTTCAATCTGCGGAATACTCTGTCGTTTACAAGGTCTCCAATAACAAAGGCCGACAGCGATGCCACCAGAACTCTCGGAGCGCTGCCCAGCACCGTCTCAAACGCCTCTTGGTTGCCCCAGTAGGAAGGAGCAGGGCTGGCGATTGCCAGCTCGAACGCCAGTACCATCACCACATTCATGGCGAACCCCATATAGCAGGTGATTCTACTCCACCGATACCCGTACACCTCAGAGAATACATCGCTGAGGATGTAAGTCACGGGGAAAATGTAAATAGCTCCTGTCATAGTGAGTCCAAAAGGGAATTGCATCTGCTTGGAAGTGATGACATTGCTGATGAGCAGGCAGGCCACCGAGATAACGGTCAGCAGTACCTGAAGGAAGCTGTACCTCTCATTGCGAAGGGTTACTTTCTTGTTCATGCCCAGTAGCCCTCGCTTTCCTTTCCAACTCTCACGTCGAAGTGTACGGCGTTTTTGACATCAGCCTCTACCCTTAGCTTCGCTGGGGAGTATCTGCTCTGAATGAGGTCGAATACCCACTCCACGGCGTCCTCAATGATGAGGTCTTTGCCGCAGCCACGGCGAAACTCCTTGTCGAGTTCGATATAGTCAGGCAAATACTTGCCCGGAACCATATCAACGCTCATCTGAGCGGTGTAGTGCTCGTTCCCTTGAGGACAATAGAGCTGGAGGTCGAAACCAAAGTGGATGTCGCTGAGTTTTTGGCGGTGCTCCAGACGAGTAACGCCGTCACTCTGCTTCACTGGAGCAAGAGCAGGGTCTACTACGCCGTTTTCTGCAAACGCTCTCGCTCTATCAATACAGGTGGCGCACTCTCCGCAGGGCGTATCTCCACCCTCATAGCAGGACCAAGTGAGATGATAGGGGGCCTTCAGGGATAGTCCGGC
>CALVMB010000055.1 GCA_944341895.1 uncultured Clostridia bacterium
CCGCAACATGCAAAGCGAACGGCATCTGCTTTCGCAAGTGGCTCGAAGACGTTCTGCCTCGTTTGAATTCCACTCCGACGGGGCAGATTGATTCGCTGATCCCAGGGGCGAAACAAAGTAGTCAATGAGCTCGGGCTCATTATTATGAAGAGGGGAATGCCGTCGGGCGGTCATCATAGCCCGACGGCATTCATCTTTTTGGTAAATTCCCACTCAAAAAAATCCCTCTTCCTCCTCACCATGGGGCTCGCTGGGCGCATACGGCCGAAAGTAAGAAAAATGGAAAAAAGCTGTAACCTTTCTTAGATTCCTGCGTTTTCAAAGAAGGCGAAACGAAATGGAGAGTGAAAATGGATCAACGGAAAACAGCGGATTTTGTGGATGAACTGATGATGCGTGCTTTTTCTCTGCCTGCGCCTGAAATGCCGGATTTTGCTTCCATTCCCAGAGAGGAGAGTTCGTTGCTGGAATTAAAGGACGAGGACCTTGATCTGCTTGCCGCCGCAGGTGTTTCCCGCCGTGAAGAATGGCGACGGAAACATGAAAAAGGGGAGCATTGAGGTTGCGTCCGCTTTCTAGAGATCCTTCTCGTTTTCCTGCGCTGCATTTTTCCATGGCCTGTTTCCCTCTCTTTTGATTACGGTTTGATCACAATAATCCAGAAAACAGGCCCTTTTTCAAGTGCCCTTTTTCAAAATGTGCGCAATTTTCCGGACGTTATCTACTTCTCAGAGCCGGCTCAGGCCTGCAATAAACCGGAAATCGGGATATCAATCACCTGAATGCCCGGTTCCAGCCGGATGCAACCGACAGGATCACCAAGGGTATTGAAACAGCGGGCCTGCCGTGGAGTGCCGCACCACTCCACTGTCACACGGGAGCTCCCCGATGCGTTGACCAGCCGGAACGCCTGTCCGGAGTGTAGAGCAACCGGAACAGTCAGGCCGGGCGAGTAAAGTACCGTGATACGGCTCTGGGAATTCTCAGCCGAAACCAGCGGATAATTCCACTGCGGCAATTCGGGTTGAAACTCGCCACGCATCAGGGTGTGGTGGTTTTTACGCCAGAATTTCAGCCAGAACGTCAGCATTCTGCGATGCGTTTCCGGCAGTTGCCCCATCCGAACCGAAATCTGCGGTACACTGAACAGAACATTGAGCAGCTGAGCTGCCGCCTCCTCCGGTGTTTCCTCCGGGCTCCAGCAGACCATATCGGAGTGAACGGGAGCCGAACCGCAGCACAGCCGCATGTCCACCGTACGCAGCCGGTTGGAGATCAGATCATTCGGGCAGTCCCCCGCTCGGAACAGATTGCCGCAGCGGCGCATCGCCGGTCCGAAGTACGGTTGGCGAAATTCAAGCAGTACATCCGGCCGAATGCGATGCAGTTTTTCTATGATTTCCGACAGCAGCCGCTCCACCGCCTCCGGTACGGTCCTGAAGTCGCGTCCGACATAATTCTCCGCAACGGCAGGGTCTTCGCTACCCAGACTGAAGCAGTCGATGAAATCCAGTTTGAAACCGTCGAGCTTCCAATCGCACAACGCTCGTTCGTAGGTTGTGACAAGAAATGCCCGCACTTCCGGGAATCGCGGATCGAGCACCCATGCGCCCAGATCCTCCCGACAATAGAGGAATTTCCCCTGGAATCGCTCGAAATTTCCGCTTTTGATGCCGATGAACGGCACACTGTACCAAAGCAAATAACGCATGCCGAGCGCATGTACCCGTTCGACATGCCTTCTCATCTCCGGAAAACGACGTTTTGCAGGCTTCCAGTCGCCGCAGTACGCATACCCGCCGTTCCCCTCTTCGGTCTGCCAACCGTCGTCGACAATCAGCGTGGTCATCCCGGCAGCGTGTGCCGGGACACACTCGGCTTCTAATTCATGGTCGCAGATATTCTGCTGATAAGCGTACCAGCTCGAAAAGACCGGTTCCCACGCCGTCTCCGGTGTCAGCGGCGGGCGGAACTCCGGCAGCGCCTCATACCATTCGGCCGTTTCCCGCAGAACCTGATGAAACGGGCGTTTTCGTCGGTCGATCCGCATCGCAAAACGGTAATGTTCCAGCGGCGCCTCCGGTTGACAGAAGAAGTTAATCCGGCAACGCAACATGCCGTCACCGCGTATTCCGGCGTTGATTTTCAGCCGCCGCCCTACTTCGGAGAGCGCAAATGTGGCACTGTTCGTACCATCCTCGGCGAAGAAACAGACGGTCGGTTGCAACAGCGCAAGGTCAGTTTCGAACGAGCCGTCCCAATCCGGCGCCAGATATTTTACCGTACGGTCCGCCCCAGGAGTCCAGCGACCAACGGCTCCTCGTCTAGGAAGTAGAAATTCCAGTGTGAATGGTTCTGGTGAACTTTTTCTTCTAGCAGTGAGCACAATGGTGAGATCTGTAATGCCATCCTCGCATTCTTTTTCCCGCCATTTGGGTCCAAGCCAGTTTGTGAAATTTCCGGAAAGAGAAAAAATACTTTGTGAGAAAATCATTTTTATTCTTGTGAAAATGCGACCATGGGAAAATTAAGAGGGTCCTTGTTCTCCCCTAATCCAGGAGCTATCGCCATATAGGATTCCCGTTCTTCGCCATCGTTGTCATTGACCAGCAAATTTATTTGAAATCCATGATATCCTAACTGTTGGAAAAGTCCGATTGCCGATGCCGGCAGCTCAGCTTCATATTGAGTTAGTTTTCTTTGCTCATCCCGACTGGTTTTGAGTTTTATTTCCTTCATAATCTTCTTGGCATCATATCCTCGAGGGGCTTGCCAAATGAATACTTCGGAACGGTTCGGGCCGAGATGAGTCAGACCGATTTCCCAATATTTGTCTTGAGTCGGCAGATTGATTGCCAGTTGCACGTTATCTCCTTTCCAGACAGTAACACCGGTTTCTTTCTGTATATGTATATCGTCCACAACCAGTATTCGTAACTTCAGAGTATCATGCCCCTGCGCTAAAAAAACCTGTGCAGATAAATCTTTGGGCCCGGTCCAAAATTTGTGGGCATTTTCCGGCGCATTGACCAGCAGGTTCCGAATCTGCTCAAACCGATTAAGTTCAAATTGAGGTTTTTCCGGGAAATTTTGTTTCGGTATGGAAATCCGAGTCAATATCGGAAAGGAAAGTTGTTCTTTCCCGATATTGTCTTTTTCCAGCAGCAGTTTCATGGAAACAGGATTGGTCTGACGGGAAAAGAAATCAGGTGAAGCCTGTACTGGTATTTTCAATAGTTTTTTCTCATGAGGCTGCAATGTGAGCTTCTGTGTGGTGATGCCTGTTATACCGTCCGGGAAAATACAGGTCAGCTTAAAATCACTTTTCTGTCCAGTTAAGTTGCTGAGACGAATTTTAAATTCACTCTTTTCGCCGGCCCCTATCAGAAACAGGCCTTTGGGACGGCACACTTCTCCATCGAACTGGATCGCCTCCTGTTGCCCCTCCGGCAAGCGGAGAATTTGAGGCTCCGATTTGAGAGGAACAAACAAAATGTTGTTAGTCACTTGAAGTCTGTGCACGTTTCCTGCCAGATCTATCAGTTCCGCATAGGGAACTTTTACCTTGCTGAACTGTACTATACAAGCATTAGCACCAGAGTTTTCATTCCAAAACGTATAAAGGGAATCCCCTTTTTCTCCTGAAAACCGATACGACCGGATCGTGTTGCGCAACGGAAAAAGACCGAGAAATTTCGCATTCCGGAAATAAGTGGTTATTGTATTGAACGTGAGATAATTCAGTTTTGCCTGCAGAGAATGAGTGACCAGACCGTAGTTGTGTTCGCTGTTTTTCGGATTGTTTCCCGTATTGCGCAAATTGTACCAGGTGAAACCAACTGCGCCGTTTGCCCAGGCGAGAAACAGCTTCTTAAACAGTGTTACCGCCTGGTAATATTCGGTCGTTCCAGTTGCGCTCAATGCAGTCTCATTGGCGTACCAGCGGATATTTTTCCCTTTGAGCTGTTCAACACAATAGGAGACCTGAGGGAAATAATGGCTGTAGTTGCCATGACCGTGCCAGGCGAAAAAGTCAAAATTCCCATCAGCAAGAATCGCCTTGCTCCAAGCGCGATTGTCCTCTCCCATGCCGGCCAGCCCGGCACTGAGAACCTTGGCCGCAGCATCGTTTTTCTTAATTTCAGTATAGCCGATTTTTTGCAACTGAATATATTCTTCAACGCTGAAATTGGCAAAGGATACAAGATCCGGTTCATTCCAGATTTCATACAGCGGGATACGTCCTTTGAAATGGGCCGCCAGCCGCGAAATGAAATCTTTCCAGGCCTTGTAAGTCGGACGACGGCCTGTCCATCTGCGGGAATCTCTGAGCTTACTGTCTGTGGCGATTGCCCAGCGCGGCGTATCTCCTCCCAGAATCAGTTCCGGCATAATGCCATAGTGTTTCAAATTGGAAACTGCCTGTTCCAGCCGGGAGAGATTCCAATCTGCAGCCGATTTCGGTTGAATATACCAGCTCCAGCGACAATTGAAACGACCGACCTGGGCCCCCGCCATACCGGCAATTCTGCACAAGTCGCCTCCTATTTCCATCGGATAATCTAAGAGGTGTATCTGTACCCCGATCAGAAATTCCCCCCGGATCGCTGAATTCGAATATCCAGCAGGAATCATGTAGGCATACCGGTCATTCCCTTGGAGTGTCTGCTCTGTCGTCGTATTTTTTAAATTCCAGTGGATCCGCCAGACTCCTTGAGGCCCGGAAGGGACAGGCAGGACGACTTGTTTTTGTTTGTGAGGTGCGATTGAGATAGTTACGGGAATCGTTGTTTCTTTTTCCCAGGCATCACGAATTTTCACCTTTCCCTGTAAATTGCACAGCTCTTCCCCGTTGTTGGAAAATATCAATCTGGGCAATGAATTTGCAGGAGCGACCGGCAACGACTTCGGCACCAGATCTACTTTAACTTCAGCTGCAAGCGGGCTGATGGTGGCCAACATCAAACTGATGAGGCCGGGCAGAATTGTTTTTTGACGCATTATTTTATCTCCTGATTGACGAGAGGACGAAATTTGACCTCATCGATTCTGAGTGCGGCAGCCGAGGTACGCGGCATACGATGCAAATTAATCTGAATGAGGCGGAACGGCGGTTTTGCCTGTTTCGTTTCTTTCCCCTTCTGTCCCCAGCGGGCAACCCAGATTGTATTGTTGTCCAGCTTTAAGGTATAACTGTCACCTTCCTCTAATTTCACCGTTTCGGTCTGAAAGAATCCATCCTGAGTCCAAACTCGAAGCGCTATCTGACAATCCGTCAAAGCCGTCACAGTAATTTCTGCCGATTCAATTCTGGAGGGAGCGGCAATGGCTGCAGAAACGTAGACGCTTTCTCTGGAAAATTTTCCTGAGAGGATTATTCTGCCATCGTGTTCATCGCGGATTTGAACTGTGGCTCCTGGAAATTCCTCACCGGCTCCCCCCTTCCAGCTGATCTGCGGAGAAGCGTTTTTCTCCGGGGAATCCGCTGCGACAAGGAGTGCGCAAAACAAACATATTATGGGAATTAATTTTTTTTTCATACTATGACCTGTAGAAGTTTCATTCGCTTTGGTTGATTTCTGATTTTTGTCACACCAAGTTCAATAGACCGGACGCTGTCCCCCCTCGGCATTGAAATATTGCATTTCCGCGCGCTTCTCGTCTGCTGTGGCACTGTCGCAAACACTCTCCCAGATGGTCAATACATCGTCTGCCCATTTTGTCTGCGTACTGCTGGAGGCGTGACCGTCGGAATAGCAGATGCTGCCCCGATTTTTATGCCAAAGAGAAAAATTATTTTGTTTCCCGGAATAAGAACTCGTTACGTCCAGTTCTCTTCTGGTATCGAAGAGCAGAGGCGCCACACTTGGTTTTTTGATTCTGGACCATACGACAAGATCTGTGAAAACGGGCGGACTTAGTTTTGTCGGATAACAAAAATTATTCGCCTGCCCCAAGCCGATCGTGCGATGATTGAAATCGTCTTTTGGTATGGCATTGGGGCAAAAAAAGATTTTATCACTTTGAGAAAGCTTATTGATATTCTGGTGGCTTTCCCAATTTTTGATCAGGACAGTCCACGGTTTGTCAATGATCCAGACTCCGAACGCCGGGCCATAATCATTCATATATCCCTGTACCATCATTCCCATCGATTTAAAATTGCTGAGGCATTGCGTTGTCCGCGCCTGCTCCTGCGCCTTGTTCAAAGCAGGTAACAGCATGCCTGCCAGGATCGCAATGATCGATATCACTACTAGTAATTCAATTAATGTAAAATATCTATTCCTTTTCATCCATTCACATCTCCTGTATAATAAGGTTATTATTTTCTGCCGACCGATTCACGGTGAACCAGTCGGGAAAGAATTTTGACTGACTTGACCGGAACCTCCGGAGCGTCAATCCGGGCTAACAACCGCTCTACCAGTTGTGTCGCGATCTCCGGCAAATTGATGTCGAAAGCATCCAATGCCGGGTGAAAATAATCCACGATAAACGAGCTGTCCAGTGCAACCACCGATAGATCGCGCGGCACTTCGATTCCCAGTTTGCCAGCGCAGGAAATCACCGCCACCGCTTCCGTATCGCTGTGGCAGATCAGGGCATCCGGCAATATCCTGCCGCAATTCCGGTAGAACTGCCCGAAGGCATCCTGCGGACGGCGGCTCCAGCAGGCCAGTTCAAAGATCCATTCCGGCCGCGTCGTCAGACCATTTTTTGAAACCTGTTCCGTAAAAATCCGGTTGCGCTCTTTCATTCCCAATATTCCGATCGTCCGGTGGCCGAATTCCGCCAGATGCCGCAACGCCTCGGCAATCATTTGTTCATAGTCCGGAGAGACACTGTCGTAAAGTCCGCCTCCGTCACCGTAGATTACGGCGGGAATCCTCTCCTCCTGGAACCGGGGCGAAGCGTCCCAGCTGATCACCCCGGCGATATCACGCGAGAACAGCGCCCGGATCGCCTCCGCGTGCATCTCTTCAGGGTCATCTCCCCCCCAGAAAGAGAACAGGCTCGTGAACCCCCGTTTCTTGATTTCCCGCTGCAGCTCAAGAGCGATGTTACCGTAAAAGCTGGTGCCGGACATCGGCATCGCCACGCCGATGATCGAGGACTTCCGCGAGCGCAGTTCGCGTGCCGCCGTATTCGGCCGGTAATTCAGTACCTTGACCGCCTCTGCCACCTTGCGCCGATTCTCCAGCGTGCTGTTGCGGTAGCCGGAATTGCTGAGAATGAAAGCAACCAGGCTTCGGGAAAGTCCGCAGTAGTTCGCCACATCCTTGAGCGTAACCCGCTTCTGTCGTTCCGGCATCGTTACATCCTTGTAATATTCATGTAGATCGTTCTACATTAATTATACTACAACCAGCGCGCGATGTCAAGAGCTGAAGCTGAAAAATTGAGAAATAAAACGGTGAAGCGAGTCAGATACAATTCCGTGCCTCCCCCGGCGTAAGCTCACGGACGTTCCGTAATGCCGAGTCCCCGGCTGGAAAACGGAAAAGACGCCGGAGAGGCTGTTGGGTGTGTTTCAGGATTCTTTCGCTGGAATGGCTACAAAGGCAGGGACACCGCTTCTTCCTGCCGCAGCGCTCGTCAGAATCGTGCCATTTTTCCATTGGTCTGCGGATGAGGGGCGGCAGACCGTCTGCTTGATCTTGTGGTTGCGCAGATAGGTCCCGAACTGGTTCTTCCCCAGTCCAGCTGACGAACTGACGGCCGCCGTCGGTCAGGATTCCTTTCGGGGGCGTGTAGTCGTTGCACGCCGTTTTCAACAGATCGACGGTATTTTTAACCGTATTATGATGAATAAGATCCATGTAAACTATATGACGCGAATAATCATCCAGGTAGCCTGTGACAAAGTTTTTTTTCTTGGTTCGGCATGCTGAAATACATCCCGTTGGTGTGCCATAGTTCATCGGGAGAACGCCGTTCGAAGAACCGCATCGAAGCGGGAGGACGCCTGGTGTGGGACGTTATCGCCGTTGACGATGATGGGGGCGCCTGCAAAACAGCGCGGACTTCATGAGTTTTTACCGGCAGACCGAGAAAGCGGCGGAAGATCTGAGTGATCCGTTTGACACCATGATCCGGATGTGCGGCTCTGTGTTCGAGAATTTGCGCGCGGACAAACTCCCGGGCTGGATCGGATTTTTCCACTTTCGCAGCACTTTTCTTCGGCGGAGAGGTGAAAGCGCCAGAACCTTTTTCCCGGTATTCGCGGATCCATTTGCCGAGGGAACTTTTCCCGATTCCGAGTTCCCGCGCGATGTCTTTGGCCTGATAACCTTCTTCAAAATAGAGTTTCACAGCCTTGAGCTTGTCGGCCGCCGAATAACGGGTTCCACTCCGATTCGGCCCAGTTTCCGGTGCGGCTTTCATTTCACACCTTCCTCCTTGTTCAGAGAAAAGTGTTACCCGTTTTTACAAACTCTTCAAACCATTTTCCTGTAGCTTAGCATATCCTCTAAAAAACGGTTCTTCGACGGTTCTTGACAGAAGTGAACGTATTTTGAGAAAAACGCCGCGATGAAATGGAAAAAGGCCGACATCGCCCTTATTGTTTCTTGAGCAAAACAGCAATAAGGAGGTTGCGATGTCGGTTAATCTTTACTATACACAGCGGATACGTGGATTTCAACAGCATTCACACACCTGTCCTTCTATGTTAGGTTTTGTCAAGTCGTTTTGTGGTATTTCTGACTTTTTCTTAAAAATTCTTCCT
>CALVMB010000056.1 GCA_944341895.1 uncultured Clostridia bacterium
TAGATAAAGAGAATGGAATTCGATTTGAAGGAAGTGTATTTGAAGGAATTCCTTTTGGATTTGGTTATTTATTTGATAAAAATGGAAATAAGATTTATGAAGGAATAATGATAAATTGGAATCGAATGGGTTATGGAATAAGTTTTAATGATAAAGGAATAATAGAATATGAAGGATATTGGTGTAATGATTTGAGATATGGATTTGGTAAATCATTTGATAATGAAGGAAATGTGATATTTGAAGGAAATTGGTTTAATGGAAATCATGCTGATGAATACGATGGTGATGGAAATGATTTGAATAGTGGAGTGAAACGATTGAAATTGAATGATAACTGTATTTTGAATGATTTTGATATTTCTCTTTTCTTGAATTTAGAAGAATTGATCATTGGAAATAATTGTTTTGAAAATGTAAATCTATTCAAAATTGATGGATTGAATCATCTGAAATCATTGAAGATTGGAAAGAATTCATTTACTCGATTGAAAAGTAGTGATCGATGGAATTGGAGAAAAGCAAAGAATACCAGTCGATTATTTTCTATATTGAATTGTATTGAATTGGAATCAATTGAAATAGGTGAATATAGTTTTAGTGACTATGGAGGTGAATTTGAATTGAAGAATCTTCCTAAATTATCAACAATCAAAATTGGAGAGATTGGAAGTAGATCACGTAATTTCTATTATTCTTCATTTGTGATAAAAGGTAACATAGATATGATATTGCTAATGAATAGATCTTCCTTATTTGAATTCCATTGAATTAGGTGATGGTGCATTTGAAGAATCATTATCAACATTGATATCAAGTATTTGAATGATTTGAATGAATGAATAATAGATCTTCCACAATTGAATTCGATCAAACTTGGTGAATATGCACTTAATGGAAAGAATGATGATGATTGTTCACTGATAATGGAAGGTGATATTGATTGAATGAATTGATTTTTAGATCTTCCTAAACTAACATCCATCACTTCTAGTGGAAGTGGATATAGTTTCTACTATCCTCGTTCAGTAACTCTTTCTAGTTTGATATTGAATGAATGAATATTGAATAGATATTCCGAATCTTCGAAAAGTTAATCTTCCTGATTCATTCCAATATGTCACATCCAAATCAATCACTAGTATTTATATGAATAATCATGAATGAATAGATGTTTCTCGTAAACTTGCTAATCTGGTAAAAATATCAATAACCATTTACAATTCAATCGAATTGAATGAAATGGATATGAATGTTGCAAATCTAATCATCTCTTCAAATAGTTGTAATGAATTGAATTCATTGAATTTGAATGAATATCGATATTTGAAATCCATTGAAATAAGAAATGATTGTTTTTCAAATGTAGAACTATTCAAAATTGATGGATTGAATGAATTGAAATCGTTGAAAATAGGAAGTAGGTCATTCACAATGGAAAAGAATAGTTATGGAGATGATTGTTCTCGATCATTTCATATATTGAATTGTATTGAATTGGAATCAATTGAAATAGGATTATTTAGTTTTAGTGATTATGGAGGTGGATTTGAATTGAATAATCTTCCTAAATTATCAACTATCAATATTGGAGAGATTGGAAAGGTATCAAATAGTTTCTATTATTCTTCATTTGTGATAAAAGGTATAATCGATATGATATTCCTAATGAATAGATCTTCCTCATTTGAATTCCATTGAATTAGGTGATGGTGCATTCCATGATTCCTTATCAACAGTGATATCAAGTATTTGAATGATTTGAATGAATGAATAATAGATCTTCCTAATTTGAATTCGATCAAACTTGGTTGGTATGCACTTCAAGGAAGAAATGATGAATCTTGTTCATTGATAATGGAAAGTAATACTGATATGAATGAATTGATGAATAGATCTTCCTAAACTAACATCACTCATTTCTGTTGGAGATAGTTTCAATAATCCTCGTTTTGTAACTCTTTCTAGTTTGATATTGAATGATTGAATGATGAATAGATATTCCGAATCTAAAAACAGTTGATCTTCCTGAATCATTCCAATCTGTTCAATCCAGATCAATCACTAGTATTTGTATGAATATGAATGAATGAATAGATGTTTCTCCTATTCTTGCTAATCTAGTGAAAATACGATAGAATCGATGATTGTTGTAAGTAATATTCTATCAATATCGATATTGATTTCATATTTCATTTAATAACTAGTATTTGAAATGAGTTTTGATATCAATATCGATTTTGATAGTATTCTTCATATTTATAGAATCAAAATAGCAGATAAAAGAGTAGATTGATAGATGATATTATTGAATAGAATTAGAAATAGATGAGTAGAAAGTGATAGAATCAATGAATAGTAGAAATAGAATCATCAAGTAGAATACTTACCAACTAATAATATGATTTGATTGATTATTATGAATATTGAACAAATGACAACATGTTCATCATTTCAAGTACCATGAAATAGTATTATTGATACTATTCCAATGATTGTATTCATGGAAATATAGAGATTACTGATGATTGTTATATTCTACAACTAGTTAT
>CALVMB010000057.1 GCA_944341895.1 uncultured Clostridia bacterium
ATTCGTCGATGATCATGACGTAGTCCTTCGGGAAGAAGTCGAGCAGGCAGAACGGACGCGAACCGGGGGCGCGGCCGCCGAGATGGCGCGAATAGTTCTCAATGCCGGAGCAGTATCCGATCTCGCGCATCATTTCAACGTCGTAGTTCACGCGCTGGTAGAGGCGCTGCGCCTCGACGAGTTTTCCCTGGGATTCGAACCGTTTCACCTGTGCGCGCATCTCGGAGAGAATGCCCTCCATCGCGGCGTCGATCCGTTCCTGCGGCATCACGAAGTGGCGCGCGGGAAAGATCATGACGCGTTCCGGGCGGGACTTGACGCGTCCCGTGAGCAGTTCGCAGCGGGAGAGAGAATCGACCGAGTCGCCCCAGAACTCCACGCGGACGTACTCCTCCTTCTGGGCAAGATAGATGTCCACGCAGTCCCCGCGCACCCGGAACTGTCCGCGCTCGGGGGAGACGTCGTTCCGTTCGAACTGCACTTCGACCAGCTTCCGCAGGAGATCGTCGCGGTCGAGCGTCATGCCGACGTTCAGCGGGATGCACATCTCCTCGTAGTCTTCGCGCGCGGTCAAGCCGTAAATGCACGATACGCTGGCGACCGCCATCACATCGCGCCGTTCCAGGAGCGACGCCGTCGCGGAGAGCCGCAGACGTTCGATGTTCTCGTTGATGCTGGCGTCCTTCGCAATGTAGGTGTCGGTCTGCGGGATGTAGGATTCCGGCAGGTAGTAGTCGTAATAGCTGATGAAGTATTCCACCGCGTTGTTCGGGAGGAATGACTTGAATTCGCTGTACAGCTGCGCCGCCAGCGTTTTGTTGTGGGAGAGCACCAGCGCGGGCCGGTTCACGGCGGTGAGCACGTTCGCCAGCGTGAACGTCTTGCCCGATCCGGTCACTCCGAGCAGTGTCTGATAACGCCGTCCTTCGCGCAGTCCCTGCACGAGTTCCCGGATTGCCTTCGGCTGATCGCCGGCGGGCTTGTATTCCGAAACCAGTTCAAACATTTTCCTGCGCTCCTTTTCTGCAAAACAGCTCGGGGACGCCTTCCTTCAGCATGTCGCGGACGATCTCCTCGACGCCGCGTTCCGGCCGCCAGGTAAAATACTTCTCCAGACGTCCGGTGTCCAGTGAAAAAACGGGAATTTCCCGCCGGCTTTCGTCGTCGGTGATCCGCAGGACATGGCCTGTTGCGCACTCGCAGACGGCGGTCAGCTCCAGCAGCGAAACGCTCGCCCGGGGTCCGCCCGACACGTGATACACTCCCGGGCGGAACGACCTGATCTGCTCGGCGACCAGTGCGGCGAGGTCCGCAGCGTGCAGAAGATCGAACACCTGTTTCCCGCTGCCGCCGAAAGACACGTAGCGCAGCGTGTTTGTTCCGTGAAGATGGGCGGAGAGCCATGCGAGACTTGTTCCCGTTCCGCCGATTTCGCAGCAGCGGTCGAGTATGACGTTGTCCGGCACGTTCCGCTCCTGGAAGCGTTCCGAAATTCCTTTGGAAGAAACGCCGGGCGTCGGTTGCTCCTCCGAGAGCATGAAGCGGGTTTCGTATTCGTCATAGTTTTCCCCGAAGAGACGCTTCCGGTCGAGACTGCGCGCCGCGTCGGCGAGAAACACGATCCGGCCGGGAAAATCCGCCGCGACCGTTTCCAGTTCCGTTTCCGCGCCGCAGTATATCAGGGTTTCCGTTTCCGCGGACATGTCCGCAAGCGCCTCGCGAAGACGCCGCACGACAAAACAGTCTGTTCCTGCTATCGTGACATTCCGCATCGGCAGAGCTCTCAGTCCGGCTGTTCCACGGTGATGACGCGTTCTTCCTCCGTTTCGCCGCGCCGGATGTCCACGTAGACCGTGTGCGGGGGAAAAAGCCCCTGAATCCGCTCCGGCCACTCGATCAGCGCGACGCCGTCCGCCGCATAGAGGAATTCGTCGATCCCGAAGGCCAGCGCGGCATCCGGACTGTCGATCCGGTAGAGATCGAGATGGAAGAAGATTCCCTTTTCAAACGGATATTCCTGCACGATCGTGAAAGTGGGACTGGAGACCGGCTCCGTGATGCCGAGTGCGTGCGCGAATCCCGAGGCGAACACTGTTTTCCCTGCGCCGAGATCGCCGTGCAGGGCGTAAACCGAACCGGGGCGTGTCCGAGCGGCAAGTGCTGCCGCCACGGCTTTCGTCTCCTCCGGCGAGGAGGTCCTATACAGTTTCTTTTTCATGGAAATGATCGAATCCTGTCTTCAGTTTGTTCCATTTCAAATGCTCCAGACCGGAAACGGCGCCCGGTGCTCCTTCGGTAAAACGCCCGATGCAGCTGAGCGGCGTTTCAGGGAACGGCCATGCCGCCTCCAGCTCCTCGGAAAGCGGAGGAGGAAGGGCGAAAATCAGTTCATAGTCCTCGCCGTCTCCGAGTGCGCCCTCGATTGTCGCGCCGCGCCGCAGGGGAATCCGGAGCGGATCCAGCACAAGCGCGCATCCGGACGCGTCGGCGATCCGCGCCGCATCCTTGAGCAGCCCGTCGCTGACATCCATCATCGCATGCGTGAAACGTCCGGCGAGAAAACGAGCCTCCTCCAGACGCGGTTTGAATTCAAGATGATGCCCGGAATGAAATGCGTTGCCGAACGCGCCCGTGGCATACAGGAGATCGCCGGTTTTCGCGCCGGAGCGCAGGCAGAGCTTTCCGCGTTCGACGTTTCCGAGAATTGTCAGGGAGCAGAC
>CALVMB010000058.1 GCA_944341895.1 uncultured Clostridia bacterium
AGTGCTAGTACAGAAACAGTATCAATAAACCCAACAAATATATCAAGCGAAAATAAAGAAAAAATAGCAAAAGCATTTGTAGATATATTTGATGTGGACTACGAAACAACACTAAAAAAGCTCAAGAAAAAAACAGCAATAGAAATTATAGTAAAAAAAGTAGATAAAGAAAAAACAGATGAACTAAGACTATGGCTAGAAGAAAACAATATAACAACAGGAGTAAATATAGATGAAGATACAAAAAGATACTATCCATATGGTACACTAGCATCAAACATAATAGGATTTACAGGAACAGACAATCAAGGACTAGAAGGCTTAGAAAGTTATTATGATGACATTCTAAGTGGAACTCAAGGTAAAATATTAAAATTGACAGATGCAACTGGGACTGATATGGGGACAGATGGTGAAGACTATATACCAGCTAAAGATGGAGATGATATTGTATTAACAATAGACATGACAATCCAAGCGATTGCTGAAAAACATTTAGCACAAGCATGTATAGATAATGAATGTACAGATGGTGGTAATATAATAATACTTAATCCGAAAAGTGGAGATGTTCTCGCAATGGCAACATATCCAAATTATAATTTAAATTCTCCATATGAAATAAACAACGAAGAACTAAAAGCGGTTTGGGATACATTAGAAAGTAGCCAAAGAAATGATTATTTGCTACAAATGTGGAGAAATAAAGCAATATCAGATACATATGAGCCAGGTTCTACATTTAAACTATTAACATCATCAGCTGCACTAGAAGAAGGTATAACAGATACAGACATTAGCGGACAATTTAACTGCTCAGGTTCAATTACAGTAGCAGGAGCAAGAATAAAATGTTGGAGATACTATAGACCACATGGAGCACAGAGCTTAAGAGAAGCATTAATGAACTCATGTAACCCAGTATTTATAGGAATAGGTCAAGAGTTAGGAGTAGCAACATTCTATGATTATCTAGAAAAATTTGGTTTACTATCAAGAACAGGAATAGACTTACCAGGAGAAGCAAATAGTATATTCTTAAAAGAAGAAAAAGTAGGACCAGTAGAACTAGCAACAATATCATTTGGGCAAAGATTTGAAATAACACCAATACAAATGGCAAAAATAGTAGGCACAATTGCAAATAACGGAAAAGCAGTAAATCCAAGACTAGTAAAGGCGATACAAGACTCAGAAACAGGAGAAATTAAAGAACTCTCAATAGAAGAAGGAAATCAAGTAATCTCAAAAGAAAACGCACAAAAAGTACTAAATATGATGCAATCAGTAGTAGATGAAGGAACAGGAAAAAATGCACGGAGTTGCAGGATATAATATAGGAGGAAAAACAGGAACATCAGAAGATGGAGTAAACACAGGAAAACGTATAGCATCATTTGTAGGAGTAGCAGATATAACAGATCCAGAAGTAGTAATAGTAGTAATACTATACAACCCAACAGGAGAAGGAGGACACCAAGGAGGTGGAGTGGCAGCACCAGTAGCAGGAGAAATACTATCAGAAGTATTGCCATACATGGAAATTTCAAAAGAAGTAGAAGAAATAAAAGAAACAGTTCAAATGCCAAACGTAACAGGTCTAACATTTGAAGAAGCAAAAAAAATATTAAAAGAAGCGGAACTAGAAACAGACACTCAAATAGAAGAAGAAGCAATAATTACGGACCAATTGCCAAAAGCAGGAATACAGATAACAAAAGGAACAAAAGTAATACTTTATGCCAATTAGAAGATTTGCATTTCCAGATAATGGTATGATATAATATACATGTTACAAAAATATAACCTTAAAAAGGGAGGAACAGGTATGGCAAACTATGTTTTGTCTCATCAAGAAAACGACAGCTATGTTTTTGGAAAAATATGGGGATACGGACTACGGTGTATGATCAATTACTATGACTATGACTACGTAAATGTTAAAGTGTTTTTTCCTTTAATAATGCCAGAGGATCCACAAAACTTTGTAAACGATACCGTTCATAAAGAATCCTTTGTAGCAAAACTTATCCAATATTTGCTGGATATGACTAACAAGAAAGTTTTTCTTGCAAATAATGGACTGGTTTTCGTGAAGGGTGAATCCTTAGAAAGAATCGAGCATAAGATTCAAGAAAAAGGTTTATGAGTTCTAACTAGAACTCATGATGGGATGGAATAAACGCCATCCCATTTTTTTTGAAAAATTCCATGAAAATATTGTAAAACAAGCAAAAATGTGATATCCTGTAATGTATGAAAAAGCTAAAAGTGGAGAGTGAAAATATGAAAGACCAAATATTAAAAATAAAAGAAGAGGCAAGTCAAGAACTAAAAAAAGCAGAAAACTTACAAACACTAAATAATGTAAGAGTAGAATACTTAGGCAAAAAAGGAAAACTTACAGCCGTGCTAAGAGGAATGGGAGAATTACCAGCAGAAGAAAGGCCAATTATAGGAGAGTTTGTAAATAAAGCACGTGATGAAATTGAAAAATCAATAAAACAAAAAGAAAAAGAGCTAAAAGATAAGGCAATGCAAGAAAGATTAGAAAAAGAAAAGATTGATATTACAATGCCAAGCAAAAAAACTCCAATAGGTTCAATACATCCAATAACAGGAGTAATTGATGATATGAAAGAAATATTTTTAGGCTTAGGCTACCAAATAGCAGATGGACCAGATATAGAAAAAACATATTACGTGTTTGACCAACTAAACACACCAATAGACCATCCAGCAAGAGATTTGCAAGATACATTTTACATAAATGATAATATAGTACTAAGGTCTCAAACATCATCAGTACAAATACGAGTAATGGAAACTCAAAAACCACCAATAAAAATAATATGCCCAGGAGCAGTTTATAGATCAGATAGTGTTGATCCAACACATTCACCAGTATTTCATCAAATAGAAGGTTTAGTAGTAGATAAAAATATCACAATGTCAGATTTAAAAGGAACACTAGAAATATTTGCTAAAAAATGCTTAGGAGAAAATACACAAATTAGATTTAGACCACATCATTTTCCATACACAGAACCAAGCGCCGAAGTAGACGTATCTTGTTTTGTATGCAAAGGAAAAGGATGTAGAGTATGTAAAAATGAAGGTTGGATAGAACTTTTAGGCTGTGGTATGGTACACCCAAAAGTACTAGAAAACTGCGGAATAGATTCAAATATATACTCAGGTTTTGCATTTGGCTGTGGACTAGAAAGGATAGCAATGGCAAAATACGGAATAGATGATATGAGATTATTATTTGAAAACGACATACGTTTCTTAAAACAATTTTAAGTTAAAAGTTAGAATTTAGAAAAAGGGGATAATTATGAAAACAAGTATAGAATGGTTAAAAGAATATGCTGATATAAATGTTGATGCAAAAACACTAGCAGATAGACTAACAATGACAGGTTCAAAAGTAGAAACAATAGAACAAAAAGGAAATGACATAAAAAATGTAGTTGTTGGAAAAATATTAGAAATAAAAAAACATCCAGATGCAGATAAATTAATAGTTACAAAAGTAGATATAGGTGAAAAAATAGTTCAAATTGTAACAGGTGCAGATAATGTGCATGTAGGTGACATTATTCCAATAGCAAAAGATGGTTCAGAACTACCAGGAGATGTAAAAATAAAAACAGGAATGCTACGCGGAGTAGAATCATGTGGAATGATGTGTGCTGTAACAGAATTAGGCTTAAATATAGAAGACTATCCAGGGCAAATTGAACACGGAATAATGATATTACCAAAAGAATATGAAAAATTCTTAGGAAAAGATATAGTAGAAGTATTAAACTTAAGAGAAG
>CALVMB010000059.1 GCA_944341895.1 uncultured Clostridia bacterium
GTGGGTCACCTTCCCTCTCAATATCTAAAGGAGAGATCTTCATGATCTTTTTGCTTAAGAATGGAAAATATGAGATCGTTCCAGATGGAATGAGTAACAAGAGATTTCGGAAATATTATAGAGATCGAAAAGATTTGATTCAATATATTGCTATCGAAAATTTTACTTCCAAGAAATCCGACTGTTTTGTTTTTATCAAACCGGATCATTTCGATCCGGTCTTTATCCCGATGACATTGAAATATCTAGTTTCCTATAAAGGGATTGACGATCCTGTTAGTAGAGATAATGTTTATGAGAATACAGTCTATATTGACTCTATCTATAAAAAATATAGTATTGCGCCACTATTGATCCAGCTTGCAAGATTTAGTGGTTCTAACCATGGATATAGCCCATTCGAGACTGTACTGTTAGATGTGAAAATTAAGACTGTTTCTGAGGAATTCCATTGGACTTATCAATCCGAGAAGTCGTTGGAGAAATTCCTGAAGAAACGGGGTTTAATGGTCGATACATCCGACACTTTTCGTCTTGATCGCTCAAAAGTTACAGACAAAATATTTGGTCAATGGCATAGCTATCTCAATGGAGGAACTCTACTGTATTCCTCCAATGGATATCAATATTTCTATTTCCATAAGGATGGAACTTGGAGAATTACAGATGTTCCTCCATTGAAGTATAGTGAGCGCTGCAAATATGAGAAGTACGGAGAATGGTCCCATGTTGGAATTGTGATTCCCAACTCTGAATTGATCTATGTGATGGCAAGGAAAGAGGCACTCGTATTTTCTAATGTCGCATATCTTGATATTGAAGGCACGAGTGCCTACGACGGTAGGAAGGACCTTCCAAATGACTCTGAGATTGTCTTTAATCGCCATATAGAATGTAATACTTTAGCTGATATTCTCCATGCCTGTTTGATCTTTCCTCAAGTATGTGATTTAGATACGATCATTTATGATATTTCGTATTCTTATATCAAACTCAATATTGTGATGAAAGATCATCGAGTATATGCTAAGATTTTCAATGTGGAGCGAAAGAAGAATCAGCCCGGATATCATTTCGATCTATTCTTGATGATACTCAGAGTCATGGTAGAGGGACGATTAATTCAATAGCATTTTAACAAAATCGGTAACGATAACTACACGAAATGAGTGATAAAAATGGAACCTTTTGAATTCTATGTGCCGATACCCTTTATGGATGCGGTGGATCCTGAAACGGCAGATAAAATTAAAGAAAGGGCTGATAAATTAATGAAAAAGACGAGGAGATTGATGCAAAAGAAGTCTCCTTTGGAGTGGAAGCACAATGATGAATATGGAAAAGACGTAACCACCATCATAGAGGAGGGTGATACCAATGGCAGGGATGAACCAACAAAATCGGGTGAATCCCATGATGATCATCCTGAGGCAGACGTCGGAAAGAACGGCGGAACTATCTCAGAAAGCGATTAAACGATTCATTATCTGTCTTATCGTTTCCATTCTCTGTACTGCTGCAGTTGTGGCTCTGTCAGCTATCTTTTGGATCAGGTATATGATCTGCCCTATCGTATATTTGATCATGCATTGGATCTACTTGCTATGGGACTATTATAAGTTAAGAGAGCAGATTATGCATAATCTAACTAGAGAAGTCAATAATATGGTCTACAGTGACCAATATGCCAATCTGAATCTTAACTTAGAAGATGTCTATGCAATGACGAGAGCTGCTTCAAGAGTGAATGGAATTTTAGAAGAAAAAATCCGGGTTATGATGCCCGTTTGTATTATCCGCATGTGTGCGGATTTATTAACAGTGATTCTCATGATCATTTTCTTTTAGGAGGATGCTTTATGGCGTATGGTGATCGCATTTATCGATCCGATAAGGTATCGGTATACAAACCTCGCAATTATGGAACCATGACAGATTTTGGAGTAAACACTACTCTGTTTGATATCATTGCTCGAGGCAATGTAACTGATCGGATGCATTTTGAGGAGAATTATCTTCCTCATGCATATATTATGAAATCCGCATCTGGAGATCCAATTCCCGTTATTCAACCCGTGCAGAAGGTCATGAATGATGGAAGACGTGGATATAACTTCTTTATCCTTCTGGATAAGTTCAAGAATCTCCCTCGAAACTTTGGCTTAGCCAACGAGCTTCAGGTTAAGAAAGATCAGTATCTTTTGAGATTCTCTATGGTTGGTACTGCCTTAGCTACTTTGGAGCTTACTTATGCAGCTCAACTGAATAAGCTCAATTTGGAAGTTTCTGATATTGCCATTCGAGAAGTCGCCACAGAAGATGGTAGAATTACTAAAGAAGTCAAAACATACCTGATCCAATCCGATGAGGCTCTTCGCACTAAGATCAACCGAGAGTGGTTTGGGGTCTTTGACAATACTCCAGAGCGTTCTGCCGTTCTCTATATGGGACAGGACAGTTCCTCTCTCAATAGACCTAGAAATACTCCTATTGAGACTAGCTATTTTGCAACGGTTATTCTTCCAAAGTTGAGACCCTTTATGTAAAATAATATGAAATAGATCTATGGAAAATCTCCATAGATCTATTTCTTTTTTGTTAAAATCGCTAATCTGACGCTCAAAATAGAGCGTATTTCAACAACCCAATAATGTCTGGAATATCTCGATGTGCCGATAAGGAGGTGAATTCGTGTGAATATCCCAGGTATTG
>CALVMB010000060.1 GCA_944341895.1 uncultured Clostridia bacterium
ACAATGAATATTTCAAGGACGATGATATGGATCCTGTTCAGTTGACTGAGCAGATCCGAAATGATATCGAATCAATTGCAAAATTGTACAATTTTGAAGCACCATCCGACGCAGAGCGTCGGCAACTTGAAAAAGAAGTATTCATTGATAACGTTAATACTTTTATGGGTATGATCGGATTGAACGTGGAAGTTAAAGTCACTGAAGAGTCACCTGGCGTTTATGCAGTTGATTTCATTGGCGATGATGAGGATATTGCAATTCTGACTAAAATGTTGGATGAAAGCAAAGAGCTCGATGAGCGTCGCCAGCAAGAGTACGGGATCGATTTAGAGATAGAAGACGATTAAATCAATATATGGAGGATTAACACAATGATCGATACGCACAATGAGCAGTTTTCTTCGGTATCTGAAAACGATGAGACTGTAGAGACCAAAGTTGATCAAGAGACCGTGGAAGAAGCGATTCAGGACTACCGCGATCAGAATATGCAATATGTGCAAGATGTCATACTTCCCCACATCGAAGACGATACCGGCACCGAATCTACGAGTGAAGAAGAGGATGGTATTGAAGAAACAGAGGAAGTACACGAGGATTCCGAAGTCGAAGGCGAGGCCAGTGATGAGGATGAGGGGCAGCGCCTTAAGGAGATGGAAGAAAAGAATGCGGCTGACATCGCAGCGTTCCGTAAACTTCCATTCATAGATCTCTATACCAAACATGCTGAACTCGTCGAACAAAGGGATCAAATGAAGAGTATCAAGGGTATGGTAGACCAGATGAAGTCTGGTTCCTTCCCTGGTGGTAATGACCTTCAGATCCCTGTTATGAATGCCTTAGATAACTCTGGCAATCTGGATCAGTCCGCCAAGGAGTTTCTGGATCAGTATGATGAGCTCATGGCCGAATCTGAGAGAATCATCAAGTGTGCGGAGACTGTGCTGATGGAATACAATAAGGAGCAGATTAATAGCTCTACTTTCCTGGCCAATAGCCTCTGCGAATCCATTGATGAAAAGATCGACACCATGAAAGAATCCGATCACGAGAATAAGGCATTCATTATCAAGAGAATGAGTAAGATTCGTGATGCATATGCGGATCGGACCAATTATGAATATCTTTTCAATAAGCTCCGGTATTATTATAATATCCAGAGCACGTATAAGGAATTCTCCAAGATGGGTGGTTCTGCTGTCATCAAATATCTGGATAAGACCTTTGGTGGCGTCTTTAAGGATCCCAAGATGAAGAAGTTCCTTACCGAGGTTACCGAAATGGTAACTCCGGTGTATAGTCTCTACGATGTTACTTTCTTTGCATTTTGGCTTGCCAAGATTTATGAGAAGGAATACACATCTGGAAACTTTACCTATCCCAAGACTCTGATCATGAATGTCTACGATGCCATTACTGGAGTTTATGACCTTCCTGGTGGTAAGGAAGCTCTGGTGGAAGCAATCAAGACCATGATGACCCTTCTGATGACTTTCGCTCTTCTCAAAAAGAAGACGGATAAGTCCAAGAAGGAGGTCGAGCATATGGTTAACGAGTTCTGGAATGATCTGGTAACTGTTTACGAGAATGCGGTCCAGACGATCATTGGCCGTGAGGAAGAAGTTTCGACTGAAGAAGAATCTCCAGTCGAAGTTACTGAATCTGTGGCCAATTAACATCTCATTAAAGAGACCTTTTGAGCAGGTAGTAGAGATCTCTACTACCTGCTTTTATTTTATCACAGATGAGGTGAAATAAAGATGGCATTTGAAGAGTTCATTCGCGAAGTTGGAAACTCTAAAAATCCTAAAGTCTATTTTACGAGGAAAATTACCCCCGATAGTCTGGTAGATATTTACCATGCTCTTGGGGTTACTCTGGATCAAAATACAATGGTCAAGATTAGCACTGGCGAAGATGGTAATCCTAACTATCTGAAACCCGAGCTGATCTATAAGCTCGTTCGTGAAGTGGATGGCACTATTTGCGATGCCAATACCGCATATGAGGGCAAGCGCCAGAATACCAAAGATCATATCGAAACAGCCAAGAAACATGGTTTCTATAAATATTTCAGAGTTGACATTCTGGATAGCGATAAGATCAAGTTTATGTTTAGTGAGTCAGTTCCGAATAGAGCTGATATTATTGATCGAGTCACCGAGCTTATCCAATTGATTCGTTCTCCCATTGAAAAGATTAAGATTGTCATTCAGTCTAAAGATGAGTATTATAAGGGCCATCCCGATGACACTCATATCTTTGGCACTTATGATGATAAGGATGACACTGTATACTTGATCCGTCATACCGATATTCCCGAAGAGATTGAATGGGCACATCTGGCCATGCACGAAATTTCTCATGCTGTAGTGCATCATCGAAATCCCAATCTAGATCACGAAATTTCTGAAGGAATCTGTATTTCTTGGGCTTTCAATCAATATGAAGAACTTGTGGCCCTTGGTAAGAGAACTGGAGATCCAAAATACTATGAGGACTATACTGAGAACGTTATGAGAATGCGAAATGCTCGTAAAGTTCTTGGATATAATGTCTATGAGTGGGTTGCTAGTGGCGCATATACTTTTAGAGAAGATGCTAGTGGAAATACCCAACTGGTAAAAGTTGGCGATGGCGTTAAGACTCATGGAACTATCAATGTCAATGGGGACTTTAAGATGGAGATCAATGGAAAGCATCTAAATTTTTCCTATATTGGATCTCACTTCTTTAACTATGAAAACTATCTGATTCTGTCCCATTTCAAAGGTCATCCTATGGCCGGATATGGTGGTGCTCTGAAGAATATTGCCATTGGTATGTCTTCCTCTAGAGGAAAATGTTTGATTCATAGCTCTGGTAATAGCGAGACCAGTATTGAGGGTGATCATCATGATTTCCTCATGTCTATGGCCGAGGCCGCTAAGGCATATATCGATGCCATGAAGGATATTGGTAACGTTGTCT
>CALVMB010000061.1 GCA_944341895.1 uncultured Clostridia bacterium
GGAGTTACAGCCATTTTACGCTACTTATCAACTCCCCGAAGTTTTTCGCAACCGCTCTCGCGGATTCCCCTTGGCTTTGGCAGCGGCGGTATGAATCGAACATACGCATAAGAGAGTCAAAGTCTCTTGCCTTACCGCTTGGCGACACCGCTATGGTCGTGAGCTTCACCTTCTCACGCTACCATTATCGCACAGAAAAAACTGTACTGCGGTGTACACTTTTCAAAGAAGCTCTGCAAGGCGCTCAATGATTTTATTCACCCGCTTCTGCACTCCTTCTTTCGTGTAGCCAATATCCCTGCCGATTTTCCAATAGGCTTTCCCGTTCACATAGCCGTCAAGGATTATCGTCTTATCCAAGGGGTCGAGCTTGTTTATCGCCTCGATGTACCGGGATTCCAATTCTGTCGCTCGTTGTATGTATTTCGCCGTATCAAGAGCCGCGAGAACCGCTTCGATGTCTGCGATATTCTGTTTGACTTCGTCCGTCTGCTCCTGTTTGCGCAAGATTTCCAAGCGCTCCTTGTGCCGTTTTTCAACCGTCAAGGAAACCTCGATACTATGCGTTATCTTCCGAAGAAGCCGAAGGTCTCTCTTGATTTTCTCCGTCGTCTCCATTCTCACCTCCCGGCTTCGGAATGAACTTTAAGCCCTGGCTTACCGCCTTACGCTCGTTCCCCTTGTAAAGCTCAAACCATACAAGGATTGCCTTGCTGCCCTTATCAACTGCCCCGAAGTACCGCAGTTCCTCACCCCTTTTCCGGATAGCGTTTTTGAGCTTCGTCCGCACCTCATCGGACTCTTGCGCTCCTTCCGTGTTATAACCCTGTTCCGAAAGGAAGGAATATCCGAGCTTGTCAATCGCGGCATAGACTTCGGAAGGGATTACATCAAAAATGTCAATTTCTTTTTTCTTCCTTGCCATTACCGCCTCCCTACAAGCTCGCCGAGAACTCGAATCGCGGTTTCCTGTTCCGAAATTTTTGCGTTCCGAAGGCAAATCTCGTCTTTTGCGCGGGAAAGCGCCTCCTTGCTTTGACCCAACGCCCTGTTGAGAATTGCGAGCCTTTCTGTCTGGGCAGCTTGTTCTTCGTCCTCCTTCTGCGTAACAAAGGAAAACATACAGTAATTCGGAGCAAGCCCTTTGAATCCTGCGCCGTGCAAAACGTGCGTAATCCGAATTGTTATGCTGCGACCGGTAAACTTCTCGCCGTCCCACTCACACAAGCTGTATATGTCCCCAATTTTGAAGTCTCGGTCGTTGTACCGCACCTCCGCCCGCTTGAATCCGTCCGACACCGCTTCAAAGTATTCGGGAAGGATTTTCAAGACGTTCTCCTGCTTATCGCTCATTTTTCATCTCCTCCATAATAAAATTTGCGTGTTCCTGCAACTCTCTGTCGTTTTCTTCGGCAGGGCAGTATCCTTCGTGTTGCTTATCGTCTGTGTCGCAGACTTCACCCCTGTCCCCATTCCAAAAACAGTAGCCGTCGCAGTAGTAATAGCATTTTCTTTTCATTTTTCACCTTTCAACTCCGCAAGACGGGCAAGCCCAGCCTCCTCATCGCCGTAAATCTCTTTGTGTTCTTGTAATGTACACCACCGTACACAAAATCCGAAAAATGTGGCATACATTCTCGGCTCAATATCTCTTTTTATTTCTTTCACTTCCTCCGCTGCCTTCGATAATCTCTCACGCAATTTGAAATTTTCGGATTTGACCCTTTCGACTTCATTTCTTAAAGAGCCGTTTTCAGCCAACAAGCGATGAATAAAATCAAACGCAACTCTTCCGAGGCGCTTATCGCACTCCCCGCCCCTGCTTCCAGACATCGCTCTTTTCCAAAAGGGGCATTCGGCTGAACAGGCTTTTGAACTTTGACAAAAATTTACGACCTTGATAATTTCTTCATCAGTCATCTTGCTTTTCCTCCGTAAACCCGCCAAGAGCCTCTCTCGTAACCTCATTTAGCCCGCTGATGAGTGAAAGATAGTCGCTCGAATCCCCTCTGCCGCGCAGAAGAATATGCGCTCCATTCTTCCCGACGACAACAACGGCACACAACTTCCCGCCAATGTTATCTACCGGAGTCCCCTTTTTATCTTTTACAATGACATTCATCTTACCGCCTCCTGTGCGAATTTGCATTCGGGCAAGTAGCAAAATGCGAAATGTAGCCGATACCAGACTCCTTGCCTTCTTCGCCTTCAAGGTCTGCCCGCACGACTTCGCCGTTCGGTCTTACTATGTTTGCCTTTCCGTCCTTGTTTTCCCAATACACGACTTCTTTTGCGTTGCAGGGCATAGCTTTCCCCGACGTTGTTTTTATCCAGATGATTTCTGCCCCGCAAGACTTACACCTCGCCATTACTCCACCTCCGGCGTTCCGACATATACGAGAATTGCCTTTTTCCAAGGAAGCGCTTCCGCTTGTTCGTGTGCCATTTTTTCGACCTGCTCATCGGAAAGGCTTTTGTCTTTGTAAAGGATTTCTTCTGCGAAATACTCCTCGATTTCGTCTTGGTCTCCCCTTGCGTAGAAGCGATTTTCGCCATACTTTTCAACGCAAACATACTCGTCTACATAGCAATCGCCCCACGAGCCAATCCAATAAGCGTACCCGTCATCAGCAACAACTTCGCTATACACCAACGGAACGACGGGCAGCGAAGGATTCTCGTTGATGAGCTTCACGAGCTTTGCAGTTTTTTCGTCCTCGATAGGATTTTCCGAGAACGATGTCCGAATAGGGAGAACAAGTTGGTCGAGCTGTATGCCGCCCTCGGCTTGCGCGCTGATACAAAACGCCTCCACTCTACTCCTCTTTGTTTCGAGAATTGCCAAGCGGTTTCTGTGGTCGTCGCCCGCTTCCGCAAGCGTTTTGAAAGCCCGCGAGAGATATGTGGCATTTACGCCAATTTCTCTGTCGTGCTTCTTGGCGTTCTCCCAAATTTCTTCCATATCAACCTTCCACAAGTTAGGGTGTTGGAACGAGTATCGTATTTTTCCGATTGGTTGCTCAAATTCTACGGTCGTATTGGCTCCGTCCGAAGAGATGATGACATCGTTCATTTCACCTGCGCTCGTTTTGAACGGTACCGCTTTGATATAAGCGACAAACTCCTCTTTGTTCGGCTCTTTGCAGGGAATGATGATTCTCCCCGAACGATAGCCGTCCAACGAATACCCAACGATTTTATCCGCCTTGATTTCAAGGCGAATGTATTGCAATGCCGGTCGCGCATTATCTTTTGCGACACAATCCTTTAATGTGATGAGGATTTTCTTAAAAATCCTTTCGTTGATTTTAATGTTGTTCATTTTTAACTCCTTTCGTTGAAGTGAGCGGTCGTTACCGCTATCGGAAACTCCTCTATTTCGCTCGCCCATAAGCACGAGCCTTTTCCGTTGAGCTGTTCCCATATCAGCGGGAAACCGCCGATACCGTCAAACAAACTCGCCATTGTTGCGTTGCGCTCAAAACAAGCACATAATCTTTTCAGCACCCACCGCCAGGGTGGTATTGCTATCGAATTACCGAGAGCCTTGTATCTTGCGGAATCATTTGATTCGTGTTTCTTCCCCTTGCTGTCAGTCCATTCGCCAATGTCCGTCCATCCATCTGGGAATCCCTGCAATCTCTCGCATTCGAGGGGTGTAAGGCGGCGGACACCGTACTTATTCATAACGGCTTGTTGGTCGTGCATACAGTTCAATGCGCCAGCCACTTTATGAAGTCCCGTTTGCTGAACTTGACCGTTCCCTACCGCATAACACACCGCACCAGGACCCTTTGCGACAAGCGTTTGAGAAACATCTTCATCGTTGATATTCGGGTCGAATTGCGCATTCTTTCCTTGATTGAAGGCGGCGCGGTCGATAGAATACAGCACCCCGACGGAAGCCTGTCCTCCAACAGGATTCCCCGATGATAAACACGGGGACTTGTCTCCCGCTATCGGGTCTTGCGTAAGATGAAAGGCAAGTTCGTTGTCAAGGCAAAGAGGCACTTGATTTCCGCCCGTACCCATTCGGCTTTGAAGTGTCGGTGATTTTTCTCCGCATTCACGAATCACATCGTCTGCGTGGGTCATATCATAGCAAACAGCCATTCCCGTACTTCCCGCCCGAAGCGTTTCGCTTCGTTCCACTTCTGCCCCAACACTTCTTGCCCTACTTCCCATTAAGTAGTTAAACCCGATTGCCGTTCCAACGTCTCTTTGAGAATCCTCGGAAGCTCTTTGCCTCTTGCCTCCGCCCGCCGAAGGACTCCACGACAGGCTTTTTCGGACAAAAAGTATTTCGGGTGCGGATTGTCCTCCAAAATCTGCGATAAGTGCGATTCTACGACGGCGTTGGGGGACTCCCCAAAACTGCGCGTCGAGAACTCTCCAAGCGACCGAATACCCGTTTCCCAAGATACAGCCGCTTGTTTCCCATTTACCCCCCCCCCGCAGGTCGAGGAATAGTGGCATTTTTATCTTTGATACGGCAGATTTCTTCGAGGACGACTCTAAAATCCTCTCCTCCGCTTGAACTGAAAGCACCTGGGACGTTTTCCCAAACGAAGTATCGAGGTCGAATAAACTCGTCTGCACATATTTCACTTTGCTGTCTCATCTCCTTGATGATTCTTATTTGTTCCATAAACAAGCCGCTTCTTTCCCCTTGCAACCCCTCACGCTTGCCTGCAACGGACAGGTCTTGGCAGGGGCTTCCGCCGATAATCACATCGACCATAGGGACTGTACAACCGTCAATTTTTGTTACATCGCCGAGGTGTTTCATATTCCGAGCCTCTTTGCGATTTCGCTTTTTCTCTTACACACATCACTTCGGAAGTCGTCGCCTTCCAACTTGATTACCCTCGTCGCCATTTCGTTGACTCTCTCAACGATTGCCTTGTCGAGACCGAGGACAGAGATAAGCTCGCCTATCGAATAATTTGACGAAAAGATTGTCGGTTTTTGAGCGTTATATCTCTCGTTGAGTACTTCAAAGAGTTTTTCCTCCGCCCACTTTGAAGATGTCGGCTGCGCTTCTCGTCCGAGGAACTCTTTGCCGAAGTCATCAATGAAGGCAAAATCGCAAGCCTTGATTCGCGCAAGTAAACCGCCTTTCCCGTCGCCTCTTCCGTTGTACGAGGCGCTTATGTAGTCAAGCATTGAGGCAAGATTTGTATAGATACAATTCTGTTTCCGCCAAAGAAGCTCGTTGCAGATACACGCCGTGAGGTATGTCTTTCCTGTCGAATTGTCCCCATAGACATACAAGCCGATGTTGTATTTAAGGACTTCTTGCAGATTTTTGACATAGCTCTTTGCCTTTTCAAACGCTTCGAGATTGTTGGAGGTTATCGTCGCCGTCGTAAAGTTTGCGTTCTTATAGCGGTTTCCCAAAAGAGACAGCTCCCGGCGATTATAAAACTCGTCCAAATGCTTCCTGCGCTTTTCTTCGTCCTCTTGCTTTCGAGCTTCTTCGGCTTGACAGTCGCACATCACGCGAATAGCCCATTTTCCGTCATCGGTGACAAACCACCGCCTTGTATTACACTTCTTGCAATACGGAAGGCTGTCGTCGCCCAAATATTCATCTTCGCGTAAAGGCTCTTCTCCGCTACGAAACGCCTCTTGAAGCTGTTTAAGGGTCGTCATATCATTCCTCCCTATTGTACTTCGACGGTGTTTCTTTCGGTAAAACCTTCTTCGGCTTTTCTCTGCGTTCCCAAGTTCGGACGGCGGCTTTCCAATCTTTCATAGATTGATTCCCAACCTTCCACCCTTTCGACTCGTAAAAGTCAAAGAACTGTTCCGGGTCAATGTCGTTGTTCCTTTCGGCACAATAGGCTGCGATTTCCTCAACAGAAGGCTTTACGAACTTGGAGCGAGAGGCGGCTTGTCCGCCCTCTATACTCTCTTTATCCTTACCTTTCCTGTCTATAACCTTACCTAATCTAACCTGGGTACACATTTTGTCGCCAACTTGTACTACATCTTGTACTACATCGTGTAAACATTCCGTGTACGCCTTCTTGTCATCGAGAGCAAGGGTGGATTTTTCTTCCACATAAGTTGTCGGCGTGTAGCGGTCTGGATTGATGTAGTTATGGATTCGCCAATGTTTTATTACGACTACTCCGCTCTCAAAGGTCAGCAAAAACCGCTTTGCTATCAAGAGTTTTAAGTCATCTTCGCTCGCCCCGACCATAGTACGGATTCGCCTTGGATTGCTTACAAAACCGTCATCGTCAGCCCTCATCGACAAATGGAAGTAAAGAGCCTGCGTGGAAAGAGGCATATCCAAAAAAGCATCGCTATCTATGATTCGTTTCGAGAACATTCTTCGCTCCGCCATACCCCCTCCTTAAAACGGAATATCGCCGTCGTCGTCGAACTCTTCAAGTTGCGGTTTTCTTCGACCCCCGCACCGGTCGCCCCGTTCGTCGTCGTTCTGTTTCGGAGTCAAAAACTCCACGTTTTGAGCCACAATTTCGGTTGCCGTCCTTTTGATACCGTCGTTCCCCTCGTAGGAGCGGGTCTGTATGCTCCCGCATATTGCGACTTTGTTCCCTTTTTTGCAGTACCTTGCAATAGTTTCCGCAATGCCGCGCCAAGCAGTACAGTTGAAAAAGTCCGTCTCTCTTTCACCGTCAGCGTTGGTATAGTCCCGATTGACAGCTATCGAAAAACGACAAACGCTTATGCCGCTTCCCGTCTCCGAGAGTTCTGGGTCTCTCGTGAGATTCCCGATAAGAAAAACCTTATTCATTTTTTCCTCCGAGAATTTCAGCGAGAATCTTGGGGAACTCCTGCTTGATGACGGTTTCCTTCGCTTTCGCTACCGTTCTTTCCGCCGCCTCAATCGCACCGATAAAGGTTTGCGTATCGCACGAGGTTACAACGACTCCTCCTGCCGACATCGTTCCGTTTATGCCGATGTCGATTGCATACGCACCAACAATCGCTCTGGTCGTAACATTGAACTCGTCCTTCCCCGTGTCGAGGTTTTTTACAATGAGCTGAAAGCCCTTTTTGTTGTTATGCTTTTCGTCTTTTACGACAAACTCCTTCGTTTTCATAGTCGTCTCCTTAAAGATAATTTTTGCCGATGATTTTCATAAACTCATCTCGGCTGTGAGTCTTTTCAAATTCCGCTTGGCAATCTTGCTTTATGCGGAGGTCGAGGTCTCGGTCAAAATGCACGCCCTCATTCGAGAGGTTATGGTGCCTCCCGCAAAGCCACACCTTGAATCCGTTTCGCTCGCTGTTCTTTCTGTTTGCAGTCCCGCCGAAAACGTGATGTTCGTGTAAGCCGTATGTTGCCCCGCAAACGTAACACCGCTTCTCTGTCTGCATAATTGATTTAGCCACGATATGTACTCCTTGCAAGCTCAATCTCGCTGTCATACACACCCAGCTCCAATCAAGCACCGCCTCGATGAGTTCCGTCATCTCTTGCGTGTTGAATTTTGACGAGCCGATGAAGTATTGATAGACATTGAGAGTCTTTCCGTTCACCTCCCGCTCGCCCATTTTTCGGACGACGCGAAAGGACTTGCGAAGCATAGGCTCGGCTTCGGGAAGAGCCAACAAATAATCGTAGGCGACATTCGCCTCTTCGAGCATAATGCAATAACACTCCTCGCTCGATACCCTGTTTTTTCTTCCCGACATCGCCATTGCCATTTTTCCAAGCAGCGCCCACAAAAGTTTGTTCTGCTCGATACTTCTTTTGGACTTATACGGCTTGACCTCGACTTCCAGCTTCGCCTCCGCCTTTTTCGTTTCCTCAAAGGCGAGAAGCGCAGCCTGTTTGTCTATCCCGTGAACAACATAGCTGATAATAAGGTCGCCGTTTTCGTCGCTCATTCGATAGGTCTTGTTTGCAATAAACTTACTCACCGGATTCACCTTCGATAGCTTTCTTTAAGGCGGTCATAAGCTCCTCGAACTGCTTATCCGAAAGGTCGTTGATTTTAATGCTCTTCTTGTATTTTTTTACAATCCAATCGGTAACATCGGAAATCGACAAATCGCTTTCTTTGAGCAGTTCGTTTACCCGCGCCCATTTGGTTTTTTGCTGTGTACCAGGCGTTTGCCTCTGCGCTGTCCTCGTTGGCTCTGCGGACGGCGGCGCGGTATATTTGGTATTCTCGTTCCAATACACATCTGCTCCCATTCCAAGAGCCTTGCAAGCCACCGAAAGCGCGTCCGTGTATGCCTTCTTGTAACATTCGTCGTCCGTGTAAACGCCATTCTGTTCCTTCACAACAGCTTTACTGCCGCCAATGCCCGGAATAGGCTCGCTCCATTCGCCGCCAACTTTGACTCGCAGTTCGATTTCAACGCTTGCAATGACCTCGTTGTTTTCTCCCTTATCAAGCCAAGTGCGGACAATTTTCGGAATCCAACCGATACCGCAAACCCCAAACTCTTCTGTGAGTTTTTTGATTCGCCACATCGGATTGATGTCCGTCATTCCCTTTAATCTGCCGCCCTTAATCTCCTTTTGGGCATTTTCGGGAACGCTTCGGACTTTTTCATACAGTTCGAGGTTTTCCATACTTACCTCCATTCAAGGTCTCGTTTTATGTAATAGACCTGCAAAAGCGCCTTGAACATCTTGAAATATTTGCGCACGGTCGGCATAGGGATTTCCTTGTGTTGGAAAGGCTCGTCCTCGTTCCTGCCGATGTTGAGAATCATAATTTGCTCCACTTTGTGCTTGTTCTCCGTCAAAAGGTTTGCGTACGAGGACACTTGAAGAAAATGATCGTTGAAAATTCCCTTGCCGCTCTTGAAGTCCACGAGCGTATATTTCCCGTCGATTTTGCAGTAGAAGTCCAGCGTTCCGCCGTACTTGTACTTCTCCGAAACGAAGCCTTTCTCGTTAAAAATCGGCTCGACCTTATGCTGTTTCTCCCATTCGAGATACTTCTTGAATCCGACCTCCGCCATTTCGATTTCAAGCGGCGTATTGTCGGAAAGGTCTGCCTTCTTCCCGGTGATGTGCGCCTCCACAAGAGCGTGAATGAGAGTCCCGACAGCCGCCGCCTTATCGACGTACTTCGTAGAGTCGATTCCCTGCAAGCCGAGGTTATTCGCCCACTTTACGAGCGCGGGCTTATTGAGAAGCCCCGTGATTGTGGTGGCACCGGGGACAAGAGTTCCGTCTGCAAGATAGTACCTGGTATGAGCCTTGCTTGCCTTTTTAAGTTTGTCAGCCATTGTCCTTCCCTCCGTAAAGCGTTTCGAGAGCTTCCGCTCTTTTGTTTTCGGGCTTTTCGCACTCCTCTTTGTACTGCTTTTTCGCATACTCCAAACTCTGCTCCAAGTCCTTGATAGCCGCAACAGATACCCGTACCCGTTCAAGATTCACGCACATCTCATCAAAGTCGCGCGTGTTCGACATTGCGATTCCGTTCTGCTGCATTTTCTCAACAAGCCCCCTCTTGGCAAGCTCAACTTGTTCCGTGAGGATTTCGACCCGTTCTTTGTAGTAATTTTTCATAACAAATTCTCCTTGACTTTTTATAGATTTTTTGCTATGATATTTGAAAAGGAGCATAGCTCTCCTTTGTAGACTTCACTTACTTGCTGCCAGGCTGTGGTGAGGTCTTTTCTTTTTGCAAAATTTCTTGATGTGTGCGTTTCAGTTGCATATAGCACCAATTCGCCCACGCCGTGATGTCTTGAAAGCCGCATTTCTGCAATGCGCCGCTCTTGAAAAACTCTCTTGCCTCTTCGGGCAACTCCGCCGTCAGCCGATACACATTTGATTTCCTCTTGCGCTTCTTTGGCTTTGCGGGCGGAGCGTAGTAAACCTCGTGCGGCTCGTAGATGTCCTCGACGGAACACCCAAGCTCTTTCAAGATAAGTTTCATCGTTGGCGGAGTAGGCAGACACTTGTAATTTTCAAACTTGCTCATCATCGGCTCGTCAGTACCGACCGATATTGCAAGCTCCTTCTGCTGCCGCCCCTTTGCAACGCGAATTTCTTTCAGCTTCACCTTTATACCTCCTTGTCAGATTCTTCCTCGACGGTAATGCCGAGAGCTTTTGCGATTGCCCTGCCCTTCTTATCAAGAGAGCGAAGTTGGTACATTCTCTGCCGAAGCATATCGTTTTCAGCTTTCTTCGCTATCTTCACATAGGGACTGCTTTTCAGCCGTTCGATTTCCGCCAGAACTTCCTCCGTTGTCATCGTTGACTTTGCCATTGACATCTCCTTTTTGAGATTTCAGCCACTCTTGGAACTTCTCCTCGTTTTCGGGGCATTTATAGAACTGTTTGATAGGCTCGTCCAACGCTCTTGCCGCGAGATATGTTTGAAGTGGCGACATTTTCAGTTTTGTTTCCTCGATTTTCATTGCCGTCCCTCCTTTGGGCTTCGCCTCACTCGTTACCAGCAACGTACTCTTTGAGAGCGATTCTCACGATGTCGCTCAAATTCAGCTCTCTGTCTTTGGCGATTTTGATAAGTTTCGCGTGAGTATCTTTTGCGATATACACGCCGATAACGACCTTACCATTACGCTCCTTCTTGTCCAACTTCGTCGCCATTCCGCACCTCCTTGTAATAAAATAAAAAATAGGCTCGTCAGTTAAGACGAGCCTATCTAAATCGCATAAAATTAGGCGTGTCTCAAACTGACACGCCTATTGTATAATATCAATTTGAGCACTTGCGACTCGTTTTTCGTCACCAAGGAAGGTGCCGCCGAGCCGCTGACCGTCCATTTTCCGGTGACGTCGCCCGCGGCGCTATACCCTTCAAAGTCCTCCAATATCCCTTCCGCACTGCCTTTCGGCGGATTGGTGACGCTGTCGCGCGTGTCCGCGTCGTATCCTTCGCCCGAACCGATGGAAATTTCGTCGATCAGGAAGGTGCTGTTCTCCGCGCCGCTGACGTACAGCCACAGCACGCTGACACTGGAAAAGTCGGAAGGTCTGCTGCCCGCGTTCACATCAAATGCCGAGAACGGGATCGAAACATATTGCCCCTCTTTCGCATTGAGCGTCAGTTTCGCGCGCAGGTCGTTGGCGGTGTCCCCGATGCGGACCGTTACGGTAATGCCGCTTCCGCCGCCGTCGATCCAGAAACGGATGCCTTCCGCACCGACCCAGATGTTTCTGCCGTCGCTCAGCCGCGACTGCAATGCAGCCCAGCCCGCCGTATTGGCGCCCAGCCGCACCTGCATTGCCGTACTGCCTTGCGCGCCTTCGCCGTCCGCGAGCGTAACGGTCAGAGCACTGCCGCTTGCGTTCGCGTAGAACTCGCCCTGCAGCGCCGTATCATCCGCATAGTTTTCAAAATCGTACAGCGTTCTCGGCGCGCTGTGATCTGCCGGCACAAAGCGCTCTGCGGAAAACTCGATGTCGTCGATATATACCGTCTGGTTTTTCTTTCCGTTGACGACGATCTGGATATAATCCACAAGATCGAGCGTCATCTTCATCGTCGAAGGGTCGCGCAGATCCAGTTCGTCCAGATTGACGCCGACCGATTCGCCGTTGCTGACCGCAAGGACGGACGCGACCATCACATTGCTCCCGCTCACAAACTGTACGGAATACGAACCCGCCGAAGCCTTGAAGCGCATGGAAACGACGTCGCTGAAATCCGCCTTCCCGCCAAACCGCACCCCGAATGCAACGGAAGCCTCGTTCGGCACAAAGCCGAGCATCTGCTCGCCGGAGAACGCGTTGCCGCTTTCCAGGGCGATGCTGTCGGGATCGATCAGATTGAAGAAATACCTTTCCTTGACCGCGTCGGCGGAGGTAATCGATGCTTTTAATGGTTTTTTTGAGAAAGACGATCTGGCGGCTGTACATGCAGGACATCAGAACCTGATGTTCGCTGTTGGTATACATTCCGACGCCCCTGAGCATCGTGATCCCGTTTTTGCTGCCGGCGATCAGCGCTTCGGCGATCTCGGTGCCCTTGTCGCTGATCACGAGACACAGTTTTGTGCGTTTGAGTCCGAACGCGACGAATGCGCTGGCCATCGCGGTGACCCACACCGAAGCCAGCCCGTAAAACACCCTTTCGAAACAGCCCAGCACCGACGACAGCAAGACGATCGAGCCGTCGCAGATGCCGACGCACGCAGGCACGTTCTGCGAACGGAGCCCTTTGGCGATGACCCGCCCCAACAATTCAGTCCCTCCGCCGAATCCGTTGCGCACAAACAGGCCGCTTCCCACACCGCAGAGCATGCCGCCGCTCACCGTGGCGATCAGAGGATCGTCCGTAACGGGCGGAACGAGCGAAAACAGTTGCGTCATCATGCCGAGGCAGAATACGGTCGGGATAAACTGTATAGAAATCTTTTTTCCTACAAAAACAAACCCGAGAACAAGCACGGGAATGTTGAGGAGTATGGAACCCAACCCCACGGGGAATTGATCGCACAGCAGATAGATGAAGGTGGCAAGTCCCGTGATGCCGCCCGTAACGATGCCGTTCGGGACGAGAAACACGGCCGCGCCGCACGAATATGCGGCGCATCCCGCCAGCATCGCCGCCCAACCCAAGGCTTCCCGCACGATCTTTTGTTGTTTGCTCTTCATATCAAATCGTTCTGCCTCAAATAAACGCTTCCAGGTCCCTGAAGTCGCGCAGCACCGATTGTACGATATGCGTCGTTTCGCCGTAACGGGCATCCTGCCCGATCGACTTCACTTTCCGCAAGACCGCTTCCGCTGTTTCCGCGCGCGTATAATTCATTTCGATCGCGCAGGGATATGTCAGCCGCACGGGCTCGTTCGGTGCACGCAAGGCATCGGCGACGCCTGCGCGGATGGCGCGCAAGACCTCCTCTTCCTCGATGAACTGCGCGGCATTTCTGCCCTTGCCGATCTTGGTGACCGCCGTGCGGATGCCCGGGATCGCGGCGCGCACCTGTCCGACGCATACGTCGTCGGATGCGCAGAACAGCACGGGGATGCCCAGTTCGCCCGCGATGTACGCATAGATCTCCGCCTCGCCCATCGTCCTGCCGCCGATCTTGAAATACTGCACGCGCTGTGAACTGTACGTGTGCGCCAGGACGCCGTTGAACGAACCTTCCTTGCTGTGATAGCCGAGCAGGAAAATGCCCGCAAAGGCAAAATCCTTGGCAAAACTGAACCGCTCGTACCGCGGCATGGGCGGGTTTTCCACTCGGATGACCCGCGTATCGATCTCAGAAAAATCCAGATTCTTGCCTGTGCCGTGATTGTCCCATACCGCGACCTTTTCGGCGCCCGCCGCGAACAGGACGTCCACGACGCAGTTGATCTCTTTGACCGCATTTTTCAGTGCGACCGCATAATCCGCTACCTCGGGATACAGGCTTTTGTACGGTTCTCCCACAACGCCGTGGATCCCTTCCAGATCAACCGCGATCAGATATTCCCTTTTCATCTTTTTCACCTCACAGACAAAGCCGCTTTGCAGTTGGCTTCCATCGCTCGGATCGAAACTTCTTTCCCCTGCGATGCGTATAACGCCAAAATCAGTTCCACGACCTTTCTTGCCTCATAAAAATCTATGGGGAATTTTTTGCCTTCCCGCAGGCAGGCATAATATTCGCGCACAAGATTGATGTGCCCTACGCCCCACTCTTCTTTGCCGAATAAAGGATGCCCGTCGCTTCTGGTCACGAACGTTCCGTTGACGATCATATGATCGCCGATCAGCACCGCCTCCGTATTTGCGCTTCTGAGCATGACCGTGACGGGAAAACTGTGCGAACATGCGTTGGTCGCTTGGATGACAAACCGCCCCCCGTTCTGCATCGTAAACACGCCGAACTGGCTTTCTTCGACGTCGATGACGCCGCGCAGCGTGTCGTTCGCACCGTGTCCGATGACCGTTCGTGGCATCCCGCAGAACCATTGCAGCAGATCGAGCGTGTGCAGGGCCTGGTTGATCATGACGCCGCCCCCTTCCTGCAGGAGCGTTCCGCGCCACTGTGCCGAATTATAATAAGATGCGTCGCGCTGCCAGCAGAGCGTCCCGCTCGCCGCAAGGATCTCCTGTCCGCGGAACAATTCTTTCAGATAGCGGACAGACGCGTTGAAGCGGTTTTGCTGGCACACGGCAAGCCGCGCCTTCGTGCGCCGGACATGTTCTTCGATGAGCCCCAGTTGGACCGCGTTGATCGCCACGGGCTTTTCGCACAGAACATGGATATTACGGTCCAGACACTCGCAGATCATCTCCGCGTGCAGATAGTGCGGCGTACAGATATGCACGACGTCCAATTGCTCCCTGTCCAGCATTTCTTTGTAATTGGCGTACATGCTGCAAGACGGCCCCGCCATTTTGATCGCACGTTCAAAGCGCGCCGCGTCCGTATCGCATGCGGCAACGACTTGCCAGCCCGCGCTTTGGATCGCATTGATGTGCAACGGGGAAATTGCGCCCAAACCGATGATCGCCGCTCTCATTACGGTACCCTCTCCGCTTTTTCGGTCCGCACCCTTTGCGGATGCTGTTTTGCGACCATTATAAATTGAAAATATAAAAAAGTAAATATATGATTATAACAAAAATATTAACAAAATTAACCTGAAAACACAAAGAGCGGGCACGCCTTTCGGCGTGCCCGCTCCCGTTCGATCGATGCGATTTTATTTATTTTATAAAGGTCACACGTTCCAGCCACCAGCGCGCGATGTATTCATAGCCCAGATCTGTCGGATGGATGCCGTCCTCGGCAAGATCTTTTGGGGGGACCTTCAAAACGAGTTCCGCAAACAGCCCGTCCAGCGGCACATACGCATCCGCAAATTCGCGCGCGAGTTTGCGCACCCGCTCTATTTTCGCGATCAGATCCTCGCGCATGATCATCTTTTGCGGATCGCTCGGTAAAATAAACGGTTCGAGCAGGATGATCTTTGCGCCGTTGGCGCGCGCCGTTTCCAAAATGGAACGCACATTCTTTTCGAACTGATCTTCGCTCGTCGGTTCGTTGTGATCATACCGCCGCCAACTGTCGTTCACGCCGATCAGCAGCGAAAACACGTTTGGCCGCAGAACCTCAAATTCCTCACAGACCCGTGCAAGGACGTCTTTGGAGCGGTCCCCGCCCACCGCACGGTTGAACGCCACTCCGCCGTATTCGGACAGTTTTTCGCCCACCGTTTTGCTGTATGCGGAAAGACTGTGCAGGTCCTCCCTGTCGCGCATGTGATCGGTCACGCTGTCCCCTTCGAACAGGATCCTGCTCCCCTTGCCCAATTCGATCATGATTAGCCTCCTGAAATCTAAAAACTATATCTATTATAGCTGATTTTTATGAAAAGTCCATTGCTTTTTCTAACAAACCGATTAACTTGTTTCATTGTTTTTTGCAAAGCGGAAAAAACTTTTTCGAAAAAAGGCGCCAACCTTTCGCTGATGTTACGTTACGGGCATGAGGGAACAAGTCAATATTACTTCCCCCATAGCGATGAGATAGAGGCAGATAAAAATTGCATAAAAATAGTAGTAGATTTTTTATCCGAATATAACATCCCTTTTATTTGCGGGAAAGTTTGGACAAGCGATGCCATTTATAGAGAAACGCCGAACTTAATTGCAAAAAGAAAAGAGCAAGGTTGTTTGGGTGTAGAAATGGAATGTGCTGCCTCTATTGCGGTCGCTCGATTTAGAAATATACCGTTTGCGCAGTTCCTATTCGGAGCCGATAATTTAGATTGCGAAGAATACGATATGCGCGACTTAATTCTTTATGGGCGAAATGCGGGCAATAAATATTTATCTTTGGCTTTCGAGTGCGGTATTCGTTTATGACCTACTACACCGTTTGCCCAGATTGTGGGTATAAACTTTTGAAAGCAGGTAACGGCTCAACGATAGAAATACATTGTCCGAAATGCGGCGCAAAAATGACTATCGAAATTAAAAACGGCAAAATTACCATTCAAAAGACAGTAGCCGAAAAAGCATAAGGCTATCAAACAACTGTTAAGATAAAGAAAAGGACTTGGCAGAAAAAGTATTTTTCAAGGGCATGACATTAACGGCAATCGCAAAGGAAAAAGGCGTTTCGCAACCCGCTATCACGCAACAGCTTGCAACGGTTTTGAAAAAATTAAAAAAACTTTTGGAAAAAACCTTATAATTGCCCCGTTTCCGTATGTCGGTTACGACGGGCGAAGAAAGTCTGGAAACATACTTCTATATCAATGCGGAAGTAGTCGGCATATCGTTAGACCAGTCGGCAATCATTTTTTAGGGGCGCGGTATGGAAAAAATCAAACACGGGCTGTGCCTGTTCTTTGCTCTGTTCGTGCTGATGACAACGGCGGTATTTGCACCCTCTCCCGACAGATACATCCGAAACATCTCCCGTACAATATCCGCTTCTTCGGGTACGATCTCCAATTCATTATTGCCTTTCTCACTGACTACATCGAAGCCATAGCGGTTTAATACCTCTATATCCTCGTACAATGTCTGGCGGCTGACCGTTATGCCGTATTTCTGCAATTCAGCGGAAAGTTCTTTCGTCGTCATAGGATGACGTTCGTCCGTCTGTGTCCGCAATATTTCATACAGCAACAGTAATTTAATTTTCCGTTCCGAACTTTCCGACATTTTTTCCTTTGTCCTTACCGATTTACCTATCTTATTCCTGACAAATTACAGTTTCTGCGCAGCCGCTTCGTCTGCGATAAGGGTACAGTCGGGGTGGAGTTGCAATATCGATGCGGGAACTTGTTCCGTCACTTCCCCCTTCACCATCTTGTACACCGCGTCCGCCTTGTTCGCCCCGCTCGCCAAGATCAGGATTTTCTTCGCCTGCATGATCTGTTTTATGCCCATCGTGTACGCCTTCCGCGGCACTTCGGAGATGTCCTCAAACAATCGCGCATTGTCCTTCACCGTACTCTCCGCAAGCTCCACCACATGCGTTCCGCTACTGAACGGCGTGCCCGGTTCGTTGAATGCGATATGCCCGTTGCTCCCCAAGCCCAACAGTTGTATATCCCGCGGCAGCTCTTCCAGCAGCGCGTCGTAGCGCAAACACTCCGCCTCCTCGTCCTTCGCCGTGCCGTTTTCGATGTTCGTCTGTTCTGGTGTTATGCCTAAGCCATCAAACAGGTTCTTTTTCATGAAATACGCATAGCTCTGCTCGTGCGTTTTGGGCAAACCTTTGTATTCGTCCAGATTCACCGTGCGGATCTGCGAATAGTCCGTTCCCTTCTCTCTGCGGTCGGAAATCATTTTGGCGTACAGTCCGAGCGGCGTCGTGCCCGTCGCAAGGCCTAAAACCGCTTTCGGGTTCTGTTTGACTACTCCCAGAATGACCCCCGCCGCTCTCTCCGACATCTCTTCGTAATTCTTCGTGATTATGATTTTCATTGTTTTCCCTTACAAAAACTTTTCTATCATATCTGTTACCGACTTTTTGAATCGCTCGATATAGCCCGTGATATACTCGGCTATATCCGTCTTTTCATCCATGAGCGGGGTCAAGTCCATGGCGTAATTCAGCGCCGTATACGTATCGCACGCATGGCTCGCGCTGAACGTAGCGTTCGCAAGCCGCCTCCCCTCCGCTGCCAAATCGTACCGCTTTCCGCCGACGATCTGACTGTCGAACACAGCCGATAAGCACCGCATCAGGTTCGGGTGCGGCCCGCAGTCCATATACATCTTTTCCTCGTCGTTTACCCAATCGAGGTCGCGCCACACCTCGCACCCGTACACCTTTTCTGGCCGTTCCTCGGGGGAAAGCGTACGCAACGCCGCAATTACTTTCAATGCCGTTGCCACGTGCGTATCGTGCTTGTCCGCAAGGTTATGCGTGTACAGGTACTTCGGCTTTGCCGAGCGTATGATTTCCGCGATTTCCCTAACGACTGCGGTATTTTTCGGGTCTTTTACTTCCTTCGAAGGATGCCCCAACAGCATCTGAAAGGAGTACTCCCCCACCGCTGCTGCCTTTTTTTGTTCGGTTATGCGGACTGTCTTCATTTCTTCGTTTGTATAATCGGCGTACAAACCGCTCCGCGGACTGCCCGCGCCGTCCGTCACTACCACGCCCGAAAACCACTTGTCTGCTTTCCCGAAACACTCCGCGATAGGCGCGTACGCCATGAACTCGATGTCGTCCTGATGCGCCGAGATCGCCAAGTGCGTCGTTCGACTAATTGCCTTTTCTTGTTGTTCCCCGTCCGGAATATAGATGATCATATCTTCTCCTTTGCCAGCATTGCCGCGCCCACCAGCCCCGCGTCGTTGCCGAGCGTCGCCGCCAATATCTTTACGGGCGCATACGCCCCGTGACCGAGCATGAGTTTATCTACACGCTTTTGCAACGGCTTTACTAGGCTCTCTCCCTGCGCGCTGATCCCCCGCCGATGAGGATTGCCTCGGGGCGGAAGGTGTTTGCGATATTTGCAAGCCCCTCCGAAAGGTAGCGCAGATAATTACTCACCACACGCTTTGCCGTTCTATCGCCCGATTGTGCGCCGTCGAATGCCGTCTTCCCGTTTACTTTGTTTATGTCCCCGCCGCACAGCTGCCACAGCATGCTTTGCCTGTCCTTTTCCATTGCCCTCATAGTCTGCTTTATGAGCGCCGTTGCCGAGGCATACGCCTCGAAACAGCCGCGCCTGCCGCAGGCGCACTTCTCCCCGTCCATACGGATGACTTCATGCCCCAGCTCCGCGCCTGCACCTTCGTTGCCCTCAAACAGTTTCCCGTTCAAAACAATGCCGCTGCCCACGCCCGTGCCGAGGGTGATAAGCACGACTGATTTATAATCGCTGCCCGCGCCGCAGGCGTACTCCCCGTACGCCGCCGCATTCGCGTCGTTCGTAAGCGTGACAGGGATGCCGAGTCTTTCGGACAAGTCCTGCGCCAATGGCTTATTCACCCAACCGAGGTTCCCGCTCAAACGGACGATTCCCTTCTCTCCGTCCACGACCCCGGGCGCGCCGATACCTAAACCACATACCGACGCGCCAGACTTTGCAAACCCACGCGCCGCGGACGCAATAACTTCCGCCGTTTCCGCATATCTGCACCCCGCGGTGTGGGAACTTTGCCCTTTTCGATAATTTCCCCAACCTCGCCGACAAGTCCGTATTTGACGAATGTTCCGCCGAGGTCGATCCCTATGTATGTTTTCATATTGTTTACGCGTTATAGCCGTTGGGGTTTTTGCTCTGCCAGTTCCATTGGGCGCGGCACATCTCCTCGATGCCGTACTCCGCTTTCCACCCCAAATCCTTCGCCGCCTTCGACGGGTCTGCATAGCACTCCGCGATGTCGCCCGGCCTGCGCGGACAAATTTCATACGGCAGCTGTTTGCCGCACGCCTTTTCAAACGCATGCACCATATCCAAAACGCTGTACCCTACCCCCGTGCCGAGGTTGTAGATATGCACCCCCGCCGAGGTGAGCTTTTCGATCGCCGCCACATGCCCCCGCGCTAAATCGACGACGTGGATATAGTCGCGCACGCCCGTTCCGTCCTTCGTCGGGTAGTCGTTACCGAAAATGTTGATCTTTTTCAGCTTCCCGCTCGCAACCTGCGCCACATACGGCATCAGATTGTTCGGAATCCCCTTCGGGTCTTCCCCGATCAGCCCGCTCGCGTGCGCGCCCACGGGATTGAAGTAGCGAAGCAATATCACGTTCCACTCGTTGTCCGCCTTCCATAGATCGGTGAGTATCCCTTCCAGATAATATTTCGTCGAGCCGTACGGGTTCGTCGTGCCGCCCGTTTTGCTCGTTTCCGTCAGCGGCAGTTTTTCGGGCGTGCCGTACACTGTAGCCGACGACGAGAACACGATTTTTTTTACATTGTGCGCGCGCATCGTTTCCAAAAGCACCAGCGTGCCGTAGACGTTGTTGTCGTAGTATTCCAAGGGCATGCGGCAGCTTTCGCCCACCGCCTTCAGACCCGCGAAGTGAATGACCGAGTCGAATTTGTTTTCGGAAAAAATCTTTTCCATCGCCGCGCGGTCGCGGATGTCCGCGTTGTAAAATTTGAAATTCTTGCCCGTGATCTTTTTCACGCGGCGCAGCGCCTCCTCGCACGAATTGCAGAGGTTATCGACAACCGCGACCTCGTAATCCCTGTCCAACAGTTCCACCAGCGTATGGCTCCCGATAAAGCCCGCTCCGCCCGTCAATAAAACCTTTTCCATTTTATTTTTCCTCCAAGCCGAGCGATGCCATGAACTTTGCAAAGCCAATCCGCCCGTTCTCGTCCTTTTTGAATACCGCCGTGTTGTCCAATATCCCCGCGCAGACTTTGTTTACATACCCGCGCACCCGCGCTTCCGCTTCCTTTTTGTCCTTCGCTTTCCCCTCGCCGACGAGCTTTTGCATCATGCCGGCATGGATGTGCAGGTCGTTCGCGGGATCTTCAAGCGCCGCGGAGTCGTACTCTGTCTTTCCGCAGAGGATGTCCTCGATTTCTCCGAGTTGGCGCTTCAGGCGGGGCGGCAGGATGAACAGCCCCATCGCCTCGATCAGCCCGATCCCCTCGCTCTTGATGTTCAGGTACTCGGGGTGGACGTGGAAGATGCCCTCGGGGTACTGCTCATTCGTGCGGTTGTTCCGCAGGATCATCGTGAAGATATATGTATCCCCCTCCTTGCGGCAGATGGGCGAAAGGGAATTGTGCGGCGTATCGCCGGTATAACTCAAAATATCACATTCGGGGCAGTCAAAATCTTTCCAAGCGGCGATGACCTTGGCGGCAAACGCCGCCACCGCCTTCCTGTCCTTTCCCTCGCATTGAATCGCACTATTGTACCAGTCGAGCACGCCGATTTTCAAGCCGGGAAACTCTTTGCTCACATACTCCTTTCCGATCTTCGCGCGGTGCATCGGCATTAAATGCCTTCCACCCTGATAATGCTCGTGATGCGGTTCACTTCCGACGGCAGGGGCGTGAGCATGCCGAACACATCCGCAACGTACCGCTCCGCGAAATCCTCCGTGCAAAGCCCCGCTTCAAGTGCGAACGCCTTCAGCTCCTCCGCAAGCGCATCCGGCACGTCCGCCGAAACCTCCGCGGAAACGTCCGCTTCCCCCTCGTACGGCTCGGAAAAACCGAACTGCGACAACAGCACGTTGCGCATGTACACTTCATCCTCTTCCCGCAGGCAAAGGTGCGCTTTCGCGTATGCCAACAACTTTTCGACGAGCAATTTTCCGTCCATCTGCATCTGCTTACTTCCTTCACTTACAAAATATTTCGGCCTATGAAAACTGTCGCAAAATGTAGGATTCAGCGCATATAATTCCTGTTCGCCGCTCTCCTTTTTGTCCAACCAAAAAGCATTTAACTTCATTTTAAGGCGGTCAAACCTTTTCATGGCTTTAAACGGCAAGCGAATCGTCACCGAATACCCGTACTCCGTGCGTACTGCATCTGCATCATATTCCGGTTCCGTTTTCTTCAATCGCGGCGTTTGACCGTCCGCATTAGCTATTTCGCCGTAAAACCGTACACCGAACGGCGAAACCTCGATCTCCTTATACCGCTTTGTATCCCCATCCGGCGAGATGAATACTTCTACCGCATCGCCGTGCCATATGTCCTCGTTATCATTTCTATATGGACTGATAATATCCTCATCCTTTACATCGAAGTAAAAGCGAATACAATCTTTCCCGAATACATATCGGAAACGGCAACCATAATGCTCCTGTCCCGTTTTATTTTCGCGCAGATTATATGTTTTGTTTTCGCATAGTTCCATAACAGCTCACATCTTCACCGCCGCAAGCATTTTATCGAACACCGCCAGCATGTCGTCCACCAACTTAAATTGCGTCCGCGCGCGGTCGAGATTATGTCTTTCCCGATGCGTTCTGAAATACACATCCCCTTCCAAATAATCCGTTAAAAAGCGCATTCCGCATTCGTACGTCATAACCACCGCGCCCCACGGCAACAACTCCTTTTCTCGCTGCGTAATGCTCTTTCCCACTGCCGATAAATATCCGTCGAGATAAGTCTTGTAGAGATCGAAATCAAAATGTACTTTACTTATATCCGGTTCGTCTTCCGCAGCAGAGTTGCAGCCGAAGCGGATACTGTCGCCGAAATCGTAGCAAAGGCTCCCCGGCATAACTGTATCGAGGTCAATAACCGCGATTCCCTTCCCCGTAGCGTCGTCCAGCATCACGTTGTTCAGCTTCGTATCATTGTGCGTAACGCGCAGCGGAATTTCACCCGTAGCGATTTTATCCACGATTTTCTCGCAAAGATCGCTGTGCGCGTTTACCCAATCGATTTCTTCGCGTACTTCGTTTGCTCTGCCGCAAATGTCTTTCTGTACGGCGGACATAAAATTTGCATACCGCACCCTTGTATTGTGGAAATCCGGCAGAATCTCATATAATTGCGACGCATCAAAACCCGCAAGTAGGTTGGCAAAGTTCCCGAACGCCACCGCACTCTCGTAAAAATCCCGCGGATTGCGTACGGTTTGATATGTCGTGGCATTTTCTATAAAGACATATACGCGGAAATAATCTTTTCCGTCAAAATAATAAGTCTTTCCCTCCTTCGTGCGCACGATGTTCAGGCACTCCCGCAGCGGGTCTCCTCCATGCGCCAATACGCTCTCGCGGCAAAATTCCGTGACGAGTTCAATGTTGCGCATCAGCTTTTCCACGTCCGTGAACAGACGGTTATTGATCCGCTGCAATATGTAATGCACCTCTTTTCCGCCGTCATTCATTGTTAAACGGAAGGTATCGTTGATATGCCCTTCTCCGTACCGCTCGCAACTTACGTATTTACCGGCAATTTTAAAGTTACTGCTAATACTATGGAAACTGAATTCTTCTTGCATTCGCTATTCTCCCAATAATACATTCAAAAAATCATTACATAGAAAAGGAGCCCAACGCTTTTAATACCTTTCCAATTTTTCATTGTCCAACGACTTATCTATTCTATTTCATTTACAATCTTTCCGTAAGTTTCAATAGCGTTTGTACCATAGCGCTGCAACCACTCGCAATCCATAAACGCGGCAAATGTAGAAATATTTTTAATACCGAGCGATGAATAATACGCAACATCTGCGTTTAACCGCTTTTCATCTATTTGTAACGGCCCTGCTTTTTCCCTCTGCCACTGACAAAAGAGAGAAACATCTAAAAAATATTCCAAAGCCTGCGCTGTTTCTGCCGGAAATATTTTAAGAAGTCGTTCCAATATTTCTCTGTTTTTTTCATTTTGCGCGTCTTTTCCGATTATTGAAACAAAATGATTCCTTTCTATAGGCGCAAACTCTAAAAACATATCTTTATCCGGCGTAATCAATGGAATATCAAACGAATCTTGATAAGTCAAAAAACTCAACTTTGCCTGCGGATCGTATTGCTTGATCCCTTTCAAAATATGTTTCATTACGAGCATATTTTGATCCGCTCCATTATATTTTTTGCACTGTTCACAATGGCACAAACCATCTTTTGTATCGTCGCGCCAAATATAATAATTATGGGATTTTTGCGCAAGTAATTCTGCATATCTAAAGGCTGATCTTTCGATATAGGAGAGTCCTTCCTCGTTGCTGACGCAGCAATTCCAGTCTTTTGTCCGTTCTCCTAAATCATTCATTCTAAACCAATCGGGATGTGCAGCAAACAAAGAGCGCGGCAAAAGCCAGTCTAACGCATGCAGCTCATACTCAACCTCAATACCGTTTTCTTCAAAAAAATCGATATCTTTCCTAACTTCTTCTTTTGATAGCCATTGCATAATTCCTTCCACTCCGCCGTTGCAATATAAAGCATGCAGCCCCAATTTATTGATCCCGCATACTTTTAAAAGCGGCAGCCAATCCCTTGAAAAATCTGTATATAGAATTATTATCCCGCGTTTATTCATTCTGTCAACTCCATAATTTAGCATATTTTTCGATCCCGGAAAAGCCATATTTTTTTACATAATTTTTTTCGGGAAAAACAGCAAACGTCATCACATCCTCTACTCCTAGCGATTTATAAAAACGCACATCCTCTTTGACTCGCTCATATTGCTCTCCCCTGCAAAAACTATCATAATCGAAACTTAAAAAATACTCGAGAACATCTACATGCGAGAAATTCTTTTTTAAACTGAGTATTTTTTCAAGATATGATTTGTTTTCCTTTGCGGCAAGCGGCAAGTCATGTCTTCGCAAAAACGGTGCAAATTCTATAAAAAATCCTCCGAGATCTATTCCTGCATCCCGAAAAACCGAATTTCCGTATACGAGATAGGAAAACAGCGCTTCGGTATCATACATTCTGACACCTTGTTCCATTGCCCGATAAAGCATCAAGCCCTGTTGCCATTGACTGTAATTGCGGCATTTCTCACAGTGGCAGATAATGTCTTTACCAAAGTCATCGTCCACCCAAAAATGATATTTATGAGAATATTGTTTTAGTTGTTTTGCAAGGGCCTCTGCATTTTTTTCCACAGAATTCAATTCCGGTGAAGACGGGCAACAATTGTAATCCTTTACACGTTGCCCGTCCTCATTCTGCCGCCAATTTTCGCGGTGTCCGGCAAAATCTTCCGGCAAAAGATAACCGAAAGCATGCAAAAAATATTCAACCGTAAGCCCACGCTCTTCCGCCCGCTCAATGAGCGGGCGGTTTGCCTTCAACCAGCAAAGAAAGTCTGCCATGTTACTTTGTTCAGTATTTACATGCAGCCCCAACTTTTTCAAGCCGTAATCCTTCATTACCTCTATCCAATCCGCAAAAAAATCTTGATAGAGCAATACAATCCCTTCCATAATTATCCTTCAATTTTAAGATTGCGGTAGGACATAGACGCCCCCGAAGAATAAAAGCCGATTCTCCCTCCTACAAAGGAAATGTCATCTATATAAAGCAAGGTTTCGGCGATCCCGTCAGCACTGGTTATCGTCACGCTCAAAGCACTCCCGGAAACAGTAATCTTCGCATGATGCCATTCCATTATATCCAATTCTATTCGTTGCGAAGCGGCACCGCTGTCCGTGTGCGTGTAATTCAGCTTTTCAACACGCACCATTCGCTTGTTTAATGCGACATAATACCCCTGTATATACCTGTAATCCTCTGAAACGTACGCCGAATTTGAATATCTTGCCCCATGCAAAATGAATCCGGCAGTATAAGTACTGTCAACATTAATCCGAAAGTCGCATTCTAAAGTATAATCATGCAAATTACTGTCGCCAAACCAAACGAGAGAGCGAGCACCTTCGCGTGATTCAAGTGACGGCCGCTCGTCTCCGTCTCTTGAAGCAAAGCGCCAAAGACTGACTTGCTCCATGCCGTAGGCAGGGGCTGCCGAAAGATCGCTCTCGTAAACAAAAGTTTCCGATGTACTTTCAGCAAACGTAAAAGAATGGAATTGAAGCTCATCCTCCAAACAAATAAACGATATTTGTCTAACACCTGCTTGCACGGGAATATCCGCAATAAACGTTTTGACTATGTCTTCTCCGCTTGTAGGAGATACGGCAGGAACAGTGACGGTATACATTTTACCGCCGTCCACACGTACGCCGAACGTTTTGCCTGCCATCGATTTACTCAAAGTCATATACAGAGCATAATATCCCTTATCCTGTCCGGTTCTGTCCTCAGCGAAATCGACCAAATAAACAGCCGTATCGCCCGCATTATTCAATTTTATACTGCCCAACCCTGTATATTTGCCATCATAGTCCGAATCCGTTGTTTCATAATATCCGCTTCCATTCCCAAAATAGGAGCCGCAATTTTCGTAAATACCCGCAGGAAGATAACTCGCTGCGCCGATATTTATGTAAGATTGTTTCGGCTCTAATTGATCGCTGAGCCCTTTGGCGACGGAGGAAGCAGCAGTATATTCGAAATCGGCATCCCCAGACCATAAATAACCGAAATTCCCCGCCTCAAGCTGAACCTCTGCGTCTGAAATCTTCAGTAAGTCGTCAAAATAAACATCGGCCTTTCCCTCACGATACGCAACGCGTACCGTTTGCAGGAGATCATCCGCATCATAGGCTCGCACAATGGAGCCTTCCGCGATCTTCCTCTCTGTACCGTTTTCTACCTTGTACAGCGTTACCGTCTTCCCTTGTATATCCGTTTTAACATATGCATAATTGTTTTGATTTTGGTAAGCGAACACACACTTAACGTTGCTGCCGACAAAATTGAATTCAGCCGTAAAGATTTTATCCGTCTTATTTTTTGAAAGAAGCGACCCGTTTCCGTTGACAAAAGCATCGTCCGTATCCGGCGAATAGGAATAAATTTTAGGACGTTTGGGTTTAACAGAATGATATTGCGTCTGTGCGAAATCCATGCCCGATCCGTTGAATATCAGTCTGTCAATGCAAAACGAACAATTCGGGCCTGCCGAGTTGACGCTAAAATAGTGATTATACAGTCCGTCCATATCCGGCCCCAGCAAAGAAGTCGCATGCCCGAGCGAATAAAATTCGGGATCTGTTTCGCACCCCATCGGCCAATCCAAACCCTGCTCAAACCCGGGGGCATTCGTCCTTTGATCAGTACCGAATGATTTTTTCCAGCCGTCATCAAGGGAAACGGAATAATGTGTAAGATATCCCGGACTCAGAATGTCCGAACCTGTATACATGAGATAATATTTTCCGTCGCGCTTAAAAAAACCATTCCCTTCCGTCCAGCCACCGACGGAACTCTCCACTATATTGATATAATCGTTTTCGCCATAAGAAACACTCTCCATATCCGGCATTTTGAAAGCCCGTATTCCCGTAAAATAATTGTCCTGATGCCCGCTCATAAAATAAACATCTTCATTATCATCGATAAAAATATCGCAATCGATATTCAAATTTGTTTCTGCAATCGTATAACAGACAGGCTGTCCGCTGTCGTCGGTTACAAAATCGAAAGGCCCGATCGGCGAATCAGCTTTCAAAATGTAATTCCCTTGCGTTATAACATCATTTTTTATATATAGATACATAAAAAATTCATTGTTGTACTGCCGGACGCAAGGCGGATATGTATTGAACAATCTGGCATCCTGTGCTACAAATCCTTCCGGATTGATACCGTTGTTTACCTTTTCCCATGTCATCAGATCTTCCGATTGCCAACACGGCAAGGATGAAGATGCAAAGTTTGAAGAGCCCATATACATATAATAAATGCCGTTATACCGCAAAATGAAGGCATTCCCTGATCCATACGTCCCTTGATCGGGCAAATGTTCTGCCGCCCCCTCCGGATTATAATACGCATTGTACTGATAATTATCATAATACTCTGTGCCGTAGTCGGGAGCCGACCAATTTTCTATCGGCGCTGCCGACGGTGCATTTCCCCCGGAAGAACATCCCGCCAAAACAAACGCCAGTCCAACGGCTAAACATGATATGTTTCTAATCAATTTTTTCATTTTTATTCCTCCCGAATTGTCCATACAGGAAAATCTCTGACGTCTGTATCGAACCGCAACGGTGTACCGCTTACATTGATGCAATTATAACAGCCGTACAGATTCCCTGATCCGTCCGTAACATATTCAAACATTTGGAGTGAAATCTCCTTTGTTTCCGTATTGATATTTAAATTGTAATTTCCGCCGCAAAGCGTTTCAAAAGAATAAAAGAGCGAAATACGGACACCGTTCTCCGTAGCGATTTCCGACGCGACTATCCCTAACTGTGCAGCCGAAACATAATTGCTCAACCATTCCCAATCGCCATAAATATGATGGTCTACCGTTCCGAAACCGACAGCATATAAATCAGTTATACCGGCAGTCAAATCCGCATTGCCGAACATAATGCCAAAGCCGAAAACCCCGTATGCCGGTGTGTAATCTATAGTGATGCGTATGCCGCTCTGCACGCCTTCCAGAAATTCAAATTTTACCTTTGCATTCGACTTACCGAATTGTTCGACCGCATACTCGGACACCACGGAGTTTGCTTCGGAAAATTCAACCGTACCGTCTCCATGAAGCACAGGATATACCGCGAGCGATGCTGCGCTGCCGAAGGATAAAACGTTTCCGTTCGGGTCTGTATAATATTCAAACGGCCCTGCCTGCGTATATTCAAAAGGAGCAACTTTTAAATCATCTCCGAAATTAACACCTACAAGCTCATAAGGAATGATAAAATCGTATACGTTATATCCGTCAGCCGTCGTATATTTTTCCGCCTGAACCCCGAAAGTTTCGGGCGACGCATAGTCCCAACTCTGCGTTAAAAATCCCGTTACGCACATCGTTCCGAACGAATGATACAAAACAACTTTCCCGTCACTGCCGTCCCCGTCAATCTTGTCGAAAGCAACTCCGTATCCATTTGTAGAACCTTTCCCCCGCATACTGACATACAATCCGTCGCTTACCCATCCAATCGACGTTTCTATATCGTCTGCAACGCCGAAAGTATCCGGAAGCGTACTCATTTTCGGAAGTTCCACATCAAAATCAAGGACTCCTTCCATAGCCTCGGCTATGCTGACTTCCTTACTAATGCGGGAAGCTCCCAAAGTCATCTCTACCGTTATGATCGGCGTTGTAAATTGCACCTCAAGCGACCATTGCCCGTTTTCATCCGCGATTGTTGTTAAATCGCCTATACATACTTCGGCCCCCGACGCAGGCACCGTACTTCCGTTCCCGTCCAACGTCGTCAATCTGCCGCTGAATGTTTTTGTTATTAAATTATTTTTTGTCAAAAGTCTTGCCGTACAGGAAAGCGTTCCCCCCTGCAGAGCGCGCATTTCATCCCTATCCAGCACAAACGTCTGACTGCTTAAAAGCGTATCTCCAGACGCCGTCAAAACTATATCGGCATTCGGATCGACATTTTCAAATAGAAAGCTGCCGGTTGCGTCTGTCACACCGAAAAGCTGTTCTCCGCCCGCAGTGCCTCTTATCTCGATTCCTTCAAGCCCCGCACCGTCAACATAATCTGCGGCCGTACCGCGTACGGCAATATCCGGCATCTGGTAATCGTAATAAGCATACAATTTGTTATCCGGGCCCCAAATCGCATAATCGTTCGGGGTATTAAAATGATGCACACCCCCGTTCCAATACCATTCGCGTTCGATCATTGCATTCAGCGAGCTTACCCGATCGCAGGAACGGAACGTAACCCCGACGGGGCTGTTTTTACTGAGCCCGATTTGTTCGTACGGAACGACCATTTCCACACCGAAGCCGACAATCGTTTCTCCGTCTTCGGCATAATGTATGGCCGCCTCATAATCAAGCACGCCCGTCCAAGCTCCCCACATACCGGCGGCATTTGCGCCGCGGCGGAAACAATAATTGCCGAATGCTGTTACAATCAAATAATAGTCGTCCGACATGGGAATATCGGCCCCGTCTATCGATGTGCAAAGATTAAGCAGAATATTATCTGTCCAAATAGCGGCGTCACCGTCATCCAAACTTAAATACGCAAGGTCGGCATCCCGTACTTCAAACCCAAAATGAAATCCTACTTCTCCGCGGAACATACGGATAACCGCCCTTTTGGTATTGGCATAATCATTCACATCAGAAACAATTGCGCCGTAAACACCGCTTTCCACATCAGAATTATCCCATGACCCTAAAGCAAGAACATCGCTTGCCTGCCAACGTTCTTCGTCTAAATATCCGTCTAACGTGACATCCGCGGCATAGGAATTCGAAGGAAAATCAAATCCGCCATCCCCTTCAATTTTATCCGGCGAATAGAGCGGATAACTATCGGTCGCGCACCCCGACAAAAATAATGATACAACGAGTAGCAGTACAAATAAGCATCTCCTTCTCAAAATATTCTTCCTCCTTACATTCTTACATTTTCTTAATATGCGAATCGATAAAAAATTCACATATATCTTCCCGCTATCCTTTGATGCCGGAAATAGCAAGCGATTCAACAAAAAATCTCTGACAGAAAATATAAATAAACAACATAGGTATACTTGACAAAACCGAACCGGCCATGACGATATTCATATCCATGAGATTGTTCTGTTGTTGTTGCAGGGACAGCAGCTGCAACTGTACTGTTTTGCTCTCCATCCCCGTCAAATAAATGGAGGGTACAAAATAATCATTCCATGTTCCTACAAACGTCAAAACAATCTGCGCCGTAAGAGCCGGCTTGATCAGAGGCAGACATATCCCGAAAAACTGCCGCACATACCCGGCGCCATCGAGTTTTGCCGCCTCAAAAAGTTCGTTCGGCACTCCCTGCATATACTGAACGAAGAAAAATGTCATCAGCGCAGAACCAAAAAACGATGGAATTATTAGAGGGCCAAGCGTATCGACGAGTTGTATCGACTGCCATATTTGATATTGCGGAAGCATGAGAGCCGCGTAAGGAATCATCATACTGCTTAAAAGGATAAGCAGTAACGTGCGTTTGAACGGGAGTTCCAATTTTGCAAAAGAAAACGCACCCAACGCCGAAACGAGCGGAGAAAATGTAATGGCAAAAACTTCTAATATCAGCGTATTTTTGATACCAACTCCGAGATTTAACTTCCTAAACGCATCGACATAAGCATCAAAACCAGGACTGCGCGGAAAAATCTGCTCCGGATATGTAGTGATCTCCAAACCTGTCTTAAAAGAGGCAAGCACCATCCACACATAAGGGAAAATCGTCGTTATCGCCGCTATTCCTAAAACGATATAAATTATAACACGTGCAAAAACATACCTTGATTTACTTCTTATTTTTATTGCATTAGTCATTCCGCATACACCCATTTATCCGACAGTTTAAACTGTATTACCGTAATTATCATGACCGCCGTAGCGAGAACAACAGATGCCGCGCTTGCATAGCCATAACGGTAGTTGTTGATCCCGTGGTCATAAATAAAATACACAATCGTCTGCGTAGCGCTTGTATTGGCCAATAGCTGCGTATCCATAAAGGCTTGCAATCCGCCAATAATGGAAACAATGAGGTGATAAAACGTTATTGGAGTCAACATGGGAACCGTAATAGAAATAAACTGACGCACCTTGCTTGCTCCATCGATGTCCGCAGCTTCGTAGTATGTTCCGGGAATATTCAATATTCCCGCCACATACAAAATAATAACTCCGCCGATTCCCCCCCATACATTTTTTAGAATAAGGACTGCCCTCGGATATGTACTGCCTGAACTTATGCCCAGCCAATTGATATTCTCTTCAATGATTCCGAGGTTTTTGAGTACAATATTGACAATACCCTGTGTTTCATTGAACATCAATTTCCATACCAACGTAATCGCCACTGCGCCGGTAACCGCAGGAAGATATAAGACAACGCGGAAAAAAGTCCCTCCCCGAAAATTCTTTTGAGTAATCAACGCCGAGAACAATAAGCCGAGCAATAGATTGATAGGAATACTCAGCATGATTATGAGGGTATTGATAATTGCCTGCCCGAAACCTACCGCAACGAGATCCCCGCGAAATAAACTTATATAGACATCAAAACTGATCGGCGAAATTTTTCCTTGCAACGCCATATAATCTACAAGGCTGTAAATCACCGCTACGATAAACGGAATAACCGTAAAAATTGCGAATCCTATAAAGAGCGGAGCGACAAACCCTATAGCAACTGCTCGCTCTCGCATTTTCAGTTTACTTTTCATTTTTTACGATCCCCGCACTTGCATTTGAGCGATCCAAATATGCCTGCATTGTGTCATTATAATCTTCCAATCTTCCGCGAATGAGACTCTTATCTCGAAGCGCATAGATGTTTGCCATTTCCGTTTCAAGCGCGGTCAACCAAGAATTTTCGAAAGTATAGTAATGCGGCCGCACTCTGCCCCCTATTTCATCACTACCGGATTTGCCGAGCGCTTCTTTTGTTTCGCCGCCAAATCCATCAACGATATCACAATAAACATACCTGTTCTCCGGCCAAAGAGCTATCGACGGATCGTCAGAAGAAAGAAAAGTATCCGTATCAAGCGCCATCGACTTTAAATTCGGCATCAATTGGCCCCTCGTATAGAAATCCTTTTGCGCATTCTCGTTGATACTCAGATACTTCATCAAGGCAAGCGCCGCTGCCGGTTGTTCGGTTGTTCTGCTGATGGCCAGCCCAAGCGTCCCTATCCACGTCGTACTCTTCGCGTCGGGGTTTTCCCCATTGTACGGAACAGGTATCAGCCGATAATTCATTTTCTGCTGCGCATACATCGGTGTCAGATATGGCCCAACCCAACAGAACAAACAGTTTTTCGCGAGAAACATGTTCTGTGCCGTATCGCCCGTAGAACGCGGTACCACCCCATAAGTATACATAAGATCCCACAGCCATTCTATGGTTTCAACAAATTCATCGGAAGTTATCGTACTGTTTATCGCGCCTTCATCGAAATAATCGGCATTATTCGACCAAATTGCACTGCTCAATTCATAATACGGCAATGCGTAAAACCGCGAATTCCCCTTTTCCTCTCCAAAATATTTCTGTGCTTTCACACTGATATTCGTAAATTGTTCCCACGTCAAAGCATGGTCTGAGTCTGCAAGGAGATCCGCTTCTTCCTGCGTCAATTTCCCGTTCTTGACCATTTCTTCGACTAAATCCACATTATACATCATCGTCCAAGGGCCGATGTCTTTGGGCAGGCAATATAAATCTGAACCATCGGAAACTCCGAGCTGCTTTGTTTCTCGGTTATAAGAATACCAATCGACCGCAGTCGGCCAAAGGCCCGCATATTCTTCTTCTGAAAACCCATTCGTAATGGACAGTAACCGCCCGGCATCTACCCAGGGTCGGAACTCATACTCCGGCAAATAAAACAGATCGGGCATATTCCCCGAAAGTCTGCCCGTTAAAATAGACATATATTGCGTTGAATCCGCCGGCGTAATGCTGACAGTAATATTCTCATGTTCGTCCATAAAGGAATCGACGAGAGCCGTATAGTTATTTACTTCATCTGCCGCGCCCCACATCATAAACTCAATAGAATACTCTTGATTCGGATCCAATTCAAATTCTTCCGAACTTATGTTGTCGTCGCCCGTTTCTTTTTGTGTAAAAAAGCAACCACAGGATAAAAGCAACACCCCTGAAAAGAGAATCACTGAAAGGAAAACAGGAATTTTTTTCATTTTCCACCTCCGTATATTTTTTACGCTTTTATTATAATACCTATCTCCCGGACTTTACAATAGCAATTTTTTGAAATCCAAAAAACCGCCATTAAACTTTGATATATATCGAAATTCAGGCTTTAATCTTGACTTTTAACATAAATCCAGCTATAATATAAGGCATGCAAAAGGATTTTATACAGACGCTTGATTCGATGCGCCAAAAGAAAATGACGTTGACACTGAACGCAGATAAGAAAGTTGAAAAAGTCGCATTAGCGCTCAACGCCAAAACCCGACGAGAAATTTTGTCGTTGTTGCAAAAAAATTCCTATACCATATGGGAAATTGCGAATACACTCAACCTTTCTGTTTCCACAATTTCATTCCATATAAAACTGCTAAAAGAAGCGGGGCTTGTCAATGTAACACATAACCAATCGAAACGTGGAAACGAAAAAATTGTTGCATTAGAAAAACACTGTCTCGAAATTTATTTAATCCGTGAAGAGTTGTCCGTCAACTGGGCTTTACAGTCATTTTATACCGAACTGCCTATAGGAAGTTTTAGCCTTTCAGATATTTCTGCTCCCTGCGGCATTGCCGATGCTGACGGCAATCTGTTGGGCAGTGAATCTTTTCCGGATGCATTCTATAGTTTTTCTCATCACCGCGGAGAAATTATATGGTTTTCGCACGGATACCTTGAATATCATTTTCCGAACTCCGTAAAAAACAAAATATTAATGCGCATCCAGTTTTCATTGGAAATTTGTTCAGAATGCGCAAATTATAATAACTCCTTTAAATCAAATATTACTTTTTGGCTGAACGACAAAGAAGTCTGCACATACACTTCCCCCGGAGATTTCGGGGGAAGACGCGGCACGTATACTCCCCCAAGTTGGTCATTGACTTCTACGCAATTCGGAATGCTTGTACAGGTACGCATCGACGAAAGCGGAATTTGGCTGAACGATCGGAAAGTTGACGATTCTACAATTGACGATTTTGCTTTTCTGACGCGTGAAAAATTTCTCCGTTTCCGTTTGGGCGTAAAAGAAGATGCAAAATATGTTGGCGGATTAAATTTATTCGGCAAAAAATTCGGAGACTTCCCTCAGGGAATTCGCTTTTCATTAGATTACAAAAATCCGTAAAGGTTGAGATAGCGAACATTAAAATGTTCTTTATGGCAGACATATGTATCGATATCTTGATTTTTCATTTAAGGTCTTTCTTTGTTCTTTTCTTTTGCGGTTGATAGCATCACATATGCACAAAGGAGTTTTTTCGTATAGCTGATAAATATAAGCATTTAAGACTTATTAGATTAAATTATTTCAGCTAAAAGCAATGAGTTCAACTCCCCTTTTTTACAAATTCAGTTAAAATGCAGCATAAAAAGTGAATGCAGAATGCAGTTTTAAAAAATACGTGTTTTTGCCCCTTAAATAGCAAAAAATCCTTGAAAAACTTATCGTTTTTCAAGGATTTTTTTGCCCGCAGTATTTTTCACCGCGAATCATGGTGGAGCAGGCGAGAGTTGAACTCGCGTCTTACCGAATTGCCGGAAGGCTTTCTACACGCTTATGCCGCAATTGTCTTAGAGCATCCCCCTCTGCGACCGAAGCAGGATGCCCGCAGAAATCAAAAATTCCGCCGCCGCGCCGATCTCAGAGCGCCGCGGCCGTTCCCCGCCTGCAATGACGCCCGCATCCTCCCGACGGGAAAGAGGCGCGGACGAACCGTTTAACCGAAATTAAGCGGCATACGCGAACTGTGCGTTCGCGCTGTAATCTGCTTTTTCAGCATTTAATTTTTTCCGAATGTTTTTACGAGGCCACTCGTTCCTCGGCGTGCTTACCCTCCCGCGCATCGGCAATCGAAACCGGTTCTGCCCCGCGGGCGCCGCATACCTGCGGCGCGTTCATATCATACAGTATACACCGTCCGCATTAAAAATGCAACCGTTGCGAAAAATTATTCGCACCGGCCGCCCTCTTCGGGCAACGGCTGTGCCGGCTCCCCTTTTCCGCCCCTGACGAATGCGCAGATGCGCGCGATCAGCGACGCGACGGACGACAAAAGAAAGAGCAGGGCGGGAAGAAAGATCGACCATGCGACCGGGTCTTTGAGCAAGGAAGCAGTGACCGCCACCGCGAGCACCGCCGCAACGATCTGCGTTATGTACAGAAAGACGGCACAGACGATGCGGCCGCGCACGTTGGACTCGTTCGTTTCGACGCGGAAAAAGCGGATTGCCGCAATCAGCCAGAACACGGAAAGCCCGACGAGCACCAGCGCGAACAAAATGAAGATCACGATCACCACCGCGATGGCGATGCTGCCTGCCAATGCCCCGAACACGCCGGCGATGGTGCCGTCGCCCTGCACGGTAAAGCGGAAATGCAGCATCGAAAACAGGCAAAGGCCGACGGCGAACAAGACGCCGAGAACGATTGCGGTCAGATCCAGCGCAAAGCAGAGTTTGCGCCCCTTCTGTTGCAGATTCATATTCTCCCCCTATCGATCAGAATTTGAACGGCGTGACCTGATAGACGTAGTAGTTGAGCCAGTTTGTATAAAACAGGTTTGCCGCGCTCGTCCAGGTGACGCGCACTTCGGTGCACGTTTCGTCGGTAAAATAATTGTACGGCGGGCGGATGGGCAACCCTTTGGCGACATCGCGCTCGTATTCGCGGCGCAGCGTGTCGCGGTCGTATTCCATGTGCCCCGTTAAAAAGATCTTTTTGTTGTCCTTCGACTTGGCGATGGACAGCCCCGTCGCGTCCGATTCGCTGAGCACAATCAGATCGCTCACCTTTTCCACGTCCTCCAAATGCACCGTCGTATGGCGGGAATGCGGTATGTAAAAGACATCGTCGATGCCTTTGAGAAGCGGATCGTGCTGTTCGATGCGCTTGCGGTGCGGAAACACGCCGAACAGTTTTTCGGGCAGCAGGTACTTTTCGATGCCGTAATGATAATACAGCGCCGCCTGCGCACCCCAGCAGATGTAAATGGTGCTGGTGACGTTCCGATCCGCAAAATCGAAGATCTTTTTCAGTTCATCCCAATACAGCACCTCTTCGAAGGGCATGGTCTCCACGGGCGCACCCGTGATGATCATGCCGTCGAAGTGCTTATCCTTGATCTCCTCAAAAGTCTTGTAAAACTTTTCGAGGTGCGCCGCGGCGGTGTTCTTGCTCTTGTACGATTCGGTGTACACGAGGGTGATGTTCACCTGCAGCGGCGAATTGGAGAGCAGGCGCATGAACTGGGTCTCCGTTTCCACCTTGGTGGGCATGAGATTGAGAATGGCGATCTCCAGCGGGCGGATGTCCTGCGTGAACGCGCGCTCGTCGCTCATGACGAAGATGTTTTCGCTCTTCAATGCCGAATATGCGGGGATATCCTTGGAAATGACGATGGGCATTGCTCCTCTCCTTTTGTGTTGATTTCCCGCGCGCTCAAGCCGCGCGTCAGATGTTTGCCAGAGCCTGTTCGAGGTCGGCGATGATATCCTCGGGGTTTTCGATGCCGACGGACAGACGCACGAGATTTTCGGGCACGCCCGCGGCGGCAAGTTCTTCCTTGGTCAACTGCCTGTGCGTGGTGGACGCGGGATGCAAAACGCAACTGCGCACGTCCGCGACGTGCGTCTCCTGCGTGATAAGTTTGAGCGCTTCCATAAACTTTGCCGCCTGCGCCACGTCCCCTTTGATGCCGAAACTGAGCATGCCGCCCTGCCCGTGCGGCAGGTATTTTTCGGCGAGAGCGTGGTACTTGTTTTCGGGCAGCGACGCATGCCACACCCAATCGATCTTGGGATGTTTGCTCAGGTACGCCGCCACTTTTTTGGCGTTGGAGGAATGGCGCTCCATGCGGAGAGCGAGCGTATCGCAGCCCAGCCAACTCAAAAAAGCGTTCTGCGGGCTCATCATGGCGCCGATGTCGCGCATCATCTGTGCGCGGCACTTGGTCGCAAACTGCGCGGTGGGCAGGTCGGCGTACACAAGACCGTGATAACTTTCGTCCGGTTCGTTGAAAGATGCATAGCGGGGATTGCCCTTGAAATTGAAGTTGCCGCCGTCCACGATCATGCCGCCCAGCGCCGCCGCGTGCCCGTCGAGATATTTTGTGGACGAGTGGATGATGAGGTTGGCGCCCCATTCGAAGGGACGGCACAGAACGGGCGTAGCGAGGGTGTTGTCCACCGCGAACAGCACGCCGTACTTTTTGGCGATCGCCGCGATCTTTTCAAAATCCAGGATCTTGATGGAAGGATTTGCGACCGTCTCGGTAAAGATGAGGCGGGTGTTGCCGTCGATGAGTTTTTCGATCTCTTCGGCGGGCGCATCCGGATCGAAAAAGCGGGTCTCGATGCCCAGTTTGGGCAGCGTGACCGCAAACAGGTTGAAGGTGCCGCCGTAAATGGCAGAGGACGAGACGATGTTGTCCCCCGCACCGCAGACGGTGAACGCGGCAAGCGTGGTCGCCGCCATGCCCGAAGAGCACCCGACGCCCGCGACACCGCCTTCGAGCGCCGTCACTTTGCCTTCGAACGCCGCGACGGTGGGATTGGCGAGGCGGGAATAAAAATAGCCGTCCGCCTTGAGATCGAACAGGTCCGCCATGCCCTGGGTGCTGTCGTAAAAATATGTCGTGCTCTGCGAAATGGGCGGAATGCGGGATTCGCCCGACTTCGGACGGTACCCGCCCTGCACACAGATGGTATCTTGCTTGTATGCCATGGTCTTGTCTCCTTTCTATGGTTGTATTGCACTTTCCCGACGGGAAAGCAATCGGTACGGGATTGGTATTCGCCTTTGCGGCGCCGCGTATACGTCAGACGTATTCGCGGATACGGCGCTGCGCCTCGCGCTCGAGGTCTTTCTCTTTGAGTGCCTGCTTTTTATCGTAGGTATGTTTGCCGCGGCAGAGCGCGATTTCCACCTTAACGAGCGAACCTTCGAAATACACTTTCAGCGGAACGAGGGTATACCCCTTTTCGTTGACCTTGCCTGCGATCTTGGCGATCTCCGCCTTGTGCAGGAGAAGTTTCCTGTCGCGGCGGGAATCGCGGGTGTTGAAGGCGCCGCTCTTATCGTAAACGGCGATGTGCATGTTTTTGAGGATGATCTCTCCCCCGCGCACAAAGCAGAAACTGTCGCCGAGGTTGCAGTTGTTGCGGCGGATGGACTTGACCTCGCTCCCTTCCAGGACGATGCCCGCCTCGAATTTTTCCTCGATGAAATATTCGAAGGATGCGGATTTGTTGACCGCGACGATCTTCATGCCTTGCCTCGTTCGGACGCGAGAAGCCCATAGACGACCACGTCATAAAATGTATCGTATTTATATGCGCAACGGCGCAGGACGCCCTCTTTGGTGAAGCCGCACTTTTCCAGCACGCGGCAGGAGGCGACGTTGGGCGCGATCACGTGCGCCTGGATGCGCGCGACTTCCTCTTTGCGGAACATCTCCTCGCAGAAAGCGCGCACGGCACGCGTCATGATGCCCCTGCCCCAATAGGCGGAATTGATCCAGTACCCGAGATCGAAACAACGGGAGAGAGCGCCGTGCTTTTCGCCCAAACTGATGTTGCCGACGACTTTTCCGTCCGCAAAGACGGCGCGGCAGTAGGAGATCTCGTCGCTCTTCATCATGCGGATGAAGAGTTCGGCATCATCCAGTTCATACGGCGAAGGAAAATAATCGCCGAACCAGCGCAAAATGTTCGGGTCGTTCGCACATGCGGCGAGCGCGGGCGCGAGCGACGGTTCCCAAAATCCCAGCGTAACTTCCATATTCCCCTCCTTGCCGCAAGTCACTGCTCCGCCGCGGGCACAAATTCGATGCGGCGGGTGCCGACGTCGCAGGCGGCGACTTTGATGCGCAATGCGTCGCCGATGGTAAACGAATGCTTTCTGCCTTTGAGCAGGTAGCGTTCCTCGATGTATTCGTACTCGTCCTCGGGCAGGTTTTCGATGCGGATGAGCCCTTCCACCGTGTCGGGAAGCCCGACGAACACGCCGAACGCCGTGACGCCCGTGACCGCGCCGTCGAATTCCTCGCCCAGATGCGAGCGCATGTACCAGACTTTATACAGATCGTCCACGGCGCGTTCCGCCTCGTCCGCGCGGCGCTCGCTCTCCGAGCAGGACACCGATGCCGCCGCAACAAACTTGCCGAAACTTTCCTCCGCGCCCGCGGCTTCGCCGTCCAGCACCGCGCTCAGGATGCGGTGCACGATGAGGTCGGGATAGCGGCGGATGGGCGACGTGAAATGACAGTAGCATTTGGAAGCGAGCCCGAAATGCCCCTTGTTTTCGGGGCTGTACCGCGCCTTAGACATGGAACGCAGCATAACGGTGTTGACTACGCCGCGCAACGGCTTGCCTTCCAGCGAGGCGAGGACCCTGCCGTATTCGCCGGGGCGCACGTTGTCGGGGCGGAACTTTGCTTCCACGCCCAATTCGCGCAGATATGCCTGAAAACTTGCCGCACGTTCCTCCGTCGGCTTCTCGTGAATGCGGTAGACGAAGGGAAGATCGTACCCCGCCGCAAACGTCGCCACCGTCTCGTTGGCGAGGATCATGAATTCCTCGATGATGTGATGGGCGATGCCGCGCTCTGCCGCCGCCACCGCGATCTGCCCGTTGTGCACGGTGATCTTGGGCTCGGGAACGTCGAGATCGATGCTCCCGCGCGCGGCGCGCTTTTTCATGAGGATGACCGCGAGGTCGCGCATGGCCTCGCACATGGGCAGGATGGCGGCGTATTCGCGGCGGAGCGCCTCGTCGCCTTCGAGCATGCCCGTCACTTTGGTATACGTCATGCGCGCGCACGAACGGATGACGCCGCGCACGATCTCGCTTTCCGTGACCTTTCCGCGACCGTCTACCTGCATCACGCAGGACAGGGTGTAGCGGTCCTCCCCTTCGTTGAGCGAACAGGCGCCGTTGGAAAGGCATTCGGGGAGCATGGGCAGGACGCGTTCGGGAAAGTACACGCTGGTGCCGCGCTCGTACGCCTCTTTGTCCGCGGCGCCGCCGCGCGCGACGTAGTGCGATACGTCCGCGATGTGCACGCACAGCCGATAGCCGCCCTCCGTGCGGGCGACGCTGACCGCGTCGTCAAAGTCGCGGGAATCGTCGCCGTCGATGGTGATGACGGTATCGCCGCGGAAATCTCGGCGGCCGCCGAGCAGGACGGGTTCCCCCGCCGCCTTGCGCGCGTCGGCAAGCGCGTTCTGCGGAAATTCCTCTTTCAGGTTCTGCGAGCGGACGATCGCCGCGACCTCCGCTTCGAGGTCGCCGCTCTTGCCGAGCACCTCGACGATCTCCCCTTCGGGATCGTGCCCGTCGGGATAGGCGGTCAGTTTGACGAGTACCTTTTCCCCGCCCGCGGCGCGCAGCCCGCCCGTGACGCGGACGCGCTCGGCAAAGCGGCGTTCGTCCGGCTCGACAAAGCCCCCCTTGTGTTCCCGCGAATAGGTGCCCGTGAGCGTGCGCATGCCGCGGGACAGGACGCAGTACACGCTGCCCTCATCGCCGCGGTCGCCGCCCACGAGGCGCGCCAGCACGCCGTCGCCGTGCAGAGCGCCATGAAGGGCGTGGTGCGGCAGGAACAGGTCGGGCCCGCCGTCTTCGCGCAAGAGAAAGCCGAAGCCGCGCTCGTTGCCCTGCACCGTGCCGCGGATGAGCCCGAGTTTTTCGGGCGTGACGTACCTGCCGCGCTCGTCGCGCACCAAAAGCCCCTCGCTTTCGGCATTTTTCAGCAGGCGGAACAATTCGTCCCTGCCGCCGCGCGACCCGACGCCGAGCAGGCGGGCGATCTCGTTGGATTTTTTATGCTGCAACTGCCCCGAACGGAAGCGTTCGAGCAGTTCTTCCGTATCATACATGCCGAGCACCTCCCCGTGAAGCCTCCATGAAAAAAACGGCGGCTATCCGTACCGAATAGCCGCCCTTTGCTGACTGTTGTTTAGCCGCCGATGCCCCAAACGCCGTTGAGTTGCAAGACAAAGAAGATAATGGCGCAGATGGCGAGCGCGACGAGAGAAATGATGGTCCATTTCTTCATGCGGCTTTCCATCGAACGGCCCTTATTCTTTCCGAAAAATGTCTCGCTCGAACCGCCCAAGGCATCAATCCCGGTCGAGTTGCCGGGTTGGAACAAGACGATGATGATCGCGACGAGCGCGCAGATCAGCATCGCGATCAGCAAGATCAGGCAAACGATATGGTACGCTGTTTCGGTCTCCGGGGTCGGAAAGGGACCCGATACGAGGAGATTGCCGAACATTCGCATGGCTTCGGTCATGGTTTGAACTCCCAAAAATTATTGCTCAGAAATCATCGACCTATGCATTATACCATACCGAAAAAGATTTTTCAACCGATTTTTCGGTGCGCCGCGATATTTTTTTGTGAATTTTCGCACGTTCAGCGGACGATCAGGCTCTTGCCCGTCATCTCCGCGGGAACGGGAACGCCCATCATTTCGAGCAGCGTGGGCGCAAGATCGGCGAGCACGCCGCCCTCGCGCAATTTCACGCCTTTGAGCGCGTCGCTCACCAGCACCACGGGCACGGGGTTGGTGGTGTGCGCGGTGAACGGCGAACCGTCCTCGGCGATCATCTTGTCAGCATTGCCGTGGTCGGCGGTCAGCAGCGCGCCGCCGCCCATTTCGAGGATCTTTTTGAGCACCTTGTCCACGCACTCGTCCACCGCCGCGACCGCCGCTTCCGCCGCAGGCAGGATGCCCGTATGCCCGACCATGTCGCAGTTGGCAAAGTTCAGGATCATCGCGTCGTATTCGCCCGTGGAAAGTTGTTCGAGCGCCTTTTCGGTCACTTCGTACGCGCTCATTTCGGGTTTGAGGTCGTAGGTCGCGACCTTCGGGGACGGGATGAGCACGCGCACTTCGTCCTTGTTGGGCGCTTCCACGCCGCCGTTGAAGAAGAAGGTGACGTGCGCATATTTCTCCGTTTCGGCGATGCGCAGTTGCTTTTTGCCCAGCGAGGCGAGATATTCGCCCAGCGTGTTTTTCAGGCTCTGTTTGTGGAATGCGACGTGCACATGCGAGAACGTAGCGTCATATTCGGTAAAGCAGACATAATACGGCGCGAGGTACCCCGTCTTGCGCTCGAAACCGCCGAACTCGGGTTCGGTGAACGCGCGGGTGATCTCCCTGGCGCGGTCGGGACGGAAGTTGAAGAAAATGACGCTGTCCCCTTGTTCCACCAGCGCGACGGGCTTGCCGCCTTTGACGACGTTGGTGGGCAGGATGAACTCGTCCGTCACATCTCCTTTGTACGATTCCTCGATCGCCGCGGCGGCGTCCTCGGCATGGATGCCGTTGCCCAGCGTCAGCATTTCATACGCCTTGACGACGCGTTCCCAGCGGTTGTCGCGGTCCATGGCGTAATACCTGCCGCACACCGACGCGACGGCGCCGAAGCCGAGTTTGTCCATCTCCGCCTGCAGGTCGCGCACAAAACCCGCGCCCGACGTGGGCGAAACGTCGCGCCCGTCCATAAAGCAGTGCACATAGGCGTTGTCCAGCCCCTGCTCTTTGCACAGGCGCAGAAGCGCATAAAGGTGGGTGTTGTGGCTGTGCACGCCGCCGTCCGAGAGCAATCCCCAGACGTGCAGTTTTTTTCCGTTGTTTTTTGCGTTCGCAATAGCGCCGAGAAGGGCTTCGTTTTTGAAAAATTCGCCGTCCTCGATCTCTTTGGTGATCTTGGTCAGTTCCTGATAGACGATCCTGCCCGCGCCCATATTGAGGTGCCCGACTTCGGAATTGCCCATCTGCCCGTCGGGAAGCCCGACGCTCATGCCCGAAGCGCCCAACATGCCCGAAGGATATTCCGCGCGGTAGCGGTTGACGTTGGGACTGCCCTGCTGCGCGATGGCGTTGCCCTTGCCGTCGGGCGCGATGCCATAGCCGTCCATGATGATGATCGCATACGGTTTTTTCATTGCTGTATACCTCGTTTCGTTATTCAAAACATATTATACAGCAAGCGGCGCGGTTTTGCAACCGCCGCGCTCGATTTCATAAAATTTTTTCTTGCGGATCCCGCGCCATTCTGCGCGGCGCCGCGGCCAGGGAGATCCGAAAAATATGCCTGCGGATCCGTTATCCAGACTTGCGCGCTTTTGGCATTTTTTGTTTTTTTTACTTGACAATCAATAGCACGTTGTGCTATTATAACATCGGGATATGGGGAAAATTCAGCAACTGAGGAGAAATTATGGGGGTAGAAACAGAGACTGACGAAATCGGTCTGCGACTGCGTGCAGCCATCCGCAACAGCCCGCTGACGCAGAAAGAGATCGCGGAACGCACGGGGCTGTGCCCCGCAACGATCAGCAAGTACGTGCGCCAGCAAAAGCGCCCGTCGCTGGATACATTTGCGGAACTTTGCCGCGTGCTCGGCGTTTCGTCCGACGCGATCCTCGGCTTGCCGCCTGACAAATGAAAAACCGTGCCCGTTCCCGGACGGACACAGGGTATAATTTCCGATGCATTAAAATGCGCTTCCCGTATTCTTAAAATCCAAGGCATCGGAAAGAGAGTGTAGGATTATGTTTGCAAAAATTTTGAAGACGCTGCGCAAGGAAAGCGACACGACGCAGTGCGAACTGGCTGAGAAACTTGGGATCAAACAATCGACCGTCAGCAGTTGGGAGATCGGACGCAGCCGCCCCACGTTTGAGCAAGTCATCGAGATCTCCAACATCTTCGGCTGCTCGACCGACTATCTGCTCGGCAAATCGGACAACGACAACAATTATGTCTATACCGACAACAAGACGTTGCAGAACTTCTACATCGATTTCAGCAAATTGTCCAAATCCGAACAGCAGTTCCTCGTCAAGTCCGTCAAGTCTTACGTAGAAAACAAGTAACCGGGACAGAGAAACGCCGCTTCCGCAAAAGGTGCGGCACTTCTCTTTTACAATATAGTTAATCGTGTTTACAATTATCCCTGTAAAAAATAAGGGCTGAAACGGCGGATGCGCAGGCATCCGCCGTTTTTTGCGACCGAAAAAAGCGCGGCGGGCATCCCCCGCCGCGCAAAAGATCTGCCCGCCGCAAAGGCGCGGATATGCGGCGGCACAAAATCAAGGATCGACAGCGGCAACAAAAACCCGCCGCGCAAGAGATCCTGCGCGGCGGGCAACGGTTGCGTCGATGCCGGCTCAGCGGTCAAAATGGACGATCGCGGAGAAATCTTCCGCTTTGAGCGACGCGCCGCCGATCAGGCCGCCGTCGATCTCGGGCATCGCCATCAGTTCCTTGCAGTTTTTGGCATTCATGCTGCCGCCGTACTGGATGCGCACCTTTGCCGCGCACTCGGGGCAGAACATCTCCGCACACGTCCTGCGGATAAAGCCGATGGTCTCGTTCGCCTGCTGTGCCGTAGCCGTTTTGCCCGTGCCGATCGCCCAGACAGGCTCGTACGCGATGACGATGCGCGAAACGTCGTCCAGCCCTTTCAGCCCCTCGCGGATCTGCACGGCAAGCACCTCTTCCGTCTTGCCCGTCTCGCGTTCTTCCAGGCTCTCGCCCACGCACACGATGGGCGTGATGCCTGCGGCAAGCGCGGCGAGCATGCGTTTGTTGACCGTTTCGTCCGTTTCGCCGAAATATTGGCGACGTTCGCTGTGGCCGATGACGACGTATTCCACGCCGAACTCTTTGAGCATGGACGCCGAGATCTCGCCCGTAAATGCGCCGTGATCGGCAAAATGCACGTTCTGTGCGCCCAGGCAGATGTTGCTGCCTTTCAGCGTCTCGGACAGCGCGGGAAGCGCCGTGAACGGCGCGCAGACGGCGACGTCGCAGTTTGCGTCTTCGACCAGCGGACGGAGCGCCTTGACGAGCGCGACCCCTTCCGCGGCAGTGTTGTTCATTTTCCAGTTGCCTGCTATGATTGCTCTTCTCATGATCGTATTGTCCTTATGGTCGTAACTTTGTGTTGCAGTCCCCGCCCTTTCAGGCGGACCGTACGAAGAGCGGAAAGAAACCTTTCCGCTCTTTTGTTTGCCGTCAGTTCTTTTCGTTGAGGCAGGCGATGCCGGGAAGTACCTTGCCCTCCATCAGTTCGAGGGATGCGCCGCCGCCCGTGGAGATGTGCGTCATCTTGTCCGCAAAGCCGAGCTGCTGGACCGCCGCCGCACTGTCGCCGCCGCCGATAATGGTGGTTGCGTCCTTCGCTTCCGCCATCGCCTGGGCGACCGCAACGGTGCCTTTGGCGAGGATGGGATTTTCGAACACGCCCATGGGGCCGTTCCAGACCACCGTCTTGGCGCCTTTGATCGCATCCGCAAAGAGTTTGCGGGAAGCCTCGCCGATGTCCAGCGCTTCCATGTCCGCAGGGATCGCGTCGATGGCGACCGTCTTCACTTCGATGGGCGCGTCGATGGGATCGGGGAAGGAAGCCGCGACGACGGCGTCGACGGGCAGGATGAGCTTTTTGCCCAGTTCTTCCGCTTTTTTCATCATGTCGTTGCAATAGCCGATCTTTTCGTCGTCGACCAGCGATTTGCCGATCTCATAGCCCTTGGCTTTGAGGAAGGTGTACGCCATGCCGCCGCCGATGATGAGCGTATCGCATTTATTGAGCAGATTGGAAATGACGTTGAGTTTGTCCGCGACTTTCGCGCCGCCGAGCACCGCGACGAAGGGACGCACGGGATGATCGAGGCTGTCCGCCATAACTTCCAGTTCTTTCTGGATGAGGAAGCCGCAGACCGCGGTCTTGACCAGGCCGTATTCGACGATCGCCGCCGTGGAAGCGTGCGAACGGTGCGCCGTACCGAACGCGTCGTTCACGTACACGTCGCAGTAGGAAGCGAGTTTTTTGCAGAATTCGAGGTCTTTCCCCTCTTCACCCGCGTAGAAGCGCAGGTTTTCGAGCAGGACGCATTCACCTTCTTTGAGCGCGGCCACTTTCTGCTCCGCGTCGGGGCCGACGACGTCCGCGGCGAACGTCACTTTGCCGCCCAGAAGTTCGTTGAGGCGGTCGGCGACCGGTTTGAGGGTCAGTTTGACGGGGTCGTTCTTCTTCGCCTTGGCAACATACTCCGCCGTCGCCGCTTCGCGGTCGGCTTCGGGAAGGGCTTCGACGGCCTTCTTCTCTTTCTTGTTGAGTTTCACCTTGGCGTCAAAGACGTTGTGCGGCTTGCCCATGTGCGAGCACAGCACCACTTTCGCGCCCTGTTCCACCAAATATTTGATGGTCGGCAGTGCGCCCATGATGCGGTTCTCGTCCGTGATCTTTCCGTCCTTCATCGGCACGTTGAAATCACAGCGCACGAGCACGCGCTTGCCCTTCACGTCAACATCCGTAACAGACATCTTGTTCATAACGTCATCTCCTTATCGGTATTTTTTACCGTATTCTATAGTATCGCATTTTTTATATTTTGTCAAGGAATTCCGTCTCCGTAACAAGCGCGCGATCAGGACTTTGCGGGAAAATGCCCCACTTTTTCCGCCGCCGCGTAGCCGAGTTGCCGCCAGCCCTCATACACAGCGATCGCGACCGAGTTGGAGAGATTGAGGGAGCGGATGTCCCCCGCCATCGGGATGCGCACGCACTGCTCGTAATGCGCGCGCAGCAACGGTTCGGGAAGCCCCTTCGTCTCCTTGCCGAACACGAGAAAATCGCCGTCGCGGTAGGCAACGTCGCTGTGCGTCTTCGCAGCCTTGGTGCTGAAAAAGAAAAAACGGCTGCCCGCGTACCGTTCCAACACCTCTTCGATGCTGTCGTAATAGGAAATATCCACAAAATGCCAGTAATCCAGCCCCGCGCGCCTGAGATACTTATCGGACACCTCAAAGCCGAGCGGGCGCACGAGGTGCAGGCGGCAGCCTGTCGCCGCGCAGGTGCGCACGATGTTGCCCGTGTTCTGCGGGATCTCCGGTTCTACGAGAACGATATGGAACATATGCTCCTCCCAAACGGTGGTTACCGCAGATATTGTAGCGCGCCGCCCGATTTTTTGCAAGCATACGGCGCGCGCATGGCAATTATTTTCTCCCCGCTTTTTTCAAAAAAAAGAGTTTATAGGCTTGACATTTGGTTCCGTATGCGGTATACTGTCCACGATAAAAGCGGCAAAATACCCGCATGGTATCGTTATCTTGTGCCGTTTTTCCTGAATTTTGCTCACACTCACTACCCATATTTTTTCTCATTTGTTTTAGGAGAACGGCTCGCCGTGAGGCGCGCCGTTCTTCTGTTTTGCCGCGCGACGCGATATTTTCCGTTTTGCCGTTTTTTTCTTGACTTTTGCGATTCCTTCCTTATAATACCTGTAAACTGCCAATAAAAAACGGAAAGAATCCAATGAAAAAATTTACATTTGCTTGTTTTACTCTGCTTCTGACCTTGTTTTTAGGCATTGCCGCGGCGTGCTCGGTCAAACTGTACAAAATACAGTTCGTAGACGGAGAAACGACCGTCAAACTTATCCGCTCTGAGGGGAACGAGAGCATCGCCCTGCCCGACCCTCTCTTTGAAAACCACGACGGGGAAACGTTCCGCGGCTGGTTCTTTGACGAAGGCATCTGGACAAAAGAGATGACGGAGGACTTTTACCTCGAAAGCGACCTGACGACGGACGTGACCGTTTACGCGTATTGGTCGAAAGACCAGACGCCTCCCGGGGAAGATACGCCGCCCGACGGCCAGACACCGACCGTGACGTTTATAACGAACGGCGGGAGCGCGGTCTCGCCCGTACAGGTGGAAAACATCGCCGCCGAACCGCAGACGGAGCGGGCGCATTACCGCTTTGACGGCTGGTTCACCGACGCGTCGTTTTCGGGCGAACGCGTGACCTTCCCCTATGCGGTGACACAGGACACGTCGCTGTACGCCAAGTGGACGCAGACCGAGTTTTATGTCACATTCGAAGAAAACGGCGGCGATGCGGTAGCGGACGGCTGGTTCGGCAAGATCGAGGCGGAGCCGCACGCAGAGCGGAGCGGGTTCATCTTCGGCGGCTGGTTCATCGACGCGTCGTTTCCGGGCGGGCGCGTGACCTTCCCCTATGCGGTGACGCAAACGACGACGCTGTACGCCAAGTGGACGCCGCAGCCGCAGTTGCTCGGCATCGAAGGCTTTGCGATCAGCGGGACGACCGCCAGCGCCTCCTGCACGTCGGACAAAGATTCCGTAAACATTGCGGATGCCGTGACCGTTACGGAAGGCGCGACGTGGAAAGTATATTATGACGAAGATCTCCGCACGGAAGCGGACGCCTCCGCCCTGCCGCTGAACGCGGGCATCAACCGCTTTTATCTGCAGGTCAGCGCGGCTGGACAAAGCGCCGTATATACGCTGGCCATTGAACAGACGGACGGCTACGCGCTGACCGTGTACGAAAACGGCGAACCGAGCGCATCCGTCTACGCCAACAAGGGCGACACGTTTGCCAGCCCGCTCCCGCAGATCTATACGCAGGAAAAGAACTTTACCTTCGACGGCGAATACTTTGCGGACGAAGCGATGACGCAGCCCTTTACCGATTTTACCGCGAGTGGCGATAAGACGGTGTACCTGAAAGTGTGGTATACGGGCTACGAGTATTCCTCCTTCATTTTTACCATTCAGGGCGCGCTGAAATCCGATCTTCCCATCCTGTATGCCAAGATCCCGAGCATGATCGGGTCCTCGCCCATCTATTTCCTGAACAGCAGTTTCCAGAACGACTTTGACTTCAAGAAAAATCTTCAGGAAGTCAAGATCGAAGCGGGCATCCGCACAATCGAAAATTCCGCTTTTTCTCAGAGCGACGTCCTGCGCAAAGTGACCTTGCCCGACGGGATCATGCTCGCGGGCGGCGTATTCCGCGACTGCCCCATGCTCTCCGAAATGGTGTGCGACGGCGCCATCCGCTCCTCTTCCACCAACTTCAGCGGCACGGCGCTGTACAATGACCCCGCCAACTGGGAAAACGGCGCGTTTTATATCGGGAACTATCTTGCGGGATACAATGAACAAAAAGCCGAATCCCTGGATCTGACCGTCCGCAGCGGGACCGTCTCCGTGGCGGGGTCTGCCTGCGATGGCTCTTCCCTGCAATCCGTTGATTTCGGCAATAGCGTGAAGTATATCGGCGCGTACGCGTTCGACGGCTGCTCGTCGCTGGCATCGGTCACGGGCATGGACGCCGTGGAAAGCATCGGGGAAAACGCATTCCGCAATACGCCTTTCGCCCCCGCCGACGATTCCACGCCCGCCAACACGCTGTACTACCTGAACAACTGGCTGATCGCCGCACATAAATTTTCGGGCACGCTGACGCTGCGAAGCGGGACGGTCGGCATTGCGGACAGCGTGTTCAAAAGCAATGCGGACATCACGTCCGTCGACTTCGGCGACTCGCTCCGATACATCGGGAAATATGCGTTCGGCAGCGATTCTTCCGGAAAAGGCATGCTCACCGAGGTGCAGTTCCCCGCGAGCTTGCGCTCCGTAGACGAAAGCGCATTCTCCTATCAGTCAAAGATCACCCGCATTTCGTTCGGCGAGAACCTGACCTTCATCGGCAAAAACGCCTTCCGTTTCTGCTCCTCGATCGCCGAAGTCCTGCTTCCCGAAAGTTTGCAGACCGTTCAATGCTGGGCATTTTCCGCCACTGCACCGAGTGCTAAACTCTTCCTCGAAAACACTTTGGAAAATATCTATGCCGAAAAGGAATGGAGCGGGTTCGGTGCCAACAAGGCGATCTGTTACGAATACAGCGAAACGCCGAAAACGGGCAACTACTGGCGGTATGTGGACGGTGTGCCCACCGTATGGGAAACCGCATAAACGACGCGCGGGCGGGAGCAATGCTCCCGCCCGCTTTTGCTGTTTTGCCGCAAAACATGCGAGCGCCGCCCCTCGGGGCGGCGCTTTTTTCACTCGCCGAGGTCGCGGATCTGCGCCTCGATCTTTTCTTTCATCTCGATAAACTTTTCGCGCTTGGCACGTTCGTTGTCCACGAGATTTTTGGGTGCCTTTTCGATGAAGCCGCGGTTCTGCAGTTTGCTGTCCGCGCGGCCGATCTCGCCGATGACGCGCTCCAATTCCTGGCGCAGGCGGACCTTTTCCTTTTCGATATCCACCAGTTCGCCCAGCGGCACGATCACCGTGCAGCCCTCGATGACCTGCGAGAACGTCTTTTCCTGCAACGAGGCGCCGCTTTCGAGAAATTCCACGCCGCTTGCGCCCGCAAGCCTTGCGATGGCGTCCGCACCCGCGGCAAGCATGCGACGGTTCGCCGCCGCCGCAAGATATACCTTGACCTTTTTGGAGGGCGGGCAGCCGACGTTCGCCTTCATGTTGCGGACGCATTTGATGACGTCCATGACCGTTTCGAACGCCTTCGCCTCCTTCTTGTAGGCGAGTTTTGCGTTGTAGCGCGGGAATTCGGCGACCATGATGCTGCCCTGCGTGCCGGGAATGTTGCGGAAGATCTCGTCGGTGATGAACGGCACGAAAGGGTGCAGCAGTTTGAGCGCGTTTTCCAGAACAAAGCAGAGCACGGACAGCGTGGACGCCTTTTTCTCCACGTCGTCGCCGTACAGCGCGCTCTTGCACAGTTCGATGTACCAGTCGCAGAAATCGCTCCACAAAAAGTCGTACAGCGCGCCCGCGGCGATGCCTAGTTCGAACTTACCGAGGTTGAGGGTGACTTCCTTGATGCAACTTTCCAGCCGCGAAACGATCCATTTATCCGCCGCGGAAAGTTTGACCGTTGCCATCGGCGGTACGTTCACGCCCTCGGCGTTCATCAGAACGAAGCGCGAGGCGTTCCAGATCTTGTTCATGAAGTTGCGCGCCGCCTCGACCTTGCCTTTGCTGTAACGGCTGTCGTTGCCGGGCGCAACGCCCTGGATAAGCGAGAAACGCAGGGAATCGGCGCCGTATTCCTCCACCACTTCCAGCGGATCGATGCCGTTGCCCAGCGATTTGCTCATCTTCCTGCCCTGCTCGTCGCGCACGATGCCGTGCAGCAAAACGTCGCGGAACGGGACTTTTTTGGTGTGTTCGATGCCCGAAAAGATCATGCGGGCGACCCAGAAAAAGATGATGTCGTACCCGCAGGACAGCACGTCCGTCGGATAGAAATAGTTGAAATCGTCCGTTTTATCGGGATAGCCGAGGGTGGAGAAGGGCCAGAGCGCGGAGGAGAACCAGGTATCCAGCACGTCCTCGTCCTGGCGGATGTTCTTGCTGCGGCAGTGCGGGCATTCGGAAGGATCGGTCTTGGAGACGATCATCTCGCCGCAGTCGTCGCAATACCACACAGGGATGCGATGCCCCCACCACAACTGGCGGGAAACGCACCAGTCCTTGATGCCCTCCATCCAGTTGAAATAGATCTTGGAAAAACGGGAAGGCGTGAACTTGATCTTGTTGCGCGCGACCGCATCAATGGCGGGCTTGGCGAGCGGCGCCATTTTGACGAACCACTGTTTGGACACGATGGGCTCCACCGTGCTCTTGCAGCGGTAGCAGTGCCCGACGTTGTGCGTGTGCGGCTCGATCTTGACGAGCGCGCCGCACGCCTTGAGATCCTCGACGATCTTTTCGCGGGCAGCGAAGCGGTCCATGCCGCAATAGGCGTCCCCTGCCTCTTCGTTCATGGTGCCGTCGTCGTTCATGACGCGGATGACGGGCAAGTCATGCCGCAGTCCCACTTCAAAGTCATTGGGATCGTGCGCGGGCGTGATCTTGACGGCGCCCGAGCCGAATTCTTTATCCACGTATTCGTCGGCAATGACGGGGATCTCGCGCCCGACGAGCGGGAGAACGAGCGTCTTGCCGACCATGTGCGTGTAGCGTTCGTCCGCAGGATTGACCGCGACCGCCGTATCGCCCAGCATGGTCTCGGGGCGGGTGGTCGCCACGACGATGTATTCGTCGCTGTCCTTGACTGGATATTTCAGGTGCCAGAAATGCGAGGCGTCCTCGCTGTATTCCACCTCCGCATCCGAAAGCGCCGTCTTGCAGCCGGGGCACCAGTTGATGATGCGGTCGCCGCGGTAGATGAGCCCCTTTTCGTAGAGGTTGACGAACACCTCGCGCACGGCGCGCGAACAGCGCTCGTCCATGGTGAAGGCGAGCCGCGACCAGTCGCAGGAGACGCCCATCTTCTTCATCTGTTCGACGATGCGGCCGCCGTACTTTTCTTTCCATGCCCAGGCACGTTCCAGGAATCCGTCCCTGCCCACGTCCTTTTTGGTCAGGCCTTTCTTTTTCATCTCCTCGACGATCTTGACCTCGGTGGCGATGGAAGCGTGATCACACCCCGGCAGATACAGCGCCGAATACCCCTGCATCCTCTTGAAACGGATGAGGGTATCGATGATGGTGTTGTCCAACGCGTGGCCGAGATGCAACTGCCCCGTGATGTTGGGGGGCGGGATGACGATGGTGAACGGGATTTTTGCAGGGTCGCGCTCGGCGCGGAAATAATTCTTTTCCATCCATTCGGCGTACAGCCTGTCTTCAAAATCTTTGGGGTTGTAAGTCTTTTGCATTTCCATTTTGCACCTTCTCTCCGCGGGCATCTCTCCCGCCCGCCGCGCCCTCGGACGCGATTTTCCCGATTTTATAGGATACCCCACATTATAACGATAACCCACGCTTTTGTCAATTAAAACCCCTCGGCGGGAAGCGCAAAAAGTGCCCGAAATTTTTGCCGCCGCCCGCCGCCGCAGGCGCGGGGGGACACCTTCCGTCGCAGGCAACGAGGTGTCCGACGCGCGGCGATCCAACGGTGCGTCGGGCACCTGTTTTTGTACCGCAACCGTACGGCGGTCCCGCCCGCTTTGTTGCGCCTTGTCATTTTCGCGCGCCGCGGCATACAATGCATTATTAAAAATTTCACGGAGAATTCCCACATGAAAAAATTTCTTGCGGCAATTTTATGCGCCCTCTTCGCGCTCGTGCCCTTTACGGCATGCGCGGGCGGCGGAGAGGGCACGACGCGCGTGCGCGTCAACGAAGTCACGCACTCGGTGTTCTATGCACCGATGTACGTGGCAGACGCGCTCGGCTATTTTGAGGAAGAAGGCATCGAGATCGAACTGACCAACGGCGGCGGCGCCGACAACGTGATGGCGGCGGTGCTTTCGAACAACGCGGACATCGGGTTCTGCGGGCCCGAAGCGGCGCTGTATGTGCTGATCGGCGGCTCGGACAACGTACCGAAAGTGTTCGGGCAACTGACCAAGCGCGACGGATCGTTCCTCGTCTCGCGCGTGGATGAGGCGGACACCTTTACCTGGGAATCGCTCGAAGGGAAGGAGATCCTCGCAGGGCGCAAGGGCGGCGTGCCCGCGATGACGTTCGAATACATGCTCAACGAGCACGGCCTGTTCGACGGACAGAACGTGACCATGAACTACGACATCAATTTCGACTATATGACCGCGGCGTTCGAATCGGGCACCGCCGATTACTGCACCATGTTCGAGCCCGTCGCCTCCGACTACGAAAAGGCAGGCAAGGGCTTTGTGGTCGCGTCCGTGGGCGAAGGTTCGGGCGAAGTGCCCTACACCTGCTACATCGCGCGCCAATCGTACATCGACAAAAACGAGGACATCGTCAAAGGCTTCCTGCGCGCCGTCATGCGCGGCATCGCCGCCGTGAACGGGACTTCGAGCGCAGAGACCGCCGAGATCCTCGCCCCCTACTTTGACGGCACCGACGTTTCCGCGTTGCAGACTTCGCTGGACAGTTATAAAGCCATCGACGCATGGCAGAGCGACATGACCATGACCGAGGCGGCGTTCACGCGGCTGCAGGACATCATCGACAACGCGGGAGAACTGGAACGCAGGGTCGCTTTTTCCGACCTGGTGAACACGAGTTACTCTTCCGCCATTTATCGGGAACTCAACGCATAGCAGCCGCACGGCGGCATCTACCGAGGAATCACCATGAACGAACAAACGGAAAAAACCGTCCTCGAATTCGACGACGTGTCCCTGACCTACCACACCGAAAAGGGCGAAACGCTCGCCGCCTCGCACCTGCAATTTGCGGTGCGCGAAGGCGAGTTCATCGCCGTCATCGGCCCGTCCGGGTGCGGCAAGACGACGCTGCTCTCCCTTTCGGCGGGACTGCTCTCCCCCTCGGCGGGCGAAGTGCGCCTGTACGGCAAGCCTGTGGAACGCGGAAACGCACACATCGGCTATATGCTGCAAAAAGACGAACTCTTCCCCTGGCGCACAGTGGAAGCGAACATCACCCTGCCGCTGGAGATCCGCAAATGCAACACGCCCGCGCGGCGCGCCGCGGCGCGGGCTCTCGCCGAAAAGTACGGGCTGGGCGGATTTTTGAAGCACTATCCCGACCAACTTTCGGGCGGGATGCGCCAGCGCGCTGCGCTCATCCGCACGCTGGCGGCAGACCCGCGCATGCTGCTGCTCGACGAACCCTTTTCCGCGCTCGATTACCAGACCCGCCTCAACGTGTGCGACGACGTGTACGAGATCATCCGCCAGGAACACAAGACGGCGATGCTCGTCACGCACGACATCAGCGAGGCGATCTCCGTTGCCGACCGCGTGTTCGTGCTCAGCGCCCGCCCCGCACGGGTGGTGGCGGCGCACGAGATCGGGTTCGGGGAGATGAAGCCGCTCGAGAGGCGCAAAGACGCCCGCTTTTCGGCGTGGTTCGACAGACTCTGGAAGGAACTGAACTTATGAAGACGCAATCAAATTGTTCTTTGGAGCACAGCCTGTTCCTGCGCAGACGGCGGCGGGAAAGCATCGTCGTGCAGTTGGCGCGCTTCGGGCTGCTCATCGCCGTGCTCGGCATCTGGGAACTGATCGCGGGGCTGAAACTGGTCGACCCGTTCATCATCAGTTCGCCCTCGCGCATCGCGGTGCAGATCGGAAAACTTGCCGCGGACGGATCGCTGTTTTACCATATCGGCGTCACCCTCTGGGAGACCGTCGCGGGCTTTGTCATCGCCGTCGTGCTCGGCACGGGCATCGCGCTCGCGCTGTGGTGGAGCGAACGGGCGAGGCGCATCCTCGAACCGTACATCGTCGTGCTCAACAGCCTGCCCAAGATCGCGCTCGGGCCCGTCATCATCATCTGGTTCGGCACGGGCTCGTCCGCCATCGTGTTCATGACCGTCCTGGTCGGCATCATCGTCGCCATCCTGCACATGCTGGGCGGATTCATGGCGACGGACGCAAACAAGATCCTGCTGTTGCAGTCCATGGGCGCAAGCAAGGTACAGATGCTGCGCAAACTCGTTCTGCCCTCCGCCCTGCCGCAGTTCGTCGGCATGCTGAAAATCTGCGTGGGCATGGCGTGGATCGGCTCCATCATGGGCGAATACATCGTATCCAAGGCGGGGCTGGGATATCTCATCGTCTACGGCGGGCAGGTTTTCAAATTAGACCTCGTGATGGCGGCGACGGTGATCCTGTGCGCGCTCGCGGGGGCGATGTACGCGCTGGTCGCGCTCGCCGAGCGCATCCTGACCAAGAAGTGAACGCCCGCCCCGTGCGGCGAGCACCGCAAAAAAGCACAATCCCGCCCCGCCCATGACGGGGTACAGCCAGCGGACGATGCCGCGCAGTCCGCACAGCGAGAGAACAAACGCCGCGGCAAGCAGCAGGGCGCGCCACACCGTGGCGCGCTTTTTGCCTTCCATGGCGGTATACAGCGGATAATAGGAAGAAAACAGCGTGGTCAGGATTCCGCAGACGCTGACAGCGGCAAACGCCCTGCCGAACGCCGCCGTCCTGCCCACTGCGTACAAAAACGGCATCTGCGCCGACAGCGCCCCCGCACCCTCGCATACGACGCACGCGAGCACCGCAGCGGCACAAAAGCCGATGAGCGCGCCCGCACAGACGCACCCCGCGCCGCCCTTTCCGCCCGCCGCGCCCGCATCGCAGACGACTGGCGCGGCGAGAAATGCGTTCATGCACACATATAACAGCGTGCAAAAGAGCGCCTCGAACGGCCGAGGCGGACATTCCGACAGGCGCACGTCGCCCAGCGCGCCCGCGCAGGCGGACAAAAAGAGCAGGATGACGGGCACGAGGGCGAGATTGACAAAATACAGCCCTTTTACGCCGCGGCTGGAAAGAAAAAACAGCGGCGGCAAGACGGCGAGCGCCGCGACGGGAAACACGGTGCCGACGCCGAACCCCTCGCCCAGCGCGGCGTCCAGCCCCGCCAGCATGCTCGCGCACAGCACGAGCGAACAGCCGTACACGAACAAACGCACGGCGGGCGCCGCCCTGCCGAACAGGGCGGCCAGCATGCCGTCATACCCGCCGTGTTTTGCCCCCAGCGAAAACAGCGCGTAAAAACAGAGCGCAAACAGCAGAGCCGCGACGGCGAGACAGGGCAAAAACCCGACGGCGGGGAAAAAGCGTACCAGTTCGGCGCCGGAAATGAACCCCGCCCCCACCACCGTGCCGACGAGCATCGCCGCAAACCTGACCTGCGCGAACGCGGATCGAAATTTCGTCTTCATCGCCTGTATTGTATGCGCAAACCTGCCCGTTCAGCACCCGCAGCGCGCGCAAAGATAAAAAAGGCGCAGAAAGGCCCGCCCCTTCGCATGGAGGGACGGGCTGCGCATACAGGAGACCTGTCTTAAAAGCCGACCTTGCCAAAGATCAATCCAACTGCACCTCTTCCAGTTCCTTGGGCGGGACCTGCTGTGCGGAACTGTCCACCGTCTTTTTGACGAGGGCGGTCGCCTTGTTGATGGGGATATTGGTGCCCGCGCCCGCGACGCAACCGCCTGGACAGCCCATGCCCTCGATGAGCGCGCCGTTGAGTTTGCCCATCTTGGCAAGAAGCAGGATCTTGCGGCAGTCTTCCAGCCCCTCGACGTGCTGGATATTGACCTCGGTGCCCGGATAGTACGCCGCGATGCACTTTTCGATGGCACCCGCAACGCCGCCCGCGCAGGCGTAGCCGCGCCCCGCGCCCGTGGCGTCGTTCATTTCCACCGTCTTGTCAAAGGTCTCGAAATCGATGCCCTTTGCCTCGAAGATGGCGGACAATTCCTCAAACGTGATGACGAAATCGACGTCGCTGCGGATGGTGCGGCGGGATGCTTCCAGTTTTTTTGCCGCGCACGGGCCGATGAACACGACGCGGTGGTCGGGGTACTTTTTCTTGATGGTGCGCGCGGTGGCGACCATGGGCGTGAGCGTGCGCGAGATCTTATCCGCCGATTCGGGGAAATAGCGCTTGATGAGCATTGCCCAGGCGGGGCAGCAGGAAGTGAGCATGAACGGAAGTTTGCCCTCTTTCACTTCGGCGGCGTAATGATGCGCCTCGATGGCGGCGCCCATGTCCGCCCCGAGCGCGACCTCGAACACCTCTTTAAATCCCAATTCCAGGAGCGCGGCCTTGACCTTGCCGGGCGTGGCCTTATCGCCGAACTGCCCCAGATAGGCGGGCGCGACCTCGGCGATGATCTTGTCGCCGCGGCGCAGGGCGCGGATGAGTTGGAAAAACTGCGACTTGTCGGCTATAGCGCCGAACGGGCAGTTGACCATGCACATGCCGCAGGAAACGCACTTGTCCGGATTGATCTTTGCCCTGCCAAGATCGTCCGATTCGATGGCCTTGACGCCGCACGCCTCGGCGCACGGGCGGGTGTGATGGGCAATCGCGTCGTACGGGCAAGCAGCCTTGCACTTGCCGCATTTGATGCACTTCGCCTGATCAATGACCGATTTCCCGTTCACGATGGAAACGGCGCCCTTGGGACAGACCGTCGTGCAAGGATGCGCCACACAGCCGCGGCAGTTATCCGTAACTTTATACAGATTGGGCGCACACGCCGCGCACGCCGAAGGAATGACCTGCATGAGCGGCGGCTCATAATATTTGTCGGCGATGTCGCTCTCGCGCAGACCACTGGTAATGTGCACGGGCACGTCTTCGGGGCGCAGGGACAGCCCCATGGAAAGGCGGACGCGCTCCGAGCAGATGGCGCGCTCGCGCCAGATGCTCTCGCGGTACAGCGGTTTATCGCCCGGCGTGATCTTGTACGGGATCGCCTCGATGGCGTCTTTGAGTTCGCTCTTTTCCGTTTCGAAGGCGACGCGCGCCATCTCCACGAACACCTGCCTGCGCAGTTTTTTCAGCGGAGTCAACAGTCCTCGTTCCATAGTATCTCCAAAGATTTTTTTGCATTGTAACCCATTGCGGGGCGATTTGTCAACGATCCGAACACAGCCTGCCGAAGCGTTCCAGCACCGCGCGCAGTTGCTGTGCGATCTGCGCCGAAGGGATGCGCGTCAGACGGAACTGCCAGTTGCCCTCCGAAGTCGCGGGCGTGTTCATGCGCGCCTCGCTTCCCAGAAGCAAGAGATCCTGCACGGGCAGCACCGCCAGCGCAGCGCGCGACGACCACGCGAGCATACACACCGCCTCGGCGCCGCTCGCGGCTCCCGAAACGCGCATGCGGATGCCTGCCTTTTTGAGTTCCGCGCGGATACGCGCGAGGGTGGCGCCGCATTCCCACGCGGGGAGCGACCGCAGATAGCCGACCATGGTGTCGTTGTCGTGCGTGCCCGTATAGCAGACGCTGTTTTCGGGGATGTTCGCGGGCAGATAGTCGTTTTCGGGATTGCCGTCGAAGGCGAATTGCAGTACCTTCATGCCCGGATAGCCCGTTCGGCGGATGAGCCGAAGCACCCCCGAATCCAGCGTTCCGAGATCTTCGGCAATAAAATGAAGGTCGCCCAGCACATTTTTTGCCGCCTCGAACAGCGCGATGCCCGGGCCGCGTTTCCACTTGCCCTGCACCGCCGTTTCGGCGGAAGCATCGATCTCGAAATACCGATCAAAGCCGCGGAAATGGTCGATGCGCACCACGTCGTACAGTTTGAACGCGCGGCGGATGCGCTCGATCCACCAGGAAAAGCCCTGTTCTTCGTGTTTCTTCCAATCGTAGACGGGATTGCCCCACAACTGCCCCGTCGCCGAAAAATAATCGGGCGGAACGCCTGCGACCTTGCGGCGGGTGAGGTTCTTATTCAGTTTGAACAAAGACGGGTTTGCCCATACATCCGCCGAATCGTACGCCACGTACAGAGGGATATCCCCCACGATGCGCACGCCGCGCTCGTTGGCGTACGCCTTGAGAGCCTGCCACTGGCGGCGGAAAATAAACTGCACAAACAGCCAGAAGCGATACTCGCGCAGGTTGGCGGGATCGGAAAAGAACTTGTCCAGCGCCTGCGGATCGCGCAGGCGGAGCGGCTTTTCCCAGCGATCAAAACTTGCCGAGCCGCGCGCTTTTTTGATCGCCATGTACTGCGCATAATCGCAGAACTCACCCTCGCGCTCGAAAGCCGCAAACGATTCGTTCGCACAGTCGAACCGCGAAAATGCCTTTCGCAGAACGGCGTATTTCCGCTCATACAAAAATCCGTAATCGATGCGCCCGCCCGCATGGCGGCAGGCGGAAAGTTCGCGCTTTTTTAAGAGGCCGTCCGCGACGAGCGTTTCCAGGTCGATGAAGTACGGGTTTCCCGACGCGCCGTATTCAGACTGATAGGGCGAATCGCCGTACCCCGTCTGCACGAGCGGGAGAACCTGCCAATACCGCACCCCCGCGGCGCAAAGAAAATCGACGAAGCGGCGCGCTTCTTCTCCCATCGTGCCGATGCCGTACCGACCGGGCAAAGACGCGATATGCAGCAAGATCCCCGCCGTACGTTCGCGCGAAATGCCTGTTTTCTGTATCATGCGCAACACCTCTGTTCATTCAGACTTTCTTCTCTATTTTATCACATTTTTTTGCATTTTCAAGCCGTTTTCAATATTCGACGGCAGATCGGGCGCATTTTTCCCGAAAACCACGCAAAGCGCGCCCGCCGCGCAGCGTACCCTGCACTGCGCCGCGGCGCGTCCGTCGGCGCGGCGGCACGCGGCTAAAAAATTTTTGCGAAACCGCGAAAAAACGGTTGCTTTTTCCGTCAGATATGGTATAATAAATAGGCTTTCCTGCGTTGGCGGAAGGCGCTGAATTTGTTTTTATCCCGCTACTGTGGCTCAGTCGGTAGAGCAGCTGATTCGTAATCAGCAGGTCGCCGGTTCAAGTCCGGCCAGTAGCTCCACGCAAGCCCCCGAACAAACTTCGGGGGCGTTTGCTTTGGCTACTGCCCGTACTGCCGAAATGACGTGACGCGATCGCGCTTGCAGCGATCAATCGCTATTCCGTCGCGGCTGACGCCGCTCCTTACAAGTCCGGCCAGTAGCTCCACGCAAGCCCCCGAACGAACTTCGGGGGCGTTTGCTTTGGCTACTGCCCGTACTGCCGAAATGACGTGACGCGATCGCGCTTTCAGCGAACGATCGCTGTTCCGTCGCGGCTGACGCCGCTCCTTACAAGTCCGGCCAGTAGCTCCACGCAAGCCCCCGAACAAACTTCGGGGGCGTTTGCTTTGGCTACTGCCCGTACTGCCGAAATGACGTGACGCGATCGCGCTTGCAGCGATCAATCGCTATTCCGTCGCGGCTGACGCCGCTCCTTACAAGTCCGGCCAGTAGCTCCACGCAAGCCCCCGAACGAACTTCGGGGGCGTTTGCTTTGGCTACTGCCCGTACTGCCGAAATGACGTGACGCGATCGCGCTTTCAGCGAACGAT
>CALVMB010000062.1 GCA_944341895.1 uncultured Clostridia bacterium
CAGATTATAACCGCGGTCCAACAGTTTTACCGAAGTTTCGTAATGATACTGGTCCATCGTCCCGTTAATTACCACGTCGCACGAAATGTTTTTTGCCAAAAACTCTTCTATACTGCTGAAAATCTGCCCCTCGCTAAGCCCTAATTCCTCTTTCGCCCGGGAAAGTTTAAGGGGATTAAGGTCTATCGCCCCCACAATCTCCGCCTCTTCCGGGTGGATAAAGGCATAGCGAGCATAACGCGCACACCGATCGCCGTAACCGAGTATTACGATTTTAATTTTCTTCATGAATCTTCCCTCCCGCCGTATATATTTTATCACCCGACAGGGCGCCGTTCAATGCACAATAAAAAACAAAAAGAGTAAAAAATAAAATAAATGTGTTCGGAAATGTTATTTTTTAGCTTGCTTCGGAAAAATTTGCCCGTCCGCAAAGATATATTATGTAAAAGAGCACACGATAATGCGGGAAATCTCTTTTCTGATAATGGCTTTATGAAAATTTTGTCTGTCTTTAACGTCCTGCTTATGATAAATAAACTCTGTTATAAAAAGTTACCGCAAATTAAAAGACTTCTGCCCCCGCGCTCATTAAAGAGCCGGGGGCAGATTGCCGCAAGACTTAAAACACCATATTCAAAACTGTTCCCAACGCACAAGCCATAAGCGGAAACAAAACTACCGTTCAGAATAACACTATACTCAAACGCGTTTGCAAGGGTGTTGTCGCCCGTTACCGTTTGACTACCGTTCAGAATAACACCATACTCAAACCATAGTCCGTAAATTTTTAAGCAAGTTCAAGTTTGACTACCGTTCAGAATAACACCATACTCAAACACCTTGATAACTATATGTCAACCGAACAGAGTTTGACTACCGTTCAGAATAACACCATACTCAAACGGCTGAGTAGCACCACCACGCTGAGAATAAGTTTGACTACCGTTCAGAATAACACCATACTCAAACATATAATAGCCCGATCGGCTTTTTTGCTCTGTTTGACTACCGTTCAGAATAACACCATACTCAAACCCTTCGACGATTTTCAGTGATTTATTTTTTGTTTGACTACCGTTCAGAATAACACCATACTCAAACCTCAAATTCGAGTATTTTTGCGCACCACACGCAGAAATTCAAAACGGTATAAATGGCATTATCTATATAAATTATAACATAAAACCCGCCTTTATGCAAGAAATTCGCACAAATCGCGGTCAATAACCGTAACCGTTTCCCCCGGAAGTTTTGGCTTACAGGTATTTTCCAACAAAAACACGCAAATTTCCGCCAATTCCGTTTCATGATAAAAAGCCTTTAACTGTTTTTCCGTAAGCACGGTTTTAAGGTTTATAAAGAAAAAACAGCGCGTCTTCAACAAAAACGCATGGGCGCGAACAAAGAGCAGCAAATTTTCAAGCAAAGTTTCTTCTTTACGCATACACACGCCGAAAGCTCTAAAAAGTTCCTGTACCCCGCTCTCTTCGTTATAATCTATGGGGCAATCACTCTCCGCGTTGAGTTTATCAAAGAGCGCCGTAACGGACAAATTTATTTGCTGCCACTCCTCCGCAAAACGGCTTTCCGCAATCTCTTTTAAATTGTGATAAAGTTTGGGAACAAACTTTTTATCGTTCACGCTTAACGAAAGATAATCGGAAACAACTGCCGCCGTCTTTGCAAGGTTAAGCGTTTCATCTCCCTCGGAAAGGCAAAAATTGCCGGATTCCCCCGCAATCTGCCCGCAAAGTTCCGCGCAACAGTTATAAAACTTATCTTCCGGTTCTATAACGAGCACGTTGACCCTGCCGGGAACAATCTCAATAACCTGTTCCAGGTTATAATGTGCAAGTTTCATAATATCACCAACCTGCTGTCGCTCTCAACCACCGTGCTCTGCGCCTTGCCCACCACTATCTCCATCCGCTCGAACTGCCGTTCGGTTACTATAAGCATTGCTATCATGCCGCCCGTTGTCTTATGCTTTCTTACGTTCTCCTGCACTGCCGCGGCGGCGGTGGGGTTTAACACTATCTTGGAACACACCGATTCCTGCATCATTACAAACCCGCTCTTTAACAAAAATTTACGGAAATACCGGTATTCCCTCTGCTGCGCGGAAGTTTCCACCTGCAAATCGAAAAAGACCACCACTACCCGCCAGCTCATAAAAACTCTTTTATATCTATTACGCGCCTGTAATACCCTGTGGGAGACTGAAAGATGATTTTCACCTCTCTATCCTGCATAAATTTATTCGTAAGATTTATTCCCGCATGTCCGGGGCCTTTAAGCAACGTAAAATCTGCCGAAAGCCCTTTACACTGGGTGAGCTTTAACATTTCAAAGAGCACGCGACACTGCTCCTCCCTTTTAACGCAGCAAAAAGTTCCCGTTTTTCTCTAAGAAATTTTGCCTGTCCGCTTACCGGCAGCCCGGAATATAAGGGCGAACCCAATTTGTCGGTTATCGCGTCGTAAAGAGTTAAGTTATTTTCCGCAGTGATATCCTCACCCGCATCGAGCTCCTTATTATACTTTTTGCAGTCCCGCATATAGTTGCTTACGCTTTTAAGCATTTTCACCTCTTCTCCTTTAAGGAAGAGCTGATTTGCATTCCACCATATAATTTGTTTACCCGTTCTGCCGCTCAAATAGGCGTAAGACCCGTCTATTTTAAAGAGGGTTTTTAATTTTATGCGGTCTAAGAGTATCTCCGGGTTTAAAAGGCCCTGTTCTTTAAGGAAGTTCAGTTTATCTTCTTTACTGCCGCCGGTCAGCTTTTCACGGTACAATAAATAAGCTTCC
>CALVMB010000063.1 GCA_944341895.1 uncultured Clostridia bacterium
ATTTATGAGGCGGTGGGCGCTATGCCAGGGCGGTACACCTATCTGGGTGGCAGCACCACCGGCGGCGCGGTGATCTATGACGGCGGCAAATTCCTGTACAGCCACCATGCCACCGACCCGTGCAGCGGGCGGCTGGTTAACGCTTTCGACCTTGTGCGCCTGCATAAGTTTGAGGGGATGGACGACGAGGCCGCGCCCGGCACCCCCGCCAACCGCCTGCCGTCCTATGCCGCCATGTGCGAGCTTGCCGTGTCGGACCCGGAGGTAGCCGCCCTTATGGCCCGGGAACGGGTACAAGCGGCGGCAAACGACTTCGCCCCTATAGAAGACAGTCAGCGGATGGGAGAAGAAACGGGGCAGAATTGGATGGCAAAACTGGCGATCAACCGGCAGACCGGCGTTATAAAAGCCACCATCGACAATATATGGTTGATTCTTGAGAACGATCCAAACCTTAAGGGCAAGTTTGCCCTTAACGAGTTTGCCGGGCGCGGCGAGGTATTGGGGCCGTTGCCTTGGGAAAAAAGCGCGCAAAGACGGCTTTGGGACGATAACGATAATCAGGGGCTATATTGGTATTTGGAAAAATATTACAATATTACTGGCAACGGCAAAATAGACGGCGCTTTGTCCCTGCACAGCGCAGCGCACCGTTTTAATGAAGTACGGGATTATCTTAATGGTTTGCGCTGGGACGGCACGCCCCGCTTGGACACGCTTTTTATCGACTATTTAGGGGCGACTGACGATCCATATACCCGCGCCGTTACCCGTAAAGCTTTTACCGCCGCCGCAGCCAGGGCCATGACCCCCGGCTGCAAACACGACGCCATGGTGATCCTTTCCGGGCCGCAGGGGATCGGTAAATCCACGCTATTAGATAAAATGAGCCGGGGTTGGTTCAACGACAGTATCCGCACTTTTGAAGGGAAAGAGGCCAGCGAGCTTTTACAAGGGGTGTGGCTGGTAGAGGTAAGCGAATTGGACGCTTTTCGCCGTACGGATGTGGCGCGAATCAAGCAATTTTTGAGCCTGCGGGCGGATCGTTTCCGCGCTGCTTATGGCCGGCATGTAAAAGAATTGCCCCGACGTTGTGTGTTTTTCGGCACCACCAATTGCAAGGAGTTTTTGCAAGATCCAACGGGAAACAGGCGTTTTTGGCCGGTGGATGTAGGCTTATACCCGAAGAAAAAAGACGTTTGGCGGGATTTAGACCGGGAGCAAGATCAAATATGGGCGGAAGCAACGGTACGTTGGCGGGCCGGAGAAACACTGTTTTTGCCTAAAGAATTGGAAGCCCCGGCTCAAGCGCAGCAGGAGGAACATCGGGAAATTAGCGCATGGCAGGGAATCATAGAAGATTTTATCGAGAGCAAAGTGCCGGAAGATTGGCAAAGCTGGACCCTGGACAAGCGGCGGATGTTCTGGAGCGGCGCAGTGCAGGGGGGGATTCCACTAAAAGAACGGGAGCGGATATGCGCTTTGGAAATTTGGTGTGAGGCGCTGGACGGCAACCAGCGGGATATGAAAAACACCTACGCGATGGAGATCAACCACATCCTGGATAAGGCGGCGGGCTGGCAGCGGGCGAGGGGGAGCTTAAGATTTGGATACTGCGGTGTGCAAAGAGGGTTTATCAGAAACAACGCCGCCCAATGAGGCCGCAAAGGGCCATGTAACAAGCATAGGTTACGGGTAAAAAGGTGTTAAAGCCGGATATGAATTGCCAAAAACGGCCAAACACTTCAAAATATCGCCGTCTAATAGCGACAAAAACGGAAAAAAACGGCCAAACACTTCAAAATAACCACAAAAATGAGGCATGCACGGCTTCGGCTTTTAGGGGCGAAAAACAGCCCGCAAAACACCCTATTTTAAGGGTTTTGACCAGCAAAAACCGAAACACCATATTTGTTGCCGGGCTGGTTACAGGAAAGTTGCGAAGATTGTTAAAATAAAACGCCTGCTATATCTATATATTAACTTATAATAATAGATTGTTACACTATTTTCTATAATAGACTGTTATAAATAGGCTGCATAGGTATATGTATTACATCCTAATACAGCCTATACAGCCTATTTTTATATAATTATAGGAAAAACAGGTTGTTGCTACGGGAAGTGTTACCGAGCGTTTGGGAGGATTGAATTATGAGGGAAAAAGATTTGGAGCGGCGGCTTACGCAAGGAGTGAAAAAACTGGGCGGCAAGGCATACAAGTTTGTCAGCCCCGGTAACGCTGGGGTTCCCGACCGGTTGTTGGTAATGCCAGGGGGGAGGGTGGCGTTTGTGGAATTGAAGGCCGCTGACGGGAGGTTATCTCCGTGTCAGAAAATAAGAATAGCCGAATTAAAACGGCTGGGGGCGGACGTTGAAGTATTGCGGGGATTGGAGGATGTGGATCGGTTTCTTAGGGAGCGTCATTTACGTCCGGAAAAAGAAACGGAGGTGGATCTATGATTTACCTGCCGTATCCTTACCAGCGGTACTGTGGGGAGCGGATCGTTCGTGAAGCGGCTTTAGGCTTGTTTTTAGACATGGGTATGGGAAAGACAGTAATCACTTTAGACGCTATTTATGCTTTGCGGTATGATCGTTGGGTTGTGGAAAAGGTGTTGATTATCGCCCCAAAAAAAGTGGCGGAAGGGGCTTGGAGCACGGAATCGCAGAAGTGGGAGCATTTACGCCGGTTGCGTATTTCTGTGGCGGTGGGTAGTAGGCAAAAACGTTTACAGGCGTTGGCCGCTCCGGCGGACGTTTATGTGATCAACCGGGATAACGTGGCCTGGTTGGTGGAGCATTTTCGCCAGGATTGGCCCTTTGATATGGTGGTTTTGGATGAAAGCAGCAGCTTTAAAAACAGTCAAAGTAAGCGGTTTAAGGCTTTGAAACTGGTGCGCGGCCGCATTAAAAGATTGGTAGAGCTAAGCGGCACGCCTTCTGCCAACGGGCTTATGGATCTTTGGGCGCAGATTTATTTGCTTGACGGCGGGCAGCGTCTGGGGCGGACATTGGGACAATACCGGGAACGGTTTTTTGAACCGGATAAACGAAACCGCACGCAAATTTTTTCTTATAAGCCGAAAAAAGGGAGTTTGGAACATATACAGAAAGCGATCGGCGATATTTGTATAAGCCTGAAAGCGGAGGATTATCTGAATTTGCCGGATCTGATTTTTGATGACGTGCCGGTAGTATTAGATGGTCTGGCGCAAAAGGCGTACCGGCGGTTGGAACGCGATATGCTGCTGCAAACGGAGGACGGGCAAATCACCGCCGCTTCCGCCGCCGTGCTTACCAACAAACTGCTGCAATTGTGTAATGGAGCCGTATACGACGTTGACAGGCAGCCTTTGTTGGTGCACGACTGTAAGGTAGAAGCATTTTTGGAAACGCTGGAAAAATTGAATGGCCAGAATTGCTTGGTGTTTTATAGTTTTTGCCACGACCGGGACCGTTTGTTGGCGGCGCTGGCTGCAACCGGTTTACGGGTTCGAGAATATCAGAGCGCCGCCGACGGGGAGGCCTGGAATGCCGGAGAGGTAAATGTACTGTTAGCCCATCCGCAAAGCTGCGCTTATGGGTTGAATTTACAAGCAGGCGGCCGGCATATTGTTTGGTTTGGTCTTACTTGGTCTTTGGAGCTGTATGAACAGGCGAATAAGCGGTTACACCGGCAGGGGCAGGAACATCCCGTTATCGTTCATCATCTTGTGGTACAAGGCGGCATGGATGAAGATGTGATCAAAAGTTTGCGTACAAAAGGCGGCGTGCAGCAAGCGTTGTTAGCCGCTTTGCAGGCACGGATTGATACAGTAAGGCCTGGATGATAAAAAACGGCTGATCTTCGTTATTGTCACTATCTGCCGTTTATCATCCGGAAGAAGGGGCTATATAGGTGTTGTGGGGTAACATATATTAGGGGGGCGAAGATGGATCAAAAAATATTAAAGCAATATCGGTGGATTTTAAAAGAGATTGAATATCTGGAAAATGAAAAGCGTTTGCTTTTAGATCGCTATTTGTCGCGGGGAACGTGGGACGGTATGCCTCATAGCTGCGGCGAAAATCACGATTCCACGGCCAGCATAGTCGTTAAACGCCAGCGTTTACAGGAGCTTATAGATGAAAAGCTGGATGAACTAATCGAATGCCGGCGGGAGATTGAACAGGCTTGGCGGGGGCTTTCGCCGGACGACCGGATGATTATGCGTTGGCATTATCTGGATGGAAAAAGCTGGGGAGCTATTGCCGCGAAAATGTCCTATAGCTATCGCTGGATTTTAGAGCGGCATAGGCGTATTTTGCAAGCTTTGAAATAACTTGCCGTTATATTCTTTTTCATCCCATAGCGTAGCGCACTAACAATGGGGATATGGAAAAGATAGCGGAAGATCTTGGAGGAAAATGGAGGGTGGAGTTTATTTTTCCAACCAAAATGGTGAATTAATGCAAAGGAAGTCCAGAGGCTAAAAAAAATAATTCATAGTAAATTACTAGGAATTATTTTTCAATAAAATACCAGTTAGAATCCGGTGCTATTCGATTATCCACAAATGCTTCCGTCTTGGGTGATCCACGCTGAATGCCTTTGAATTAGTGGCCTTGATGTTGTAGCCGCGTTGTGATTGAGGGTAAAACACCAGATAAATGACCATGTTTACTCTGTTTAAACATCAGGGTGTGGCATGCTGCTGTGCTGTGGTTGGGAGAATACCCGCCTGTATGCTGTGCTGTGGTTGGGTGATACCCGTCTGCATGCTGTGTGGGGGTGGGGCCGGTGTGGGGTGTGGGGGAGGGAAACCAGGTACTTTGCCCGGGTTACGCCCCGCCGGGGAAAGGATAATAAGCTGCAGAGAAAGATAGCATACAAATTTGGATTTAGCTAAAGACAGCATACAAATTCATATTTAGCTGTGGTATAATACTATAAAAGAAAATTATTCTGTTTTCATGCGCTTTGCAGAAATGCTTGGCGCTTTTTTTATGGCAAAAAGCAACTTTTGTCAGAAGGCGCTAAACGTTTAGAAAGTATCTGGCGAATGGAAGGTGAAAATATGAGCGTGATTCTGGATATGGCAAAACTACCAGGCGTTGGCAAAACGCCTTGGCCCGAGCGGGCGGCTGAGATTGACCGGCGTTGCGCCTTGCTATATCAGGAGCGGGAAGAATCCCGATTGCCGGTAACGCCCAGCCATATTGCGGCGGTATTGGGCTTACATCCCAGCGATTTAGCACATTATAAAAACGGTAGCGGCGGTCGGTTGACCCATGGTGGCCCGCTTATTCAAGAATATTATCCCACAGTAAAAGAAACGATTAATGCCTGGATTACCCGCTTTGACGCTTTGACGCAGGATATTATGTCTACCACGGATACATACCAGCCTGCAATGTATCTACTAAAATCTTTGTACGGTCACAGTGACAGGCCGGATACGAATAAAGAAACGGTAACGGTGAGTTTTGAACTGATCCGCGGGGAGCTGGACAAGATAAAAGCGGAATTGCCGGCGGGGGTGTTTCCGCAGTTGGCTTGTGGCATTGTCAAAAACCCACGAGAGCCCATATATGAAGAAGGAGTATCCGCCGGAAAAGCGCTTGATATTTCCTGTGATGAAGCTAGGGAAAATACGATTGGGTCGGTCGATACTTCGCTTCATGGATAAAGCTTAGCCGCGTTTTTGGCAATGTAGATGGGAGGTATTCCACATTCTGGATTTACGGCCGGTTTGTATAGGCAATTGGCTTGGAGAAAAGGGGTTAAAGGAGGAGGAAAATGGTGGTTGAGCCAATGGCGGTGAATCTAGAAAAATTAGGTATCACTCCCGATATTATGCAAGATTTGGCTTTGATTACGTCTGATCCCATGTTATTTTGTCGGGTTGTTTTGCGGATCCAAGATAAGATGGGGAGGATCACGCCTTTGGCGTTTAATCGTGCGCAAATGCGTTTGTATCAGGAATATATGCGGCAGCGTCAAGAAGGGCGCCCGGTGCGTATCATCATTTTAAAAGCGCGGCAGATGGGATTTTCCACGGCGGTGGAAGGCATTTTTTATTGGCATACTACCAATACGGAAAACATTAATACCATGCTGATCGCCCATAAAGCGGACGCTTCTACGGCGATTTTCAACAAAAATAAGCTTTTCTATGATAATGAAATCCCCATTTTACAGCCTATGCGCAAAGCCAGCAACGCTAAAGAATTATTATTTGAAAATCCAACGGTGATCCCTACGGAAAAACGGTTGAATCCCGGACTTCGTTCCAAGATTATTATCGAAACGGCGATGAATAAAGAGGCCGGCCGTTCTTTAACCATACATAATCTACATGTTTCAGAATTGGCATTTTGGCCATATACGGAGACTATGGTTTCCCTTATGCAGGCGGTTCCCAATGAACCGGGTACGTCGGTTATTGTGGAAAGTACGGCTAATGGCATTGGCGGCGATTTTTATGAGATGTGGCAGCAGGCGGTACGGGGGGAAAGCGCTTTTGTTCCTTTGTTTTTTCCTTGGTGGCAACATCAGGCCTACCAAATGCCGGTAGGCCGGGATTTTGTAGCGGATTATGAGGAAAAGGAGTTAAAACGCTTATATGGCCTTAGAGACGAGCAATTGATGTGGCGGCGGTGGTGTTTGGCTAATAATTGCGGCGGCGATATCGATATTTTTCATCAAGAATATCCATCTTCCCCGGAAGAAGCGTTTATTGCTAGTGGTAGGCCTGTTTTTGATGTGGGCGCATTAGAATCTGCGTTGCGGCAAGCCGCCGATCCGCCGCCGGAGCGGATTGGGCGAGTGGTGGATATTGATGGGCGGGCGCAATTTCAGCGTCTCCATAATGGATTTTTAAAAGTTTGGCGTTGGCCGGAAGACGGAAAAGAGTATGTGGCGGGTATCGATGTTGCTTTAGGTAAAAGTAGCGGGGACTTTAGCGTAATACAGGTGATTGAACGGATTAGCGGCTTGCAGGTTGCCGAATGGCATGGGCATATCGACCCTGATTTGCTTGGTGATGAGGCGGCTTTATTGGGAAAATTTTATAATTTGGCGTGGTTAATTCCGGAAGCCAATAATATGGGCGCGGCAACGGTGCAGCGCTTGCGGGCTTTACATTATCCCAGGCTTTACCGCCGAATGACCATTAATAAGATAACCAATAAGCGGACGGTAGATTATGGCTTTACTACTACGGCGCAAAGTAAGCCTTTAGCAATCGCTTCTTTGTCCGCGGTCATTCGTGAAAACGCTTGCCGGATTCAGAGCCCCAATGCTTTGCGGGAATGTATGACTTATGTAATTGGCGACGATGGTAGAAGCACCAATGCGCAAAATGGTTGTTACGATGACAGAGTAATGGCGTTAGCTATGGCTTTTCAGGGGCGTAATGAACGACCGTGGGAAAATTTACCGGATATCAATCCGGGAGATGTGAATGAAGAAATATTGCAGATTTACGGCGTGCTTAATGCTATTACAGGCTATTGACGCGTACCGGGATAGGCCGAGGCGGTTCCAATCGGAGCCACTTTGCTGATTGGAAAAGGAGAAGAAAGGAATATGAAGCAGCCCAAGGATTTTGAGAAAATCGTTAATCGTATTCATCAGGCGGAACAATGGAGGGACGGAAATTATAAAGAAGATTGGCGCCGGTGGTTACGGATGTATAGAAGCCAGCCGGAGCAACGCCGGGAGGGCAGTAATATTTATGTGCCCTATACATTTATGATGGTAGAAACAATTAAAAGTCGGATTGCCAATAGTGTTTTTGCCAATCGCCCATATTTGACAATGTTGCCGGTGGGTCACGGGGACAGCTTTCGCGCTGAAAAAATAGAAAAGTTAATGGATTGGCAAATGAATGAGCGTATGGGCGTGGAACGCGTTTATAGCAATCACCTGCTCAGTGATTTGCTTGTATTGGGTACGGCCATTCAATATACCGGTTGGCGTAAAACCTTACGTGCCATTAAACGCTTGGAAACGATTGAGTATCCTTTGGAAGTGGATGGTGTGCCAATTAACGGGGTAGATGGAGCTCCTTTGTATATTACCTCCAGAGGCCCTACAAAACAGAATCGGGTTGTATATGACGATCCAGAAGTAAAAAGCATAGACCTGTTTGATTTTTATGTTGATAGCAATGCGGAAAATATTGAAGACGCGCGTTTTTGCGGTCACAGAGAATACTATAGCAAAAAGCAATTGCAGGCGTTAACAAAAACAGCGGGATGGAAAATAGATTGGAAAAAAATAAGTGGCGAAGAAGACAGTTTGGAAGGTGGCCGGACGATTCGTGCGGAGTTGCAACAAAAAGGACAAAGCGCAATAGAAGTAGAGGGAAACGGTTTGTATCTGGTTCATCACTATTGGGAGGATGAACGGCATGCGGTGATTATCAATGAAAGCTACTGCGCTCTGGATGAAGAAAATCCGTTTTGGCATGGGGTGAAACCCTATGATAAATGCTGTTATTGTACGTTGCCCCATGAGTTTTACGGTATTGGCATACCGGAAATGGTATACGGTCTGCAAAATGAATTGAATACGGTACGAAATCAGCGTATTGATTATAATTCTATGGCCTTGCGTCGTATGTGGAAAGTGCGGCGGGGCAGCGGTTTAACGCCTAAGGATTTGGTTTGGCGGCAAAATGGTATTGTTCAAGTTAATGAGCTGGATGATGTGCAAGAAATTCAAGTGGCGGATTTGCCGGCGTCGGCATTTACCAACGAGGGCATAATTAAGCAGGATATGCAGGATACCACGGGTTGCCGGGATGTAATTTTGGGCTTGTCCGCTACGAATGAAACAGCGACAACCACTATGACGAAAGACAATAACGCTTCTTTGCGTTTTAAAGACGTGGTTACAGCGGTTATTAGCCAATTGTTAGTACCTTTGGGGAAAAAGTGTTTTGAATTGGATCAACAGTTTATGACGGAAGAAAAAGTTTTTCGCTTAATGGACAGTAAAGCTGATGAAATTTTTGTCGCTTCCCCCTTTGATTTAGATGGAGAATACGACGTGATGTATAGCGGTACGGCGGTTGATCCTATGGCGAATAAAGAATTGCAGAAGCAACGCATGATTGAGGTTTTAAACGTAATTCAAAACAATCCGCTGTACCAGAACGATCCCCAAGCTTTATTAGCCGTGTTGCGTGAATTCTTTAAAGCGGAGGGTTTTCGGGATTATGACGAGATGTTGCCGCAAATGTCGCTAAGGCAATCGCCGTCCTCTTCGCTAGCTGCGGAAAATCCCGGTATGGCCGGGGCATCGATTGGCGGCGGTATGCTAAATGCGGCTAATATGTTGCAGGGAATAAACGATATTAGCACGGGAGGGGGTGATATCGTTGTTCCTTGATGAACTGCGTAGCAAATATGAAAACTGGCTTTCCGTTAGTCAAAGCGAGACTTGGAAAGACCTGGAAACAAAAGCAAAGGCGGAAGAAAATCGATTACTGGAAAGGTTGCGCAATGCGGACGAGTGGCAAAAGGTTCGTTTTATACAAGGGCAATTGGCGGCATGGCAAAAGCTATGCAATTTGCTAAAAGAGCCGGAAACGAATTATAACAATTCAATAGATACACAGTAAGGAGGCTAAATTATAATGGCTTTATTTGAGGATGGACAAGCTGGTGTTTCCCTGGACGATGAAAGCTTATTTGCTGAGGCGGACAGACAAGAAAGCGGCCGGCCCCAAGACGAAGCGGCTGACAGCGCAGGCCCCGAAAGATATCGGACAAGCGAAAGCGCAGAAGCAGCAGAGCGTACCGCCCCAGCGCAAGTTGGACAAGCGGGGGAGCAACAGAAAGATAGAATTACGGAGCAAGAAGCTAAGGACGGGGGATCTGAAGACGTAAGCCGCAATCAGAATCAGTTGCAGCGAAGCTATCAGGAATTGCGCAGCCGTTTTACCCAAACCACGCAGGAATTGGCGGAAATTCGCCGGCAGAATCAGGCCTTAAGTCAACAGGTTGCCCGTATGCAATCCGCCGCTGCAGTGGCGGGAAACGGCGATCCGGAGCAGGCGATCAAGCAGTTTATGGCAAATCCCGTGGAATGGGTGGCTAAGGCTTCCGCGCCGCTTTTGGAGCAGAAAGTGAATGAATCTTTGGCAGGCATACGCCGCCAAATGCAAATGCAAGAGGATAGCGTAAACCTGAATGCCTCTTTATTGCAGACGGCGCAAGATTTTCCGCAAGCGAAAACGGAAGATGGCCGCCGGCAGGTAGTGGAAAAAATGGTGGAAATTAGCAGCCGCTACGGAGACGGTTATTTATGGCGTAAAAACCCCAGCGGTATGCTGTTACAGGCGGCTTTAGAATTATGGGGACCGCCGAAAGTGATTGATCAGCAGGCGGTGAACGCGGCGACAGAAACAGGAAAGGCACAAGCCTTGGCCGAGTTGCAAAATAAAGAACAGGCCAAAAGCCAGCTTACTGCGCCACAGACGGTTAATAATAAAGATCAAACAACCGAAATTAGCGAGGATGAAAAGATTATACAAGGTATTTTTTCATCTTTAGGCGGAGGGTTATTTGAATAAAAGAGGTTATAAAACGAAAGGAAGATGATAGATGAGCAATATTACCGGGGTTAGAACAACTACGAATATAACTCAAAATCGTAGAGTTGTAGATATGGCGGACAAAATCGCCTTGCTGCAGCCGAATGTGGCGCCGTTTATTACGGTTCTTAAAAAAGCAAAAAACGATACCAGAGTGGTATATAATCCAAAGTTTGAATGGCTGGAAGATGATTTGTTGGGTATCCGCACATTGGCTAACGGCGCAGCGAATAATACCGTTACTTCGATAAACGTTGATGACGGCAGTATTTTTCGTATTGGCGATATTGCTAAAGTACCTTCTACTGGCGAATGCGTATTGATTACAGGTGTGTCGGCTAATGCGCTTACCGTTACCAGAGGATATGGTTCTACGGATGCGGCTGCTATTGCCGACGATGCGGAAATTCTGATTATTGGCAACGCCCAGGCGGAAAACGCCGGCGCTAGAGAGGTGAAATCTACCCAAGAAACGCCTTGCTATAATTATACGCAAATTTTCCGTACGCCTGTTTCTCTTTCGAATACTGAAAACGCTTCGAAGTTATACGGCGGAAAGGATCAAAATTATCAACGAGCAAAAGCTTTGATTGAACATAAGCGCGATATTGCCAACGCTTTATATTTTGGCCAACGCAAGGAGGATACCAGCGGCAACACACCCAGAAGAACGATGGGTGGGATTTTGGAATTTCTTTCTGGCGCTTCTCAAGTACAAGCGTTTGCTTCTAGCGGTGGAACCGCTTTGACTTACAATAATTTTGACGCTATGGTAGCGCAAAAGGTATTTGCCTATGGAAGTCAAGAAAAATTATTAGTGGCGGGGCCGAAGTTAGCGGCGATGATTAATAGCTGGGCGGTTAGCGATTTGGTTACCGATGTGGGTAAAGACAAAACTTATGGCATGCGGGTAAAAAATTTGATTACCAGTTATGGCGATTTAAAAGTTATTTATGACCCCTTATTGGCTGAGGCGGAAACCTATTCCGGATATGGCTTTGTATTAGATATGGAAAATGTACGCTATGTATATTTGAACGGTCGGGATACGAAGCTGAACACCAATATTCAGAACAATGACGTGGACGGGATAATGGATGAATATATTACCGAATGCTCTTTGGAATTTAAACAACCAAAAACGCACATGCTTCTAACCGGTTGTTATAACCCCAGCTAACATAAGGCGTAAATTACGGCGGCTCTCAGGCGTATAGGGGGCCGCCGTAAATATAAGGAGGGGAAAACGATGGGCAAAAAACGGCGTTTTGCTTCCCGTGGATTTTCTTGGAGCAATGGTATTGTTACTTTGGATAGAGCCGGCCGGGAATTCGATGTAGACGCGGAGAGAGATTTAATACAAGCGATTTTACGCAGCGGGGTGTATGACGGCGGGCATGTTTTAGAACTGCCCACAGTAGAGGAGTTAAACAAAAGTGCGGCAGCGTTGTTTAGCGAGCAAGCGGCTTTTGCGCAAACCATCCAAACCGGGGTTGTGGAGGCATTGCCGGTGACGCCCTTGGATGGAAAAATAAATGAAGAGCTGGAGCTGCAAGCCATTGCGGAGGAAGAACGGCTTCGCCGGGAACAGGCGCAGGAAGACCTGCAAAAAATTGCTGAAAGAAAAGCAACGCGGGAAAAAATATACGGTAGTAGGCGGGAAAGTAAGCCGAAGAATGAAAAAGAAATTATGGATAAGCCGAAATCCGAAACTAAAAAACGCCGCGCCACTGGAACGGCTAAGCCTGCTTCTGCGGAACGCGAGCCGAAGAAGAAGGGATAGCGCGCCATGGCAAAGATGTTACGAGTATTTAAAGATTTTCGTGGTGGATTATCAGAAATGGCCAACGACAATATGCCGGATAACGGTTTGGTTTTGGCAAAGAATACCGTGCCCGGGGATTATGCGGGTATTTCCCGATCTAACGGCAGTGTGATCGCTTACCCGCAAATTAGCGATATACATCCGGTGGTTTTATTGTTTGAGTTTCAACCGGCCAGTCAGGAAGCTATGGTAATCGCTTTTACCCAAGTGGATGAAAATTCCATGAATATGTACAAGTTTACCGGCGGAAATTGGGATAGCGTTTTACTGGGCACAAAAAAAGTGTTGGATTATTTTGTTTATGCTGGGGTTTTATATTGGTTAAACGGAGAAAAAATCAAACGATATGACGGCGTGAATACGCCGGGGGATTTAAGCGAATATAGCGGCGAAGGATATAGCCCTTCCGGTTTGTGGTCGCTTGTAGAAAAAGCGGTTGCGGTAGAACAGCGAGGGCAAAGATGGTTTTACGCTACAAAAGATAATCAAGTGATTTTCACCAACGTATCCTACCCCAATGCCCTTGCCGGCACTTCGGCGATTGATATTCGGGTTACAGATGGGGCGGATGATAAGATTAATGCTTTGCACGAATTTAACGAAGGGTTATTGGTTTTTTTAACCCGATCTGTTTATTATTTGTCGGGATGGGATTTTTCCGGCGGAACGGATATTAAATTAACCAGATTGAACGTAACCTGCGGTACTAAATGGCCAAAAACAGTAAAAACGGTTGAGAATGCAGTAATTTATTTAGGGATAGACGGGCTGTATCAATTAAGCTTGCCGTATTATGCGACGCAGATCGTGAGTAAAAATATTTCAGAGAAAAAGATTAGCAAACGGTTAAACGAAGATACGCCGAAGGAGTGCTATGGGGAAGTTTTTGGTGGAATCTATTATTTGGGATTACGCTTTGATGACGTTATTAAAGAATTTCGTTATTACATTAATGAAAAGTCCTTTTGGGGTGAATTTACACAGCAGCCCTATTGCTATTATCGAGGAGGGGACGCACTATATTTAGGCTGTGCCAACGGCTTTGTTTTAAAATATGATGACAACAGCTTTCAATATGTGGATCCTGCCAGCGGTTTACCTATGCCGATTGTCTTTACTGCGCAAACCAAAGGGTTTGATGTAGCCGGAGCCATGTTTATGGATGCAAAGCTCAAAAGAGCTTTTGTGGCCGTAAAGCAATATCAAGAGCAAAGCACGACTTTAAAATTACAGATTAAAGCGGATTATGCCGACGCGGCTTGGGATTGGACGGTGAACGAGGTTTCCTTTGATGATTCTTTGGTATGGCAAGAAGGAAATTATGATAAGGCCTATTGGGGGTGGTTAGACGCGGTGACCAAAGAAATTTCCGTAAACAAAAAGGCGAAACGCATACAATATTTGTTTTACGACGATCATACGGGGCAACCGGCGACCATTTATGGCGTAGGCGTTTTATATAAAAAGAAAAAGGTAAAGGGAAACCGGGAAGGCATAACCGACGTTACGCCGATGTACGACGATTAAAAAGGGAGGATGATCAGGATTAGTCAAATCATATTACCTTATATTTTTCAAGAAGGGAATAAAGCCTATGCCGCGCAAGTAATGGCTAATTTTTATGCGGTTTTGAATACATTAAATAGCATTGTTTTGCAGGATATGCCAGCTGACGATTTGGTAAGTGTGCTACAAACTCTATCCACGAAGATTAATAATGCCGTTACAAAAAACGAGCAGGGAAACGCCGCTCAAATTAAATTTGATGACGGGGAAACCATGCAACAAAAGTTAGACGGGGGTGAATTTAATGGCGTTGACGCTTTTAGCGTAATGAATCACATGTATAAATTATTTGTTGATTCAGCTGACGGGCATTTAAAGGCTTGTTTGCCCTCTGATGAGATGGCGCCGCCGTTATCCATCGATGAAAGAGGACATTTGATTTATACCATATCTGATGAGGTAATCCCTACGGGGGCGGTAGTGTACGATTTAGGTAATGTGCGGGGGGAAAAAGGGGAAACCGGAGCGGCCGGCGGCATGCAGGCCAGTGTTTATGATCCGCATGAACATAAGAAAGATATTTTTGCGGCGATAGCGGATACCGCAACCCCTAAAGAGGCGCGATTAACGGCGGTAGCCGGTAGCTGGAATAGCGATACCAAAATAATTAAGTTGTTATCATCGCTAATAACTAATGCTAATCATTTCGACGTGGATACCGCCTATGATGTGACTGTGGATGAGCAAGAAGCTTGGGTAGCCGCAAAAGCGAAAGTGGTGGCCCAGGAAAATGGAAGCTTTGATTTAAAGGCCTTTGGCGCTGTCCCAACAATGGATATTCCTTTAACCGTGCGGGTTTATGGCTGAAAGGGGGCGTGTTTATGGTAGGCATGGTAAAGGGAAGCGGCGGCGGCAATAGTGTTGATTTTTCTTTAACAACAGCGAAGATCGCGGATGTGCGTAAAGGTAAAAATTTTTATACTGCCGACGGGATCTTGCAGCAGGGGAGCGCCGAGGAGCTGGCAGGCGGCAATTTGGTATTGGCAGGGAAGGATATCGTTCTACCTGGAGGCAGCTTTTTATCCGGCGATAAGATCGTAAAATGGGATGCCAACTTGACGGCGGCAAATATCCGTCAAGGCATATCCATTTTTGGTGTGAACGGTACTTTTTCCGGCAATGTGGCGGAAGGTAGTTTTTATGTGTCGTCCGGTGGCAGTTCCAGCTGGACGATAGAATGGGAAGGAAATTTTATCCCAAATTATTACGCCATTACCCTATACAGCATGGAAAGCGCGGCGGCGGTTTTTCCGGTTATGCTATATCTGTTTTCCAACCGGCGCTTGGGGAGTATGGATGAGAGCTGGGAGTTTTCTTCACAAACGCCGGGGCGTGTTGATGTGACGGAGACTGCTGGTTCCTTAACGATAGATTTGAGCCGTGTCGGCGTATATTTTGCCCCGGGAACGTATGATTATCTTTTGGCCGAGTAGGGAGGGTTTGCGCGTATGAGCACATATTATGATTTGGGCCGGGTAACCGGCGGCTTTATCATTATGGGATACTATGAAAGTTTATCGGCGTTAACGTCGGCAATTCCATCGCCCTCCGCCGGAGACGCCTACGGCGTAGGTACGTCTCCCCCTTATCAGATGTACGTCTACGACGGGGTAAGCGGCAGTTGGAAGGATAACGGCGCTTTGCAAGGCGAAAAGGGAGATACCGGGGAAACCGGCCCCCAAGGGCCGAAAGGGGATACCGGGGAAACCGGTCCCCAAGGGCCAAAAGGGGATACCGGGGAAACCGGGCCCCAAGGGCCAAAAGGGGATACCGGGGAAACCGGTCCCCAAGGGCCGAAAGGAGATACCGGGGAAACAGGTCCCCAAGGGCCAAAAGGGGATACCGGGGAAACCGGGCCCCAAGGGCCAAAAGGGGATACCGGGGAAACCGGCCCCCAAGGGCCGAAAGGGGATACCGGGGAAACCGGTC